>CAJJBD010000052.1 GCA_905182325.1 uncultured Planktomarina sp. | reverse complement strand
GTACCTTTAATCCAGACCATTAAAAGATTTTTAGACAATAATTTCATTATAGGGTCGTCTTTATCCCATGGATCAAGCACTTCACAAATTGAGCCACTGCTATCACATATAAAATTCTCATATCCATGTAAGGTTTCAGTGCGGTCTATAAAATGGGGTGTGTCCATAAGCGCTGCCTGCTCCGCATTATAATGCTGTAGTTGCCGCACTTGATATTCCTCTATGGGAATTCCACCCTTTGAAGTTTCACCTGGCTTTCCTAGATAAGTCGACAATGGTTTGAGGTCTTCAAATGAAATATTTGATCCGATATAAATTGAATTAGACTTCAAAAGGTCAGCTAAAAATGGTGTATCCATCGCTATTTTTTTGCAATTATCAATAATGTGATCGCCCAAATAGTGCGTACCGATACGGTAATCTATCGAATAGTGGAACCAATTACTTTGCTCTCTCAACATTGACGAGATATAAGTTTTTCCAAGGCCTGACATTGCAAACAGCAATATTCTTTTTTTATTGGTTTGGTTCCAATCTTCACTGCCTGAGTAGATCATTGTGTCAATATTCCTTATTGCTAGCACTCATAGGCTAATAATTGATTATGGAAAAGACCTTGATCTATTTGTTGTGGTTTAGATTAATATAATTAGCTAACAAAATTATTATCGCGCCGACAACTACCAAGATGTCTATAGGCTCACTATAAAAAAGCATTCCTATTATTGCGATAAGAGGAAGTCGGACAAAATCAACCGGCATTACAATACTAGCTGGTGCTAAAGTTAGTGATTTAGTCAGACAAAAATGCGCGGTAAGTCCCGCAATACCGATCGGTATTAGCCAGGGCATACTGTCATATGTTGGAAGGGTTATCTTGCCATCATATCCAGCGCAGATTAAGCCAAATATAATTTGCAAGCCAGTTAAAAAAAATAGGATTTTTGTAAGAGAGTTGGTTGCAGTGAGTTTGCGTGTTATTATTGCTGATGTGGCAAAGCCAATGGCCGCTACAGCAGCAGCAATAATTCCAATATTTAAAGTGCCAATTTCGGGTCTAGCAACAATCAGGACACCAATGAAGCCAAGTACCGCAATACATATTTTTCGAAGTGTTAATCGTTCTCCCAAGAACAACGGCGCTAAGAGTACAACCCAGATTGGGGATGTAAACTCTAATGCAAACAACTGGGCTAGTGGTATCAGTGGAAGCGCAAAAAACCATAGATTTTGACCCATAAAGTGAAAAATATTACGAATAAAGTGCATCGAAAACTGTTGGAAGTTTATTTCACGATAGGTCTGTGTAACTTTTGCAAATGAAATGACTATTAAAAAACCGATTAAAGATCTGTACAACATAATTTCAAAAGTATCGAGTTCATCGGAAACGGCTCGCCCGGCAATTGCCATTGTAATGAACGAAATAATTGCCCCTATCATCCAAAGTGCAGCTTGCCTGTACAATATTTTTGAATGTTCCAACTTTACTGTAAATTCAGTTTTTTCAATGACATACCCGTCGTTCATTTGGAGATACCCATTTTTGAATATCAACAGAATTGTGTCTAGTACCTTTTTTATTACGAGGATAGGCCCAATGTAGTTAACAGGTCGGTCAGTCGGGCCTTTAAACAATAATTTTTTTGCCGTTGGCTGAAACTAATTGCTGTTTATTGATTAAAGTTTTTTGTATTGGGCGGCCGGATTACCCAATAATACTTCAGTGGGTAAGTGCGTTATTTGGCAGCCAGCACCAAGATTATAAGCACCAAGCCAAAGTGTCTTAGCCCTTAGAGAAGGAATTTGACGTATAGGTAGTATGGGACTTGAGCCCTGGGAAAGTTGCAATTCCCAAGCTTCGTTGTTGAGGTCGCGAAATTCTACGTTTAAATGAATGTCTGTGTGTGTAAAAAGATAACGCAATGCCTGCGCGGGAAGGGTGGCCGCAAGTTTTAAATTGAACTTTTGATTTAGCTCTTCAATAGCATTACCGGAACGGACCTGTGCTAGTAAAACAGCCATATCCCGTGCGCTATAGCTTATATCAGAAATTAACTCAGCGCGCGTCCACCCAGTAACTCGGGACGCTCCATAAATTTCACTGTTGGTAAGATTATTAAGTTGGCGGGCAAAATACGCTGCCCCACGCCTTGCAAGCAAAAGATCCTCTACTGGAGCATTTGAGGCATCGTAACGGGCACCCTTTCCTTGGCGTAAAATAGAGGCAGCGCGTGCCACTTGTTCATTGTGGCTTAATCCTGATCTTACTGACGCCACTACCTCTACTCTTCGAGTTTGCTACGCATAAACTTTAAGCGCTCCATAATTGGCGCATCTGAAAACCGGAATAGATCAAGTTGCGTATCAGCTTGTAAGTACCAGGGGAGCCAAGATGGGGCGACAAACATATCTCCTTTTTCTAGTTTGTGGGTAATACCATTTAATACTACTGCACCACGCCCATCAAAAACTTGAAAAACTGTTGATCCAACGTCCTGCCGTTGGATAGTTTCAGTACCAACACGCAATCGGTGGAACTCACACCGAATTGTTGGCATAACATCCTCGCCCGTGGTGGGATTTACATAACGTATGGCGGCATGACCCTGAGCAGTGGTTGCGGGTTGTCCTTCATCTTCTAGCAATAATTGCTCGGTCAGAGCTCGATCTGTGTGTTCCCATCGATATGCGCCTAAAGGTGAGGCGGGCATATTCTGCAATTGGGATAATGGCCGCAGACCTGCGTGACCCCAAAGTCGCTCACTTCGAGAATAATCTGGCGTTGCATAGTCAGTTACGCGCTCTGAACCAAATTCAAAAAACCCAACATCCATTTGCTGTGTGAATGGAATGTCGAGGCCATCAATCCAGGCCATTGGCTCGTCAGTATCATTGTGATGACCATGAAAACTCCACCCCGGTGTTAGTAATAAATCGCCACGTGACATCCGTACCGGATCCCCGTTTACAACGGTCCAAACCCCTTCGCCCTCAACTACAAAACGAAAAGCATTTTGAGAGTGTCGATGTTCAGGTGCCGTTTCGCGTGGTCCAAGATATTGGATCGCTGCCCACAATGTCGGGCTAATGTAGGCTTTTCCGTCAAGGCCAGGATTGGCAAGCCCAATAGCTCGTCTTTCACCACCGCGTCCCACTGGGATTAGTTTACCTGCCTGCTCCGCCAATGGTAAGAGCTTTGACCATTTCCAGACATGTGGCACCGCTTTCGGCTTTGGATGAATTGGCATCAAATCATCAATTTGTGTCCATAAAGGCATCAAACTCTCGTTTTCAAACGCTTTGTAAAGTGCTTTAAGCTCTAAACTGTCCTCAGGTTGCATAGCGTTCTTAACTTTATTTTTTTCAGTATCTGAAGTCATCACGTAACCTTTCTGGGCGTTTAATTATTATTTTATCGAGTAGTGTCTGGTTATTTTGAGGGAGCTACGTCTTTTTGGTCCCTTTCAAAAAGTACTATAATTTTCTTCTAATTATTCGGAATTCATACTAAAATCTTGGACCAATAGTCGTCTTAATTTGACCTAATCCATCAATTGAAACAATGCAGGTATCACCTTCGACTAGTGGGCCAACCCCGGCTGGCGTACCTGTCATAATTAGATCACCAGGTTGCAGTTTAATAGAGTGTGATAATATAGAAATTATTTCTGAGACTGACCAAATAAGCTCGGTGATATTAGCATTTTGTTTCATTTCACCATTCACGGTAAGGCTAATTATGCCCTCAGTTGGATGACCAATTTTTTCAGACTGGTGAACTGGGCCAATAATAGCTGATTTGTCGAAGGCTTTGCCCATATCCCATGGACGACGTTGTTCTCGTGCCTGAAGTTGTAGGTCACGACGTGTCAAATCATTTCCTATGGCGTAGCCCCAAACATGGGACAGGCTATCAGTCTCCATTACATTGCGCCCAGCCGTACCAATAACTACTACTAACTCAGCCTCATAATGAAGATTTTTGGTTTGGGGAGGATAGGCGATAGTAAGATCGCTATCGACGACAGCGTCTGCTGGTTTTGTAAAGAAAAAAGGAGGCTCACGGTCCGGATCTGTTCCCATTTCACGTGCGTGTGCGGCATAGTTGCGACCGACACAAAATATACGCCGAACTGGCAACCGATCTGTTGTTTCTAAAACTGCCACTGTAGCTGGCGGGGTTGGCTTAAAAACATAATTCATGGGTATTCCTTTAGTTTTAATATTGTAGGGTTTCTTCCCATTTTATGTAAATAGTCCTTTGTTATCTTTTATTGGTTTAGACCTTTTTATGAGTGCTTGCCGGTCGATTTTTCCTGTCCCAGTCTTTGGAATTTCTGTGACATATTCGAAAAGCCGCGGAGATTTGTAGGGTGTAAGAAACGATTTTACATGGTTGCGCAGTGTGAGTGTCTGTTGATCAGATGGTTCGATACCTGAGATCAAACTAATGACGGCACACAGAACCATGCGTTTGTCGGCAAGTTGATGCGCAAGAACGGCGCATTCATGAACGTCCGGATGTTCATTAAGGCACCGCTCCACTTCAAGTGGCCAAACCCATTGCCCTGAAATCTTAATAAGGTCATCTGCACGGCCTTGAAAGTAATAATATCCATCCCGCTCGACAAAACGGTCACCGGTGTAAATCCATTCCCCGCGCATTGTATCTTTAGTTTTATCTGGACGTTGCCAATAGGTCGGGGCAGAAGAGTCGCCGCGTACATACATCACACCTTCTTCTCCCAAAGTTACAGGATCACCATTGGAAGCTTCAAGCCGAATTTCAAATCCACGTACACGGGCTCCCGCTGACCCAATACGGTGATCATCTAAATTATTGGATAGATATACATGCAACATCTCGGTAGATCCGAGACCTTCCGTTGGCCCATGCCCAACTTTATGTTTCCAGGCTTTATAAACGTCTTCAGATAGAATTTCAGCGGCTGACATTGATTGGCGTAGCGATGCAAGATCTCGGTTGAGCATATTATCTGCATGCGTCAAAGCGGTATATAAAGTTGGCAAGCCAAATAGAACAGTTGGCCTGTAGGTCTCGATCGCTGTAAGTACCGTTTCTGGCTTGGGGCTTCCTGATATCATAAGAGTAGTAGCGCCTTCAGAAATTGGAAAGATTAATGAGTTGCCAAATCCATAAGCGAAATAAGCCTTCGGTACTGAGTAGCAGACATCATCACTAGAAAGCTTTAGAATATTATTGCCAAATGATGCCTGTATATAGGCCATATCATGATGCAAGTGCACGATGCCCTTTGGGCGTCCAGTTGTACCTGACGAGTACATCCAAAATGCCATATCATCAGGAGATGTGTTAGCACATTTTAATTCAGTTTTTTGATTTTTTAAAAATACTGAGGCATTTATAAATCCTTTTTTATCAAGCATACTATTGGCTAGTATTGCGGTACCTAAATTAACGTTTTCAAAAACTGCCTCTGCATAAATCTCAGTTAAGCTTCCTTCAACGACTGCTAGTTCTGCGCCAGAATCTTTAAGTAAATAATTGAGCTCATTTGGTTTTGTTTGAATATTCAGTAATACGGGTACAAATCCAGCCCGCACGGCACCGTAAAAAGCCGCTATGAATGTTGGTGTGTCGTCTAAAAGAAATGCTATCCTCCCACCAGGCTGTAAGCCAGCCGAAGTGAAAGCGTTTCCCCATTTTGCTGCCAAATTGATTAATTTTTTGTAACTTAGTAATCCTGCTGGTCCATTAACCGCAACCTTATCAGGATTTCTTAATAGATTTTGCCAAAGTATCGCTGAACAGTTTGAATGGGCTGCCCTGTCAAATCCAATTTCCAATGCTCCTGGCGTTCGCTTTGATACTGGATCTTCAATTCTGTCAGAATAAGAATGTTTTCTATGGCCATCATTTTTTTTTGCTGATTGCCTACTATTGGGGATGTCGCCATTGCTCAGGTTAGACATATTTCCCTCCGCTATTTAATAGTCAAAACGTATTAATGTCGAACCTAACTTTATTTATTATTTTATGGTTTTGGTTCTGAGAACAAACATGTATTTTAATTGAAAAGATCAGTATCACGCACCTTAAATGACTTATAATTTTTTGCAAACTTTGGGGCTATTCGATGTAGGCGCTCGTCTGTCATACGTCCAGATCGAGTGAGATAATCATAGGCAAAATCCATAGGCTCCAGTTGCATTTTTTCAGCAAATTTTTCATACCAAAGCGCAGAAGTGTTTGCTGCACCTACAATTTTACTGGCGATAGGTTGCCGATGTTTCTCGTAGACTGTTAGCGCTTCATCAATATCGTCGTTATCTTTCAGCGCATGAACTAATGCTATAGCATCTTCCATCGCAAGACGTGTTCCTGAGCCAATCGAAAAATGTGAGGTATGCGCGGCATCGCCAATTAAAACATTACGCCCATCAACCCAGCTTTCGCACCAAAGCTTTGGAAACTGTCGCCAAATAGAGTTATTGGTAATAAGATCAGCGCCCTGTAGAGACTTTTTAAATAATTTTGTACAAGTAGCGGCACTTTTATTCTCATCCATTTTATCGAAACCCAGAGATTTGAACGTTTGACCATCACATTCAACTATAAAAGTGCTTAGAGTGGGAGAAAAACGATAGTGGTGTGCATTGAGTGCCCCCTTGGCTGTTTCGATAAAGGTCTGGGTCAGTGTGTCAAAAGGAATATTTGCTCCAAACCAGGCAAAGTGATTATTAAAATATTCAATTTTTGGTTTAAATTTAGTTTCCAAAGTGCGTCGCATTAATGAATGCAAGCCATCGGCTCCGATCACAATGTCAGCCTCAAGCTCATCCAGCGATTTTAGTGCTTTGTTAAAACGGATTGTAACGCCTAAATTAACTGCACGATCCTTTAATACTTCAATTAATTTAAGTCGGCTAATTGCTGTGAAGCCAACTCCGTCCAAAGTGACGCTACCGGATGGCAGATTAAGTGTAATATCTTCCCAACTTTCCATCAGAGGTCTAAGTAGCTGGTGGGTCTCAGGGTCATCCTGACGAAGAAACTCTAGGGCCTCTTTTGAAAATACAACGCCAAAGCCAAATGTTGCACCCTCGGCGTTTTGTTCTGTAACGCGGACTCTTACATTGGGTAGGAGTTTGCGAGCCAAAATCGCAGTATATAGACCGGCGGGCCCACCTCCTAAAATTTCGATATTAGATATTTGTTTCATAATTCTCACGGTTTTTTCAGTTGCACTATTTAATATACTTCAACTTCATATAAATAAATTTATATCTACTTTTAGACTTAAAGTTTAAATAGTTAGATCTGTATATAGGTGTTGACCTCATCCGATATTTACAACAAAAATTAGCAAGACACCAAAAATGACTTTTAACAGGAGTTTTGCCTTTAATCTTAATTGGCAAATTTTAATATTTGTGTGGTCATTTTGAAATACCTCAGAACTTAAGGTGTCTTAACGGGAGAAGAAAATGGACAATAAAATTATTACTGCTGCACTTGCTGCGGGCTTTCTTGCTAGTGCCAGTGTGGCGTTTGCTGAAACAATTAAAGTTGGTTACATGACAACTCTGTCTGGTGGGGCGGGGATCATTGGCAAACAAATGAAAAATGCTGTTGAACTTGCCATGGAGCACAAAGGTGGAAAACTTGGTGGAATGGATGCTGAGGTCATTTTTGTGGATGATCAGCGCAAACCAGATGTGGCCAAGCAATTAGCAAATAAATTAATTAAGAGTGAAAAAGTAGACGTTATAGGTGGGATAATATGGTCAAACCTAATGATGGCTATCCACAAACAAGTGACGCGCGCCGATACGTTGCTGATAAGTTCAAATGCGGGTCCATCACCACTTGCTGGTAGTAACTGCCATAAAAACTTTGTTTCAATGTCTTGGCAGAATGACCAAACACCTGAGGCAATGGGCAAGTACATGAACTCAGCCGGTGTTAAGTCTGTGTATGCAATGGCCCCAAACTATCAGGCTGGAAAAGACATGATAGAGGGATTTAAGAGGTTCTACAAAGGTGAGATCGTCAGCGAAGTTTATACAAAGCTTGGTCAAACTGATTTCCAAGCTGAATTATCGGTACTACGGGCCGCAAAGCCTGCAGCCACATTCATATTTCAGCCAGGAGGAATGGGTGTTAATTTCGTCAAGCAGTGGAACCAAGCCGGCATGGACAATGTTAGTAAATTATACACTGTATTTAGTGTAGATGGAATTTCCTTGCCAGCTCTAAAAGATACTGCATTAGGCACAATAAGCACACAGACTTGGTCACCTGACCTCGACAACGCGATTAACAATCGATTTGTAGCAGATTATAAATCGAAGTTTGGGGGCTATCCGTCTTTCTACGCAGCTCAGGCATATGATACTATTCTTGCGATTGACCACGCCGTTGCGAAGTCGGGCAGTAAAGATACTGCTAAAATGCGTGCGGTACTTGCTGCAGGCGATATTCCAACCACTCGTGGTTCTTTACAAATGAATAGTAATCAATTTCCAATTCAAAATTTCTATTTAAGAGAGGTTGTTAAGGACACTGATGGTGTGGTTACGTCAAAAATCATTGATACTGTTTTTGAAAATCATGGTGATGCCTACGCTCAAGATTGTAAGTTCTAAAAAGACTAATTAAAGTTGTCGACGTTAGTCTTAGCGTCGACAGCGTCATGCATTAAAAATTAATTTTATCTCGATAGTACAAAAATATGACAGCAACATTGTTACTTGAACAGGTTTTCAACGGCCTGCAAGCCGGCATCACATTATTTCTAATAGCCGCTGGACTCACTTTGATTTTGGGTATCATGGACTTCGTGTTTTTAGCGCACGGGTCACAGGTTATGATTGGCGCCTACGCGGCTTCTGCCGTAACTATCGCAACCAATAATTTTTATTTAGGAATTCTTGCCGCTATACCTATTACATTTTTTTGTGGCTACTTGCTGGAGTGGCTAATTATACGACACCTCTATCGGCGCGACCACATGGATCAGGTCTTGGCAACCTTTGGGCTTATTCTATTTTTCAATGAGGCTATTAGAATTACCTTTGGACCAGCTGCTCTATTTTCAAACTTTCCGCCCTCTCTGGCAGGCTTTATTGAAATTCTACCAGACACCCCGTATCCAGTTTTTCGTATTCTAATCATTTTGGTTGGATTGGTATGCGCTGTGGCAATCCACCTTTTTGTTTCGCGGACACGCGTAGGCGCAATGGTTCGTGCCGGTGCTAGTAATCCAGAAATGACAGCAGCTCTCGGTATTAATATAAAAATCCTTTTCCGTTTTATATTTGCAGCTGGTGCCACTTTTGCTGGTTTGGCGGGGATGATGATAGGGCCTCTTACCTCGGTTGAACCTGGTATGGGGGAGCCACTTTTGATCCTCTCGTTGGTCGTTATAATTATTGGTGGCATCGGATCTGTTCGAGGCGCATTTATCGCTGCTATTATCATTGGCCTTGTAGACACTATTGGGAGGGTGATGTTACCAATGTTGTTTAGGACATTTATGAGTGGACCAACGGCAGATACGGCTGGCCCAGCGTTGGCGTCCATGAGTGTTTATATTTTAATGGCTGTAGTTTTAGTTTTCAAACCGACGGGATTATTTCCGCCCAAAGGAGCTTGATCAGATGATTTTAGATCTGCTGAAAAAGTTTACTACACTATGGGTGATACTGTTCTTACTTGCATTGTTCCCGATTTTCACTGCAGCATTTGACCTTCCATTTTGGAATGATGTGGTCATGAGGATTATGTTGCTGGGAATGGCAGCGATGGGTTTAAACATTGTTTTTGGATTTGGCGGTATGGTGTCATTTGGGCATGCGGCTTTTATGGGAATTGGTGCTTATTGCGCAGGGATTAGTCAGTATTATGGGATGGATAACGGTTGGTACCAACTGCTTATTTCAGTGATAACTTGTGGTATATTAGGACTGGTTATAGGTTTTTTAGCCCTCCGAACTAGTGGTATATACTTTATTATGATCACACTGGCATTTGCCCAAATGTTATATTTCTTTTTTGTCAGCCTAGAACAATTTGGTGGTGATGATGGGTTGATTATGGATAGGTCTGATTTTATTTTTATTGATCTATATGAGCCATTACGTCTTTATTATTTAATTTTCTTGACCTTGGTTTTTGTTAGCATAGTGCTAATGCTCCTGATTAGATCAAGGTTTGGGGTAATCCTTCAAGCAATAAAATCTAATGAAAATAGAGTCGAGGCAATGGGGCTAAATCCCTTGAAGTTTAAAATAACAGGTTATGTAATATCCGCTGTTATTTGTGGGGTTTCCGGTTGTCTCTTCGCCTCTTGGCAGGAGTTTGTCTCACCTGACATTATGCACTGGACGCGATCTGGTGATTTGATGATAATTATAATACTTGGCGGCCTGACTTACGTGGCTGGCCCACTAGTCGGGGCTATAGTCTTTCTACTTCTTGAGGAACTTTTGCCAGATCTTCTCCACGTTGTTTTCCCATCTATTGCTGAGAACTGGATGATAATATTTGGTCCATTATTGATTGCAGTCGTTCTCTTTGGAAAGGGTGGTTTGATGGGCGTAGTAGGCAACAGGTTTACAAGGCCTGCGGCTAGGAAAGATCAATGACAAGTTCCATTTTAGAATTACGCTCAGTAAAAAAGAAATTTGGTGCTCTCACGGCTACAGATAATGTCTCACTCAATATTCAGAAAGGTGAAATTCACGCCTTAATTGGGCCCAATGGGGCTGGAAAAACGACACTCATTAGCCAAATATTTGGAAACTTAACACCTGACTTTGGAGAGATTTTGTTGGATGGAAAAAACATTACCAATACTTCCGTCTCAAACCGTGCCCTTTTAGGTATTGGGCGTTCTTTTCAAATAAGTAATGTTCTTATGGATTTTTCTGTTCTTGAAAATGCTATCGTTGCTAAGATCTCTCACTCGCGGAAAACCTTTCGTTTTTTCAAGCCAGCATTCAATGATCCAGATCTAATAGATGGTGGCCTAGCAATCCTGAAAAGGGTTGGTATAGAGCACATGGCTGACAGGAATGTTTCGGATTTAGCGCACGGGGAACGGCGACTTTTAGAGCTTGCACTGGCATTGGCGATGCAACCAGTATTGGTGCTTCTTGATGAACCTATGGCGGGCGCTGGTCCAGAAGACACTGTTTTCATGACAAAGGTAATTGCAGGCTTAAAAGGCGATACAACGATCTTGCTAATTGAACATGACATGGACGTTGTGTTCCAACTAGCGGAAAGAATTAGTGTATTGGTGGAGGGAGCTGTGATAGCCTCCGGGTCTCCCAATGAAATCAGTAATAATACACTGGTACGCGAAGCTTACCTTGGGAGTGATGAATGATTTTGGAGCTCTCGGGAGTTACGGCAGGGTATGGTACTGGTAAGGTACTTTTTGGCATAGATCTACAAATAGAGGCTGGCCAATGTGTTTCATTAATGGGGCGCAACGGCATGGGTAAATCAACAACTATTCGGACCATTATGGGCCAGTTGCTTCCTACTTCAGGTGTGATTAATCGATTTGGAGTTAGCTCAATAATAGCGTCACCTTACGAAATAGCACAATCCGGTATAGGACTTGTGCCTGAAGGCCGACAAATATTTCCAAATTTGTCGGTGCGTGAGAACCTTACCACTTTTTATCGGCCCCCGCATGCTGCCCAGAAAAGTAGTTGGACAGAGCGGAAAGTCTTAGAACTATTTCCTCGTTTAAGCGAGCGATTAGGAAATTTAGGGAGTCAACTATCAGGTGGAGAGCAACAAATGCTTGCCATTGGTAGAGCTCTTATGACTAACCCCAAGTTACTAATACTGGATGAGGCGACAGAAGGTCTGGCACCTTTGGTCCGGAAACAGATCTGGAATAGTCTGTATTCTCTAAAAGAAAGTGGCCAATCAATTCTTGTGGTAGACAAAAATATATCAGCTCTGGCTAAGCTGTCAGATCATCACTATATTCTCGATAAAGGGCTGGTAGCATGGCACGGAAATTCATTGGAATTGTTAGGCAACCCTGGACTTAAGGCACAATACCTTGGTGTTTGACCCAGTTGAGTTTGCAAAGAAATATTTCATCTAAATTGAAATTTTCGTTAACTATTCCCACTCAATAGTTCCAATAATGTAAGTTATTGATAACATTAATGTAATTTTAGACTATGTAACATCTATGTAACTTTACTTCTATTAAGCGTTGCTTTTGTTACTACTGCATTTCAATGCTAACAATGACTTAGTCAAATGCAAGTTACATGCTTTGTAACTTCATTTCAAAACTTTCCGATTCCACCAAACAATAAATGGGACTATTAATGCTGTTGGCAACACCCACCATATCCATACAGGCTCAATATCAATATTAACCACTAAAACAGCCGTAATTACAGCAATCGTGCCACCCATTACATTGGTTAGGTGTTTCGCTATCCTTTTTCCC
>CAJJBD010000051.1 GCA_905182325.1 uncultured Planktomarina sp. | reverse complement strand
GCTGGGGTATGCGATGCGGCTGTGCATTCAGTCAACACGATTGCTTTAAAAGCAGATGAGCCCGCAATCATTGATTTAGCAAAAGCGTTGAATTCACCGCTACGACTCTTTTCATCTGCAGAACTCGAGATGGAGACTCCGCGTTTAGCTACGCCATCAGAGGTGGTCTTTGCAGAAGTGGGTTGCCATGGTGTATCGGAGGCGGCTGCTTTGGCACAAATTGGTAATGTGGGTGAACTTTGGTTCAAAAAACGTAAGAGTGCAAATGCCACTGTGGCTCTTTGCAGGCATCAAAGTCCTCTGATCGTGTTGCGTGGGGCTGCCCGTGGAAGGCTTTCTGTTGTTGGAATTGGTCCAGGTCAAGCTTCTTGGCGTACGCCTGAGGTATCGCGGCTTATTGCTGATGCGGAGGAACTCGTCGGGTACGGCCTCTATATTGATTTGTTGGGTCCGTTGGCAGCGGGAAAAACCCGTTCAGATTTTCCTTTAGGTGGTGAAGAAGCCCGATGTCGATATGCATTAGAACAGGCGGGTAAGGGTAAAAATGTGGCATTAGTTTGTTCAGGTGATGCTGGCATTTATGCTATGGGTGCTCTGGTGTTTGAGTTGTTAGATAGGAGCCTGGAGCATTCGGGTGTTAGTGATGCAGCCCACCGCATCGAGGTGATTTGTTCACCTGGGGTCTCTGCATTACAAGCAGCTGCCGCTCGGGGGGGTGCTCCGCTAGGTCATGATTTTTGTACAATATCGTTGTCAGACTTGCTCACTCCACGCCAAGATATATTGCGTCGCCTTCTCGCTGCTGCCGAGGGAGATTTTGTGATTGCGCTGTATAATCCGGTCTCCAAAACACGTCGCACATTAATGGCGGAGGCTCGCGATATTTTATTGAAATACCGACCTTCAGATACGCCAGTGATGTTGGCGAGTTCCCTGGGTCGACCAGATGAGTATATCTGGTACCGCAGGCTGAAAGACCTACAAGTTGATGAGGTTGATATGTTGACAGTAGTTTTAATTGGTTCTTCAAATTCACGGTTAACGCAATTAGGTGAGGGACCACGTATGTTTACACCCCGCGGATATGCACGGAAAATAGATGGTGATTTATTTGCTGGTGGAGATGGGAAACAAGCATGACTGTATTTTTTATAGGAGCAGGCCCTGGTGATCCTGAATTACTAACCCTGAAAGCAGCTCGCATTATTGGAGAGTGCCCAGTGTGTCTATATGCTGGATCTTTAGTGCCTGTGGAGGTTGTTGACTGTGCCCCTAAAAATGCGCGTGTGGTCGACACTGCTCCGATGACCTTAGATGAAACGCATGCTGAAATTACGGCAGCGCACGCTAAAGGGCAAAACGTGGCTCGTGTACATTCTGGAGACCCCTCTCTTTATGGGGCGATTGCCGAGCAAATTCGTCTTCTGCGTGCAGATGGGATCGAATATGAGATAATTCCTGGTGTCCCAGCTTATACTGCGGTCGCGGCAGCCTTAAAGCAGGAGTTAACCATCCCTGGAATAGCACAATCTATCGTCTTGACCCGGATGTCTATGAAGTCAACTTCGATGCCAGCAGGGGAGACACTCGAAAATTTTGCAGTCTCTGGTACGACGTTAGCAATTCATCTGGCGATTCGAAATATACGTGAAATTGAAAGGGTTTTAGTTCCGTATTACGGCGTTGATTGCCCAGTCGTCGTTGCCTATCGAGCCAGCTGGCCAGACCAAATTATAATTAGGGGTACGTTAGGCGATATACGTAAAAAGGTACGGGCTGCTAAAATCACACGCACTGCTCTAATTTTATTGGGACCGGCACTCAAAGAGCAACAAGATTTTGTGAACTCCGCTTTGTATGACCCCAATATGGAGCACGTCCTGAGGAATAGAAAAACTCCGTTAGTGATCGGTAATTGAAACATTTCAAAGTCAACTTGACCTTATATTGATTTTTGATCAAGTTTTGGCGTGGGGAGACAGTAATGACAACATTTTTGCCAAAAGAGGTTGTAAAAAGCCTAGAATCTGCGCGAAAGCAAAGTCTCCGCAAACAGAGTCGATTGCGAATTCGTGTAGGTTCAGAGATCCTGACTATTCTAAAGTATTGGGGCCATGGCTTTTCTGTTGACGTAGACGACGCCCCCCAGTTGCGTGGTTTAGTGGATTTGTATGATGGAAGTAAGCATCTATACCAGTGTTTGATAGTAGCCTCGGAAGAGGAAGCTGGGGAGATGAGGTACGAGTTTAAACGCAACACCCGTGCTGAAGACAAAGCACCACTAGACTTTGAGCAGGCTTCAGCGACTCCTATAGCTTTGATTGGTCCTCACTAAGTACCGTTCCGTCTAGAGGAGGGGTTTTATTGTAGATCCTTGAAGGCCTCTTGCATTTTTACTACCGCTAATTTCACATTTGCGCGAGTTGTGCCGATATTGAAACGCAAAAAATGTTCGCCACCACTACCGAATGTTGAGCCATAGTTAACAGCAATTTTGGCGTGATTTTCAACTCGAGCTATAAAGTCTTCTTTAGTCATTCCTGTTCTGGAAAAATCCACCCATGCCAAGTAAGTAGCCTCAAGTTGCATTGATTTAAGCCCAGGAATAGCATTGATCCCAGCATCAAATAACTCACGGTTGCCGTCTAAGTATTTAATGAGTTCGTCTACCCAAGTGGCCCCGTCTTGGGAATAGGCTGCGGTGGCCATGTGCAAACCAAATGAGTTGGGGGAAAGTCCAAGTGCTGCCATTCTTTTTGTAAAACGAACTTGCAGATCTGGATTTTCAATAATGACATTGCCTACATGCCCACCTGCAATATTAAATGTCTTAGTTGTTGAAGTCATCATTATTAGCCGGTCTTCAATACCTTTGATCAGGGCCATTGGCGTATGTTTTGCTCCAAATGTCAGGTCATGATGGATCTCGTCACTAACCAAAATTAGATCATGGCGGCGTACAAAGGTGGCTAGCTGTTCCAATTCAGAACGGGTCCAAACACGGCCGCCAGGGTTATGCGGTGAGCAAAGCACTACCATCTTAGCATTTGTTGGAATTGTTGCATCATAAGTGTCGAAATCCATCTCGTAGCGGCCGTTGCTACTAATCAATTCCATTTCAATGACCTGCCTATCATTTTCGCTAATCACTTTGGCAAAGGAATGGTATACTGGTGTAAATAGAATTACACCGTCACCAGGATCTGTGAAGGTGTCTACACACATTGCGGTACCATTAACTAACCCGTGGGTGGTAAAAATTCCTGATCGAGGTACGTCCCAACCATGGCGGTGCTTCATCCACCATTGAATTGACCTTATGTAGGCATCTGGATCTCCAAAGTAGCCATAAATCCCATGTTTGAGCATGTCTGACAAGGCAACCTGAATAACTTGAGGTGGCCGAAAATCCATATCAGCAATCCACATCGAAATACCGTCATCTGCCGAAACACCGTACCGAGTTTCCATGGCATCCCATTTTTCTGAATGGGTATTTCGGCGATCTATGTTCTCATCAAAGTTCATAATTTTCCTAAAACTTATGTATGTTGTAAAAAACGTAAGGTTAGCCATAGGCTGTTATTCATTCTTTGTCTCTATGTTGTGGAGACAAATTAATTCCATGAATTAAAAACTTTGAATAAAAGTGTTATCTGGGAATTGCGGTTGGGCCGTGCATTGAATAATATGTTAATATGACTTTACGTACTATACTTATTCATCCTGATCCGCGTTTAAAAAAGACAGCTGTCTCGTTAGGTGAGGTCACTTCTGAAATCAAGCGTTTAGCTGAAGATATGCTAGAAACAATGTATGCTGCTCCAGGCATTGGGCTCGCTGCACCGCAGGTTGGTGTAATGAGCCGGTTGTTTGTAATGGATTGTGTCAAGGAGGAGGGTGTTGCACCAAGCCCAATGGTTTTGTTGAATCCTGAAACAGTGTGGAGCTCCGAAGAGACGAATACTTATGAGGAAGGATGTCTTTCTATTCCCGAACAGTATGGTGATGTGGAACGCCCTACCACTGTTGAAATGCGATGGTTGGGGCTTGATGGCGAATTGCACCAAGATCGTTTTGAGGGACTATGGGCTACATGTGCACAACATGAATTAGATCATTTAGACGGCAAACTTTTCATTGATTATCTAAAGCCATTGCGTCGACAGTTGATTACACGAAAAATGCAAAAGTTAAAAAGAGAACAGGCGCGATCATGAACTCTAAAATTGTGTCTTGGCCTCACCCATGCTTGAAGGCTAAGGCCAAACATGTCCCTGAGGCTACTTCTGAAATTCTACAATTATGGCAATATATGATTAGTGTTATGGAGGGGATGCCAGGGGTTGGGTTAGCAGCACCACAGCTGGGTATTGGTCTAAGTTTGGCCGTCGTGGATGCTTCCTTGGAGCGCGATCAGGTGATTCGCATGGCTAACCCTGAGGTTTTGCATGTATCTCAAAAAATGGAAGTTGGTGAAGAAGCAAGTCCTAACTTGGCATACGTGTCCTCAGAGATCAAACGTCCACGTGGTATTACTGTTCGCTATTTAAATGAGTTTGGTGAGATCCAAGAAAAAGATTTAGTCGGGCTTTGGGCGCGTTCCACGTTGCATCAAATTGATCATCTGAACGGACGCATGTATTTCGATAATCTGTCAAAGCTCAAAAAGAAAATGCTTATTAAAAAGGCGCAAAAGCTATGCGCATAGTTTTCATGGGCACACCAGGTTTTTCTGTGCCTGCGCTGGAAGCTTTGGCTGCGTCTGGGCATGATATTATAGCCGTTTATAGTCAACCTCCACGTAAAGCAGGACGCGGCCAAAAGTTGCGCCTTTCACCGGTACACCAACTAGCTGAAAAACGTGGGTGGCCGATCTTTACTCCAACTAATTTTGATAATTCGACAGATGTTGATGCCTTTGCAGATCATAAAGCAGATGTCACAGTTGTGGTGGCCTATGGCCTATTACTACCGGAAGTACTACTTAACTTGCCAGTTTTTGGATGCTTAAATATTCACGCTAGCCTTTTGCCAAGATGGCGGGGTGCTGCGCCAATCAATCGTGCAATTATGGCTGGTGATAGTCAAACTGGTATCTGCATTATGGATATGGATGTGGGATTAGATACTGGGCCCATCCGATATTGCAGAGATTTAGTTATTGGGATTACTGAAACATCTGCTCAATTACATGATCGTTTGTCAATGTTGGGAGCTAAAGCAATTGTTGATGTTCTGGCAGATATAACTAGTTACCCTGGGGTCAAACAGGACAGTAATGGTGCTCGTTACGCAAAAAAAATTGATAAATCAGAGGCTCGGATAGATTGGAGTAAATCTAATTTAGAGGTTGACCGCCAAATTAGGGGTTTATCTGCATTTCCGGGTGCCTGGTGTATGATGGGTGATCGGCGGTTGAAGGTGCTGTCCTCAATGCCTAGTGATGGTTCTGGCGTTCCAGGTGAAGTTCTTGGTGGAGCTGAGATCGCCTGTGGAAGTGGGGCAATAATGTTACTTGAAGTGCAAGTTTCTGGAAAAAAATCACAAAGTGCTGGTATTTTTTTACAAAGCAGGAGTTTGCCAGGACGGCTAGATTAACCGGTTCAGTTTATAATTTATATGGAGCCATTCCTGCGCGCGCCAGTTCATCTGCCAGCTCATTCTCTGGGTGGCCAGCGTGACCTTTAACCCACTCCCATGTTACATCATGCTGACTTTGTACTGAATCAAGCTTTTTCCATAGATCTTCATTTTTAACGGGTTTTTTAGCTGCAGTTAACCAGCCATTTTTTTTCCACCCAAATATCCATTTTGTTACCCCGTCCTTGACGTAAACACTGTCTGTTACAATGGTGATTTGAGAGTGACGTGATAGGGCGTCTAGGGCTGAAATAGCAGCAACAAGCTCCATGCGGTTATTTGTCGTTTCGGCGGCCCCACCGTTTAATTCACTTTGCTTTGTTAGCTGTGAACCTGACTTAGCCTGCAAAACTACTCCCCAACCGCCTGGCCCTGGGTTTCCACTACAAGCGCCGTCAGTATATGCAACTAGATTATGCATAGGCTTTTATCATTATGAATGGCTCTACTTTGCCAGCCAGGCCCATCTCCTCACCTTCCTTTTTGTGTTTGACCGTGAACCCTTCACCTACTAGAATTTCTGTAAGTTCATCAACTGAATAATAGGTATAAAATCGGCCGAGGTTATCACGCTTCTCACCAGTCCCAAGCTTCATTCCAAGGTGAAAAATACCCCTCTGGAACAAAGCACAATAGCAAGCCCTTATATGTTTTAAAAAGTCTGAACGCTTGGCATGTAAAAGCGAAAAATTTGCATAGATACCGTCATATCTTGGCTGTTTGGGTAAGTCATGAAACGTCGCTTTCCAAGCGGTCACTCCTGGATATTTCTTTGCTGCGTCAACCATTTTTTGGCTACCATCAATCGCATCCACTTTGAGGCCACATTGGGCCATCTCTGCGGCAGCGCCACCAGGACCGCAACCTAGATCCAGCACCCTCCCACCATCAGCGATGTCTTTGATGAATGCTAAAAGGGACTGGCTGGCTGGCTCTGCAGTCAGTTTAATATAGTCTTGTATTTTATTATCATAAACGGTGAGAGTTTGATTATCAGCCATAATATTCCTGCGTATTAATTTGAAAAAATTCGTAATTTAGTAGTTGTTAAATAACTCATCATTCACGGGTCCTAGATATTATTATCCAACTTCTCGTAGAATACGGGGAACTTTAAAGTTTACATTTTCTTCTGCAGTTTTCACATATTCAACATTTACTTCATAATGATCTGAAAAAGCTTCAACTACTTCTTGAATCAAAATATCTGGAGCAGATGCTCCAGCTGTAATGCCAACACTTTTTATACTTTTCAAAGCCCGCCAATCAATGTCTTTGGCTCGTTGAACCAGCTGAGAGTATTTACAACCGGCCCTTGAGGCAACCTCGACAAGTCGTTTTGAATTGGAGGAATTTGGCGCCCCTACAACAAGCAATGCGTCTGAGAGGGGTGCAATTGCTTTCACAGCTTCTTGCCTGTTTGTTGTTGCATAGCAAATATCTTCCTTGTGGGGGCCCACAATTTCTGGAAACCGGGTCTGCAGGGCTATAACAATTTCGGCTGTATCATCTACAGAAAGGGTGGTTTGAGTTATGTACGCCAACTGCTTTGGATCACGCACTTCAACCTGTGCTACGTCAGCCTCGGTTTCCACCAAAAGGACTTCCCCATCTGGCAGTTGGCCCATGGTCCCAATGGTTTCTGGATGCCCAGCGTGGCCGATCATGATCATTTGCATGCCATTTTGATTATGACGGTCAGCTTCGATATGGACTTTACTTACTAGGGGGCAAGTCGCATCTACGAAGACCATGTTTCGAGCCTGTGCTGCCTCAGGTACTGATTTTGGTACTCCATGCGCAGAAAATATTACGGGGCGATCATCTGGGCATTGATCTAGCTCTTTAACAAAAATAGCACCCTGATCACGTAGACTGTCTACGACGAATTTGTTGTGAACAATTTCATGACGAACATATACTGGTGCTCCCCATTTCTGCAGCGCCATTTCAACAATTTTTATCGCTCTATCCACGCCTGCACAAAAACCACGTGGCGCCGCGAGGTAAAGTTGGAGTGGAGGCTTATTCATCATCGGCATCCTTTGCCATACTGCCTAGAACTGTTGGTGAAGATCGTCTAGCCTATTTTGATTGAAAATACTCTGTGTTTTTTGTCGGTTATGAAATTATTTACGTGAAGACCGGCCAATTGTTTTACGTAATGTGTCTAACTCGATAAAATTGTCGCATTGCCGCCTCAATTCATCTGCTATCATAGGTGGTTGGCT
The DNA here is from genome assembly GCA_905182325.1 of uncultured Planktomarina sp. Lineage (GTDB taxonomy): Bacteria > Pseudomonadota > Alphaproteobacteria > Rhodobacterales > Rhodobacteraceae > Planktomarina. The sequence goes on along the minus strand of CAJJBD010000051.1, from coordinate 22,846 downwards.
GCGGGTTGTGGATACTACAGTGACCCTAACACCCTGTCGCTGTACTGATTCAACCATTGGCCTGAAATCGCCGTCGCCAGAAAACAATATAATATGGTCAACATGAGGTGCCAGCTCCATCGCGTCTACTGTTAACTCAATATCCATGTTACCTTTGATTTTGCGGCTACCTTGGCTATCAATAAATTCTTTTGCAGGTTTAGTGATCATAGTGAAGCCGTTGTAATTCAACCAGTCAACTAGTGGTTTAATCCCAGAATGCTCATCATTTTCTATTAATGCTGTATAATAATAAGCCCTCAACAATTTACCGTACTTTGAAAATTCTTCATGTAGGAGCTTGAAGTCAATTTCAAATTCTAACAATTTGGTGGCCGCGTGTAGATTTGCTCCATCAATAAATAAGGCTAAACGTTCGTCACTATAGAACATGGTTCAAACCTTTCATGTGTACTTTTGCGTTGTAAAGTTTTAGTCGACTATATTTTTAATTAAAAATAAATTAGTTATGTACAACTTAATTTGTAAAATGAATACTGTAATTACCTAAGATGCAAATCTCTGAATTCAAGTTGTCTAAAGTATTGGTTGCTCTTGGTGGGAACCTAACCTCTGAAGTAGGGCCACCACTTACGACCTTAAAATTTGCGTTGGCCACAATTCGAATGCGAACAGCTAGATTGTTAAACGCTAGCAGATTTTTCATAACCCCCTGTTTTCCAGCTGGTATGGGACCTGATTACATTAATGCTGTAGTTATGTTTGACTTTGGAGGAAACCCAGAGGACTTATTAAAGCTTTTACATGAAATTGAAGCTCTTTTTGGTAGGAGGCGCGATAGCCGTTGGGGTGGACGGGTATTAGATTTGGATTTGTTAGCGTTTGGCACTCAGATTTTTCCAAGCTTAGAAGAATACGCAAAATGGCATAACCTGCCAATGTCGGATCAACTTAAACAAGCACCCATTGAAATGATCTTGCCACACCCTAGAATCCAAAACAGAGCTTTTGTTTTAAAGCCATTAATGGATATTAATCCGCATTGGGAACACCCTGTATCCGGTCTAACGGTCACCGAAATGTATGCTAATTTGTCTGAGGGTGACCGTGAAGGCATATCTACTGTTGCAGAGCAGTAAATCCATTTTTGACTATTGCGTTTTTTTGTGTTCGCTCATACATAAGAAACTTGATTTATCGAGTGGGAGATTAGTATGGCGCGTATTACAGTTGAAGACTGTGTAGACAAAGTCTCAAATCGATTTGATTTAGTTATGTTGGCGGCTCATCGAGCGCGCGAGATTTCGAGTGGATCACCAGTAACTGTGGACCGTGACAACGATAAAAACCCTGTAGTATCCTTACGTGAGATTGCAGATGAAACACAAGTGGTTGAAGACCTGCTAGAGCGGTTGATTGAAAGTAATCAAACTCAAATTGAGGTGGATGAGCCAGAAGAAGACTCTATGGCTCTGTTAATGGGTGGCGAGCCTGACAAGCCAGCAGATGGTGAAGTTAATGATGAAAAACTTCTCCGTGCTTTGATGGAAGCTCAGGGCCAAAGCTAAGGGTATGGGTGAATGATCACTGCTGATGACCTGATAGGTCAGATCCGTGCTTACAACCCGTCGACTAATGCCAAATTTATAAGTAAAGCTTATTATTTCTGTCGTGAGATGCATGAGGGACAGTTGCGTCGATCTGGTGAACTATACTATACGCATCCAGTTGCCGTAGCTAGTTTGTTAGCAGGCCAACACTTGGACGATGCTTCGATAGTGACAGCACTTTTACACGATACTATTGAAGATACGAAAGCTAGTTTTGCTGATATTGAAAGGCTTTTTAATCGCGAAATAGCAGAACTTGTGGATGGAGTTACAAAGCTTACAAATCTGCAACTCTCTTCGACGGTCACGAAGCAGGCAGAAAATTTTAGAAAACTAATTATGGCAACATCAAAAGATGTCAGAGTTACTTTGGTAAAACTGGCGGATAGATTGCATAACATGCGTACTATCCGTTCCATGATACCCATTAAACAAGAACAAAAAGCCCGAGAAACGATGGATATTTACGCTCCGTTAGCTGGCCGTATGGGTATGCACTGGCTTCGTGAAGAACTCGAAGATTTGGCGTTTCAAGTTTTAAATCCTGAAGGCCGCCAATCAATTATTAGAAGGTTCATAAAACTCCAGAACGAAACTGACGATGTAGTCGAAAAAATTAATGCTGATTTATTGCACGAGATGGCTAAATCAAAGATCGCAGTAGAAGTTTTTGGCAGAGCAAAAAAACCTTATTCAATTTGGCGAAAAATGCAGACAAAACAGCTATCGTTCTCACGTCTGTCTGATATCTATGGCTTTAGAGTTATTGTTGAAAATGAAGCTGATTGTTATCGAGCTTTAGGCGTCATACACCAAAGATGGCTCTCTGTTCCTGGGCGGTTTAAGGATTATATCAGCCAGCCTAAGTCAAATGGGTATCGCAGTATTCACACCACAGTCTCTGGGCGCAACGCACGGCGGGTAGAGGTACAAATTCGGACAAAAGCGATGCACCAGGTTGCAGAAAAGGGGGCCGCTGCAACTTGGTCGTATAGAGACGGTGAACGGGTAAAAAATCATTTTGCCCTGGATCCATCAGATTGGATTGCTTCGCTGACTGAACGCTTTGGTTCAGAGGGTGATCATGGAGAGTTTTTAGAAGCAGTTAAACTGGAGTTGTATACTGATCAGGTGTTTTGTTTTACTCCAAAAGGAGAAGTAATTAAGTTGCCTCGAGGGGCAACTCCAATCGATTTTGCTTATGCAATCCATACTCGAATTGGGTCTGCATGTGTTTCGGCTAAGGTTGATGGAATACGAGTTCCGCTTTGGACCCGTCTACGTAATGGGCAATCTGTCCAAATTGTTACGGCTGAAGGACAGACCCCACCAGCAAACTGGATCGACATAGCTGCTACAGGACGAGCTAAAACTGCTATTCGCCGCAGCCTCAGGGAGGCTGATCGAGAAAAGTTTATAAACTTAGGGCGTGAATTTGCTCGAGTTGCTTTTGAAAATGTTCATAAAAAGGCAACTGATCGGGCTTTAAGTACAGCAGCAAAGCACTTTGGTCTTCTTAGTGCCGAAGAACTTTTGGCACGATTGGGAAGTGCAGAAATTGCTGCTCGAGAAGTGGTTTCTGAGCTCTATCCCGATCTTAAAATACGCGATGCAGATGAGGTAGACTTGTCACGTTCAGTTATTGGCTTGGGATCTGACCAGAAATTTGATCATGCTGATTGCTGTCATCCCTTGCCAGGTGAGCGTATTGTTGGAATTACATTTCGTGGTCAAGGTGTCGTTGTTCATACCATTGATTGTAACAATCTCCAGAACTATGAGAATCAAATGGATCGTTGGTTAGATTTGCATTGGAGGGATGGTCAGCATGCGGCAACTCATCCAGTCCGCATTCAAATCACAATACGTAATGGAGCTGGTGTAATGGGTCGTATTTGTAGTTTGATTGGTGATCAAAATGCAAATATTGCAGATATGCATTTTGTTGATCGCAAGCCAGACTACTTTAAATTGATCATAGATTTAGAATTGCGTGACGTGTCACAATTGCACATGGTGCTGACAGCGCTAGAAGCAGAAAACGATGTGGCAGAGGTTTGTCGATACCGTGAACCAGATTTGGGTAGAGATATTGCTGCTTTTGACGATGAGTAGGACACGACTTGGTTTTTAGACGACGTGACAGACGTGGTGTAGGAAGGGCTGTTTGGGAAGGCTTCTACCCAAAGGGTGGCTGGAGCCGTGCCTATCAATATGTTAAACATCGGGTAACTCGTTTGCCAGGTACGCCCGAGGAAATTGCGCGTGGTATAGCTGTTGGAGTTTTTGTGTCAGTTAGTCCCTTTTTTGGTCTCCATTTTATTTTGGCAGCCATTTTAGCGTTGTTTATGAGGGCTAACATTCTTGCATCTCTACTGGGTACATTTTTTGGCAACCCTCTGACCTATATTCCAATTGGAGTTTTAGCTTTGAATATTGGTAATGTTATGCTGGGCGTTGGATCGGAAAATAATGTAGATGGTGGCTTTGGTGTTATGTTTGCCCAAGCCTCGCAAGAGCTATGGCATAACTTCGAGTCTTTATATACTTACAGAACTGCCGATTGGACATATTTAGCAGATTTTTGGAGCACAGTTTTCTTGCCGTGGCTTTTGGGTGGTGTCCCGTTGGGTTTGGGTGCTGGACTGCTAGCATATTATCTATCTGTTCCAACAATCAGGGCCTATAAAAATCGCCGAAAAGGTCGTCTGGCAGCTAAGCTGATAGAGCTCCGAAAAAAAACAAAGCTTAAATAAGGGTAAAGACTTAAGTTTTAAGTCCTAAAGAAAAGAGAATTTAATGACAAAAAGACAACGCCTTGGTGTTAATATTGATCATGTAGCCACTATAAGAAACACGCGAGGTGGGATTTTTCCAGATCCTGTTCGTGCTGCTTTGTTGGCAGAAACTGCTGGTGCTGATGGTATAACTGCACACTTACGCGAGGATCGACGTCATATTAGAGATGAAGACATTGAAGCCCTAGTTGCAGCACTTACAATCCCACTTAACTTCGAAATGGCTTCCACTTCAGAGATGCAAGAAATTGCACTTAAGTTTTGTCCACATGCAATATGTATTGTTCCAGAAAAACGGGAAGAACGAACTACGGAAGGTGGATTGGACGTTGTTAATGATCAGAGCCGATTGTCAGATTTTATTAAGCCTTTGTTAGATGTGGGTTGCCGAGTATCTCTTTTTGTAGAACCTGATGAACGTCAACTCGAAGCGAGTGCTGAAGTGGGAGCTAATGTAGTTGAGTTTCATACGGGCGCCTATTGTGACTACCATGCAAAAGGCAGTAACAAATCTGCATTAGAGGAATTAACTCGAATTTCCCAGTGTTCTACTTTCGCCCACAAGTTAGGACTTGAGGTGCACGCTGGGCATGGGATCACTTTTGAAAATGTTTCACCGATAGCGTCAATTCCAGAAGTTTTAGAGTTAAACATTGGTCATTTTTTAATTGGTGAGTCAATTTTTACTGGCTTAGACACTGCTATACATAAAATGCGTAGGTTAATGCTAGACGCGCAGTTATGATTTTAGGTATTGGTAGTGATTTAGCAAATATTGAGCGCATACAAGGTACTATTGATCGCTTTGGTAGTCGTTTTAAAAACAGAGTATTTACAGAGGTAGAGCAGCAAAAAGCTGGATCCCGTAAAGATGTGGTGGGCACTTATGCGAAGCGCTGGGCCGCTAAAGAGGCTTGTTCAAAGGCGCTGGGTACTGGGCTTGCAATGGGCATTAGTTGGAAAGATATGAGCGTAACTAACCTGGGAAGTGGGCAACCGCTGATGCAGGTAACTGGTTGGGCCAAAGATAGATTGGCTCAGATGACTCCCAAAGGCCATGTCGCGGTTATCCACTGTACCCTTACCGATGACCACCCTTGGGCACAGGCTTTTATTGTCATTGAAGCGCTGCCAATTAGAGGCATTTTTGATTCATCCCCAACTTGACTCTGCGCGACAACGACATCACATAGCCGGTAGCTTGTTCTGAGGATACTATGGCCAAAACTGATAATAAGTCTTTCGCTGCGAGCGCTTTTGAAACAATTAAAACGGTTGCTTATGCGCTTTTGATTGCTGGCTTGTTTCGTACATTGTTTTTCCAGCCTTTTTGGATTCCATCAGGGTCAATGAAGGATACTCTCCTTATTGGGGATTTTTTGTTTGTTAATAAGATGGCCTATGGATATTCCTATGCTTCATGCCCAAAAATCCAGATTTCTCAATTTGGGATAAACCTAGATGCGGACGATTTTTGTGGTTTTTTGAAAGGCCGACCTGATCGTATTTTAGGGAGTGAGCCCGAACGTGGCGATGTGGTTGTATTTAGGCACCCTGTTTCTGGTACCGACTATATAAAGCGATTAATTGGTTTGCCTGGTGATAAAGTTCAAATGAAAAATAGTAGATTATTTATAAATGAGGTGATGGTGAAAATAAACGCAACTGAAGATTTTGTTGAAGTTTATAAGCCTCAGGGTTCTCAGGGCAATAGACCAATTTGCTCTAATGGTGTCGTTGGATTGGGTGGTAATTGTATTAAGAAGAGATATATTGAGTTTCTTCCTAACGGCGTATCTCATGGAATTTTAGATACTGTGGATCAGGATGATTTGAAGTTAGGTGGGCGCCTCAATTTGGATTCGACAAAAGTGTATTCTGTGCCTAAGGGCCATTTTTTCTTTATGGGCGATAATCGAGATAATTCGTCTGATAGTCGGGTACCTCAATCTTCGGGAGGGGTAGGGTTTGTGCCTTTAGAAGATATAGTAGGGAGAGCAGATCGCATACTATTTTCGTCGGCGGGCCGATCGATGCTAGCCTTTTGGAGCTGGCGTAGCGATCGTTACTTAAAGGCTGTGAATTAAATGTCTAGTGCATGCTGCTCAATTTATGATTAAGCTATCCAATGATTTGCAACATTTTTGTGGTGATATTGGATATAATTTTAATGATCCCAGCTTATTAATCACAGCGTTAACCCATTCTAGTGTATCGTCTTCAACCCGTTCAGATAACGAGCGGCTAGAGTTTTTAGGAGACCGCGTGTTGGGCCTCGTTATGGCACAAGCTTTGCTTGATGCTGATAAAGATGCAAGTGAGGGTCAGCTGGCTCCACGTTTCAATGCGTTGGTACGCAAAGAAACCTGTGCTGATGTTGGCCGTACCATTGGAATTGGCGATCGGCTGAAATTAGGGCGTTCTGAGATGATCAGTGGCGGCCGTAGAAAAGAAGCTTTGCTTGGGGATGCAATGGAAGCCTTAATCGCGGCGGTTTACTGTGACGGAGGTTTTTTTGCCGCCCAAGATCTTATTCTTAGGCTTTGGGGTTCAAGGATTTCGTCGGTAAAAGGTGATGCGAGAGACCCAAAGACAACTCTGCAGGAGTTATCACAAGCGCGAAAAGGCTTGCCCCCTAAATACGTTGAAATTTCTCGTTCTGGGCCAGATCACGCACCAATATTTATGATAGAGGTGCAACTTCACTCTGGTGAGGTGGCACAAGCTGAGGCTGGATCTAAACGCCAAGCAGAACAAGCCGCCGCAAAAAAAATGCTGGAGAATTTGGAAAAATGATTACTCGTGCTGGATTTGTCGCCCTAATTGGAGAGCCTAATGTAGGCAAATCAACTTTGCTCAATTGGATGGTTGGTGCGAAAGTTTCAATAGTTACGCATAAAGTGCAAACTACCCGAGCCCGAATTCGTGGAGTAGCAATTGAGGGAGATGCGCAAATCGTATTTGTGGATACTCCAGGGATCTTTCGGCCAAAACGACGTTTAGATCGTGCGATGGTTAAGTCAGCTTGGAGTGGAGCAGCAGATGCTGATCTCACTGTTTTGCTTATAGAGGCGCATCGTGGAAAGACAGAAGGTGTGGATGCAATCATGGAGGCGTTGAAAGACTTACCTGATAACAAAGCCGTTGCTTTAGCTATTAATAAAATTGATAAAGTACATGCTGAAGAACTTCTTGCTCTAACAAAAATGATGAATGAAGCTTTCCGATTTGTTGAAACTTTTTTGATATCTGCTGAAAAGGGTCATGGCTGTGGCGCACTAAAAAGTTGGCTTTCTGGTGTATTGCCAGAGGGGCCATGGCTTTATCCTGAGGATCAAATTGCAGATTTGCCCCTACGTATGTTAGCCGCAGAAACCACACGTGAAAAATTGACGCTGCGGCTTCACCAGGAGTTACCTTATCAGTTAACTGTTGAGACAGAGGCATGGGAAGAGCGTAAAGATGGATCCTGTAAGATTGACCAAATAATCTATGTGATGCGTGATGGCCATAAGGGTATTGTTTTGGGCAAAGGGGGAGAGGCGATTAAAGCAGTCTCCACACAATCTCGGGCTGAGTTGGAAGTATTCTTAGGACGTAGGGTGCACCTGTTTTTACAAGTTAAAGTACGGCCTAACTGGTTGGAAGAAAAAGAGCGTTACATGGAAATGGGCCTAGATTTTCGCGATGGAAATAAATGATCCGACTTACCAGTGACGTCTGGGTATCTGCTTATCTGACTCGTTTGCGATTATCGGATATTCCGGCCTTTGTTGTGGCGCGTGGAGATGGCATAGCAGGGGCTGTATTAGTTAAAGTAAATACTTTGAATGGAAAGGGCTCCGTTTTCCACCGCTTGTTTGATTTAGATACAGGTGAGCGTAATTGGGTTGAACTTATAACTGGCGATGAACGTGATCTTGACTCTACTATTGTCAGGCAGCGTAGTTTTGATCCTGATTTATGGGTTATAGAGGTGGAAGACCGAGCGGCTCGGCATTTGTTAGAAGAGCCGGGCTTGAAGGATTAAGAAACCATTTGCTATATTGTTTTGGTGCAATTTTTTTAAGTAAACCATGTAAAATTTTGTGTATGGTTGCACTATAAGATTGGAGATCAGACAGTGATAGAGTGGCGTGATGAAGGAATTTTGCTGGCAGTAAGTAACCACGCTGAAAATTCAGCAATCGTCGAAATTTTTACTCAAAGTCATGGTCGTCATTCAGGAGTGGTACGCGGCGGTGCAGGGCGTAGACAGGCCCCAATTTTGCAAGTGGGATCTCAAGTGCACGCAGTCTGGAAAGCTCGGCTTGAGGAGCACATAGGTTCTTTTAAGGTTGAGCCGTTGCGGAGCAGGACTGCTCAGGTAATTGGTGACCCCCTAACGCTCGCGGGGCTTACTTCAGCTATCGGGCTACTAAGCTTTTTACTTCCTGAGCGTGAAGCCCATGCATCTCTTTACCAGGATTCTGTAAATCTTCTTGATCTTATGTGTGCTACGAATTCCTGGCCACTGGCTTATTTGCATTGGGAACTAAAGCTGTTGGAGGTTTTGGGCTTTGGCCTAGACCTTAATAGTTGTGCTGTATCGGGTACGACTGAAAATTTGTTATATGTTTCGCCTAAGTCTGGTCGTGCAGTAGCTGCGCATCATACTGGACGCTGGCAGGAGCAGCTCCTGCCCTTGGTCCCCTGTATGATTGGTAATAGCGAAGCTAGCAATAATGAGATTGCAGAGGGTTTGCGGACTACAGGGTATTTTTTTGAAAAACGTTTAGCACCCTCGTTGGGTAATCGCCCGTTGCCCATGGCTCGACAAAGGTTGGTCGACCGTCTTAATACATTAGCTTCAGCCTAATGTAATTAAAACAAAATCCAGTACCAAAAAGATTATGCTTTTAAATCTGGCTGGAGTACGAGCTGCCAAAATCAATTTTATTCTCATAACAGTTGAAGGAAAACAGCAGCAATTTTGGAGGATTACCCTCGGTATGTTAATTGAAAAGTACCAAAGGAGTAATTTAGCCTAACATTCGCCTGGCAATTACCTGAGCCTGGATTTCACCAGCACCTTCAAAAATGTTCAGGATCCGAGCGTCGCAGAGTATTCGGCTAATTTTATATTCTAGTGCAAACCCATTGCCACCATGAATTTGCAATGCATTGTCTGCTGCAGCCCAAGCCGCTCGTGCGCCCAGAAGCTTAGCCATACCAGCCTCAATGTCGCAGCGCCGGCCTTGATCTTTTTCATTTGCACTAAAGTAAGTAAGCTGTCTTGCGACCACTAATTCCACAGCAATCATGGCCAGCTTGTTGGCTACCCGCGGAAAATGAATCAAAGACTTTCCAAATTGCTTTCGGTCCAGGGCGTATTGGTAACTTAGGTCCAATGCGGATTGAGCTACACCAACAGCACGCGCTGCGGTTTGTATGCGAGCGCTCTCAAAGGTTTCCATGAGTTGTTTGAAACCGTAACCAGTTTTCCCGCCCAAAAGATTTTCGTCTTTTACAATAAAATTATCAAAAGCTAGCTCGTGTTCTTTCATACCTCTATAACCAAGAACTTCAATTTCGCTACCGGTCATACCATCACTGGGAAATGGTACTTTATCCGTTCCTGGTATTTTTTCCGCCAAAAACATTGATAGGCCTTTATAATTGGAAGTCTCTGGGTCGGTACGAGCAAGCAATGTCATGACATGGGTACGGGCCGCGTGGGTAATCCATGTTTTATTACCAGTGATTTTCCATTCTTCTCCATTGTGGGCAGCCCTTGTTCGGAGTGCGCCAAGATCGGAACCAGTATTAGGTTCTGTAAAAACTGCTGTCGGCAGTTTTTCTGCACTCGCTAACGCTGGAAGCCATTTCTGTTTTTGTGTCTCTGTTCCACCAGCGATAATAAGCTCTGCTGCAATTTCAGAGCGAGTACCCAAAGATCCAACTCCAATATAGCCGCGCGCCAACTCCTCACTAACCACGCACATTGAGACCTTTGACATGCCTAGTCCGCCATACTCCTCTGGGATTGTTAAGCCAAAGACGCCCATTTCAGCTAATTCATCGATCACCTCCATTGGGATCAATTCATCCTTAAGATGCCATTCATGAGCGAAGGGTTCAATTTTCTCTACTGCATACCGTCGGAACTGCTCTCTAATCATTTCCAACTCTTCGTCTAATCCTGATATTCCAAAAACAGTGTCTGCTGAGTGTTTTTGCATCAATTCAACTAAATTTACGCGAGCTTGTTGTGTATTCCCTGACAGCATAAGCTGGACCAGCTCTGGAGTTTTTAGTGGAAGCTGATCGCTTGGATCCAATCCAATATCCTGCAATCTTATGATCTCTCCCTGGTTCATCGGAATACCACCTGCGAGCTGACTTAGGTATTCTCCAAATGCAATTTGATGAATGAGTTGCTCAACCTCACCAAACTTAGCCTCTAGCTCAAGTTTTTCTGCCCATTTCTGCATTTGACGTAGGCTCTCGATATATGTTGCTACCCATGCAAAGCCGTGCGTTGCGGTTTGATGTTTTTCAATCAAGTTATTAGAAATTTTGCCTTGGTCACTAACCTTTACGCGAAGCTTTTCTTTCGCAATTGCGCATAATTCTTCAGCCGCAGACAACGCCTTATTCGTGAGGCTTAATAGATTTGGCAATATTACTCTGTCGGCCATGTCGTAATCCTATTTTTTGATAGACCAATGTTAACCTATCGAACTGCGTATGGTTTAGGTGCTTTACATTAGCAGCACAACTTTCATTCAAAAGAAATTGTTGTTTTGAAGTATTATGTCGCAGCCGAATTGGGGTGCCGTATCAAAATTGTATAGTTACAATAAAAGAATGAATGAAATTTTCAGCCTTTTTTCACCAAACATTCTTATGTTAATTGCCATCACAGCAACAGTTTCCGGTATGATTAAAGGAATTGTTGGCTTTGGGATGCCAATGATTTTTATTACGAGCATGACTATTTTTATCGATCCAAATATGGCACTCGGAATACTGATTTTACCAACTTTAATTGCAAATGCCTGGCAGGCAGGAAGACAAGGAGCTTATGCAGCGCTCGAAACTCTCTACAATCAAAGATGGTTTTTAGGGCTCACATGTCTAGTTCTTTTGATTACTACACAGATGGTTCCGTTGCTGTCTCAAACGCTATTTTTTCTTTGCTTAGGCGTTTTGGTGGTTATTTTTGCCAGCTTAATGCTCAGTGGCTGGCAACCCAAGGGGCATAATAAACAGATACTATCTATTTGCTGTGCTATAGCAGCAGGTCTTGGTGGCGGTTTGTCAGGTGTATGGGGCCCACCCACTGTTATGTATTTATCTAAACAAAATTTAGAAAAACAGGAACAGGTTCGCGCCCAGGGTGTAATCTACGGGCTGAGCGCACTCTTACTCTTACTTGGGCATAGTAAATCTGGGATAGTTACAGGTCCATTTTTAGCGTTAGGTGCTTTTGCAATTTTGCCTGCTTGCGTGGGTATTTGGATAGGCTTTAGCATACAAGATAGAATAAATCAGCGTGTCTTTCGTATTACCACACTCATTATACTAATGATGGCTGGGCTGAACCTCATACGCCGTGGGTTTATGTAACATGAATAATAACATTTAATTTTCAAAATAAAACTAATTGAGTTCTATTTTAACGCCACGGCCCTTACGTCATCATTGATATGAGGCATATACTGTTTGAAGTTTTCAACAAACATTGCGACTAGTTTAGCTGACTGCTTGTCATAAGCGTTTTTGTCCTCCCACGTACGGCGTGGATCCAAAAGAATATCAGCAACACCTGGAACAGTGACGGGGACATTAAATCCAAAGTTTTCATCTGAGCGAAAATCTCCATTCGAGAGGGTCCCATCGAGCGCTGCACTTAACAGTGTGCGTGTGGCCCTAATTGGCATACGGCTGCCTTGGCCAAAAGCTCCACCTGTCCAACCGGTGTTGACTAACCAACAGGTGGCACCGTGTTTTGCAATTTTGTTACGCAGTAAATTACCATACACCTCAGGTCGTCTCGGCATGAACGGAGCGCCAAAACAAGTTGAAAAAGTGGGTTGAGGCTCAGTAACTCCGCGTTCTGTTCCTGCGACTTTAGCTGTGAATCCGGAAAGAAAGTGATACATAGCCTGCGCTGGTGTCAATTGCGCTATTGGCGGCAAAACCCCAAAACTATCACAGGTTAGCATTATAATATTTTTGGGGTGACCACCCATCGCATTAGGAGATGCATTAGAGATATATTCCAATGGATACGCACACCTCATATTTGCGGTAAGGCTATCGTCGTCAAAATCTAATTTTTTAGTGTAAGCATCATAGACCATATTTTCTATAATTGTTGAAAACTTGGACGTAGTTGCAAAAATTTCTGGTTCTGCATCAGCACTTAAATTAATTGTCTTTGCATAACATCCACCCTCGAAATTGAAAGTTCCACGATCTGACCAACCGTGTTCATCATCGCCAATTAGCACGCGAGACGGATCTGCTGATAGAGTAGTCTTCCCCGTACCAGATAGCCCAAAAAATATGGCAGTATCAATTGGGTTTCCTGGCGCGTGATTGGCAGAGCAATGCATTGGCATTATGTCTTTTTCTGGTAGTAAATAATTTAAAAGAGAAAAGACAGACTTTTTGTTTTCACCTGCATATTCTGTTCCACCAATTAAAATAATTTTGCTTTCAAAGTTCATGGCTATTACCGTCTCAGACTTACAATTATGGCGTATTGGATCAGCCATAAAAGTTGGACAATTAATTACTGTCCAGTCCGCTACAAAATCTGTAATTTCGTCATTATCGGGTCGCCGTAGCATATGTCGTACAAAAAGACTGTGCCAGGCTAATTCTGTTACAATACGGACGTCAAGCCGATTGGCTGGGTCGGCTCCAGCAAAAAGATCTTGTACAAAATAATCTTTGCCCTGCATGTGACTTATCATATCTTCGTAGAGTAAATCAAAACCCAATTCAGACATTTCAGAGTTATTTTCCCACCAAATAGTTTCTGCAGTAGCTCCAGTTTTAACAATATGTTTGTCCGTTGGAGACCGACCTGTGAATTTCCCAGTGGAAACTAAAAATGCCCCACCAATACCCAGTTCGCCTTCCTTTCGCGCTAGGGCGTGCTCAATAACCGTTGGCTCGATTAAGTTATAGTATACTCTACCCAGACCAATGATGCCTTGATGGTCAAGAGTGAAATTAGGGTTCACGCGTCCGTCGGCCATCTGATTACTCCTGCATACCGTAGCTAGTGATGTGGGTTTAACACGGGCAAGTTGTATTCAACAGGTCGCTTACTAATAGTTAGCGCAATCAGTAGGAATTTAGAGCAATTATTCTAGGTAACGTTAAAAAAAGTGGCTAAAAAACAGAAATTATTGGCTAAAAGTTTAACGTTAAACAACGATTCGCAGTTATCAGTTGCGTGAACAGGAAAAACCTCTGAAAGTAACAAAATCACCAAAAGCTGAATTTCAAGCCTTTAGAGGATAGATACCATGCTGAAAATAGCATTCGTAGATGACGACCGTAATCTGCTAACGTCACTATTTGTGATGTTTCAAACTGAAGGTTTCGAAGTAACTATTTATCATGATGGGCAGTCAACTTGATCTAAATTTTAAATTGATTGAAACAATTTATGGCATTGGTTACCGATACTATGAAGAATAAAAAACCTTCTTTCTGTAAAAAACTAATGTTAGAGATAACATGTGGATGAACGATATAAGTATTCAGAATATAGCTTGCAACCTTCAATCCAAATTATTTATTTGGCAGTTTGTTTTTGTGTAAGATGATTTATAGTTCCTGGAAAAGCTATAGTGAAGAACCAGATAGGTTATTATTGCATGGAACAGCAGTTGCCATTGGTAACAGTGGATTACTAATTTTAGGGCCATCTGGATCCGGTAAATCACACCTAGCATTAGAAATGATAGCTCTAGGTGCAAGCCTGGTTAGTGATGATCGAGTTTGGTTAAATAAGACTGGCGAGGCGCTTCAATTGGAAGCACCTGAGCAGATAAAAGGATATATAGAAGCTCCCGGATTAGGCCTATTGGCCTCAGAACCTAAAACACCTGTTCCTTTAAGTTATTGTTTAGATTTATCCGTAGAAAATAAAATGCGCTTGCCTTTTGTGTCTGAAGAAAAAAAGTTAGGGCTTCCGGTATCTATACTTCCTGGAAAACCTTTGGCTCCACATGCTGCGGCTCTAATTGTTTTACTTAAGAATGGATTTGCAAGCTATGACAAATAGTATGGAAATGTCGCATGTGGTATTAGTCACAGGGCCTTCTGGCGCTGGGCGAACCACGGCGATTAACTTTTTAGAAGATGCAGGCTTTGAGGCAATTGATAATGTACCTTTAACACTTGCGCCTAGATTATTTGAGGGCCCTAGTCTTAATCGTCCATTGGCGTTGGGCCTTGATACGCGCAATCGAGATTTTTCGGCTATTCGAATGATGGAAACGATTGAGGAACTATCCTCAAAACCGTCATTAAAAGTTGAAGTATTATATATTGATTGCGCAGTTGATGTATTAATTCGAAGATTCTCAGAGACCCGACGCCGACACCATCTATCACCAGATGGAGCTGCCTTAGCAGGTATCCAAATGGATTTGGATTTAATGCAGCCTGCAAGAGCGAGAGCAAATATTTTGATAGACACTACCACATTATCACCCCATGAATTATGCGCACAAATTACCCAATATTTTGTGCCCCAAAAAGTGAAAAAACTAGCAATCTCTGTCCAATCTTTTTCGTATAAACGTGGAGTGCCAAGGGGGGTTGATATGATGTTTGATTGTAGGTTTTTGCGAAACCCTTATTGGGATAAAGGACTTAGTGATCAAAACGGATTGAGTACCGCTGTACAGGCGTATGTCAGTGCAGATAAAATTTTTTTACCTTTTAGAAAGCAGGTTTTAGCACTTGTTGAACTAGTTATCCCTGCGCATCAAGCTGAAGGTCGGTCATATCTGTCTATTGGGTTTGGATGTACTGGTGGCAAACATCGTTCCGTTACAATGGCAGAAAAATTACGCAAAGATTTGCAATTAAGTGGCTGGCATGTGAGCATAAGGCACAGGGAATTAGCAGCACAAAGAGTCCAAAGAGATGATCCTGATATTCAAGGTTAAAACAAATTGATTGGCATTGTTATTGTAGCTCACGGTGGGTTAGCCACCGAATACAAGGCTGCTTTGGAGTACGTAGTAGGGCCCCAAGCGGGAGTTGTGGCGGTAACCATTAGACCTGATTGTAACCGAGCAAATAAACGTGATGAAATCTGTCAGGCGGCTAATTCAGTGGATTTGGGGAGTGGCGTGGTCATTGTGACTGATATGTTTGGTGGATCACCGTCAAATCTTTCATTGTCTGCCTGTGATTGTCCTAATAGGCGTGTTTTATATGGTGCTAACCTTCCGTTGTTGGTGAAACTTGCCAAGTGTCGTAAAAACTCTGTATCAGATGCTATCGCTCAGGCTATTGATGCGGGCCACAAATATATGGATTGCCTTCCTGAATATAAATAGGATGAAATCAAGTTGCTTCAAAAATTAAATATAATTAACGAAAAAGGGCTGCATGCAAGAGCATCAGCTAAATTAGTGGAAACAGTTGAGAAATTTGACGCTACGGCTTGCGTTAGTAAAGATGGCTTAATGGCGGAAGGTGATAGCATTATGGGGCTGTTGATGTTGGCAGCGGCACGCGGAACTATGATTGAAGTTGAAACTCGTGGCCCCGAAGCAGTAATGTTAGCAAAAGCCTTGAAGGTATTGATCACCAGCGGTTTTGGTGAAGACGCGTAATCAATAACAATTTGTCACTCACAATCGGATCTCAATAAAAATTTTAAAAAAATAAAAGTTCAATTAAATTTAATTGCATGGGCCTTTTCAAATCTAAGTAAGCCCGTTAAAACAATAGGCCCTCAATTATTTAGCGTTTTTAAAAAATTATTGTCTGCTATTACGCGATCTGCTCTGTTAGTTTTGGTACAGCATCAAAAAGATCTGCAACCAGCCCAAAATCGGCTACTTGAAAAATTGGTGCTTCCTCATCTTTATTAATAGCAACAATTATCTTAGAATCTTTCATACCCGCTAAATGCTGAATTGCTCCAGAAATACCAACTGCTACGTAAAGATCAGGTGCAACGACTTTTCCTGTTTGTCCTACTTGCCAATCGTTTGGTGCGTAACCTGAGTCTACCGCTGCTCGTGATGCGCCCACTGCAGCTCCAAGCTTATCTGCCAGACCTTCGATAATTTTGAAATCATCTTCTGATCCAACACCGCGGCCTCCAGAAACGACAATACCAGCTGAAGTAAGTTCAGGGCGGTCGCTGGCCGCAACCTTATCTTCTATCCATTCTGACAAGCCCGGGTTTGCACAGGCGTCTATACTTTCGACGTTCGCCATACCGCCTTCATTCGCAGCTTCGAATGTTGATGTGCGGATGGTTGCTACTTTAATAAGGTCTGAAGACTTTACGGTTTGAATCGCATTTCCAGCATAGATTGGACGCTCAAACGTATCAGCATCAACAACAGCTGTTACCTCAGATATTATCATAACGTCTAAAAGCGCGGCGACACGGGGAAGAATATTTTTTGAGGCTGAAGTTGAAGGGGCCACAATATGGGTGTAATCACTTGAAAGTGATATAATTAGATCTGCAACAGGTTCTGCTAAATCATGTCCATACGCATCGTCTTGTGCGCACAAAACTTTGGACACGCCATCCAGCTTGGCAGCCGCTTGTGCTGCATCAGAGCAGCCTGATCCGACACAAAGAACTGTCACATCACCAATTTGCTTTGCGGCAGTGAGGGCCTTGGCCGTTGCGTCTACTGATAAAGTACCGCTATTCACTTCTGCTATTAAAAGCACACCCATTATACAGCCCCCACTTCTTTGAGTTTTTCGACTAATTCTTCGACTGAGCCAACTTTAATGCCAGCCAACCGCGCTTCTGGTTCACTAGTAGAAGCAATTTTTAAACGCGGCGTCACGTCTACACCTAATTCCGCTGCAGATTTCTCATCCAAAGGTTTCTTTTTTGCCTTCATAATATTTGGCAAAGATGCATAGCGTGGTTCATTGAGGCGTAAGTCGACAGTAACAATGGTAGGCATGGTAACTTTGATTGTCTGCAAACCTCCATCTACTTCGCGAGTAACTACCGCATTGTCACCCTCAATGGTAAGTTCTGAAACGAAGGTAGCCTGGGACCAACCTGTTAGCGCGGCTAGCATTTGACCAGTAGCGTTCATATCGTTGTCGATAGCTTGTTTGCCTGCTAAAACAATCCCAGGTTTTTCTTCATCGATCACTGCCTTCAGAATTTTAGCAACTGCTAGAGGTTCGATATCAGTGTGAACATCTTCAGTTGCAATCACCAGTATTGCTCTATCAGCCCCCATTGCAAGAGCGGTACGAAGAGTTTCTTGATTTTGTTTCACCCCAACGGAGACCGCTATAACTTCATCGGCCTGGCCGGCTTCCTTTAATCGAATTGCCTGTTCTACTGCGATTTCATCAAAGGGATTCATTGACATTTTTACATTGGCCAAATCGACACCACTACCATCCGCCTTGACACGAACTTTAACATTATAATCAATTACGCGTTTAACTGGTACCAGAACCTTCATAGTTTGACTCCGTGGTGAGCGAGTGCCGGACGACTCTACGTTTAATATTACTATTTGTGTTATATGTGAATTTCTCTAAAAAATAGTGAAAAATCGACATCTTGACGTTAAGTCGCGGCGAGATCCATTCTCCTACAACTTTAAGTGGTATTTCTTAGTAACCTTTGTATTCAGCGGTTTGCTCCTGGCACCCACAGAATGTCCGCTTTGCCTCCATCATTGGCTATACGCCCAGCAACAAAAAACCAATCCGATAGGCGGTTTAAATACTTTGTCACTGCTGGGTTTATGTTTTCATGCCCTGCCAGTTCTACGGTGACGCGTTCTGCACGGCGTGATACTGTACGGCAAAGGTGCATGTGGGCCGCTAAAGAAGAGCCACCCGGCAAAATAAAAGACCTAAGTGGTTCAAGAGCATCATTCATTACGTCAATTTCAGATTCAAGACGCAAAACCTGCGCTGGCGTAACACGAAGTGGCTGGTATTCGACTTCTGAATCTTTTGTCATGTCAGGTCTACAGAGGTCAGCGCCAAGGTCAAAAAGATCGTTTTGAATATTAGCCATTTGCTTTTCAAGGTCGCCACTGGCGTACAAGCGCGCAAGGCCAAGGGTCGCGTTAGTTTCATCGACGGTCCCGTATGCATTAACCCTGAGAGAATGCTTTTCTACTCGAGTTCCATTTCCCAATGATGTTTGACCTTGATCACCGGTTTTAGTGTAAATTTTATTTAAAACAACCATAGTCAGCCCTTTCCAAAAAATACGGCAGCAAGAATAAGAAGAACAGCTACAAATTGCGCTGCAATTCGATAACGCATTAGCCGGTTGGAATGTTTGCGATTAAATTCCCCACCTTGGGCAAATCCACCAATGCCCAATGCCAAAATCGCAAACACCACAATACAAGCAATTGTAGCTATTATTAAAAGTGGATCTTTATCCATGGTTTTGCTCCCATATAACGACTCACCGTTTAGGTGAGATCTTCTAAAAGACCAATCCCATGCGACATTACAACCGGACTATAAACCAATCTAATGCGCGTGTTGACAAGATACGTCGCAATGCGCCCATAAAATGGGTGGGTATCGTAACATAGTATCTTGGTTTGGGCCGGCTGCTCTCCAAAGCCTTTACCACGACTGCTGTAACGGCAGAAACAGGGAGTTCGAAGGCATCTGGTCCGCCTTTTGGTTCGTATAGACGTTTTACTAACCCAGATTCATATTGTTTTTTTCGGGGAGAGTTTTGCCAGTCTATCCACCGTTCAAAATGTGGGATTGAGTTCTCGCGAATTTTTGTACCGATAGGGCCAGGTTCTATTAAAATGATATCAATATTGGTATCTCGCATTTCAATTCGTAGGGTGTCAGTTAAGCCTTCTAACGCAAACTTAGTGGAATTATAGGCGCCACGCCATGGCATCGTGACTAGGCCTAACACCGACGAGCAATTCAAAATTTTGCCATGTCCCTGGGCTCGCATAATGGGGATTACCTGTCTGATTACCTCATGATAACCAAAGACATTAGTTTCAAAAATTGATCGCAAAGCGTCAGTTGGCAAATCCTCAACGGCGCCTGGCACTGCGAATGCCCCATTATTGAATATTGCATCCAATTTTCCACCAGTTTCGTTGGCAATGTAATTTATAGTTTTGGAAATGCTTGAAGCATCACTATGGTCAAGTCTAGGTGCGTCCAGTCCTATCTGAGTTAATCTATCGCAATCCTTTTGCTGCCGGCAACTCGCAAATACCCTCCAACCTTGCGCGTGCAACGTCATAGCGCAATCTAACCCTATGCCTGATGAGCAACCGGTAATCAAAATTGATCTTTGCATTTTAATATCTCAAATATAAAAATTAATAGTCGCAATATTAGAGGTTTAGTCAATCATAATTCGCAAGTTGATGGCATCAGTTAGTTAAATTTTATTTCAATAAATTAGTGGGCGCTAATTAGAATAATCGCGCAACAGTAATATCTCAATTAAGAAAAGGTTTTCTGTAATTAGCTAGAAATTTCTGTGAGTTTAACAAAAAAATTGATTTAGTCTTAAACTGTAGTGAGTTTGGCTGGACCTACTAGATTTGCCCAGATACACCACATCTATGTCTGAAGATGCAAATACAACAGATAAGCCGTCGAATGAGGTTTTGGAACCGCTGCGCCGTGCTATTGGTGAGCGCTATCTCACTTATGCATTATCAACTATTATGCATCGTGCGCTTCCAGATGCGCGCGATGGGTTGAAGCCTGTGCATCGAAGAATTTTGTATGCAATGCGTGAACTAAAGCTAAATGCCAGTGGAGGCTTTAGGAAATCAGCAAAAATCTCTGGTGACGTGATGGGGAACTATCATCCGCATGGAGATGCGGCGATTTATGATGCTATGGCGCGCCTAGCTCAGGATTTCAATGTCAGATACCCATTAGTAGACGGGCAAGGCAATTTTGGGAATATCGATGGTGATAACCCTGCTGCTAGTCGATATACAGAAGCGAGAATGACAATTGTGGCGGAGGCTCTTCTAGAAGGCCTTTCCGAAAATGCAGTAGATTTTCGTGAAAACTATGATGGCACACTAACTGAACCTGTAGTGTTACCAGCCACTTTCCCAAATCTTCTTGCTAATGGGAGTAGTGGAATTGCAGTTGGGATGGCAACAAATATCCCACCCCATAACATTGTGGAACTAATTGATGCATGTTTGCATTTGATAAAAACTCCAGACGCGCGGGATGACACGTTGTTACAATATGTTCCAGGGCCTGATTTCCCTACTGGTGGCATCCTTGTAGAACCTCCTGAAAATATTGCACTAGCTTACCGAACAGGTCGAGGCTCATTCCGGCTTCGTTGCAAATGGGAGCAAGAGGATTTGGGCCGTGGGTCCTGGCAGATTGTGGTAACAGAAATTCCATACCAAGTTCAAAAATCTAAATTGATTGAGAAACTTGCTGAAGTTATTCAAACAAAAAAAGTACCAATTTTGCTCGACGTGCGTGATGAGTCGGCGGAAGATATCCGGATTGTTTTGGAACCGCGTAATAAGAATGTAGATCCTGAAGTTCTAATGAGTATGCTTTATAGAAATTCTGATCTTGAGTTACGATTCAGCTTAAACATGAATGTCTTGATTGATGGCCGAACTCCTAAAGTATGTAGCATGAAAGAAGTATTGCGCGCATTTCTGGACCACCGGCAAGAAGTGTTAGTCCGTCGATCTGGGCATCGCCTTGGCAAGATTGACCATCGTTTAGAAGTTTTAGAAGGATTTATTTTAGCCTTTCTTAATCTTGATCGTGTGATTGATATCATACGTTATGACAGTGATCCCAAAACTTCATTGATGTTTGAAGACTGGGCTCGAGACCATCCTCGGGCAATGGCTGAAAGTGATTATGTGGGACCGCTAACCTACCGAAAAGCGATATTAGGTCAGGAAGAGCTCAGCGAGGTTCAGGCTGAAGCTATTTTAAATATGCGACTGAGAAGTCTACGTCGCCTAGAAGAAATTGAATTACGCCGTGAACGCGATGATTTGCAAAAAGAAAGAGCTAATTTAGATGACCTACTGGAAGATGTAGTCCTCCAGTGGGCTAAGATAGCCGAACAATTGCGTGTAACACGCCGATCTTTTGGTAAGGATTACGAAGGCGGTAGCCGTCGCACCGTTTTGGCAGAAGTGGATGAAATGGAAGAGGTTCCGCTTGAGGCAATGATTGATCGTGAGCCGGTAACTATTGTGTGTTCAAAGATGGGGTGGATTAGAGCGATGACTGGTCATTTAGCTCTGGACAAGGTTTTGAAATATAAAGATGGCGATGAAGCCCGATTTATGTTCCATGCTGAGACAACGGATAAATTAATTGCTTTTGGTAGCAACGGTCGTTTTTTTACATTACTCGCTGCAAACTTGCCTGGTGGTCGTGGAATGGGCGAACCTCTACGTTTGATGATCGACCTGCCTAATGAGGCGGAGATCATAGATTTATTTATTCATGATCCAAAAATTAAAAGGTTGGTAGCATCAACAGCGGGGGATGGCTTCGTCGTTGATGAAACAGAGATTGTTGCGCAAACCCGTTCTGGACGGCAGGTTCTGAATGTAAAGGAAGACATCAAAGCTCTTACCTCACAGCCCATAAAAGGTAGTTATGTTGCATGCATAGGTGAAAACCGGAAGATGCTTCTGTTTGACATTAATGAGCTGCCTGAGATGACCAGAGGGAAAGGGGTCCGTCTACAGAAATATAAAGACGGCGGCCTGTCTGATGTAATGACATTCTCTATGCCAGATGGACTATCTTGGAAGGATCCCGCCGGACGAACACGAACTGTTGAGGAGGCAGAGCTTCAGGAATGGATTGGCAAACGTGCCAGTGCTGGACGGATGGCCCCTCGAGGGTTCCCGCGTGACAATCGTTTTACATAGTGATGGTGAATTCTCTAATCGTTAAATCATAAAGTACGAACGAGTTAGCTCAAGGTGGATTAGTTTAAATTACCTTAATTAAAGTATCTAACAACGCACTTGATTTTTTTCCCGTCGTCCCCTAATTGCTCATCCATAGTAAAAATTGGGTCTTTTGACCCGTAAAAAACGAGGGAGCCTCCCATGGCTAAGGAAAAGTTTGAACGTTCAAAACCACACGTAAACGTTGGTACGATTGGTCACGTTGATCATGGAAAGACGACATTGACAGCTGCGATCACCAAGCAAT
>CAJJBD010000050.1 GCA_905182325.1 uncultured Planktomarina sp. | reverse complement strand
ACAGGCTTATTTTTGCATTAGGGATACGTCACGTTGGGGAGAGCAGTGCAAAGCTTCTGGCATCTCGGTTTTTGACATGGTCAGAATTTGTAAAAGCAATGTTGGAAGCAATTCCGGAAAGTGAACCATGGGAGGCGCTGCTTACTATAGACGGAATTGGGTCTGTGATGGGAAAATCCGTCATAGAGCCTTTTCAAGACGCTAGTCAATTGACGAAGATCCAGGCGCTGGTGGAGCAGCTTGTTGTGTTACCGGTTCAACAGATCGATACAACGGCTAGTCCAGTTGCTGGCCAAATAGTAGTTTTCACAGGGACGTTAGAAAAAATGACCCGAGCTGAGGCAAAGGCTCGTGCTGAGAGGTTAGGTGCAAAGGTATCTGGCTCAGTCAGCCTAAAGACTGATCTACTAATTGCTGGACCAGGTGCGGGTTCAAAAATAAAAAAAGCAACTGATTTTGGTGTCAAAATATTGGATGAAGAGGGTTGGATTTCTCTTATTGAAAAAATATGAGTACTCGTCCTGAAATTTTATTTCCACTTTTTGCCAATATTAAGACACTTCCTGGAGTTGGCCCCAAAATAGCGGCCTCTTTAGAGGCTTTCAAAATCACCAGACCTCGAGATTTAGTTTTTCACTTGCCATATGACATAATTGATCGACGCGCTGTAGCGACAGTCATCGATGCGCCAGGATCAAAGGTATCGACTGTTGAAGTGCAGATAATCCAACATTTTCCACCGAACATTAGGGGAAAACCGTACCGCGTAGTTGTAAAAGACTCTCAGACTAATATAAATTTGATCTTTTTTCATGCCCGAGGAGATTACGTGACTAAGCTATTGCCTATTGGGGAGAGGAGGTTAATTTCAGGAAAGGTTGAGTTTTTTGATGGTTCTGTTCAAATGACACATCCAGATTATGTCTTGCCGCTTGAACAAAAAAGTCAATTACCGAATTTTGAACCGATCTATCCGTTGACTGCTGGCGTTACTGGTAAGGTGATGACAAAGGCTGTGACGGCGGCTATTGTCAATTTTCCATTCTTGCCTGAGTGGATAGAGCCTTCATTACTTAATGAAAAAGGTTGGCCAAGTTTTTCAGATGCATTAATTCAATCCCACAGGCCAGAATCTACAATAGAAATCTCATCGCGGGCACCCGCCCGTGAGAGATTAGCTTATGACGAGTTTCTAGCTCATCAACTCACGAAAGCAATTGCACGAAAAAAAGCGCGTATAAAACCTGGACGGGTATCTAAAGGGGATGGGAGCCTTCAACAGAGGGTGCTTGAATGTCTTCCATACAAGCCCACTGGCGCACAAACTCGTTCTATAGGTGAAATTGGTAGCGACATGTCCAATCCACTGCGGATGAACCGTTTGTTACAGGGTGACGTCGGTGCGGGCAAAACTTTGGTTGGATTTATGGGTTTATTGCAAGCTGTTGAATCAGGTGGGCAGGGGGTGATGATGGCTCCAACAGAGATCTTAGCTCGGCAACACCTGGACAGTCTACGCCCACTTGCTGAACATGCTGGTGTAACTATTGATATTCTGACGGGCAGAGATAGGGGCTCTGAACGTATTCAAAAATTAAAAAAACTTGTATCTGGTGAATTGAATATACTGGTTGGGACCCACGCTGTTTTCCAAAAGGACGTGAAGTTTTTTGATTTGAGACTTTCCATTATTGATGAACAGCATAGGTTTGGTGTTAATCAAAGGCTGGCATTAGGAGATAAGGGAACCAAAGTAGATGTACTTGTGATGACCGCTACTCCGATACCGCGTTCTTTAGAATTGGCACAATACGGTGATATGGACGTATCAGTATTGGATGAAAAACCTCCTGGCAGAAAGCCTATAGTTACGGCAGCGATGCCTGTTGGACGAATAGCTGACGTTGTAGCCAAGTTAAAACTCGCTATCAACGATGGCCGACAAGTCTACTGGGTGTGCCCCTTAGTTGAAGAAAGTGAGTTCATAGATCGCACGGCGGCTGAAGACCGTTTTAAATATTTGCGGGCGGCTTTGGGTGATAAAAATGTTGGCTTAATACATGGACAAATGGCTTCCAATGAAAAGGATAAAGCTATGGCTTCTTTTGTTGCCGGTTCTACCATGGTGTTAGTTGCAACAACAGTTATTGAAGTTGGTGTGGATGTGCCAAACGCTACAATAATGGTAATTGAAGGTGCAGAAAGCTTTGGACTTTCCCAATTACACCAGCTGCGTGGACGTGTCGGGCGAGGCTCGGCAGTCTCAAATTGTTTATTAATTTATCAACCACCTCTTTCTAACACTGGAGAGCGGCGCCTGAGTATTTTGCGTGAAACGGAGGATGGCTTTAAGATAGCAGAGGAAGACTTAAAAATGCGGGGTGCTGGTGACATCATTGGAACCGCACAATCTGGACTTCCACAATTCAAAGTAGCAGATCTGGAAAGCCAAGGTGAATTGATGAAGTTAGCACATCAAGACGCCCGGATGCTCTTACAAAGTGACCCAGAATTGACTGGCAAGCGCGGCTGTGCAGCTAAAAATCTCTTATGGTTGATGGATAAGGACAAATCTATTGGTTTAATTTCAGTAGGTTAATATAATTATTTCCAATGTTCTACTTTTGTTCTTTACTTTGGAGAGCTGCTGTGAGAACAAAAAAGGAACATTATCTGTCTTGGAGCTAAGAATTTGGAAAATAAACTCAAAACGATCTGTTTAAATTTAAATAATGCAAGTAGGTCTGCGGAAGCAAAAGAGGTAGTAAAAGACGCTATTGGTGCATTCGCAATTGTTGTCATGCTATATGTTGGCCTCTTCATTCCAACTTTTTGATCTTTGATAACGCATGGTGAGGTTTGTAGTAGATAATTTGGCACCAAACGCAGTTTGTTGAAAATTTTCTAAAAGTAGGGTATTTTTATAAGTAGTCTCTAGATTTTTGAATATTTTTAATAGATCAGCTTTTAAACACTAATAGAGGCAAATTTTTTAGAATAAAAAGTGAGCTACGCTACTGTGGAGGCCGCAATTTCACAGGCATCTGCAGTTGCTTCAAGAACCAGCATAATACTATCATGGCGATTTTCATAGTCCACGGCAGGAGTTAAAATTTCAAATTCGGTAAATGGTGGCTTTGGAACTGGCCCAGCAAACTTCAGCATCTTTTGAAGCTCGTCACGCACTGTTTTAATTTGAGAAAAATTCAAACCGATAATTTGTCGCCCAAAAATAGTAGCAGCGGCTTGTCCCAGCGCACAAGCTTTCACATCCTGAGCAAAGTTAATTATTTCCCCATTTTTAAAAATGATATCTACAGTCACTTTTGAGCCACATAGGGATGACCGTCGGGTTGCGCTGGCGTTGGGGTTGGGTAAACGTCCAACGTGGGGCATATCTGAGGCCAAACCTAGTATTTTTGTAGAGTAAAGCTTGATTAGATCTTTCTGATTTTCCATCTATTACCCCTTCTGTATGACTTCCATTTAAGTCGTGTAGCACATATTCAATAGGACAATTACGATTGTTTGAACTCAAATACCTAATACAAAACAAATAACTGCTTTAACAGTAATAGCATAGGATCGTGGAGATCGTGAAGATTATATACTGGCTTGGATCAAACAGCAGGCGTTGTCAAATTAGTTACACTTGAAAAGTAACTTATTCGTCTAATTTTGGCGTAGGTTCTGCTCAAAGGAGAAACAAGTGTCAGCCCTCAAACTTCAGTCAATACACGCTTCACCTTTGACTTTTGGTTTTTATTAACTTTTGTTCCGGTCTGTTGCGGCGTGAGATCGGCACTTTTTAACCTGTGTCTAAATCTGTGATATATGGAAAAAAAGAAATACTATTGCTGTTTAATTAAAGCCCAACAAGGCTTCTAATATCTGCTGGAGTTGCACCTTGGCTTCTAAATGATGAAATACTTTTAGCATCATCGCGCTTTGCCAACCTTTTCCCGTCGGCGTCTCTGATTAGCTTGTGGTGAATATATGCTGGAGAGCTATAACCGAGCAGATTTTGAAGTAAGACATGAATATTGGTTGCAGGTTTTAGGTCAGAACCACGTATGACGTGGCTGACACCCTGCGCTGCATCATCTACGACCACGGCAAGGTGGTACGCCACCTCTTTGTTTCGCCGAGATAAAACAATATCTCCAATACTATCAATAAATTGCGAAGTATTTATAATGCCATTGTCTTTTTTAAGCCCTGTAATTTCTACATTACAATTCTTAATATCGACACATTTAGTAACGGCTTTTGCCATATTTAGTCGCAGCGCACTATCGAGAGGTCTTTCAACAAAGATTTTTTGTTGGCGACAGGTCCCTGGGTAAACCAATCCATCAGGTCCGTAGTTAGCGTGGCTAAAACCCTGGGGTGCAAGTGCGGAATCAATGATATCTTTTCGGGAGCATTTACATGGATAGAGGAGCCCCATGGCCCAAAGTTTATTTATAACCTTTTCATATAAAAAGCTTCTCTCTGATTGGCGTATAATAGAGTTAGCCCAAGTTAGCCCCAACCATTTGAGGTCATCAAAAATTCTATTCTCCCATTTAGGCCGAGCTCTATTCCTATCAATATCTTCAATTCTAACTAAAAATTGCCCATTCCGCGCCTTGGCAAAATCATGTGCCAAAATAGCAGAGTATGCGTGGCCAAGGTGCAAAGGGCCCGTCGGCGATGGAGCAAAGCGGGTCCGTATCACAGCTGTTTTAAAACTATGACATCAGAGCCCATGGCCTTTGAAATTCGCCGAGGGCTTTCATAGCCAGCTTCTTCCAGGTCGGAATCGTAACTGTTAGTACATTTAGCATAAATACCTAAAGTTTCACTTACAGGTCGTGGTATCCAAAGTGGATATTTCATGCGTGGATAGCTTTCTCTAGCAATGAAATTAACCTACCCCTATGATCAGCTCAAGCAAGCGTTTTAGTATTGCCCCAAGCCTTGAAGCTCAATTTAGCCCTGTCAGTATAAGCTTTATACCTTTCCATACGGCGTTTTCGTCCACCTTTTACCGAGTGAATTGGGGGAAAAAGCCCAAAGTTTACATTCATTGGTTGAAAGGTTTTGGCGTCTGCTCCACCTGTGATGTGGGTTATTAGAGCTCCTGAAGCCGTATCTGCAGGTGGTGGCTCGAGATGATACCCAAGAATTTCAGATGCAGCCATACGCCCCGCTACCATTCCCATAGCGGCACTTTCAACATACCCTTCTACTCCTGTTATCTGACCCGCAAATCGTAAATTAGGTTTGGATTTAAGCTTCATTTGTGGATTGAGTAGGGTGGGTGAGTTGATAAATGAGTTTCGGTGAATGCCTCCTAAGCGCGCAAATTCAGCCTGCTCAAGGCCAGGTATCATCCGTAGTACGTGTTTTTGCGCGCCATATTTCATCTTTGTTTGGAAACCAACTATATTATACAGGGTCCCAAGTGCATTATCACGACGTAATTGGACCACTGCATACGGTTTATCTTCTGGACTATGAGAATTGGTCAACCCTACTGGTTTCATGGGGCCAAAACGTAATGTCTCGCGCCCGCGTTCAGCCATAACCTCAATCGGCAAACATCCATCAAAATAGCCGGCTGTCTCCCCAGGTTTAAATTCTGCTTTTTCCGCACCCAATAACGCATCAATAAATTTTTCGTAGATATCTTTGCTCATTGGGCAGTTTAAATAGGCTGTTCGCTCATCCTCGGTATCACCTTTATCATAGCGGGATTGCATCCATGCCTGCTGCATATTGATGCTATCGGCGTAAATTATGGGTGCAATGGCATCAAAAAAAGCTAATGCGTCAACACCTGTTTCAACTTTTATTGCCTCGGCTAGTGCGCCTGAAGTTAGAGGGCCAGTTGCGACAATCCAATGGCCAGTGTTTGGGAGTTCGGTTATCTCGTCGTAGTTAATGTCTATTAAGGGGTGAGCTTCGATGGCGGCGGTTATACTTTGTGCATAAGGCTCGCGGTCTACTGCGAGAGCGCCACCAGCCGGTATCCGATGTTTATCTGCAGTTGCCATTATTAGGCTGTTAGAATTACGCATTTCCCAGTGTAATAGGCCTACTGCATTTTGCGTATCGTCATCAGACCTAAAAGAGTTTGAGCAAACCATTTCACCTAAATCACCTGTCTGGTGAGCAAAAGTTTTGACCTTGGGGCGCATTTCATGGATTGTAACAGCCACACCTGACTGCGCCGCTTGCCAGGCTGCTTCACACCCAGCCATACCGCCGCCGATTATATTCAAACGTACTATCATTATATGGGATGTAGTGTCCTGGTGGGAAAAAGGAAAGCTATAGGTCTTGCGACCAATTTGGGTCGCGTTTATTAATAAATGCGGCAATACCTTCCTCGGTATCTTTATTAAGCATGTTATCTACCATTACATTACCAGTATAGGTGTATGCATCACTTGTAGGCAGCTGTATTTGTTTATAAAAAGCTTTTTTTCCAGTCGTTACCGCAGAGCCAAGTTTGCTGGTAATAACTTCAGCCAGAGAGATTGTTGAAGAAAGTAATTCACTTTCTGGTACGACCCGATTAATCAATCCAGCCACCTTTGCTTCCTCAGCCCCCATGAATTCTCCAGTAACTAACATTTCAAACGCCCTTTTCCTCTGAATATTACGCGAGAGGGCAACCATCGGTGTGGAGCAAAAAAGACCAATATTTACGCCGTTTACACCAAACTTCGTTTCATGTGATGCTACAGCCAAGTCACAAGTAGCTACAAGTTGGCACCCCGCGGCCGTTGCTATCCCATGGACCTGAGCTATCACGGGTTGTGGGACGGCCTGTACGGTTTGCATAAAGTCTGCGCAGCGATCAAATAAATTTTTAAAAAGAGCGGCACCACCATCAGGTTGTTTCCGCGCTTCAGTTATTTGCTTTAGGTCATGTCCAGCGCAAAATGCTTTACCCGCACCGGCTAAAACAATAGCGCGAACAGATTTATCGGTATGAAAACTATCGAAGGTGGTTTGAAGAGCATCAAGCATCTCATCGGACAAAGCGTTTAAGCGCTTTGGAAGATTTAATGTGAGGTAAGCAACTGCATTTTTGTCCCGACGTTCTAAAATTGCCATCTTGCACTCCAGTCTTTTCATGACCAACATAAGCTTATATTGGAGACTTAAACAATGAGCCTTAAAATAGACGCTGCGGAATTAACCCGATTTCTGGCAAAAGTATTTCCCCAGGTGGCGCATGATTTTAAATTGCTAAATCTTGCAGAAAATTACCTTGAGGTGGTGCTTTTGATTAAAGAAAAACATTTGCGTCCTGGTGGCACCGTTTCTGGACCGTCCATGTTCGCCTTGGCTGACGTAAGTGCGTATTTAAATGTTCTGTCAATGATTGGTCCTCAAGCCTTAGCCGTTACCACAAATTGTGGAATTGACTTTATGCGAAAGCCCAAAGCTAATCGTAATCTTATCTGTAAAAGTAGCATACTTAAGTTAGGTAGGGCGCTAGCCGTCACAGAATGCCAAATTTTTTCGGAAGGTGAATTAGAACCAGTGGCTCGAGCAAATTTAACCTATTCACTACCTCCAGCACATATTTAGATTGGATGGGGTAAAATAGTACCGCAAATGTAAGCCCCTAATTTTAATAGATTTTTTATAAATTATGTTGTTGACTGTATTTTTTTTAAGTCTATACGTCGATCAAACAAAATTTATTAGGTGCAAAATATGAAAACTTTCTCTGCAACACCAGCAGATATTGATAAAAAATGGATCTTGATCGACGCAGAGGGCGTTGTTCTAGGGCGTTTGGCTTCGATTATTGCAATGCGTTTGCGTGGTAAGCACAAGGCTACTTTCACTCCAAACATGGATATGGGCGATAATGTAATTGTTATAAATGCCGAGAAAGTCCAGGTGACGGGTAACAAGCGAAATAAAGAAAACTACTGGCATACAGGGTATCCCGGTGGAATTAAATCTCGTACAACAGGTTCAATCCTTGAAGGTAAATATCCTGGGCGCGTATTGACCCAAGCGGTTAAGCGCATGCTGCCAGGGAACAAGCTATCTCGTCAGGTAATGACGAACCTGCGGGTATATGCAGGAACCGATCACCCACATGAGGCGCAGGGGCCAGTTGAGCTGGATGTAAAAATTATGAACAAGAAAAACACACGGGTATAAGCAATGTCAGATCAAATATCATCTCTCGAGGACCTTGCAGTGGTGGCCGAAGGCACCCCAGCTGTGGTCGAAATTTTAACTCCACGTGAACCTGTTCGCGACGAATTAGGTCGAGCCTATGCGACAGGTAAAAGAAAAGACGCAGTTGCGCGTGTGTGGATTAAACCCGGCTCTGGTAAAGTGTCTGTTAATGGAAAAGATCAAGATGCGTATTTTGCGCGTCCTGTTTTACGCCTAATTTTGCGGCAACCTATGCAGATTGCTGGAGTAGAAGGTGAATTTGATGTGGTTGCCACTGTTAAGGGGGGTGGCCTTACAGGTCAGGCTGGTGCAGTAAAGCACGGCATTTCTAAAGCCTTACAGTTGTATGAGCCAAGTTTACGTAGCGCTTTAAAAGCAGCTGGGTTCTTAACGCGTGATAGCCGTGTCGTGGAGCGTAAGAAATATGGTAAGCGTAAAGCTCGTCGTAGTTTCCAGTTCTCCAAGCGTTAAGCTGGGTACTTAAAAATATTTTTAAATTACAAAGGGTTGTGAGAAATCGCAGCCCTTTTTTTTATTAATGAAGGCTCCACTAGTTTTAATTAATCAATTCAAAATATGGCTTAAATGCCAATTTCATTTTGGTCAAAGGGTGTCGATTGATAGATTTCGTTAATCCAATTCCCGTACAGTAAGTGCGCATGAGAGCGCCAACGGTTTAAAGGTCTTTGTGTTGGATCATTATTTAGATAGTAGTGTCCTGGAATATTTATTTCTTTTCCATTTTGTGTGTCTCGATCATATTCTTGCTTCAAGGTAATACTATCATATTCAAAATGATTAAAAATATAGAGCGCGCGGTGCTTGAGATCTTCAATGAGGCAGGGGCCAGTATTATCGGAGCCCAGCAATGTACGTAGCTCTTTAACAGCATCGATTTCTTTTTGTTTCATTTCCGTCCAACGGCTGACTGGAACAACAAAGTCATCTGAAAATCCCCTAAGATATGGTGACGAAGGGGCCAAATTTTGGTGTCGAAAACAACCAAATGCTTTTTTTTGCAGTATATGTTTTTGGATACCATGAAAATAGTTAATCATTGCCATACCGCCCCAGCATACTCCAAGTGTCGAGTGAACATTTGTTTGGGTCCAGTTTATGACTTCAACCATTTCCTTCCAGTAAGTAACATTACTGAATTCTAAATGTTCAATTGGGGCGCCAGTAATTATTAAGCCATCAAATTTTTCTTTTTTTATGACGTTAAACGGACGATAGAACTCTTCCATGTGCTCTGAAGCCGTATTTTTTGTTTTATGTTCACTCATTCGAATTAAACAAAGGTCAATCTGTAAGGGAGTTGCGCCAATAAGACGAGCAAACTGGTTTTCGGTATCAATTTTCATAGGCATTAAGTTTAGCAGAGCAATCCGCAGTGGGCGAATGTCTTGTCGGGCTGCATAATTAGGATCTATCACCATTACGCCCTCAGAGCTTAATACTTTGTGCGCAGGTAAGTTTGATGGTATCTTGATTGGCATAATTGTTTCCTAATGATGTATTTTACGTTTTCTGTTTTTTACCTTTT
>CAJJBD010000049.1 GCA_905182325.1 uncultured Planktomarina sp. | reverse complement strand
GAGGAGAGGCCGTTAATTTGACTGTGAGGGATAATGGAGAAGGAATATTGGATCTTGATGAATTGTTTGAACCATTTTTTACCACTAAAAAACCGGGTGATGGTGTTGGCCTTGGGTTAGCAATTTCATCAGGTATCGTAACTGATTTAGGTGGAAGACTGGTGGCTCGCAACAGTGAATCTGGAGGCGCAGTTTTTGAATTAATATTACCAATTTTAAGCAGTAATTAGAGTGGTGAATGGAATGGCTAAAGCCATAAAAATTGCTATAATAGATGATGAACAGGATATGCGTCAGTCTATTAGTCAGTGGTTAGCATTATCTGGATTTGAGACTGAAACCTTTGCTAGTGCGGGTGATGCACTAAAGGGTCTAAATCGTGATTTCCCTGGGATCATAGTCACAGATATTAAGATGCCTGGGATGGATGGAATGCAATTTCTCAAAAAGGTTAAAGGGATAGATAGTAGTTTACCAGTTATTATGATCACAGGACATGGGGATGTTCCGATGGCTGTCGAAGCGATGCGCTTGGGTGCATTCGATTTTTTAGAAAAACCATTTAATCCAGACACAATGACTTCGTTGGCTAAAAGAGCCAGTGCTAGCAGACGGCTTATATTGGACAATAGACAGTTAAGACGCGAACTTTCATCTGGTAACACTATTATAGAAAAACTCGTTGGAGCCAGTGACGTGATGGAACGGTTGCGGGAGGACATTTTGGATCTAGGCCAAGCTGACGGACATGTCCTTATTGAGGGAGAAACTGGTACTGGAAAGTCTCTAGTTGCTCACGCGCTACATGCAGTTTCCGCTCGTGCTAAGAAAAAATTCATAGTATTTTCCTGCGCAGGAGAGGAAGAGGAAACAATTTTTCGCCGATTATTCGGACCTGCTGGCGAAGAGGATAGAATTCCTTTGATGGAAGCTGCCCGTAGTGGCACTTTGGTTTTGGAGGATGTGGACATGCTAAGTTTGCATGTGCAGTCTCGATTGCTAAGTGCCATTAATATGCAGCGTGATCCGTCTGAGACACGAATTGTTGCCATTTCTAATTTGCAACAACAAGACAAAACATGCCAAGACGTACTTAGGCCTGACTTATATTTTCGGCTTGCTACATTGCGTGTGGAATTACCACCTTTAAGAAGGCGTGGTGAGGATATTTTAATGCTGTTCACACGTTATGGCGAACAATTTTCTGAAGAGTACGGCTGTGAATCGCCGATAGTTTCTGCACAAGAAGCGGCTCAATTATTGCAGGCTCCATGGCCTGGTAATGTCAGGCAATTAATAAGCATAGCAGAACGAACTGTCTTACAAAGTCGGCGGGGTACAGGTACTATTTCGTCCTTATTAATGGCGGAAAGTGATGATGATTGTCCAGCCATGACCATTGAGGGCAAGCCGCTAAAAGAGTACGTTGAAGCATTTGAGCGCATGCTAATTGATAATACGATGAGACGTCACCGAGGCTCCATAACGAAAGTTATGGATGAGCTTTGCTTACCAAGGCGCACTTTAAATGAGAAAATGGCAAAATACAGTTTAACGCGAGCTGATTATCTGAATTAGATACATTAATCTGACCTTATTTGTTGAAATATACTTAATTACCTAGACTGCCAAAATTGGGATTAATTTTTACCATTGTAATTCAGCCCTATAATCAATTAGTATAAATATAGTAGTTTGATATAAAATATATCATACGCTCACGGTTTTTTTTCGCAACTGCTAGCCTTACAAAAAATGGCCAGTGCGACGGAAAGTGGCTTGTAGAGGCCAATTCAAAGTACTTATATGCCGCCGTAGGTGGCAGGATAGGTTAATTAATGGGCAGTTTAATTTCTGCTGGAGATAGTAACGCGGTGACACAGGTTAACACCAAAGCATTGGACGAAGGCAGGCAACTGAGCCGCCCCCAGGCTGTGGGTACCGCCCTTAACAGACATCACAGTGGCTTACATCCTACCGTTGGATATTTGCTAGATGATGAAAGTGGATATAATGGCAAAAAAAATGCTGATAGACGCTACGCACGCGGAAGAAACGCGCGTGGTAGTGGTAGACGGAAATAAAGTTGAAGAATTCGACTTTGAATCGCAGAATAGGCGGCAATTAGCCGGGAATATTTATTTAGCAAAAGTGACGAGGGTTGAACCCTCGCTACAAGCTGCGTTCGTAGATTATGGTGGGAACCGCCATGGGTTCTTGGCTTTCTCAGAGATTCACCCCGACTACTACCAGATACCGATAGCTGATCGTGAAGCCCTAAAAGCTGAAGAAAAAGCTTATGGAGAATTTTTAACTGCGGAAACAGAGCGGGAAGAACAGAAGCCAAGGCAAAACCGCCGCCGCAGTGTCAAATCGGCAACTAATGCGATTGTGGATCCAATTGAAACTCGAGACATTTCTTTAACGGATGAAATAAAAACTGTTGATGCTGAAAACTCTGGTGAACTGGTAAATGCTGGACCTCATATTTTAGATAATGTGAGTGAAACGTCCATTACTAACGAAAATGACGAGGCAAATCACAGTGATAAAGAAATTCATGACCATGATACATCCGTGGTCGTAAATGAAATCCAAGACATTGAGATTATCGAACAAGTTGATGAGGCAACGCAAAACTACGGTATTGAATCTGTAGCACAAGAAGACGATAGCGATGACCTCCGGCCGGTGCGAAAGCCTAGGCCTAGGCGCTATAAAATTCAAGAAGTTGTTAAAGTGCGCCAAGTTATGCTGATACAGGTTGTGAAAGAGGAGAGGGGCAACAAGGGGGCTGCTCTAACTACGTACCTTTCTTTGGCAGGCCGGTATTGCGTTTTAATGCCTAATACGGCGCGTGGAGGCGGCATTAGTAGAAAAATAACGAATGCCGTTGATCGAAAAAAACTGAAAGAAATAGCTACCACAATTGAAGTTCCTGAGGGGGCGGGTTTGATTGTTCGTACTGCTGGCGCAAAACGAACAAAATTAGAAATAACAAGGGATTATGAATACCTACAGAGAATGTGGGAGCAAATTCGCGAGCTTACCCTAAAATCAACCGCTCCCACTGCTATTTATGAAGAAGGCGATTTAATTAAGCGTTCGATCCGAGATCTTTATAATCGTGATATTGATGAAATTTTAGTTGAGGGAGCCGCAGGCTTTAAAAATGCCAAAGACACCATGAAAATGATCATGCCGTCTCATGCTAAAAATGTAAAAAACTATACAGATGCCGTGCCTTTATTTGCTCGCTTTCAAGTAGAGGCTTTCATGGATGGAATGTTTAACCCTACCGTGCAACTCAAATCTGGTGGTTATTTGGTAATTGGGATTACCGAAGCTCTTGTTGCTGTAGACGTAAACTCAGGTCGCGCAACTAAAGAGGCCAGTATTGAGCAGACTGCTCTAAACACAAATCTAGAAGCGGCGGAAGAGGTTGCTCGCCAGCTGCGACTTCGTGATTTAGCTGGTCTGATAGTTATTGATTTTATTGATATGGATGAGCGCCGAAACAATACCGCTGTCGAGAAGCGAATAAAGGATAAATTGAAAACGGATCGTGCGCGAATACAAATTGGTAAGAT
Organism: uncultured Planktomarina sp.; assembly: GCA_905182325.1. Lineage (GTDB taxonomy): Bacteria > Pseudomonadota > Alphaproteobacteria > Rhodobacterales > Rhodobacteraceae > Planktomarina. Next base: position 10,465 of record CAJJBD010000049.1, on the reverse strand, counting down.
TAGTGGTTTCGGTCTAATGGAAATGAGCAGACAACGCTTGCGGCCAGGTATGCTAGAAGCGAGCACCCAGCCATGCGCACATTGCCATGGCACGGGTTTGATACGATCAGAAGACAGCCTTGGCCTTACAATTCTTCGAGAATTAGAAGAGGAGGGGGTGCGGCGTCGATCTAAAGAGGTTTTAATTAAGGCGCCGGTAAGTATATCCAATTTCTTGATGAACCAAAAAAGAGAGCACATAGCTCAAATAGAACAGCGCCACGGCATGGCAGTAAGAATTGAAACAGATCCAACTTTAATTAGCCCAAATTATATTTTAGAAAAATTTAAAACGGCGACGCGACTGTTACTTAAAAATACTGTAACAGTGAGCTCAATTGATATTGCTTTAATGGAAGAAATTGATGAGGCAGTTCAAGAAGAAATTGATGAAGTTGTGCCTATTTCTGCTGAGGAAGATGCTCCTAAAAAACGTCGTCGTCGTCGTCGTCGCCGTCGGAGTGGTGCCACAGACGATGCTAATTTGGAGACAGCTTCTGAAGGTTCAACCGAAAATATAGATACAGATAATAAAGTTGCTGCTGAAGAAGGTAGCTCGCAGGATACTATAACAGAAGAAGTCAAACCGAAGATTAGTCGTCCACGTCGAGGTAATTCCAAGCCAAACACCGACGTACCCAAAGGTTTAGAGAAAATCCACGCTGTTGCTGGGAATAAAGTCGAACCTATTGAAGAAATAATGTCTGAGGTAAAATTGACAGATGTCGAAAAAAACCAGTCCGTCTCAGATGAAAGCGTAGAAAAGCCGAAGCGGGTACGCAAGCCTCGCAAAACCAAAGCAGAGAAGGAGGCAGAAAATAAAGTGTCTGATCAAACTAATGAATCTAGTTTAGACAATGACACTAAGGGTAAAATTCCTTCGCCGAATGTGAAAAAAAAATCAGTTAAGACACCTGTTGCTAAGAAAACTACTGTAAAAAAAGGTGAAGTGGACACTCAGTTGGAGCCTGAAAGCTCCAAACCTGAAAAAACAAAGGAAGCTAAAAAACGAGGATGGTGGTCTCGAACTTAATTAATGGACGCCGGAAGTAATAGTAAAAGAGATAGCCAAGAGTGCTTTTTTGCACCTCATATTATTATTTATTGTAAGCAGAGGCTTATTTTTTGTTTGATTTTTGAATAACAAAAGTAAATCTGGTTCCGTTTTTGTTTTGTTTAATTAGCTTGTGGCCAGATTCTTTACAAAAATGAGGTACATCTATTACTGACGCTGGATCGTCGGTTATCAATTGTAAAACAGCTTTATCCGCCATCCCAATTAGGCGCTTTCGTGCCTTTAGTACAGGGAGCGGGCACAGCAGCCCCAGCGCATCTAACTCTTCGTCCCAAACCATTTTTTAAAGATATGAAGTGTACAATCCTTTGTCTACCGCCATATTGTCTTGTTTCGGATGTACGAAGAATTAATTACAATAATGTACAGGAAGGAAAAAGTGATGTTTGAGCTTGATTTATGGGATGTCGGTTTACTGCCATCAATGCTGGTGGCCTTATTGGGTGGCTTGATCAGTTTTGCTAGTCCATGTGTTCTGCCTATAGTTCCACCTTACTTGGCATACATGGGTGGGGTAACTATCGACGAAATGTCGTCTAAAGCAGTTTCCCGTCGTCAGCCTGTCTTGGCGTCTTTGTTTTTTGTATTTGGTCTTTCAACTATTTTTATTCTACTAGGCTTTACCGCCTCAACATTTGGAAAGTTTTTTTTATCTAACCAAGACTGGTTCATCATGGGGGCCGGTGTAGTTGTAATGGTGTTTGGAGCGCATTTTTTGGGAATTATCCGAATTGGGTTCTTAAACCGTGAAGCTCGTATTGGTGGAGGTGATAATGGTGGATCTGTGTTTGGCGCATATATCCTTGGACTAGCATTCGCATTTGGATGGACGCCTTGCCTTGGCCCAATTTTAGCAACAATTCTCGCTTTGGCGGCAGATTCTGCTAACCCCTCAAAAGGAATATTATTATTAGCAACTTACGCCGCAGGTTTGGGCGTACCCTTTGTGCTAGTTGCGTTTTTCTTTCCATCCATGGGCCGCCTTTTGACCTGGATGAAATTACACATGCAGCGCATTGAGCAAGCAATGGGTTTACTACTTTGCATTGTTGGTTTGATGATGATCACAGGTCAGTTTACCCGTATGAGCTGGTGGCTGATAGAGTATTTTCCAACATTAGCAATAATTGGTTGAGTTGAACTAAAAAAGTTTAAAAAATACTAAAATAAATCAATAATAAAAAAATTATTTAGGTTTTCCAATTAGGATCTATTTTGTCTAATAGTCTCAAAAATGCTGGCCATTCTGGGTGACGGACTGCTGCACCACCTTGGGCACTCCCACCTTCAAATTGTTCTCTTGTATGTTTAATAACAGCAATTGGTATCTGACTAATTTTTGTTCCAGATGACAGTGCCCTTAATTGAATATCAGAGTTCCGAATAAATATTTGGTGTCGAACAAATGCCCAAATTGCGCTAGGGCCCGCGGTTAGCAAGCCATGGTTCTTAAGAACCAATGTGTGATTTTTTTTGCCTAGAGCTTTAATCATCCGCTCTTTTTCGGAACTATCTAGCACGATGCCCTCAAAATCGTGGTACCCGACTCTCTCATATAATTGGCAGGCTTCTTGAACCATAGGAATAAATTTTTCGTTAATACTACACATAGTTTGACTTATGGGTTCGTGGGTATGCATTACACAGTGTAAATCATCTTTTCTTGCAGCATGGATCGCAGAGTGGATGTTATAACCCGCTTTGTTAATGGGCACGTCAATATCATCTAATTTATTTCCATCTAAGTCTAATCGAACCAGGTTTGAGGCTTTAATTTCGTCATAGCGTAGCCCAAAAGGGTTAATTAAGAATGTGTCAGTGTGCGGTATTCTCAGTGTAATGTGATTATATACCACGCTGGTCCAACCGTAATAATCAGTTAACCTATAAACTGCGGCAAGGTCGACACGCGCTCTCCACTCATCCTCACTCATGCCGTCTGGCGTTTTCGGGTACACAATCGTTAAATCAGGAGTTTCCAAATGCTTTCCTTTCAAGCTTCTTTTGCATCACCATATTTTTTTAAACTTTAGTGTTGGCTACTCAACCGTCACTGACTTAGCAAGATTGCGGGGCTGATCGGCATCAGTTCCTTTCGCTAAAGCTGTATGGTAAGCCAACAACTGTGCTGGAACTGCATAAATAATTGGAGCAATGAATTCAGGTGTTTCAGGCATCTCTACGGTAGCCCATGTACCCTTTGCAGCTTTGGCTAAACCTTTTCGGCAGGATAATAACAGTATTTTGCCTGAACGAGCCATTACTTCTTGCATATTTGAGACTGACTTATCAAATAATGGGTCCATTGGAGCAATTACTACCACTGGAACTTCTTTATCAATTAAAGCTATTGGCCCATGCTTAAGTTCACCAGAAGGGTAACCTTCAGCATGAATATAACTGATTTCTTTGAGTTTAAGGGCACCTTCCATTGCCAGTGGATACATCGCACCGCGGCCAAGGAAAATTACATCTTGAGAAGACGCCAATTCGGTTGCAATTCTGCGTATATTAGCTTCCGCACTTAGGGCATGAGTTATAAGTTCTGGAATTTGGTTTAAGTCTTTCAAGTACTGCCGATATTGATCCTCAGTGATGACGGCCTTAGCCTTAGCTGTTTTAATTGCTAGAAGTGCTAAGACCGTTAATTGCGCTGTAAATGCTTTAGTTGAAGCCACTCCTATCTCTACACCTGCGTGTAATGGAAGGACTAGATCACTTTCTCGCGCTATTGAACTTTCTGGCACATTTACTACAGAAATAATTTTAGCTTGTTGGGATGACATATATCGCAGCGCGGCTAGGGTATCAGCTGTCTCGCCAGACTGACTTACAAAAAGTGCTATTGTTCCTTTTGATACGGGCGGTTCGCGATACCTAAATTCGGAGGCTACATCTACTTCTACTCGCACCCGAGCAATTTTTTCAAACCAATACTTTGCGGTCAGTGCCGCATAAAATGCTGTTCCGCAGGCGACCATTGTTAAGCATTCAATATTTGCCAGATCTAGATCATTTTTTGGTAACTCTATCTCTGTATTTTCGTTGTACAGATAGTTTTGAAGTGTTGTCTTTAAAATTGATGGTTGTTCTGCAATTTCTTTGGCCATGAAATGCTTATATCCATCCTTATCAACCTTATTTATATTTATATTAATATTGCGTATTTTGCGCGTTACCAAATTTCCACTTTTGTTTGTAATTTCAAGTTTATTGCGAGTTATTTTAGCAAAGTCACCTTCATCTAAATAAGTTATTTTGTTTGTTAAATGGGCTAAAGCTATTGCATCTGAGCCAACATACATTTCTCCATTACCATGACCTATGGCTAGTGGTGAACCTTGTCGTGCAACGATCATTAAATCATTTTCGCCCTGAAATAAGAACGCTAGTGCAAAGGCTCCTTTAAGCTTAAGCAAAGTTTTTTTAACTACCTCTGTCGGGCTGAAACCTTGTGACAGATAGTGTTTAGCCATCAAAGCTACTGTTTCTGTATCAGTATCTGTTTTATGTTTTATTTTATAACTATTAAGTTCAGCCCTAAGTTCCACAAAATTTTCAATAATGCCGTTGTGGACCACCGCAACATCGCCTGCTTGGTGGGGATGAGCATTTTTGACAGAAGGTGTGCCATGAGTTGCCCACCTTGTATGTCCAATTCCAGACTTGCCAGCCAAGGGATTGTGTACGAGTAGGTCTGAAAGGTTAACTAACTTCCCAATCGCGCGTCTACTTTCCAAGGCTCCATCGTTCACAGTAGCTATACCAGCACTGTCATAGCCGCGATACTCAAGTCGTTTTAGGGCCTCTACTAAAAGAGGAGCTGCCTCATGTTGTCCCAAGACTCCAACTATTCCACACACAACATTATTCCTTTTTTGCAGCTTTGAGAGACCGAAACTTCGCCATTAATTTGACCGCCAACCCAGGTTTGTTAATTTGTCGACTTCGGCCCACGGCTAAAGCACCATCTGGAACATTGCTGATTATCACTGAGCCGCTGGCTGTCAGGGCGTCCTCACCGATTGAAACAGGAGCAACCAACATTGTGTTAGAGCCAATGAAGGAACCTTTACCAATTTTGGTTTTATGCTTCATCACACCATCATAATTGCATGTTATTGTTCCGGCACCAATATTGGCACGAGCACCGATTGAGGCGTCACCGATATAAGACAAGTGGCTCACTTTGGCTCCTTCTTCTATCTTACTTTCTTTTACTTCGACAAAATTTCCAATTTTAACGTTATTTTGAAGTTTAGTACCTGGGCGTAACCTTGCATAGGGCCCAACTATGCATCCATGCCCAACAAAAGCACCCTCAAGATGAGAAAAAGCTTTGATTTGAGAGCCAGATTCGACCACAACGCCAAGACCAAAAACAACATTTTGTTCAATAGTTGTGTCTCGACCGATAATCGTATCATAAGAAAAATAAACTGTTTGCGGAGCCGTCATCGTAACTCCATTTTCCAGCGCTGCATCACGCAATCTATTCTGATATTCAAGTTCAGCTTTAGCAAGTTCCGTCCTACTGTTAATGCCTAAAGTCTCAAATTCATTACACCGTACAACTTTACATGACTTACCTTCAGCGACTGCATATTCAACTATATCTGTTAAATAAAACTCCCCTGCTGCGTTTTTATTATTAATTTTTGATAATAATTCAAATAGTAATGCCTTAGACATAGCCATAACGCCGCTATTACAAAGTTTTATCATTTTTTCTGATTTTGACGCATCTTTGAATTCAACAATACGGTGTAAGTTGTCTTTATCTGCGACTAGTCGTCCGTAATGCCCTGGAGTTTCTGTTTCAAATCCAAGCACTGATAAATTTACTTTACTGAGGCTTTCGCTCAACTTAGCTAAAGTTGCTGACCTCAACAGTGGAGTGTCGCCGTACATGACAATAACATTGCCTTCGAAATCCAACAAAGCTTTTCGTGCTTGTTCTACTGCATGTCCAGTTCCCAATTGCTCTGGTTGCACGACTATTTCTAAATTAGCATTTTGGTTTTTTGCGCAGGCTTCTACTGCTTCTGCACCGTGTCCAGTGACTACCACTACGCGCTTGGGATTGAGCGACTGACCGGTGTTAATCACATGAGTGAGTAGCGGTATTCCAGCCATATGGTGCAATACTTTTGGTAAATCTGACTGCATCCTTGTACCTTTTCCGGCGGCCAGGATAACGAGGGCAACTGACATTTTATGGATCTCTATCTTTTATTAATCCTGTCTCTCTTTTAAGGAATTAGAAAAATTCAACAAGATGTATTGCAAAATGAATGTATTAAAGGTTGGGTCGTAACAAAAAAAAGGCGGAAATATGCTTAAACCTTGCGTGGTCTTTGATCTTGACGGAACTCTCGCTGACACTTGCCATGATTTATTGAAAGCCGCCAATACCTGTTTTTGTGACTTAGGTTTGGGTGAATTGCTTAGCTATCCGTCAGACAGCAAAATTGCATTGCAAGGTGGTCGGGCGATGTTGACCGTTGGCTTTCAACGTGCAGCCTGGACCGATCTGACTGAAGTGGACAGGCAGTATCCACTTTTGTTGGAGGCATATGCGGCGGACATTGCGAGTAACACTAAGTTCTATCCAGGGGCGTTGGCAGCCGTAGCAGCTTTGCGTGAAGAGGGCTATGCCGTTGCAATTTGTACTAACAAACCAGAAGGGTTGGCTGTTCAACTCATAAAATACCTTGGTGGTACGTCCATGTTTGATGCTTTGATTGGGGCAGATACTTTACCGGTCCGTAAGCCTGATCCAGCCCCGTTTTGGGCGGCCGTCGATCGTGCTGGTGGAGATCGGCGTCGATGTTGTTTAGTTGGTGATACGGTCACAGATCATACAACAGCAATAAATGCTGAAGTACCCTCAATCCTAGTAACATTTGGGCCTGCAGGCGAAGATATGGCTTTACTTGAACCCGATGCAGTTCTTAAAAATTTTGAAGATTTGCCATCTTTAATTTCTAATTTAATTGGATGAAAATAGTTAACTGCCATAATCCTACGGCGGCAGGATGAGGCTAAATGACTTTTCATACTTAAGAAATTTCTGGTGCCTGCTTTCTTGGCATTGACTTTGTCTTATTCGAGAACAAAAGCTGCGTTATGAAAGATATTTTTTATGGTGATTTTACTCAACAAGAACCAATATCTGACGAGGGTATTGATGCAGCATTAGCTGTTTTGAAGCATGGTAGGTTGCATCGTTATAATGAGACAGAGGGCGAGGTGGGAGAAACCGCTTTGCTCGAGCTTGAGTTTGCAGCTCAAATGGGCGCAAAATACTGCCTTGCTGTAGCATCTGGTGGGTATGCATTATCTACCGCCTTGCGTGCGGTTGGTGTTAAGCCTGGCGATAAAGTTTTGACTAATGTTTTTACATTAGCGCCAGTACCGGGAGCGATAGCTTCAATTGGTGCGATACCTATTTTTGTCGGTGTGACGGAGGGGTTGGTTATTGACCTCAAAGATCTTGCTAGCAAGCTTGATCAAGCTGACGTGCTGCTGTTGTCACACATGCGTGGCCATATAGTAGATATGGTTGCTCTGATGAAATTAACTCAGGCCTATGGTGTAACGGTAATAGAAGATTGTGCTCATACCATGGGGGCCAAATGGGATAATGTTTGGTCTGGACGTTCTGGCGTGATTGGTTGCTATTCTAGTCAAACCTATAAACATATAAATTCTGGAGAAGGTGGGTTTTTAATTTGTGATGATGATGAAACTATGGCCCGAGCTATTATATTATCTGGTAGCTATATGATTTATGGAAAACATCGTGCTGGACCACCGACAGAGACTTTCAAAGAGTTAAAATTGGTGACGCCAAACATATCTGGACGTATGGACAATCTACGCGCCGCCATTCTGCGTCCACAGTTACGTTGCTTAGAAAGCCAATGCGAGGCTTGGAATGAACGATACCGAGTTGTTAATAGTGCTTTAGCTCAGGTGCCAGGGTTAACTTGTGTTGTAAGGCCACACCAAGAACATTTTGTCGCCTCGTCCTATCAGTTTTTATTGTTGGATTGGTCTGGTGATGCAATTTGTGAAATCTTAGATGCTACTAAGTCTCGTGGTGTGGAGTTGAAATGGTTTGGGGCATCTAATCCCGTTGGATTTACCAGTCGGTATGATAGTTGGGAGTATGCCCCAAGTGAGCCCATGCCCGCAAGCGACCGCGTTTTACACGGTATTATTGATATGCGCTTACCTTTGACTTTTTCACTTGATGATTGCTCTACAGTTGCAAGAATTATTTGTGACGAAGTATCTCGTGCATATCGAAACACAAATTAGGACTAGTGGCTGTACTGGAAGCTTAAGCGAAGACTCGACAAGGCAAAACGAATTTGTATAAAATGAACGATAGTTCAGTAAATGGAGTAACTATGTTTACAGCATCCATGCGTTTTGATCTTGGTGACGATATTCATGCATTGAAAGATCATGTACATCGTTTTGCTCAAGATCAAATTAAGCCTTTGGCTGAAGAAGTGGATCGTATGAATAAATTCCCTGCACATTTGTGGAAGTCTCTTGGTGATATTGGCGTATTAGGGATCACAGTTGACGAAGAGTTTGGTGGTGTTGGGCTTGGTTACTTGGCCCACACCGTTGTAATTGAGGAAATTGCAAGAGCATCCGCTAGCATTAGCTTATCTTATGGAGCGCATTCCAACCTTTGTGTTAATCAGATCCAGTTAAATGGAACCAATACACAAAAAAAGAAATACTTGCCTAAATTGGTTTCAGGTGAGCATGTTGGTGCTCTTGCGATGAGTGAGGCGGCTGCAGGATCAGATGTGATGTCGATGAGTCTGCGAGCGGAAAAACGCAATGGATATTATTTACTTAATGGGAATAAATTTTGGATTACTAATGGGCCTGAGGCTAATGTTATAGTGGTTTATGCCAAAACTGATCTTGATGCTGGTTCAAAGGGATTAACAGCCTTCTTGATTGAGAGTGACATGGGTGGATTTTCCACTGGCCCACATTTTGACAAACTGGGGATGCGGGGTTCCAATACAGCAGAACTTATTTTTGAAAACGTAGAAGTGCCCTTTGAAAATATTCTTTATGAGGAGGGAGCCGGAGCTCAAGTTTTAATGTCTGGATTAGATTACGAGCGTGTAGTTCTAGCAGGCATTGGATTGGGAATTATGGCAGCCTGTTTGGACGAGGTGATGCCCTATATATCTGAGCGTAAACAATTTGGTAAGTCAATTGGAAATTTTCAGCTTATGCAGGGCAAGATAGCGGATATGTATACTGCAATGAACTCTGCACGTGCCTATGTTTATGAGGTGGCGAAGGCCTGTGATCGTGGCGAAGTCACCCGACAAGACGCGGCTGCATGTTGCCTTTACGCAAGTGAAGAGGCCATGAAACAAGCTCACCAAGCTGTGCAAGCTCTGGGCGGGGCAGGGTTTTTAAATGATGCACCTGTAGCTAGGTTGTTTCGTGACGCAAAATTGATGGAAATTGGTGCTGGAACTAGTGAAATTCGTCGCATGTTAGTGGGCCGTGAGTTAATGGGAAAAATGCTATGAATAAATTAATTATTGCAATGGCCTTCTGTTCGTTTGGGGGAATGGCTCAGGCACAGAGTGTCTTGCCACAAGAACATATCAATGCGGTGGCCTGTCTTGAAAACATGAGTGCCAGTACAACTTGGAACCAATGTTTGGGGCTAATTTTTGCGCCCTGTTCTGGAAGTGAAATAGCTTCGGAAGCGCATTTAAGCTGTCTACAGGTGCAACGAAAAGATTGGACTGTTAGCATGCAGCTGTTGCAGTCTGAAGTGACTGAAATGATCACGCTAAAATCTGTGGAGGACCTTACCAAAATTTTGGGCGGTTGGATAAATTATGTCTCACAGAAATGCCAGGTTGACGTGGATAATACTGAGAATCCTGCTGCGAAAGCCAAAGAGTTAGGTTGCCAAATCACAGAGACTGCAGGTCTGACTGGGGAATATGCTGCCTGTTTGGAGGGCAGATCCACAGCAGAATACTGCGTATTGAAAGATTAGGGAGTGGCTAGTGTGAGCGACCCAATCTCCCTGAGCATTCGTGATGCACACTTAAAGGCGCTGGGGCGTGTTCAAAGCGCCGCCTTTGCGGCGGCTCAGGGCGGTGGAGAAAAATCACGGATCCGCTATGAAGGCCACGGCAAGATGTTGCCAAGGGACCGCGTTGCAAACTTATTGGATGCTGGAAGTTCCTTTCTGGAAATTGGCGCAACGGCGGCTCATGGTATGTACAATGGCGACGCACCCTGTGCGGGCTTGATAGCTGGCATCGGGCAGGTGCATGGCCG
>CAJJBD010000048.1 GCA_905182325.1 uncultured Planktomarina sp. | reverse complement strand
CTTTGATGGAACCAATTTTAAAACAACATAGGAAGCAAATAGCCCCTGAAATAATTGGCAATATTGAGCGCGGATTGAACATCCGGCCAGAACAAATATTTACAGCAGAACGCGTTCGCATAGAGCTTTATAAGAAAGTAATGGCGTTCTTCAAAACACATGATTTTCTTATTTGTCCCGCGGCATCGATAGCTCCTTTTCCAGTGGAGCAACGTTATGTAAAAGAAATCGATGGTAAATTATGTGAGACATACATTGATTGGTTTTCCATTACTTTCGCCCTAACCATGACAGCCTGTCCAACAATAAGTATTCCCTGCGGTTTCACAGCAGAAGGAATGCCTGTAGGCGTGCAGATCATGGGAAAACCTCGGGGTGAAGCTTCCTTGCTGCGTATTGCAAAACGATTTGAAGAGGCGGTTGGAATATCAATGCAATTGCCAATCACACCCAGGGAACGGTCTTTAAATTAACTTCAAATACAAAACCTAAAGACTAATGCGGTTTGCACAGAGATCTGCTAAAGGCGCTACAGGGGTTGGGTGTGGGATTAGGTTCAGCGTGTGGGGGGTGCAGGAACGCCATCTCTACTCACGTACTAATTTCAAGCCAAACCGTGCTGCTGCTCTCGCCGGGTGGCGTCAATTATTGAGCGCATAGATTTAAGCTATGCCGGCAGTTCGATGCTTGTTCTCATTAGTTTGACAGCTCCCAGTGGTGGGGGGTCTTGATTTCCACTGGTGGGGTTGGTTCTGACAAAGCATACTCCCAAGTGGTCTGATGTGTCAGATAACTCGGTGGTACTTCTATGCCAGTCCAAAGTTTTTCTTCTTCAAATCAAGTTGATCCCTAACGCTTTCAGTCTGCTGTTAAGCGAACCAGATCATGTAAAGTTCTGCGATCGCTGTTAGCCCAAAACCACCTGCTATAAGTGACTTAAACATGCCCCACTGAACCATGTCTCCGTACTTAGTTACGTGAAGGTCTTTCTCACTACTTGGAGTGTCTGCGACGTTCGCTATCATGTTATCCATCTTATCAAGCCCACCAGCGATAGTAAGAAAAGTAACGAAGATTGCTAGAACGGTTAAAGGAAGACTACCATTAGCTAAGCCTAACGATATTAAAGTAATGATGGCTACATGAGTGGCCATACCGATGGTTACCATCCAGAGGATGTCTCTCATTAGCATATTAAATAAGCCAATACGATTAGCTCTATCTTGTTCTGCGTTCATTTGGCGTTCCTTTCAAGTCCAATGAAGCATTGTTTCTCTTTAGTATTTTATGAAAACCACCACTGAGTTGGGCTGCAAAGCATTATCTAATTGTGCTGACAGCCGAGTAAAAACCTAGTTTAGAGTAGCTTCAATTTTAAGTTGACAGAAGGCCCTCTTATTTGGCCAGATGAAGTTGTTACATGCTGTCATTTTATTCAGCTAAATCAAACAAACTGGGTTAGGTGGCTTCCAGATAAGTACGGGCTTGTGAAGGTGGCTTCATAACCTTTCTAACTTAAGGTTTGTATTGTGATGCTGGTTTTAAGGAGACTAAATGCTTTATAAAATCACTGGAAAAAAAATTGATATCGGCGCACCTCTACAGGGTCATGTAAAGTCTGTAGTGGACACAATAATAGAAAAATATGCAGAGCGGCCAACAGATGCTACAATAGTTTTTTCTCGAAGTTCGTACGAATTTGTCTGCGAAGTTAGTGTACATCTATCTACAGGCCTCACAGCCCAAGCCAAGGCGCACGACCGCGAAATCTATGCCGCTTTTAATGCAGCATCAGAAAAAATGGAGACGCAATTGCGCAGATATAAGCGCAGGTTGAAGGATCATCATCGAGAACGGGCGCAACCCGTTGAACTTTCTCTTGCATCCTCTTATATTCTTTCAACGCAAAACGAGCCAAATGGCGTTGAGCCAGAAAAACTGCAACCCTTAATCGTGGCTGAGATGGAACAAAAAATTCAATCTCTGTCGGTTGGTGAGGCAGTAATGCAAATGGAATTAGCTGGAGCGCCGGTCCTTGTCTTCAGGAACGAAGGCCACAATGGAGTGAACGTTGTATACCGCCGTGAAGACGGCAACATTGGGTGGGTTGATCCCGGTTAATCCAAATACAACAAAACAAACTTTTCACCAATGTATTGAGCACCAATCGTCTTTGACACATTTGGTACACAATGGCACACATTGAGGTATCGTCATGTGTTGACAGGAAGTAATCATCATGTGAATCTACACGCAGGAATTGATTTAGGTTAATCTTCCAGTTCTGGAGTCCGTGTGGGGGCACCACTACTTACGTAAAATCTTCTGAAGCCCAAGCCAGTCAGACCTAGGGCCCATGGACCAAGGTCTGTGATGTTTGGCCATGGGACGGTTGGTGGACATTAAGGCTTCACAGATATGGTAACCTTGGTATGGTTAGTATGACTAAAACATCACAACTGGAGCCTGTCATGCACGCCTATCTTTCCCCTCAAGACTGCGATTTAGAACAATTTGCCAAACAGGTAGATCGGCAGCTTACCATCCAAAACGTGCCGCAGGCCCATGATATTCAAAACAATGTGCCTATCTACGATATCAGCCAGTTAGATATGACCGGCAACACCCAAACGCTTCGGGCAGAATGGGCTGATGTGTTGCGCAACACCGCAGGGGTCTTGGTGCTTAAAAATGCCTATGCAGACACCAATTACATAGATACTGCTACCACGATCTACGACAAGATCATTGCCGATGAAAAAGTTGCCACAAGCGACAAAGCCGATCACTTTGCAGGTTCTGGTGCCAATGATCGGATCTGGAATTCTGCACAAAAGCTATGCCAACACGATCCGCTAGTCTTTGCGCAATATTTTGGTAACATTGCCATCGATACCGCCTGTCAGGCTTGGTTAGGCCCCAATTATCAAATGACTGCGCAGATCAATCTTGTGCGCCCCGGCGGCGCGGCACAAAGCCCACACCGTGATTATCACTTAGGCTTTCAATCCAATGACGTGGCCGCCAGCTATCCTGCACATGTGCACGACTTGTCGCCAGTGTTAACCCTGCAAGGGGCGGTGGCTCATGCAGATATGCCTATTGAAAGTGGGCCGACAAAGCTTTTACCTTTCAGTCAGATCTACCGGCACGGCTATTTTGCCTTTACCCAGCCTGACTTTCGTACCTATTTTGAGGAGCATCATGTGCAAGTGCCCTTGGCAAAAGGGGATGTGTTATTTTTCAGCCCAGCACTATATCACGCAGGTGGCGCCAATGTGAGCACCAATATCCAGCGCATGGCAAATCTTCTGCAAGTGTCTTCAGCCTTTGGACGTGCGATGGAAAATCTCGATCGATTGGATATGACCCGGCGGCTTTATGAAGTATTAAGCGTCGGAAACCATGGCCTTAACCCGCTCGAAATGGACGCGGCAATTTCAGCCTGTTCAGAAGGCTATTCCTTCCCAACCAATCTGGACACAGATCCCCCCATCGACGGATTAGCTCCTGAGACACAGGCTGCTTTGTGCCGCAGGGCCTTGACTATTGGCATGTCCATCGCGGAGTTCAATGCAGCATTGGACGCCCAGGTGGCGCGTCAGCAATCCTAGGCCAGACCAATTTTAGTGGAGCAAGCGTATGTAAAAAAAAGAACATAATATTCTTACTCCTTTAATAACAATCGAAGAAAGGATGAGAATTTTGCTTCATTTACTAAATTAGAAGCGCAGCATCTTCATATTCTGTGCCAGTTTTAGCTCCGGTGATATAAGCTACAACATCCTCACCAGTGTAGTCACCACTTTTGATGTCAAGATTTGCGCAGATCTGTCCCCGCCGGAACACTACGATACGGTCGACCAAATCAAACACCTGTCGCATATTGTGGCTAACCAAAATCAATGGCTCGCCCTGATCTTTCAGCTGGCGGATGATATTTTCTACCTGAACAGTTTCCTGCACGCCAAGCGCTGCCGTGGGTTCATCCATGATGGTCAATTTAGAGTGAAAAGAGGCGGTTCGAGCAATAGCCACACATTGCCGTTGTCCTCCCGACATTTTCTCAATTGTATTATGAATATTGGGAATTTTTACGCCAGTTTTTTCCAGAGCAGCCATTGTATCTTTGCGCATGGCCTTGTAATCAAGAAGCCTGAACGGCCCCAGCCAATTCCATTTGGTTTTCTCACGCCCTAAAAACAAATTGTCCGGCACATCCAAATGGTCGGCTAAGGCCAATGTTTGAAACACAGTTTCTATGCCTGACTCTCGCGCCTCAATTGGACCCTTGAATTCAACTTCTTTGCCATCAAAAATAATGGTGCCGCGCGTGCGTTGTTCCACGCCGGTGATCTGTCGTACAAATGTCGATTTACCGGCTCCATTGTCACCCATGATGGCTACATGCTCACCTTTTTTAAGTTGAAAGTTTGCACCTTCAAGGGCACGGACGCCACCGTAATGCTTAGTCAGGTCTAGCGTCTTCAGAACGAGCTCTTCGCTCATGTTTTATACTCCTAGCCTAAGCTTTGTTGCGTTGACGATATTGGTCTAGAATGACCGCAGCGATGATAATCGCTCCCATAGCCATAAGCTGATACGATCCGTCCAATTTGATGTAGGTAAAACCGGAACGGATTACCCCCAGCACCATTGCACCAAGTACTGTTCCAATGATTGAACCGCGGCCACCTGTGAGACTAATGCCACCAATCACCGCCATAGCGATCGCGAAGAGTTCATAAAACTCACCCATGCCGGCCTGTGCCGTTGAAGCCTTAGCACTTAGAACAACACCAGCGAAAGCCGCCAACATGGCAGCAATCATGTACACCATTATCTTATGGCGTTTGACGTTGATACCAGACATCCGCGCAGCTTCTTCGTTTGAGCCGATGGCATAAGTATGTTTGCCGTAAACCGTGTAGCGCATAATCACGTGAAAGATCACCGCCAGAGACAGGAACCAGACAACTGGCATCATGCCATCTCCAATGGCTTTGTATTGCTCAGTAGGGAATGAAATAGGATTGCCAGATGACCACCAAAGCGCAATACCGCGGCAGATTAGGAACATACCAAGCGTCGCAATGAATGGTGGTATCCGGAAGTGAGCGATGAAGGTGCCGTTTATCACACCTATAAAAGCACCAAAGGATAGGCCAATGATAATTGGGATGACGACGGGAAGATCCATAGCCCAAGTTCCAAAAAGTGCTTTTGGGTTCGTATATCCGTTTACCAGCTCCGTCTGACCAAAACTCATGGCAATCATCGCAGTAGCTGCGACCAACGGCCCTGAACTTAGGTCGATACCTGCAGTGATAATAACCTGTGACACCCCAAGAGCAATAATTCCGATGATCGAAACTTGCAGAATAATAATCTTTAGGCGGGCTTCATTGAAGATGGAGTCAAAGCGATCGCGTGTATCGAACAGGAAACTCTGGTCATTCATATAGGGCAAGATTTGCCCTAAAGTTTCGAAAATCACGATAATAATTATCAATGCCAGCAAGACGTTCATTTCACTCGGCCAAGAACGTTTAGTCTTGTCGAAGGTTAGTCCGCCTGTGCCTTGGCTGGTATCTGACATAGATGACGCCCCCCAGTTGAGCGGTTTATACAAATTCGAGACGGCACAAGTAGCGCCGCCCCGAGAATTTCACATTTTCAAGTAAACTTAATTCTTGTCGAGAAAATCACCCATGTTTGCAGGGGTAACCAAAACGAATGGGATATAGACTTTTTTGTCAACTTTCTCACCAGCAATAAGGCGAAGCGCTGTATCAATCGAGCCGGTACCTTGGCCTACAGAGTCCTGGAACACTGTCACATCGTAGTCGCCAGCTGCCATTGCCAGCAATGCGTCCTGAGATGCGTCAACACCGCCAACCTGTACGTCTGCCATGTCCATACCAGCGGCTTTCATTGCCTGAATAGCACCAATCGCCATTTCATCATTGTTAGCAAGAACAAAATCGAAGGGTTCACCTGACGACATCCAGTTGGTCATAAGGTCTTGAGCCTCATCACGCGACCAATTCGCTGTCTGTTCGTCAATGATTGTCATAAAGTTACACATGTCCATACCGATGACATCGTGTACATCCTTTGAACGCTGCACCGCAGCTTGGTTAGAAAGCTGACCGTTCATCAAATAACCTGTTGCACCACCGGCTTTACCCTCGGCTCGTAAATTTTTACAAATCTCAAATGCCGACAATGTACCAGATTCAATCTCGTTTGATGCAACAAAGGCCTGCGTCGCAGGCAAGTCGTTCACGTTGTCAGGTTCACGGTTTACGTAAACAAGTGGCGTATCACCCGCTGCTGCAGAAACTGCGGCGCCAGCAGATGTGTCAACGATATTTACAATTATAGCATCTACGCCGGAGGCAACAAAGTTGCTAACCTGGTCAATTTGCTTTGCAAGGTCGTCCGATGCATCTTCCTGTTGATACGTCAAACCATTGATGCCCCCCGCATACTCAACCATGCCAGTGCGCAATACGGTTAGCCAGTTATCGTCAAATCTCGAAAATGTTGCCCCGATTTCCTGAGCAGCAGCAGTTGTACCAATCAAAGCAACCAAGCTGGTGGCAATTAGTGTCTTTTTCATAACATTTCTCCCAAAATGTGCCCGGCGCACAATGAAATTACCGGGATACCCCAGATGAATGGGGCACAATTAATATTCCCAATTGCTGCTTTTTTGATGAGGCAGCAGTTAGGTATTAAACAAGATATAACAGCACATAAGTACTGCAAGGCCAGTTCTGTACGTAGAGGGTTTGGCCTGGTTAGGCATCTTTACTATTTAACTATAATCTGATTCCATCCTTTCGCAACCTGTTGCGAAAAGCTTTTATACAATTGCCCTTTAGATTAGAAATGTTTCGCTAGTTTACTGGCTCAGTGTACGGGTGTTTTGGTCCATGGACCATCATTTCAGAAATTTAGACTTCACAGTTAGGGTAATGTTGGTAAGGTCTGGCTGGTTTGGAGTTGCCCCATTCTCCAGATAGAATGGCAAGGAATCTCAAAACAACCTCCTGCTTAAATTGGCGCAAGTTAGGACCCTCATGCCAATGACAACGGATAGCAACTGTGAGCCCAAAGTCACCTAACAGAGAACTTTGTGTTTGGTGTCAAAACGGGTGGTGTTTGAAAATTGTCACGCCATGCAACAAGACATAAAACTGGATCTTCCGTCGTCTCCATTGCATGGGGTTGATTACTTGCATGGAAAGCGACCTCCCCTTCAGAAAGCAGCTTGTCTGGACAGTCACTTTGTTTAAAGATCGCACCTCCCGACACCACCATATACATCTCTTCTGCCGGGTGATGATGCCACGGATAATAAAGGCCAGATGGCATATAAACCATAAAGAGCCGTAACACATCAGATGAAAACGGTGCGTTTTCACCTAAGATACAATAACACCCGAACCGATCCATAAAGTAATTGCCTATGTCGGAGCCCTTATAGGTTTCGCGCCAGTGTACGAGCTTACTGGCGGTACTAATTGCATTTTGAAGTTCAGAATAATTTTTTGAAATCAACCGTATATCGCTCTGAAAATAAGCACTACAATTGCAATGATAGGGGATTACATCCTGACGAATGATATCGTTTGGAAATGGCGCGAAACCCATCATCTCAGTATTTGTGGAATAAGCACTCTGCATTGTGCGCAACAGTGTTTGGAAAATTGCATCTTGGTTCATGTATCGATGGTTGAGCTAGCTGAATCTAATTTCTTGTTAGAAAACGACATCACTACCTGTTTGTTTCATTTTGAAAGATACGCGTATTTTACTCTTGGATGGGGCAAACAGTGTCCTGGTTAAAGGAACAATGTAAAAACTCAGCATAAGCTATATGATATGATGCAAGGCAAAACCGTGATTGCAATCGCGCACCGCCTTTCGACTATTGCCTGGATGGACTGGACTATAGTACTTGAAAAAGGGTCTGTTGCGGAAATTGGCACATATACCGAACTGTTAAAAAAAATAGTTTATACGCCGGGTTTTGAAACCGACAATCTGGCGGCTATATATATTGAGGCAAATGCATGACACCGTCGAATTGGATTGACCATATGGCGCCCGCGGATGGGCCACCTCCTGCCACTTTAAGGGGCTTTTTCCAGTGGTCCCTGACTGGTAGCTTTCAGATTCTGACG
Organism: uncultured Planktomarina sp.; assembly: GCA_905182325.1. Taxonomy (GTDB): domain Bacteria; phylum Pseudomonadota; class Alphaproteobacteria; order Rhodobacterales; family Rhodobacteraceae; genus Planktomarina. The sequence continues at coordinate 19,654 of CAJJBD010000048.1, read as the reverse complement.
CTTTCGGGCGTAACGTCCATTCTAACTGGGGTGACGGAAGTCTCTGCAGTACTTATGCTGGGTATGTTGGTAGACGCGGCGCTGGCCTCGTCACCCCAAAACCCACTGGGTGACCAGATTTGGTTGTTTGCCGCTGGCGTGGTATTTTTTCTGGTGCTTCGGCCGATCTTTTTTGGTGTCTTTAGTTTTATGCAGACCAATGTTGTGACCCCGAATGTGTTCAATCTGGTGCTGTCACGTTTACATCGCTGGACGTTGGGGCAATCAGTCCAGTTTTTTGACAATGATTTTGCGGGTCGAATTGCACAAAAAGAAATGCAAACGGCACGTGCAGTGACCGATGTGGTTGTCGAGATCCTGCACACGGTTCTATTCGCACTGGCCTCGGTGATTGGTGCGGCGTTAATGCTGACCTCGGTGGATGTGTCGTTGGCGGCTGGGCTATGCTTGTGGTTGTTGGCTTATTTAGGGTTGATCCGGTATTTTATGCCACTAATCCGCAAGCGTTCTGGGGCGCGGGCCAGCTCGCGGGCTATGGTCACTGGGCAAATTGTCGATACAGTCACCAACATTAAAACTGTGAAACTATTTTCACATGACGATCATGAAGATCGGGCCGCCCTTGAGGCGATGAGTGGGTTTCGGGATCGGTCTCTTGATTATGGTACGGTAGCATCGTGGTTCAGGTTTTGCCTCAACAGCTTGGGGGGCATCCTACCGGTGATGATGGTTGGGGGCAGCCTGTGGTTCTGGGGTACGGGTAGCATTAGCGCAGGTGATATTGCGGTAGTAGGGGCCATTTCTCTGCGCCTATCGCAGATGACTGGCTGGGTTAGCTATACGCTGATGACAGTCTATGCCAATTTGGGTGAGATTGAGGACGGTATCAGGACCTTGTCACCTCGTCACGAATTGACTGATCCGCCAGATGCACAGCGTCTGAAAGTGCGATCAGGCAAGATAGATTTTGATCAAATCCGCTTTGCTTATGGCCGGGATGTGGGTGGAGTTGATAATATTTCGCTGTTGATTGCTGGGGGTGAAAAAGTTGGTGTAGTGGGAGCTTCGGGTGCGGGTAAATCAACGTTGGTTTCACTTCTACTCAGGCTTTACGATACTGAAAAAGGCGCTGTGCGGATTGATGGTCAAGATTTGCGTGAAGTGACACAAGAAAGTTTGCGCCATCAGATTGGTATGGTGACGCAAGAAACTGCGCTGTTTAACCGCTCAGCGCGGGATAATATTCTATATGGCCGGACCACAGCGAGCGAGGGAGAGCTGGTTGATGCGGCCAAGCAAGCCGAGGCGCATAACTTTATCTTGCAACTGCAGGATCATGAGGGTCGCCGTGGGTATGAAGCACATTTGGGTGAGCAGGGTGTTAAACTGTCTGGTGGTCAACGCCAAAGAATTGCACTGGCTCGGGCGATTTTGAAAGATGCTCCTATTTTAGTACTGGACGAGGCAACCAGCGCGCTGGACAGCGAAGTAGAGTCTGCGATACAAAGCGCTCTTGAGCGGGTAATGCGAGGGAAAACTGTTCTCGCAATTGCTCATCGGCTATCTACTCTTAGCAAAATGGACCGCATCATTGTGATGGATCAGGGCCATATCGTCGAAACTGGCTCTCATCAGGCACTCTTAGATCAGGGCGGTTTGTACTGTCGGTATTGGAAACGCCAGTCAGGCGGCTTCATTGAAACCAAACAGGCCGCAGAATAAGTTTTGTGTTACGTGGCGATCGTTGGGCCTAACATCCAAAACATATTAAAAAAGTTAGTTTTCTGTCTTCAGTTAGTCCGAATATGCACTCCAAAAATTATAGGAGCATATTATGGATCAAAATAAAATTTCACGTCCATGGTTATCCCATTCAGCCAAAGCAGCTTCCCAGCTTGGGATTGTGTCTGTCTCGTAACCATAAACTTTTCCAGTCCCAATCTGTAAGATACGTTTCATTGCTCTTAAATGGGATGGAGATGATCCATAAGCTAACATTTTTTTTCCATACGGTTAATGTGTGCTGGTAATGATTGCGTGAGTTGAACTCACACAGCAATACGCGATCAGCTTTTTGAGCACTAATAGATGCTGGTATCGTCGTTATCCAAAACCGTATCAAACTAATTAAGCTTTTTGGTTTGAGCCCTGTGTCTGAAACATACATTTGCGGCTCTCGCTCAATTATTTTTAACGTATTAAACTCTATGTATTTAGAAAATTTATTTAAGCAAATTATATTATCTAGTTAACACTCTTTCTAATACCTTCTTTCATTTCAAACTTTTGGTTAAGTTACCCTCAGCTGGCATAGCATTGCGTTTAATGCATGGCGGCAATTCCTTACTGTGTGATGATGTTGGCGCTAACATTTTATATAGCATGTTAAATATAGCAAGGAGATCATAATGCTTAGACAACTATTTAAATCGATGGTCTTAGCCCGTCAGGCTTCCGCTGCACACGAAGCTATGCGGTATATGACAAACCACCAATTTGATGAAATTGGCTTTACCCGTGATAATTATATTGAGGGTATAAAAGCTCGTATTTCAGCAGAACTGGACGCAGAAGAAGCAACGGCAATGTCAGCAGCGCCGGTGAATATCAATCTAAAGGCAGCTGCTTAATTCAGGCTCTTGATTTAGAGATGCCCGAAAGTTTAAAATGTTTACGTGCGCAATGGGACCGTCATGAGTAATCACCTTTATGCTGCTGAGATGTTTTACGGTGTCTCTTTAACTCCTTAGTCAGCATTAATTCGAACGCCAAAAATTATAGGAGCTAATGATGACTAAGCGACAAAAATTATTTTTAGCCTTATTCATTTTATTTTGCTTAGTGTTGGCTGGTCTACGAGTTTATTCCATTGTGGCCCGCAACCAAGATCTTATCGAAATGGTGAGCTAGTAGTCCTACTGGCATAGGGCTACTTTTGGATAGAACATTAACGACGTTTGGATCTAGTTTAACCTGAGGGCGTTTAGGGATATACTTAATTGTATTAAAATCAGATGATCATGGATAAGAATAAGACAGCTAAACTTTGAAAGGACATACAGTGGCTAAAGGTAACAACCGAAAACAAAAAGAAACTAAAAAACCAAAGAAAGAGAAAGTAAAAGTCTCTGCGACCGCCAATTCCCTTGCTGGAAAGCCAGCGATTGGTACAAAAAAGTAAAGAGCCACACTGTTAGACGTTTTAGAGCTATGTCTTTCACTCCTATTTGGAGCTTACATTTCTTTTTGCTTTGAGGATTTTGTGAGCGTTTTTGCTATCCAAACGTCAAGCAAATCAATTTCTTTTTTTGAAAGACGAAGGCCAAGCTTTGAGCGGCGCCAAACAATATCCTCTGCTGTCCGTACATACTCTTTTTCAATCAACCAATTCACTTCTCGCTCGGTTAAATCAGCCCCAAAGTTTTGTCCAAGTGAAGATGCTAATTTTGCATCGCCAAGAATGTGAAACGCATCCATACCGTAAGCCTTAACTAAACGAGACACCCAGCGGTTACTTAAAAATTGATATCGCTTCATTAATTGCTCAATCAGCGCCGCAACCCCATCGATTGGAAAGTCGCCGCCGGGTAGAGGCACGCCAGCAGTCCACGGCTTTCCAGTATTTGGAACGAATGGTGTGATCTTCTCCAACGCCTTCTCGGCAAGCCTGCGGTATGTTGTGATCTTGCCACCAAAGACGTTTAGGATTGGAGCACCAGCTGAACGATCAACCCTCAAGACATAGTCGCGAGTTGCGGCTGTGGTCGACCTTGCACCATCATCATAAAGAGGACGAACGCCAGAATAAGTCCAGATAACGTCATCTTTTTTAATATCTTTTTTGAGGTATTTAGAAGTAAAATCAATAAGGTAATTTTCCTCTGTGGGCGTGCAAACTGGAGTTTGGTTCACATCCAAATGCTCTGCATCTGTTGTGCCAATCAATGTAAAATCAGTCTCATAGGGAATTGTAAATACAATCCGTCCGTCTTCACCCTGGAAAAAGTAACATTTGTCATGGTCATAAAGCTTATGGGTCACGATGTGGCTACCACGAACTAGCCGCACGCTTTCGGTGGAATTGATCCGCACAGTGTTACGAATGATGTTTTCAACCCATGGACCACCTGCATTTACCAACATACGCGCGCGCACAACACGTTTGGCGCCGCCCTGGGGCTCAACGGTTACGTGCCAAATCCCTTCAACCTGCTCGGCCGAAATAACCTTTGTGCGAACATTGATCAGCGCGCCGCGCGCTTCGGCGTCCCGTGCATTCAGAACCACCAAACGGCTATCTTCGATCCAGCAATCGGAATACTCAAAGGCCTTTTTAAAGTGGTCCTCAAGTGGCGCACCCTCAGGTGTACCAGCCAATTTCAGAGAGGTTGTCCCCTTTAGAATTTTTCGCCCACCAAGATTATCATAAAGAAATAAGCCAAACCGAATGAGCCACGCTGGACGACGGCCCTTCATCCAAGGCATCACAACGCCTAAAACCTTTGACGTCGGCGTATCGCTATCAAACCGCATGTTCTCGTGGTAAGGTAGTATGAAACGCATTGGCCAAGATATATGTGGCATTGCTCGCAAGAGCGTCTCGCGCTCGATCAACGCTTCGCGAACAAGGCGAACTTCCCAATATTCAAGATAACGTAATCCGCCATGGAAAAGTTTCGTCGATGCCGATGATGTTGCTGAGGCTAAATCGTTCATCTCAGCCAGCTCGACGCTCAAACCGCGGCCAACTGCATCACGAGCAATACCGCATCCATTGATTCCGCCACCAATGACGAAGAGGTCAACTATCTTATGAACTTCACGCTGTCCCACAAATACCCTCTCGCAATTCATATTCTTTAAGTCTCAAATCTACTTGTAGGCGGGATTGATCAATTTAGTCTTCCAAATACTAGGATGCAAATTGGCCTAACAATGCGATAGAGGTCAATAGTTTATGTTTGCGTTTTCTTCACAATCCTAATCGTTGATGCTGTTTGAGAATCCGTTTCTGCCTGGAAAATCTAGCGCTAGTTTTCTTGCGCTTTCCATCTTTAGCCATAATCGGAGTTTTTTTCGCCGTTGGCCTTGCTCCTCGTGATCTTCAAATGCAGTGCGGGAATGTAGAACGGCGTAATTATTAGCAAACTGGATATCGCCTGGCTCCAACATCATGTCTATACGCATTTCTGGAGCCATCATGATATTGTCGAATAGATCCAATGCTTCTCGCTCTATCTGTGATAATGGTATGCCCATTTGCTCAAAACCAAGCTCTATATATTGTCTTAAATACCGGCAACTTAATTTGCCGTCGTTAAAGCTGAATATGGGTGACATTTGATCCTGTCCCAAATGGGCATAGAACCAGGGCTTGTAAAATACCCCCAGCAACTCAGGCTCCCGCCTGATGACCTCATTATAGATTGCTGCCGCACTGACTAGACTACTCATGCCGCCGTGTTTTGCTTTGCGTACACATAGTAAACCAACCACATCGGACGGATCGGTATGATAAGGCAAGTACAGATTAGTTTCATAAACGCGAGTATCTTTTTTAGAGATATCACCGATATTTATTACTTGGCCAAGCAAATCACCTTTTGGATTCTGCGTGACTGGTTGGCCCATATAAAGACCGATCGCGTAATAAATAGTGTTGATTTGATCTACGTTATAGCTGTCAAGAGGCAAGCCTCGGAGGAGGGCAAAACCGCACCTATTTTCTAGCTCATCTTTTATCATATCGAGTGTGGTGTTCGCTGCGCCAATATCAACATCGTCTTTGGTCATATTTGGAAAGATGGCTCCGCGCACCTGAAGATTGGCAAGCATATTATCCAGCGCCGCAATCTCACCGCTTTTCAAGTGATGACACCAGCTGTCATCATTCACAAAATCAGCTCTTTTCCAAACAGATTGTCCGATAATTTGACTGGTATGCATGATGGTCATTATGAAACACTTTCACTGCCTAGATCACTTAGATAATATTAGTATTAAAGATATTTTTGCTAAATCAAATCTACTTTTTTATGTTAAGTTTACGCTGATTGTAGTATAATTTTATTTAAAAATATCAAAAAATTTGGCTAATTTTTTTTATTACTGGCAATACATCCCTCTCGTCCGCTACGCTTCGCCTGAGAGTGGAGGATGCAAAATGATTGAAGTAGACTGGGCGCGCTTAAAGGCACACGAGTTGCGAAAATTGGCCAGTGAAAATGCAATCGTTATCTTGCCTATCGCCTCGATAGAACAACACGGGCCGCATTTGCCCGTAATGACAGATACGCGGTTAGGACAGGAAATTGCTCACCGTGCTGCACGAAAGGCATATAGCACTCGCGCAGTCGTGGTGGCCCCGGTGGTCTGGTCAGGCCTATCGGAGCACCACATGGCTTTTGGGGGCACGCTAACTTTATCGCACGATACATTTAGACGCGTGGTACGTGATCTTATTGAGGCCATAACGCGGCAGGGCTTTAAAGATATTTTAATTTCAAACTCCCACGGTGGAAATATAATTGCCATACAGCAGATCTTGGATGAGTTGGCGCCTACATCCAAGGCAACAGTGGTGGCTACTAACTATGACATTGAAGCTGGAGAGGATTTATCTAGGCACTTACAAGATCAACCTAGTGTAATGCATGCTGGTGAGGCAGAAACCTCAATGATGCTGGTCTGTGAGCGTGATCTTGTTGACACTTCAAACATAACTAAGCTTGCAAGTCCGGAGGGTGGCAAACACTTTTTGTCGGCGGGACGGAATTCATATAGATGGCGGCCTTTTACGCATATGACTGAAAATGGCTTAACCGGAAATCCGACGCGTTCCAATGCTACAAAAGGCGAAAAAATGCTGGAAGCGGGCGCAAAAGCTTTGGCAAACCTGTTAATTGATCCGGAGACTTGGGCGGCTCCAAAAGACTTAAGGTTGACCAAAACAGGTATTTTCTAGGTTTATTTACTATCCAAATTTTGTTACTGTGAAAATTCCTTTTAAACAAAAAGTACTTTTTTATGATTAGAACCCATAACTGCGCAAAGACGTAATTGTCATTTTTCATCTAATTGCATTACTATAGGTAAAGTAAAAAATCGACTGTAGGTCAGTCAGTACTCTGTAAAGCCTAAGATTAAAAAACAACGGAAAAGACGCTGAGACTAGCGATAGTAAGCATATTGGGCATAAGGATGCATGTGATGAAAAACAAGTATATTACAACTCAATGCGGCCTTGACAAATATGACCAGTTGAAAGTGAAAAGTGGAATATTTAACAGTGTAAGGTTTTATTGGTTCGTTTTTTTTGCATCTCTAAGAGATGGATATGGGAGCATAAAGCTGTGGTTGCGAAATGCAAAAAACGAATAGTTTTCCAATAGCGATATAAACATTAATTTTACGGGGAACTATCTAATGAAAATAACTTTTTTAACATTTTTATCAGTAACAAGTGTTTTTTTGTTTATTGACGTTATTTGGTTATCACAATCATTTGGTTATTTCTATGAACCAAATATCGGAGACCTCCTGAGAGAGGACGTCATAATACTTCCGGCGGCACTGTTCTATTTAATTTATCCGTTGGGGATTACTGTTTTAATAGTTTTACCATCATTAAATAAAGGTTTGCTGAGATCTATTTTCTTCAATGGGTTTGTTCTTGGTTTCGTTGCCTACGGCACATATAATTTAACCAATATGGCAACCCTGTCTGGGTGGTCTGTTAATGTTGTGGTTGTAGATATGATTTGGGGAGGGGCCCTGACAGGGGTCTCCGCCCTCTTGGGCACCTACATTGCACGAAAAGTTCTCAAAGTGTAGCATCATAAATCTGCATCACAGTAATTAAAGCTTGATAACCAGTATTTTTTTTGGCTCATGTAGCAAAGGATCTGTTTGATGAAGTTCTTACTCGTGTGGATTGTGAGTGGTGGCGTACTTGATAGTGGGCTTCGCTATGATGATGCAACTAGCTGTTTTGCTGCCGCAAAGAATAGTGGAATTGAGCTTAATGCGGTCGGTCTGCGCAATCTAAAATTTACCTGTATTCCAGTTGCAGCGGGTAAAGGGTTAAAGGTCCTAATAGCTCCAACCTCCAGATCGCCTTTTCCGTTCTAAGCCTCTACTAAGTTTTTTAAATCACTGCTTCAAAAAATTGTAATGTTCGATCCCATGCAATTGCCGCTGAGCCAGGGACGTAACTTGCCCGTTCGTTGCAGTTGAAGCCATGACCTGCCTTCTCATAAAGATAAAACTCAGCCTCTGGATTATGTTTGTGGACCTCCTCATAGTTTTCGGGAGGAATTGAAGCATCGTCAGCACCGTAATGGAATTGTACGGGGCAGTTTGGAGTTTCAGTTGCAAACTGCTTAACCAATCCACCGTAAAATGAGCTTGCTCCAACAAATCCATCCAGTCTTGTTGCAGCTAACCAGGCTAGTGACCCGCCAAGGCAAAAGCCAACTATGCCTACGTTACCAGCACTGGCTACATTTTCACGCGCGGCTTCTAAATCTAGCAGGGCAGTATCTATGTTGAAGCTAAGCATTAGTTTTTTTGCTTGATCAACCTCCTTAGGAGTATAGCCGCTGTCAAAACCCGGACGGATCCGATCAAACACAGCTGGTGCAATTGCTACATACCCATTTTTGGCTAAGAGGTCGCAGAGAGATTGGATATGTGAGTTAACACCGAAGATTTCTTGTACCACGATAATGGCACCGCGTGGCTTCCCATTAGGTTTTGCCAGATACGAGCCAAGTTGAAACCCGTCTTTCGCAATTAGCTTTTTATGGGCCATCCGTTTCACCATTAATTGAGAAAGGTTACGTTGAGTATAAACAATGCATTATTTTAAACTAGACCCAGTCCAGTTTTCAAACTTTTTGACAGTGCAGTTGATATCCTAGTCTTACAGACTAGAATAAATCTAAGTGAAAAGAACGTGGTTTATTGAATCTATTTTGTGATCTCGAGGGAGAATTTACGTGGCTAACTTTAAGACCCAAGTTGCAATCATTGGTGGAGGGCCGGCTGGCCTTTTACTAAGCCACATTCTGCATCTTAATAAGATAGATAGCATTATTATCGAACGCCAAAGCAAGAGCCATGTTTTAGGGCGAATAAGGGCTGGCGTTTTAGAAGCTGGAACAGTCCAGCTTCTTCGTGATGTTGGCTTGGGTAGTAGAATGGATAAAGAAGGCATGTCTCACGATGGTACAAGCATCACGTGGGAGGGAAAGCCTAGCCTTTTTATTGATGTTAAAAAGTTTACTGGAAAAACTTTCATGGCGTATGGCCAGACATCTATTACTGAGGACCTATTTCAGCAAAGGGAGATTGATAATGGGCATATATTTTGTGAAGCCTCAGAAGTAGAAATTAATAATATAGAAAATAAGCATCCTGAAGTTACATTCGTTCATGATGGAAAACCTCAAAAAATAACGTGTGACTATGTTGCTGGGTGTGATGGATTTCATGGAGTTTCACGTCATGTTATCCCCGAAAGCCAGCAACGTTCTTTTCAGAGGAATTATCCTTTTGGATGGTTGGGAATAATGGCTGAAGTACCGCCATATAAAGATGTTTTATATGGGTATCACAGCGAAGGTTTTGCTTTGGCTTCTCAAAGAAACCCAATGCTAAGTCGATTCTACATACAAGTAGATATTAATGACAAAATTGAAGATTGGTCCGATGACCGGTTTTGGGAAGCCTTGATGAGGCGGCTGCCAGATGAGGTCACCAAAAATATAAAAATAGGGCCATCAATCGAAAAATCAATTGCCCCCCTGAGAAGCTTTGTATCCGAACCAATGCAATATCATAATTTATTTTTGGCAGGAGATAGCGCTCACGTGGTCCCTCCAACGGGCGCCAAAGGTTTGAATTTGGCTGTTTCTGATATTTATTACTTAAGTAGAGGTATTATTGAATCTTATAAAAACAAAAATAATAAGTATTTGGAAAATTATTCTAAAACAGCATTATCCAGAGTTTGGAGTGCTATAAATCTAAGTTGGCGACTAACTAAAATGTTACATACTTTTCCAGGCGAAGATCCATTTGATGAACAACTAAGACAGTCTGATTATGATCTCTTACTTAAGTCCGAGGCATTACAGCAGGCATTAGCTGTTCAGTATATTGGTCTGCCATTTGATGTATAAATACATTCAAAAATCTTAAATAAATCCAAAAATTCCGTTAAAAACCAATCTTAAAGCAATTAATGTGACTAGCCATTTAAACACCTTTCTAAATGTTATTTCAGATATTTTTTTAGTAGTTCTTTTGCCTAGCCAGGTGCCTAAAAAACCTGCCAATGTTGCGCCAACAATGTGTGGTAAATATGTAAGATAATTAAACCCTAAACTTGAAAATCCAATAATCTTAAAAATATCCATAAGTAACATACAGGCTGCTAATGTACCTGTAATCTGCATTTTAACTAATTCAGTTCGTAATATTGCTGGCTGTAAAAATGCACCAACGCCAAAAATAGTTGCCACAAACGAATGAACTGTGCCAACCAGGATAAAAATTTTAGAAGATCCTGCCGGTAATTTAAAAGTTCCCACCCAAATAATAACTAAGAGTAAGCAACCAATTATTAATGACAATAACGATTCTGGTATAATAATAAAAACTTTAACCCCAAGAAAGACACCTAGGCTTGAACCAATGAAAACAGGCAGCACTATGCGCCAGGCGATATGTTTCCAAAAAAAGAACACACGAGAAACCAACGATGCAAATGCTAAAAGAGGCATTAGAGGAACTGCTATTGTCATAGGAAAAATAGTGGATCCGACGGCTAATAAAATATAGATACCGCCGGTAGCAAATGCAGCGTTAATAAATGCTGCTACTAAGCTACCAAATGTTACCACTATTACTGAAAAATCCATCAATTCATTTTCACTATCTGATTAAGCCCTTTTAATAAAACACAAAGATTGCACGGTAAATTTGTGCGTTGCGATGATTTTATCATTGGCTGCGATAATTTAAATTACTGCTTATCAACATAACGAGTAAGGTGCTTCCATGGGCAGAGTAGTTCTTACTATTTATAGCTATATAACAGATAAAGTAACTCCAATAAGTAGCTAACTGAACCAGATGAAATCTATTAGATTGATGTGCGCTCAAACATATGCAGTAAATGCTTCTCATGGAAGGCAAGTTTAAAAAATATAAAAAACTTATCGAACTGCAGTTAGAAAATTTGACCGCAGAAGATGCTCTGGGTCAAAGTGGACAAAAGACTGTTAAATTAGATCAGCAGTCAATTGGACGACTTTCGCGCATGGATGCGCTCCAATCCCAAGCAATGGCGAAAGCACAGCAAAGGCGCAGGGATGCCCTTAAGCTATCACTGCGAGTGGCACTTCAGAGATTAAATGACGAAGAGTTTGGTTATTGCTACGACTGTGGCGATGGAATTGAAGAAGCCCGCCTATTAGCTAGCCCAGTTGTTATAAAATGCATGTCTTGTCTGAAGGGGTAGTGGGCAATGAGTGAAATATATTTTCTGTAACCTCCGCGCCTCTCGGTTGTTGCCAATAGCAGTTAAAACGATCACCTCAGTCCGCTACTGAAGTTTGTGGTGGTTGCGGGTTTTTGGCAGGGTTTGTGTCAATTAACTTTACTTCTAATATATCTTTATTATCTTTAATTGCTTCGATTTCTTGCTGAATGGCTGCTGCAATATTCTTTTCATAAACCTGTTCAAGGCCCAAATAGAATGCAAATGATTTTGTGTGCTTCTGTTGCTTGATCGGATCTTTGATAACAGCTTTTGTCCACTCATATAATGGATAACTTTGAATTCCATTTTGTTCAGCCTCGTTGCAATACTCTTGAAATGCATCGAATGTACAAACAAGGGTCATTTTATGGCTAGACGCGATTTTTCTAAGTTCATCTGCGCGTATTGAAGGCTGATTTTTTCGTAAATCATCTGATAGTCCCTGCGACAACTTTAGTCTTACTTGATACAACCAATTTGACATACAGCACCTTCATTTTTACGAAATTATAAGCTAAATTTTTAATCGACAATACATATGTGTTAGCCCATGCTAGATTTTAAGAATTTAGTAAACCTTATTGGATTGTGCTGTACAAATGTTTAAATCTTTTTTTCCAAAACCCAAGCTATTCGTTTTTTCGGCCATTATATGGTCGGCAATATTAATAACTTTCTGGTACTCACAGGGTGAAAACCTAGGAAAAGCCATTGGCTTCGAACTGTTAAATGAAAAAACAGTAATTGGACTTGGCCACTTCGTGACACCAGAGTTTCTTTGGTTTGATGTTTACTATCTTTTGGGCACGCTAGCCTTTTATTTTGCTTGGCGGTTCTACAGTCCACACAATTGGCAGAATTGGTCCATTTTAGGATCGGCCCTCCTAATATATTTGTCGTATGCATCTGTGCAGGTTTCTGTTGTAATTAATGCTTGGTACGGACCCTTTTACGATGACATCCAAAAAGCCTTATCAGGCAACAGCGATGTAGAGGCAGAAACCCTTTATAGGCATTTCATAGTTTTTGGTTCGATAGCATTTCCGTATGTTGCATTTATGATTGGAAATAGGTTCTTTACTTCACATTATATTTTCAGATGGCGATCGACGATGAATGATTACTACATTGGTCGATGGAAGAAGTTGCGGACAGTGGAGGGCGCCTCACAGCGTGTCCAGGAGGACACAATGCGTTTTGCTGGAATCATGGAGGGACTGGGAGTTTCCCTTGTGGATTCATTGATGACGTTGATTGCTTTTCTTCCGGTTCTTGCTGCGTTGTCGGTTCATGTCGAGACAATGCCTATTGTCGGTGCGATCCCTTATCCATTAGTGGTATTATCCATAGCATGGGCAATTTTTGGTACGCTTTTACTCCTTGTTGCTGGAATTCGTTTGCCGGGCCTTGAATTTAAAAATCAGAGAGTTGAAGCTGCTTTTCGAAAGGAGTTAGTGCTGGGCGAGGATTCAGAGGCACGGGCCGAGCCTATCAAATTAAGAGAATTATTTGACAATGTAAGAAAAAACTATTTTCGGATATACATTCACTACACCTACTTTAATCTTTTCCGCTATATGTATTTCCAGGCAGACAATGTGATTGCATATGTTTTCCTTATACCCACGATAGTATCTGGCAGAATCACTTTAGGAATAATGAACCAAATTTTGCGGGCTTTTGGCCAAGTTGCTTCATCCTTCCAGTTTTTGGTGGCCTCTTGGACATCTATAATTGAACTGATTTCGATTTATAAAAGACTGCAAGCATTTGAAGCAACTATAGACGACGATGTATTACCGAAGATGGATCAAGAGTTTTTGGAACAAGGAATGAAAGAAAAATAATATCATACGGTTTGAGAAATTAATAAATTAAATACAAAAACCTACTTCAATTGGACGTGGTGGGGGCCAAACGCTGCACTAAGGCAGATGCCACATCTTTTCCACTTTGATACGCGCCGTGTGCAGTTCCAAACCAGGGGAGAGAGAATGCCTCACCAGCAAAGGCAATCAAGTCGGTATCTAGTGCAATCATATCTCGCCGGTTTTGTCCTGCACCCGGTCGGGCGTAACTGTATCCACCTTGAATGAACGGGTTAACCTGCCAGTCTGTTGCTGAAGTTCCGCATACTAGGTTTTGAACATTAGACCCAAATACAACTTTCAGTTGCTGCGTTGCAAAGTCAACCATTGCCTTTGCGCCTTGGCCAACCAAATCACGGGCCTGTTGGCCCGCAATATGGGCAACTAGCATGGGTTGGCCGCCGCGTGAAATCTGGAAGTAAATTGGGTTTTCTTTTTGATTGGAACTAACCCAGATAGCTTCGTTATCTTCGGGATCAAATGGATACTTCTTAAGCGCAATTCCAACTTTCTCATACGTTCCACAGGGCACCTCTGACACCAAGGTAAGCATCTGCTGAACTGGTCCGGAAGGAAAGGTAATCTGGCCAGACCGTAATACATTTGTCGACACTGTTATAATGACGGCGCGTGCTTCAATATCCTCTGAATTTGTTTGAACCCGTACGCCATTACGGTGATGCATGATGGAGGATACCTTGATGCCAGTTTGGATCGGCAACCCCACTGCCATTCTTTTTATTAAATCTCCATACCCCGATGTTAATAACCAGTTAACGTTGGTGTCCTCGTAATCACCATACCCACAAGCTGATACATTTTTAGTGTTGTCGCTGCACATAAGTGTCACCATTGCGTCCGCTATATCAGACTCAATGCCGCCTTTAACTGGGATATCAGAGATCGCAATATCATGACCTTTCTTTGCAGAGGCATATATGTCTACGAATCTTTTGTTTATACCATGGTGAACAGCGGATTTCTGAGCAGCATTCGCCCACTGGTTTTGAGTCCATAATAAGGCTTTTTCACTACGGTCTGTCGTATCGTATACTGAACCAATTTGGTCTGCCCAACTGACAAGTGGATTTACATTGGCGCAATGCAGCCAACTACAACCTTGGTCCCAGTGACTGGGAAGTGTTGTGGTGTCTGTGTAGGCTCGTCCGCCAACGCGGTCATTAGCCTCTAGTATTATAAAAGGAATACCAAGTTCTTGCAGAGTTATTCCTGCGCTAATTCCTGCAGCTCCAGCACCGATGATCACAATTCTATCTGACATTCATAAGGCCAAAGTTAATAGTTTTAACATACACATTTATCATACTTCTGGTGAATTATTCATTCGTTTTTTATATTAGACTTGGAGTTATTTTCATTAAAACATAGCAGTCTTGGCTTCAGAGGGATAGAGATATTAACACGCAAAATTGACCTTAGCCGATAGGCCTTGGTTTAGATATTTGGTCTTTAAACATTAAATGCTTTGCGTCTGTATAATTCACAAGACTGAACTAACTAATCTGAAACTGATGAAGGTACAAAAGAATTAACAACAACCACACCAATAACTATTAGTGTGAGGCCCAAAATCATTTGCCAAGATAAGGGCTCATCAAAAATCAATTTTCCGAGAATAGCTATAAGAAATACACCTAGCCCTGCCCATGAGGCGTAAACCACTGCAATTGAAATGGTTTTCAAGGCAAAAGTTAAAAAATAAAAAGAGACTAAATAAGCAAATATTAATCCTAGGGTTGGAAAAAGTTTGGTAAAGTTTTGTGAAACAGGGAGTAGCATAGTCCCGCAAACCTCGAAAACTATAGCTAAGGATAGAAATATGTAACTTTTCATATCGCTACTGCAATTTTCTTTTTTGGATCATAGAAGGGTTTTTCTACGACGGTTGCAGACACTTTTTCTGACCCTATCTCAACTTCCAGGTTAGTCCCAATCTTTGTAAAGTCGGTCGCAACAATGGCCAGCGCTATATTTTTTTTCAAACGTGGAGAATAGATTGCTGATGTCACTTTCCCAACTGGTCTATCTTTATGTTTAAGGGTCCAGAAAGTTGTGTTTGGTCCTTTAAGTGGCGCAGTCTTTAAATTTAACCCAACTTGCATGCGCTGTATGCCCTCATTCTCAATTAGACGAAGGGCGTCTTTTCCTACAAAATTCGCGTCCATATCCAGGTCTATTAATCGCCTCAATCCCAGCTCATAAGGATTTGTATTTACATCTGCATCTGCATGATAGGAAAGCATACCACCTTCAATCCGTCGTATGGATGATGTGTGCCCGGGCTTTAAACCAAGTGGAGCACCTGCTACCATTATTTTTTCCCAAAGTTCGTTGCCACGAGACCCATCTTTTAAGAAAATTTCATAGCCGAACTCACTTGACCACCCGGTCCGTGAAATTAAGAGTGGAATGCCGTCTAGTTCTAGCTCTTTATGCCAGTAGTAGCGTAACTCAGACACGCTATCACCAAACAACTTTTGCATTATTTGGCCAGACTTTGGCCCCTGGAGTTGAAGAGGTGACACGTCAGGTTCGCAAATTGTGACATCGAGATTGGAATTTACTGCAACGCCCTGCGCCCAAAGGAGGACGTCGCTATCGGCTAAAGAAATCCAGAAATGATTTTCTGCCAATCGTAGAAGTATTGGGTCGTTTATAATGCCACCTTCAGCATTTGTAATTAGAATGTATTTGCATTGCCCAACTGCCAATTTAGATAGATTACGGGGGGTCAAAAATTGTACAAAACGTGCGGCATCTGGACCTTTAATCTCAACCTGGCGCTCTACCGCCACGTCGCAAAGAATTGCATCATTAACAAGGTTCCAAAAGTTTTGCTCAGGATCTCCAAAATCTCGCGGTATGTACATATGATTATAAACGGAGAACTCCTTAGCGCCCCATCTCACAGTTGAGTCAAAATAAGGTGATTTCCGAATTTGTGTTCCAAAACCAAAGTTTTCTACGTTTGACATTATTTTCCTTATTTTTGTAATTAAGCCAGTATACCAAGTTTAATATATTGATCCTACTGGGACCATAACCAAATAATTAGTGTCAATAATGACGTGACGCAATCTAGTTTAAAATTAAGTTTTCTTTGCTAGACTTTCTACATTACGATACCCCACAATAATGATATTTCCCGACTAGAATTAAACTGGATGACTTGTGACTAAATTTGATATCAGTGCGATAACCCTTGATGCGATGCAGCAGCGGACGGAAGAGCTGAGACCTACAATCGTACGAACCCCAGTTGCACCCTTAACTTCGACGCTGATTTCCCAAGTACTAGAAGGCAGTACTATCCATCTGAAAATGGAGTGCTTTCAGCACACTGGGACGTTTAAGGCGCGTGGTGCGTTATCTGTAGCGAGGGCTATCCCAACAGCGAAGAAAGTGCATGGGATTACAGCGGCTAGTGCTGGTAATCATGCCATTGCATCAGCCTGGGCTGCACAACAATGTGGCTTATCGGCAAAGGTAGTAATGCAGTCCAGTGCGAACCCTTTTCGTGTCAAGCTCGCGCAAGCGCAATGCGCTGAGATAATCATGAAGGATGGTGGGCAAGCCACCTTTGGTGAAGCTGAGCGCCTGCAGACTGAGGAAGGAAGAATTTTTATCCATCCCTTTGAGGGCCTCAATACCTCCCTTGGTACAGCGGGCGTTGGTTTGGAGTTTCTTGAAGATGTGCCGGACTTGGAGGCAGTAATTGTAGCGGTAGGCGGTGGTGGTTTAATTAGTGGCATCGCCGCCGCAGTTAAAGCAATCAATCCAGCTTGCAAGGTCTATGGTGTGGAGCCTGTTGGGGCTGACAGCATGTCACGGAGTTTAGCAGCCCAACGTCCGGTTGTGCTCGATAAGGTCGATACGATTGCTGATAGTCTTGCTCCACCAATGGCTTTACCGCTTGGGCACGCCTTATGCGCGGCTTACGTTGATGATATAGTAACAGTTACAGATGATGAGATTTGTGCCGGAATGGTAATATTACAACAAGAAGCAAAGCTGGCGGTTGAGCCTGCAGTGGGTGCTGTGATGGCGGGCTTAATGCTGCCACTGCGAAACCGTCTTAAAGGTAAACGCATTGGGCTTGTGGTCTGTGGTGCCAACATAGATGTTGCCAGCTACAGCCAATTTTTGGAGCGGGGCCAGGGAAATATTTCTAGACTGACTGATTGCTCATAAAGTTGCTTTAGAATTAAAAGTATTAAAAATTGAAATTGATTACGCTAATATTGATCAGGGTACTGAGCCGATTATTGGTGCAATTTGGTCACGGTCAAAGTTTGCACCACATAATACAACGGCGCTTACTTTGCCCTCGTTTTGAGTCTGATCCGCTTGCCAGGCCGCGAACGCTAGTCCGGCAGAACCCTCTACTAACATTTTTTCCGTCCACGCTATGTGACGCAAACCCTCGGCTATCTGGTCCTCAGAACAGTCGATTAGTTGATCTATTACCTCCGACCCAAGGGTCATAGTTATTGAATCATTATCTACACCCCCAGCACATCCGTCCGCTAAGGTTTCCAAATGAGTAACCTCAACATTACCACCTGCCCGAATGTTGGCGGCCAAAGCAGCTGAGTTTATTGCACTTACGCCTACGACACGTGTTTGAGGTGAAAATGCTTTGAGGACAGACCCAATACCTGAAATTAATCCACCACCGCCAATTGATACATAGATGACGTCAAGTTTGGGTAATTGTTCAAGCAACTCAAGTGCTATAGTTCCTTGTCCAGCTATGACTTGTGGGTCGTTGTAAGGGGAAACATAGATTTTTTTCTGCTCTTTGGCTAACGCTTGGGCGTGTTGTTCTGCTATCCCAGAGTCGTTGGAATATAGGATAGTATCAGTACCGAGAGCCTTAATTCTTGTTAATTTTTCACGGGCTACTGTTTCCGGCAAAACCACGGTCAGATCGTGGCCTGTCATTTGGGCTGCAGTAGCAAGAGCCAACCCGTGGTTTCCAGATGATGCCGTAATGGCAGGTACGTCCGTAGATAGAGATGTAAGCTTTGCCAAGGCTCCACGGAACTTAAACGATCCTGTTTGTTGAAAATTTTCAGCCTTATAGAAAAGACTGGACCCATTAGTGAAAGGCTGGCGTGACGCAATGCAAGGTGTTGGACTTAACCAACCCTTGATCCGTTTATATGTTTCTATGGAGAGTGCGGCTTGCTCAAGTACTTTGGTGGATGCAGTCATAAGTTTCCCTTTAGTCTTTTTTGTAAGACGCAGTGGCGTCAATTATGGCTTGCGTGATTGCAATATCCTGTGCAGCGATACCTGTTAGATCTGCAACAGTAATGTCATTATCAGAGTGCCGACCGGTATGGGTTCCTGATAAAATATGCCCAAGTTCAGTTATATCTAAAGATGGATCGGTCCTGCTAGCAGTTTGAAATTCGCCGTGTTCGAGGGATTGGCGCGCACTGTCACAAACTCGCAACGAGGCTGATGTTACCAGCCCCGTTGGAAGCTCTTGCTTTCCTGGACTATCTGCCCCAACCGCGGTGACATGCGTGCCACTGCGCACAAGGCCATCTGCAAATAAAGGTGTTGTTGCAGGTGTTGTTGTTAATATGATCTCTGCGACCCCAACTTCTTTCTCTAATTTAGAAGCTACTTCAATTGTCAGCCCTTGATTTGAAAGCTCGTTTGCTGTGCTCTGAGCCGCAGCTGTATCGCGGCCCCAAATTCGAAAGCTTAAGGATCTTTCGGGCATCAACTCAGCCAGGCATTGTGCTTGCATTTTTGCCTGAATGCCGGCGCCGAGCACAAGTACTTTCGACGCATGACCACAGGCGAGTGCGCGGGTAGCCAATGCGCCACCGATGGCTGTTCGCATGTCAGTTAGCCAGCCTTCGTCTCTTAGAATGGCAACAGTCTCGCCAGTCGCCGCCGAAAAGGCGAGCATAATTCCGTTAGATGATGCTAAGCCCTTAGAGGGGTTATCGTAGAAGCCTGATGCAATTTTAATAACGTAACTAGCGGTTCCTGCAATGTGGCCCGATTTTATATGACAGTCACCATTTGCTTCAGGAAATCCAAGATGCACAACTTCAGCGGTCTGTACATGCCCTTTAGCGGAGGCGATGTAGGCGTTTTGAATTAGCGTTACAGCCTTTTCAAAACTAAAGAGTTTCATAATTTGTGTTTTATTTAAGTCTAACATCAGGTGTCTCTCTTCGATTTTCTGTGAAGC
>CAJJBD010000047.1 GCA_905182325.1 uncultured Planktomarina sp. | reverse complement strand
GATTGTCTGAAAAACCAAAAATGGATATTCCGGACACAAGTAATATGGCACCTTGAGTTGCGGGTGAAAATTTTTTTAACATGGAAACCCGCCCTCCCTCACAATACTGAATGCGTGATTAGAATTTAACCTCTGCACCATAGCAATCAATATTTATCAAATTTCAAGTACAGAATACTCTAGCTGACCACGCATCTTATTTAGTCTTAGGGGAATAGATTGAATTAACACGCTATCATTTGAAAACTAAACTTTCGAGCGTTGCTCGCGC
Source organism: uncultured Planktomarina sp. (assembly GCA_905182325.1). Taxonomy (GTDB): domain Bacteria; phylum Pseudomonadota; class Alphaproteobacteria; order Rhodobacterales; family Rhodobacteraceae; genus Planktomarina. Next base: position 9,989 of record CAJJBD010000047.1, on the reverse strand, counting down.
CAAATGATAATCAAACCTGAACCAATAATAAGTAGGGCGCCTGGAAATAGTTCGTCAATTGGCGCTTCACCAAAAATAAGCCAACCCAATGCGTAGGCATTTAGTATTCCAAAGAAGCTAAATGGCGCGAGCAAGGCGGCGGGTGCTGACCTGTAAGCAACCATTAAGAAGACAACTCCAAACCCGCCACACATTGACATGCTAATTAAAATCATCAGGTGGCTGTAATTTGTGATTGCAGAAAATTCGATTGTAATTAGAGCGTAAATGATTGCGCTAATGGCGGCTGCGACAGCGGTGTAGAGATACAGAATTGACGTTGAAGTAGATTTATCAAAGCTTCGCAAAGTGACCATTGAGACGGCATAACAAAAAGCTGCCCCCACAGGGAAAAGTCCGCTTAAGCTAAAGCTATCAGACCCCGGGCCAATGATTAAAATGGCACCCAAAAAACCGAGGACCACTGCAAGCCACCGCCACAGCTTAACTACCTCTTTGTAAATCAGTACTGCTAGGATCACAACAAATAGCGCGTTGGTCTGTGCTAGGGCAGATACCGTGGCTAACTCTAAATTTGAAAGGGCCGTATAAAATAAGTACTGAGCTACGGCCACGAAAAGACCTCTGACTAGCGCAAGTTTCCACTGTGGAATTTTGTAATTTTCTAATTTGAGGGTAAACTCTTTATTGTAAATCAGAATTAAAATGGACGGCAATACGCCTAAAATATTCCTGTAAACGGATAACTCTTGAACAGAAAAATATTGTGACAAATACCGAACTTGGACAGCCATCAAATCAAATAACATGATCGCAATTAAACAAAAGCCAATAGCTTTAAAATTAATGGTTAGCGCCAAATTACTTTATCCGGAATAAGAAACTAGAGATTTAGCTTGATAACCTTCTGCCAAGGTAGCTGGCTGGTTGTCTAAAAACGTAGGCAAATCTACTCATCCTTTATTTAAATCGTCAAAGTTTCTTTTAGTTTTTACTAGTTCAAGCAACAGCGGCGATGGTCGCCAAAATACTGGATCTTCCTGCTCGTATTTCTGGATGTTTGATAGCATTTTATCAAGGCCATACATATCTGCATACTTCATTGGGCCACCTCTATGGCGGGGGAAACCATATCCAAATATGGATGTGACATCTATGTCTGAGGGCTTTAGGGCCACACCTTCACGCAAAACCTCACAACCCTCGTTAACCATCGCAGCCAAATAGCGTTCAATTATTTCTGATTTACTAAACTTCTTAGTTGTGAGGCCTTTTTGTTTACGCTCAGCCTGGATTATTTCTAATACTTCAGGATCAGGGGTGCCAACTCGAGCGCCATTGGGGTATCGATAAAAGCCACGACCAGTTTTTTGGCCAAACCAGCCCCTCTCACAAATTTTATCTGCTATATCCACGTAGCGTTCAGCGGGATCTCGGGTTGGTGCGGCTGCTTTGCGGTTGTCCCACCCAATATCCAGACCAGCTAAATCATACATAGCGTGAATACCCATCGGGTAGCCAAACTCAAATATAGCATCGTCAATATCATAGGGCGATGCCCCATCTTCCATCATATGCGCGGCACAAATCCCATACTTTCCAAGTATTCGGTTGCCAATAAACCCACCAGAATTCCCTGCTCGGACAGGCACCTTGCGCATCCGCTTAGCCAAAGCGAAGCCAGTGGCCACGGCGTCATCTGCGGCGCCTTTTGGAACTACAATTTCAAGTAATTTCATGATGTTTGCTGGACTGAAAAAATGCAAACCTACAACCTGACTGGGCCGCGAAGTCGCGCTAGATATTAGGTCAATGTCAATGTAACTTGTGTTGGAGGCGAGAACTGCCTCGGGCTTCATAACTTTATCCAGCTGTTCAAAGACCTCACGCTTCACATCAAGTCTCTCAAATACGGCCTCTATCACCATGTCCACATTGGACAAATCATTGTAGTCTGTCGAACCACTATAAAGCGCCATAACTGCCGACTTTTGATTTTCAGTTTTGCGCCCTTTTGCCACTAATCGATCATAAACTTTTTCGACATTTGCGCGCCCTCGGGCAATACTTTCAGCGTCCCGTTCTATCATTGTGACGGGCAGGCCACTGTCCAAGGCCGCAACGGTTATTCCAGCACCCATTGTCCCCCCACCGACAACGCCGAGACTTTCTAATTTGCGTGGTTTTGCGCGGCTTGCTTCAGGGACTTTAGCGCTGGCGCGTTCTGCAAAAAATGCGTGGATCATACCCTTGGATTGTTTTGAGGAGAGGCATTCAAAAAAGCTAGCCCTCTCAAATGCGCGACCCTCAGCAAAGGGTTTTTCCAGTGCGGCTGTTACGCACTCTAAAATTTTTGTCGGTGCCAATTGGCCGCGCATGCGGGTCGATACCATTTTCTTGGCTTCCGCCACGGCGTCACGGTAGGCCTCTGCATTTAGCATACACTTTGTTTCATCACGTGACCTGCGTACCTCTTGAACGTCTTCAGCAAATTTAATGGCTGCCACCCTAAGGTCGTCTTCTGTTAAGCTATCTATGAGGCCAGCGGAATGAGCCTTAGTGGCAGATATGGGTTTGCCGCTAAGCATGACATCCAGTGCAAGCTTTGCGCCGCATAGTCGTGGCATTCTCTGCGTACCACCGGCACCTGGAAGAAGTCCTAAATTGACTTCAGGCAAGCCAATGCGCGCATCCGCCGAGGCAATGCGGTAGTGGCTTCCAAGGGCAACTTCAAACCCTCCGCCAAGCGCTGTCCCATGCAGTGCCGCGACTATTGGTTTTTTACAATTTTCAATGCGGTCAATTACCTCTGGCAGGTGTGGCTGCTGCATCACGGTGCCAAACTCTTTAATATCTGCACCAGCAGGAAAAGTATGGCCCGCACCAATGACAACAATTGCTTTGACTGTGTTATCTGCTTCGGCAGCCTCAATGCTGTCCCACAGCCCCTTGCGGACGGCGTGACCTAATGCGTTAACAGGTGGGTTGTTAACCTCGATGACAGCGATAGACCGAACTTTTGACAGAGTGACTTGGGCGGACATTATAATTTTCCTTTGGAAATAAAATGGGATCAACTAATACACTGGCATAGCAATTTTTAAATTATATTAAGCTTTTGTTTCTTGTCATATCAACATGTCATTTGGTGGGTGAGTTTGGATTATAATGATACCGCACCTACAGCCATATCGGCGAGTTGAGCTGCTATTAAGCTAATATTCTCGCCACCGCGTGGTTCGTACCAGTAGATTGGTGCATGGAGGATCATCAGAAGGCTTGGGATAGTAACGGACAGGTCTTGCTTGCGAAATTGACCAAGCTTTATGCCAGCCTCTAAGGCCTTACGAAACATATTTTCGTAGTCTGTTTGCAAAGCCGTGATTTCAGAACGCAGCATGCGTTCATTTACCGTCACTTTGTCAGTCTTTGACCCACGCATTTCCTCAATCACAACTCGGTGATAGGCAAGCTCTGAAATCATGGCAGTGACATGAGCCTGGGCCATTTCATGCAATTTTTTAGATGGCGTTGCGTCTGAATAAAAATATGGGCCTACGCGATCTAGGGTCAGTTGGACTGAGTGTTTTACGATGGCGCAAATCAACTCACCCTTTGAACCAAAGTGATGATAGATCTTGCCTTTTGAGGCGTTCATAGTTCGCGAAATATCATCAATTGAGGTTTGATCTACGCCGTACTCGGCGAATGCCGTTGCCGCCGCATCCAGAATGGAGGCCCTTGCTGATTTTGTCTGGACACTCACTTCTCAGCTTCTTTTGCTGAGGCTTTAGCTGCCCTGGCTAATGTTATAATAGTGGACTTCATCACATCTATTTCTGTTGGGTTTGAGGCGTTTCCAGAGTGGGCGCGATGTAGGACACCTTGCAGAATTGCAGCTAATCTGAAAAATGAAAACGTAATATAGAAAGACCAATTATCTGGCAGATTTATTCCACGCAATGAACAGTATTCGGCCACGTATTCGGCCTCGCTTGGTATATCCACGAGCTGTCGGTCAACTCCATCAAGCCCTTTGATCATACCCGTCTGTGGCAGCCTCAGACCCATGCACTGATACGCGAGATCTGCAAATGGATGCCCCAAAGTAGACAATTCCCAATCTAAGACGGCTACTATTTTTGATGACCCACGCTCAAACATAACATTGTCGAGGCGGTAATCTCCGTGAACGATGGAGACTTGCCCATCGTCGGCAACTAAATTCTGATTGAGCCAGTCAATTGTCCAATTCATCTCACTCAGGTGTTCCATTTCTGACGCACGATACTGGGTGCTCCAGCGCTTTACCTGCCGTTCAAAATAATTACCTGCCTTTCCATAATCCTCCAGCCCAACAGTGGTGGGGCTTAAATCGTGCAATTTGGAAAGTATTGTGACGAGCTCAGCGAAGGTTTTTTGCCGAAAAGAATTAGAGTGGCCAGGTAAAGCTGGATCCCAAAATACCGTGCCAACTAAATATTCCATTACAAAAAACTGTGTTCCAAGCGGAGTTTCCTGTCCAGAAAGATGCAACATCTTTGGCACTGGAATTTCTGTGTTTGCTAGTGCGCTCATAACACGAAACTCACGATCAACTGCGTGTGCAGATTTTAATAATTGACCTGGTGGCTTGGCGCGCAAAACGTAGTTGGTCCCTGTTATGTCGGTTACCTTGTAGGTGGGGTTAGACTGCCCATCAGAAAATTTTTCAATTTTCTTTAATCTTGAGAAGCCTGGTACATGAGACACTAGATAGTCCGACAGGTCTTTGGGATCATATTGGTGCAGCGTTTTATTCATAATGCCTGACCACTCATTGTCTAACTTCATCTTCAGGAAAAACAGCGATATTTATCCAATTCGCTAGGAGGGCAGGCTTGTCGTGCCCCTTAATTTCGATGGTGAGGGACATCACTACCTTGAGGTGGGTGGTCGATTTCTTTTCTAAATTTTCTAATATAAATCGTCCCCTGATGTAACTCTCACTTGGCACAGGCGTTAAGAAGCGAACCCGATCAAAGCCGTAGTTAAGGTTCATAATTTGACCAGGTAAATTTTCTATGGCGTCAATCGCAAATCGGCTTGCCATCGAGAGGGTCAAAAACCCATGTGCGATAGTGCCGCCGAAGGAGGTTTCAGCCTTAGATCGTATGGGGTCAGTGTGTATAAATTGCTGGTCGTCTGTGACTTGAGCAAACGCATCAATCCTTGCTTGATCAATTAAGACCCAGGGACTAATCCCCACTTGCTTTCCGATTAAAGGGGAACGCAAGGCTAGGGCTGTATCCAGGATCGACATTATATTGCGTTCATTGACAACATACTTAGTAGTATGTTTCGTGAAGTGGATGACTGTAAAGGCTAATCTGTCTGGGTGAGGGACGCGAAATGGAAATGAATCTTGGACTATCAGACCGCGTCGCAAAACTGCGCAATCGTGTGGCTGAAATTGTGCGGGATGACATTATGCCAATAGAGCATGAATATCACGCGGAGATTTCCAAAGGGGATCGCTGGAGTTTCACGGACCGACAAGATGAAATTATGGAAACCCTCAAGGCCAAGGTGCGAGCTGAGGGATTGTGGAACTTCTGGCTTACTGGAAGCGATAAGGGCTTTGGGCTGACAACTGTTGAATATGCCTACATGGCTGAGGAACTTGGCAAATCTCCACTCGCTGCTCAGGTTTTTAATTGCTCGGCGCCCGACACGGGCAACATGGAAGTATTTGAGCGCTACGGTACCGATGAAATGAAGGCGCAGTGGCTTGCGCCGCTCCTGGAGGGTAAAATTAGGTCAGCCTACATCATGACAGAACCTGCTGTCGCCTCATCTGATGCAACTAACCTCAGCTTGTCGTGTGTGCGTGATGGTGATGACTACGTGCTCAATGGCGAAAAGTGGTGGGCAAGTGGTGCGGGTGATCCACGCTGTGCGGTTTACATTGTGATGGTTAAGACAGGTAATGATACGGCGCCAAAACATAAACGTCATTCCATGATCGTTGTGGATGCGGCAACGCCTGGCATTGAAAAATTACGTCCGATGGAAATTTATGGGCACGATGATGCGCCGCATGGGCACTTTCATATTCGCTTTACTGACGTTCGAGTGCCAGCTGTTAATTTGCTTCTGGGCGAGGAGCGTGGCTTTGAAATTGCGCAGGGCAGACTGGGACCTGGCCGTATTCACCACTGCATGCGCGCAATTGGTCAGGCTGAAGCCGCTCTAGATTTAATGTGCAAACGCAGCTTAAGCCGGACGGCCTTTGGAAAACCTCTGGCGCAACTTGGAGCTAATTTTGATATAATTGCAAATGCGCGTATGGAAATCGAAATGACACGCCTGTTATGCTTAAAGGCGGCTTGGATGATGGATCAGGGTGATCCACGTGCGGCGGCCCCGTGGATTTCAAAGATTAAAGTAGTCGCACCCCTGATGGCATTAAAGGTTGTGGATGAGGCCATTCAATTGCATGGGGCAGGTGGCATTAGTCAGGACACACCACTTGCGGCCTTTTGGATGAACTTGCGTACTTTGCGGTTAGCAGATGGCCCAGATGCTGTGCATCGCAGGCAAGTGGCTCGCGCTGAACTTCGCAAGCACACCCAAGAAAAGATTTAGACAATCTGGTACTATTGGGGTGTAGCGATCTACTGTCAGACCTTGCGCATGCCCCCAAAGCAAATGATGATACGGTAAATCTTCGTCTCTGAAGGGTAGTGATGTCCACCTTTACATTTAATACAACGCCAAGTGTGCGCATGGGTGCCGGTCTTGCTCAGAAACTGGGTGACATTGCTGGACCTGTTTGTGGTGAGAATATTTTGTTTGTGACTGACCCCGGTATGGTTGCGACTGGCTTGGTGAAAAAAGCAGTTTCAGTGCTGGCAGCTGCTGGCCTAACGGTTACAGTTTTTGATAAAGTCCAAGCTGACCCACCTGAGGCCATAATCCAGTCTGCTACGGAGATGGCTCGCACTGCCAGTGGAGTTGTTGGATTTGGGGGAGGCTCATCTTTAGACGTTGCTAAATTAGCAGCACTGCTTGCCGCCTCAGGCCAGCCTCTTGAGGACGCATTCGGAATCGGAAATGCTACTGGACCTCGCTTGCCGCTTGTCCTAGTGCCGACTACGTCTGGAACTGGCTCTGAAGTCACACCAATTTCCATTGTGACAACGGGGACTTCTGAAAAGATGGGTGTTGTGAGCCCCTTAATTTTGCCAGATGTAGCGGTGCTCGATCCCGAGTTAACGCTGGGCTTGCCCGCACATGTGACAGCGGCAACGGGAATTGACGCAATGGTGCATGCGATTGAGGCATACGCCAGCGCCAATCCAAATAATAACCCAATCAGTCGTGCATTGGCGGTTGAGGCTCTACGGTTGATGGGGCGAGTGCTAAAGCGGGCTGTTGATACGCCTACAGACATTGAGGCGCGAAGTGATATGATGTTGGGCTCGATGCTTGCGGGCCAAGCCTTTGCCAACTCCCCTGTCGCGGCAGTGCACGCCCTGGCTTACCCAATCGGTGGTCACTACAAGGTACCGCATGGGCTCTCCAACGCCCTGGTCTTGCCGCACGTGTTGCGCTTCAATGCAGAGCAGGCTCCGCAGGCATATGCCGAATTACTGCCGCATGTTTTTCCTGGTGTTTTTGCCGGTGGGATTGAGGTTGCAGCAACAAAATTTGTGGACGGCCTAACAAAACTAAGCCAGGCTTGCGGCCTCCAGCAAACTCTGCGGGAAGTTGGAATTAAGAAAGACGCACTTCCGGTGTTGGCACGCGACGCGATGAACCAGACAAGGCTTCTGGTAAATAATCCGCGTCCAGTGGACGAAGCGGCCGCACTAAAAATATATGAGGCAGCATGGTAAAGCAGACACCCAGCACCCGCGATGATTATTGTGTTTTTTCTACTATTACCACTCGGTGGTTCGACAATGACGTCTACGGTCACATGAATAATACTGTCCACTACCAACTGTTTGATACAGCTGTGAATGGATATTTAATGGAACAGGGGTTACTTGATTTTAAATCTGGCCCAACAGTTTTTTTGGTTGTCGAGACGGGATGTAAATACTTCAGTGAGATTTCATTTCCTGATGTAATTTCTGCAGGCATTAAGGTGATAAAACTTGGGACGTCGTCAGTTGTTTACGAGGTTGGTCTTTTCCGAGGCGACGCGGATGAGGCTTCGGCTGAGGGACATTTTGTACATGTAAACGTGGATCGAGAGACACGCCAACCTCTCGTGATCAATGAGGCGAGTAGGAAAAAATTAAATTTATTAATACAGTAGTACCTCGCCGGATAAGAATATTATTACACAATTACCAAATTGACTGACGTCAGTTTTTGATTTTTCTAATCATATTACAGCCAAAAACTAACTACTTTCTGGTTTTCGAACAAAGCCTCCTTATTGAGCATCAAGGCAAACTTTTTCTTGTTCGTCTGACAAATCTTGCCTATGGTTTTGTAAAGTCGTCAATTAATAGATGAAAATTGGGCGTTTCAGCCATATCAGGGAGAGAATTATGAGTTTAGTAAAATATGCTGGAGTTAGCTTAATCGCTATGTCGGCCTCTATGGGCCACGCTGGTGGCATGGAGGCCACAGCCTTATCGGCTGGCTTTATGTTTGAAGATGGCAGCTATGGCAGTGCGAGCGTTCAATCGCAGAGCCCCAGTGTGCAAGGGACAATCGCTGCGGCTGGACTTGCGGCCTTGTCCCCAGGCGGAACAGTGGGAGCGTCTGCTACCACAGGCTCCTTGATAGGCAGCGTGACGTCGACTAACCTAAAAGCAAAGATGGACGTGCTGGATAATATGTCAGTTGGTATTGCTTACTATAGACAGGCAGGCATCAAACTTGACTACCAAAACAACTGGGCCACTGCGCTTACAGCCCCGGCTTTGCCTAAAGTGGATTTAGATGTAACTTCACTGGTGGTGTTAGTTAAATATGATGTTAATGAAAACTTTAGCGCCCTGGGTGGGTTAAAAAATGGGACCGCCTCAGACGCTACAGTATCAATACCAATAAAGACGGCACTGAGTGCGACAGCTACTGGCAAGAGTGCACTGAGTTATATTGCTGGGGCCGCCTATGAAATCCCAGAAATAGCATTGAGGGCGGAAGTGATTTACGAGACGAGTGCCGCATACTCCTTGCCCACTGCCTTTGCAGTGTCGCAGGCTATTCCCGGTTTGAGCTTCGGGCTTGGTACTGCCCAAACGGGAACAATTGATGCCTCAACGCCGGATTACATAAACCTTTACGTTCAAAGTGGCATTGCAGAAGACACTCTCGCATATGCGTCAGCACGACAGGCTAATTGGAAAACAAACCAAGTTTCGTATACTCATCCTTTAGGAAATTCGCAAACTTTAGGCGGTGCTCTTGATAACTCAGAACTTGGGACTGCTTATACGCTGTCTGATTTTGCGGATACAACGAGCTATGAAATTGGTCTAGGACGCAAGTTTGGCACCACCTGGTCTAGCTCAATAGCTTACAATTGGGAGGGTGGTTCTGGTCCGAGTTCATCTTCATTGTTCACGCTTACTGATGGACGCCAAGGCATATCAGTTGGTGCGAAGTATAATTTTAGTGAGAATACAGCAATTAGTTTTGGTGGGAATTACACCCAGTTTGGAGACGTTACGCATGTAGCTGCACCACTGGGAGGAACAGTGTTTAGTGGCAACACTGCCACAACATTAGGGTTGAATTTCTCAACTTCATTCTAAATATTTAATCTAGATTTTTAAAAAGCCCGCCTCCGGAGGTGGGCTTTTTTTATAATTACGCTAAGTCGAAGCGATCCGCATTCATGACTTTAGCCCAAGCCGCCACAAACCGGCGCACGAACGTATCTTCGGCATCATCTGTCGCAAAGGCCTCTGCCACAGCGCGCATTTGAGAGTTTGACCCAAATACCAGATCAACCCTACTTGCTGTCCACCTAATGGAGCCCG
>CAJJBD010000046.1 GCA_905182325.1 uncultured Planktomarina sp. | reverse complement strand
TTATGAGATGGATAATCACATAAACCCTCTTACCCAAAACAGGCAAAGGTGCCCAAGATGTCAGTCTCCTTTGAACACTGTGGTGGTACATGGGCATGAACAGTGTCTAGTCTGTAAATCTAATATCTTTGAGTGCTGCTCGGGTGATACGTGCGGGACTGATCATAATTTGGCGATCGGGTATAAGCGGGTGTAAAGATTTAAGCTATTATAGACACATAAAAATTGGAGTGTCTGATGCGCAACGTTAATGTGGGCTGTCTTTGCGGGGAGGGCAGTTTCGAGTGCCTTGAAAAACCTGCAATTGACTGCAGATGCCATTGGCGTTTATGCCATGCATCTTCTAAGCTCGTATGATTAGCATACCCAACCACTAAGTAAATAAATATCTATACACAATTTAGCAGTAAAAGATATGCAAAACAAAAATTTTAAACTTTGTAGAAATTAAATAGTTTATATTTATGGAATTCTTAAAGAAAACAATCTCTCTATTAAGGGGCTGCATTACCGTCACTATCGAGCTGATAATAATTGAATGATAAAGTATATAGATAACTCTAATGCACGTGCGCAATTAAGGTTTGTGGAATGGCAGGCCGTCTTACGATTGGCTTATAATCGCGACCATATGAAAATGGCGGCAGCCTTTCCTGAATATATAAAAATTTGCGATGAATGGCATGAAAGATATAAAACTTACATTAAGCGCAACCCTAAGAGGCCCAAGGCGGTCGCGCTTCACTTAATTTATCTAAGTCTACTTAACAATAAAATTAAAAATTTAGATGAGTTTTACTTAAGATTAGCGACAGAGGTCACACAACTCAAAATTCGTAAGCCTCGTGTACGAAAGGAAACACTTGATGACAATAATTATGCAAACAATTCCAGCTATCTAACAAAAACTGATGATTTAAAAAGCCATAATCGGTTCGTCAATTTGGTTTTAAAGGTTGCCATAGAAATTACGCATACTGACTATACTCAAATTCAGTTAAACAAAATTTTTGATGTTTTGGTTTCAGAATCTAAAGAAGCTCAGCGAAGTGAGAAAGAGTTAGTGACCTTAAAAGATACATTTTTCAAAAAGGTATATGCCATGGAAAAATCTATAACCCGCGCAGAATCACTTATTTTAAGAAACTCTGACACAAAATTATCTAAAGATGCCTATCACCTTTACGGACTTTTTAAGCTGCGCTGTGAGGTTGGGGACACTTGGACGTTATCCCAAACGGAACTTGCCAAAGAGAAGTTAGGGACTGGAAAGCCAGCAGCACTTAAGGCAGTAGATTTACTCATAAAGTTGAAATTAATTAAGATCTTTGAACAGGTGAGCCAAGGTAGTGTTGAGCCAAAGGCTACTGTTTACAAACGAATAGGGTGATATGTTATTTATGTTACTTTGTGGAAGTCCTTACCAGTCAGTCCAATGCTGTGGTCTTTAAAATGATTTAGCTAGTTGAATAAAGCTAGTCCCAATCAATCAAAACTCGTTTGAAAATATAGCAACTATCTTTCGTCATGCTTGTACGCGTTGACAGCAAACGGAGTACTATCGCGACAGAAATATTTTGCATGATGCACGTGACCCGTTTTTGTGGTCAGACCAAAGCAACGCATCTTTTTGCTTCATTGTCCCAAGTCATTCCTGGTAAGCAAAAAAGGCTAGGGTCAGAGCCCCCATTGGGACACGTGGGTGCTTCTTGTGCCATTGCTGTCGATGAGTAAAAAACTATAATTAACAATAGTAATTTTTTTTTCACAATACTGTCTCCCACAAACCTAACATCAGTCTTAGTGGCTTTGGCCTCGTAATTTTAATTATGTATCTATTGGCTGATAATACTTTTGGAGAACTTGTCGTGTCGTGAGTATACATTAGTAAGTGGCTTTCTTATTTGTCTTCTTATGTGGTATTACATTTATTGAGTAATAGACAATTTTTTTAGCTCTATAAATTTTAAAGAAGTGTGGATTAAAACGTGACACGACGAAAACAACCCCTGACTTTGCGAGATGTATCTGAGGCTTCTGGCGTTTCTGAAATGACCGTAAGCCGTGTTTTGCGAAACAAAGGTGATGTGTCAGCCACGACCCGCGCCAAAGTTTTAGATGCAACTAAATCTTTGGGTTACGTACCAAATAAAATTGCGGGTGCCCTTGCCTCTCAACGCGTTAACTTAGTGGCGGTGGTTATTCCGTCTATGTCGAATATGGTGTTTCCAGAAGTGATGACTGGAATATCAGAAGCGCTGGATGAAACTGGCTTACAACCCGTTGTTGGGATAACCAATTACCTCCCAGACCGAGAAGAAAAAGTTTTATACGAGATGCTGTCTTGGCGCCCGTCTGGCATCATTATCGCGGGTCTTGAGCAATCTGACGCATCTCGCGTAATGTTAGAAAACTCAGGTATTCCAGTAGTACAAATAATGGATATCGACGGAGATCCAATCGACGCCATGGTCGGTATCTCACACCGGCGTGCTGGCAGAAAAATGGCGGAAGCGATTTTGAAATCTGGCTACCAAAACATTGGCTTTATGGGCACTCAAATGCCTCTTGACCACCGAGCTAGAAAACGATTTGAGGGCTTTATTCAGGCACTGGCAAAGCAGGGTGTTGAAATTATGGATAGTGAATTCTATTCAGGAGGCTCCGCTCTAGCAAAGGGCCGGCAGATGACAAAATCAATTCTAAAGCGCTCGCCTGAATTAGATTTTATCTATTACTCAAATGATATGATTGGTGCTGGCGGTTTGCTTCATCTATGGGATCAGGACATTGAAATACCAAGACAAATAGGACTGGCAGGTTTTAATAAAGTTGAGCTTATCGATGGCCTACCACTGCAGCTAGCCACAATGGATAGTTGTAGGTTTGAGATAGGTAAAAAAGCTGCCCAGATTATTGCATCACGTAATGGTCTTTCAGACTTACCCCTAGAAAATATTGTTGAGCTCTCACCTAAAATAGCATTTGGCGATACCCTGCTTCGAAAATGATTAACCAGCTCTTGAAAATATAACTGGTGGGTTTCCAACGCTCCACATATTGTATTTTTTCATGATTTTTATGAAAATATCTGTCCTTAAAAAGTGATCAAGCCATCTGTATACGTTTGACAAATTCTGTCCATAAAACCAGTTTTTATCTATATTTGAAAATTGCCTGATAAAGGGTAGTAGGGCCATGTCAGCTAATGAGCAGCCTTCGCCAAAAACCCAATTAGAGTTTCCTATTTGTAGATTTAAATCTGTCAAAAACTTAAGGGCCTTGGCTTGCTCTAATTTTGGATCCAAATCTGGAAATCTTACGGAGTATTTTGTGTGATCCAAGGCTTCTTTAAAAGGCCCATCACTTCTTAAGATCCACTCATACCCCTCGTCTGGCATAGCTAGCCAGTGCTCTGGGTCTGACTGTTTCAGACACCAAACCATAATGTCAAAACTTTCTTCGATTACCTCTTTGTTGGTGATTAAAACTGGCACGGTCGCCTTGGGTGAGGATAATAAAAATTCTGGTGCCTTATCCCGTAACATGATTTCTCTTAGCTCTACTCGAAGACCTGAGACGTAGATCGCCAGTCGTGCGCGCATGGCATAGGGACAACGTCGAAAGCTATATAAAATTGGCATAGAGCCAGTCAAGCTGCACGCCCTTGCAATTGTTTGGAAGAGGCAGAAGTAATTTCAGTTTTTATAATCTTACCTTCTAGCTGAGCTTCAGAAAATGTTACTTCGGCGAATTGTGGTGTGCGACCCATGTATTGACTTTCCATCAAAACAGCATGGGGTTGGCCAACTTGGGCAGAGAGGTGTTTCTCTACTTGTAATTGGCCTACTGCCCGAAGCTGAGCCGCCCGGACTTTGATATCACGGCCATTTACCTGCGGCATGCGTGCGGCAGGGGTTTGCGAGCGCACTGAATAAGGAAAGACATGCAGCCATGTGAGATTGCATTCCTTAACCAATGTTAATGAGCTCTCAAAATGTGCTTCTGTTTCCGTAGGAAAGCCAGCAATAATATCTGCACCAAATGTCATTTCTGGACGGAGTTGTAGAACTTCTTCCGTAAAACGTATGGAATCGTCGCGTAGATGGCGACGCTTCATACGTTTAAGAATTAAGTCATCACCATGTTGAAGTGACAGATGAAGATGTGGCATTAACCTTGGCTCGGTTGCAATTGCCTGCATTAGGCTTGGGTCAACTTCGATTGAATCGATTGAACTTATCCTCAATCTTGGCAAATCGGGCACAAGCTTTAGGATGCGTAGGACTAACTCGCCCAATTTTGGAGTTGCCGGAAGGTCTGCACCCCAGCTAGTCATGTCTACACCTGTTAAAACAATTTCAGCATAGCCCTTACCCACTAACCGTTTAATTTGATCGACCACCACGCCGGCTGGAACAGAGCGGGAATTTCCACGACCAAATGGAATTATACAAAAGGTGCATCGATGGTCACATCCGTTTTGAACTTGTACATAAGCTCTGCTACGAGTACCAAAGCCGTCAATTAAATGCCCAGCGGTCTCGGTGACTGACATGATATCGTCTACCTGAACTGGCTCTGTTCCAAAGTCATCTGCAAGATTGGCCCACGTCGAAGATTTCATCTTTTCTGTATTGCCAATTACTAAATCAACTTCTGCCATTTTGGAAAATGTTTTAGGCTCTACCTGCGCCGCACACCCAGTCACAATAAGTTTTGAGTCTGGGTGTTTTCGGCGAAGTTTTCGGATATCTTGTTTTGCTTTGCGGACAGCTTCTGCTGTGACCGCACAGGTATTAACAACAACCGCATTATTCAGCTCTGCCTTATGTGCTAAGTCCCTCATGGCCTCAGTCTCATACATATTTAGTCGACAACCGTGATTAGAAAAGATGGGCTTAGTCATTTTAGGCTCTTTAAAAATTGTGTAGTGAGCGTCCCATTGAATACGTGCAAAGTATCACCTGACATCCAAACTCCATCGTTACGCCAATCGACGTAAATGGTGCCACCATCTAGATCAATTTGAACCTTACGCTCGGTTAAGCCTAGCCGCGCTGATGCAACCGCAACGGCGCAAGAGGAGGAACCCGACGCCAAAGTAACTCCTACTCCGCGCTCCCATACTCGCGCACGCAAATGATCTTTTGAAATTTTATGAGCAAATTGCACATTAGTTCGCTCGGGAAATAAGGGGTTGGTTTCAATGTCTGGGGCTAGCTTTTCTAAGTTGACGAGTTCAGCATTTTCAACAAAAAATGTGCAATGTGGGTTACCCATTCCTGTGGCCGTTGGGCTTCCATTCAGTGGCAGATGTAATGTGTCCATTTTCTTTGCTAACGGAATCTCATTCCAAGCTAATAACGGATGTCCCATATTAACGCTCACCGTATTATTAGTAGTATGAGCAAAAAGAATACCTCGCTCTGTTGTCAGGGTTAGCCTATCTACACTAAGGCGATCCATTTCATAACGTGCCACACAGCGGGTTGCATTTCCGCAAGCTCCAGAAGTTGAGCCGTCATTATTAAAAAATTTTAGGGCAACATCAGCATCAGGAGAATCACTAATTAGCGCAAGTTGGTCAAATCCAATACCGCGGTGACGGTCTCCTAGGGCCCGTACCAGTTCAGGATAAATTTTTTGCATACAATTACGAGAATCGATAACAACAAAGTCATTGCCGAGCCCATGCATCTTCATGAAAGGTATCTGTTGGTCCATTTAGGCCGTATATCGGTCAAAGTATAAGGAATCTAGTATAAGCTCAGATAAGCTCTTGACCCCGACCGTTACCCTTTCTAAAAACCGATTTAGTGGGCCCTTAGCTCAGTTGGTAGAGCAACTGACTTTTAATCAGTGGGTCACAGGTTCAAATCCTGTAGGGCTCACCATTAAATCAATTAGTTAGCTGATATTAATAAATCTTTATGGGCTTTAAAAGGCACCCTGGTGGCACAAAAACTGTAGCTAGCGCTTAAATTTTAGTGATTAAGACCGCATTCAAAACTTGTAAACTGATCAACGCTCAGTCCAATTCCTCAGTTTCTGGACCATCCGCCGTATTACCCCCATTTATCAGATTAGAAGTCCCTGTTACGCTAGTAATATGAGTTGGGATAAGGGTTTTTTTACTATATATGAAAAAGCTGACCAAAGTTAAGGCCCATCCAATGTTTGATTTTTTATTAACTTAGTGTTTCTGGGAGTTTGAAAATGAGTTTCACCGCACATCTTGAGTATCTATTTCACATCACTTGTTCAGAATGCAAATTTTATTGGACGTACGCGTCTATGGCAAAAAATTTTGATATTGAGAAAAGAGATTTTCACTGCCCAAACTGTGGTCAGAAAAATCGCATTAAATTAGAAGATGAAATAAACGTGTAATGAGATACGCCGTTTTAGTGTCCTGCAGATATTATTGACCCAGTTGGGCGTTGGTGCACAGAAGGTGTTGGTGGAAAATATGGAGATGGATTTTAATTGGGGTGAAAGTTCCAGTGTATTAAGGCAATGGCAGCCTAAGAGTAAGTTGTATTGCGACAACAACATTCGTATGATTATGAAATCATGGCTAAACTTAATAAATACCGTCCCTTCAATCCTAACCCAGAAATGGTTGCGCGCCTCCCCGATGTGACAGGGAATGCGATAAATGGGGTCGGGGAGACCCAGCAGCGTCGGCCAGAACTCGTATTTTGGGCCCCTGACCCTGATGACATTGCTTTCGGTGATGTACAAAAATGGTTCTACATGTGCCAGCCAGACAGTCCAGAGATGGTGACTGAGCGAGCTAAGCGAAAGGTTGTTCTTGATTCTGTTTTGCCCGACGTAAATCCGGTAGCTTTAGTTCAATCTCCAGATGAGTGGACCTCTTCTCTTAATCAATTTGTGGAAGCTGGTGACTGTGAGATGGTTGGAGCCACAGCAATGAACCCCAAATGGTTTTTTGAAGGCCAAAAGACTGAATTCAAAACAGTAATAATGATGGGAGTACATCATGATTACGAGGAATTAAAACACGCACCTGAGTTTCGTGCTGGTATTGAGGTGGTACGCCAGTATGGACGGGCAGCCGCCGCTGCTAAAAAAATTACTGCTTGGCTGATGGAGCAAGGATGGGATGCCGAAGCTGTTACAGGGCCGATGGCGGGAAAGTTAGTCATGATACCACCGGCATTGGAGTGTGGTTTCGGTGAGCTAGGAAAGCATGGGTCATTGATTAACCCAGAATTTGGATCCTCTTTTCGCTTGTCGGCCGTACTAACTAACGCTCTGTTCGCTAGTACACCCAAGCGTGAGTTTGGGATAGATGAGTTCTGCTCCAAGTGCCGAATTTGTGAAGATGCGTGCCCGCCAATCGCCATAGAACCAGATAAAAAAATGGTCCGTGGCGAAAAACGTTGGTATGTAGATTTCGATAAATGCATTCCATATTTTGCCGAAAACTCTGGCTGTGCTATTTGCATTGTAGAATGTCCGTGGTCTCGGCCTGGTGTGGGCATAAACTTAGCACAAAAATTAGCAAAACGCTCTGCACGCGATAGATGTGATTGAGTTAGGAAAGTGTCTTTATCAGTAGGTCCATGGACCAAGTACCTGATTTATAATAATTTTAGCCTTTGCAAGAAAACGGGTGTAACGCATGGGTTACCAGAAACTACTTTACCTAAATACCAAACGCGATGTGTTCGTTCTTTCCATTGTCGTGTCGCAACGCAATGTTAATTGCAACTAACAAGGGGCCGCGATGACCGAACAATATAGACACCTTCTTTCGCCAATCGATATTGGCCCCTTCACACTTCGCAATCGGGTACTGGTCACAGCCCATGTCCCTGGGCTTGAGGCTGGTGGTTACGTCAATGATGACTACATCGCATATCAGCGTGCCAAGGCACGAGGCGGTGCTGCGCTTCAGATCACTGGCTCTACGGCCGTTCATCGTTCTGGCTCGGTTGGCGCAGGACGTGGCTTGAATGCCAGCAATGATAGTTGCATAGATGGTTATCAACGGCTTGCTGATGCAATTCACAGCCATGATGGGCGCTTTCTGGTTCAACTTGGTCATGCAGGAGCCAATGTGGCAGACACTGGTGCAGGTCGCCCACTTATTGCTCCGTCCCCAATCATGTCCCGCATTTCACGTGAGACGCCAAAACAGATGAGCATTTCTGAAATTGACGAGATCGTTGACGCATATGGAACTGCTGCAGTTCGGGTACGCAAAGGTAACCTTGACGGAGTTGAGTTGCTTTCTGCCTTTGGCTATCTGCCAGCAGCGTTTCTGTCACCCTATTCAAATACACGCACCGACGATTACGGCGGCTCGTTAGAAAATCGTATGCGGTTCCTACTCCGAACCATAGATGCTGTACGTGCTGGTGTTGGGCGCGACCGCATTCTAGGTGTGCGTCTTCCTGGCGATGAAAAGGTTGTAGGCGGGTTGACACAATCCGATTTGCAGGAAATTGCCAAACTGCTAGCTCAGACTGGGTTAGTCGATTATCTCAACATCATCGTCGGCACAAATTACGAACGTGCGGGACGCATGGACCACTGGCCACCCACCCCCGCACCTCATGGTCTTTTCGTGCCGTTAGCCGCTGGCATTAAATCCCAAGTTGCCGTGCCAGTCTTTACTGCGGGGCGTATTATCGATCCAGCAATGGCCAACGCCATCATCGAACGAGGTGATGCTGACATGGTTGGCATGACTCGGGCGCAAATATCTGACCCTGACCTTGTACGCAAACTGATCGAAGGGCGCCCACAAGACATCCGACCTTGCGTTGGCGCCAATCTTTGTATTGCGCAAGCGATGGCCTCAAAACCAATCCGTTGCATCCACAACCCAATGACTGGGCGCGATGCAGCGTGGGGTGATCTATCGCCAACTGATGCGCCAAAAAACGTTACCGTTATCGGTGGTGGACCTGCAGGGCTGGAAGCCGCCCGCGTCGCTGCTGAACGTGGCCATAGAGTAACTCTTTTTGAGGCATCCAGTGATATTGGTGGCCAGTTGGCAATTTGGTCTAAGGCCCCAATGACCCGAGAATTTCACAAAACTCTAAACTGGTACAAAACCCAGTTAACCCAGCTCCAAGTTCATGTTCGTACGGGCCAACGCCTTACACCAGAAGATGTTGCAGTGCTGGATACAAACGTATTAATCTTGGCAACGGGTGCAATCCCCACAAAACCGTTGTTGATTGCGACTGGCTCTGATGCAATTCCTGTCATTGACCCATGGCAGGCCATTGCCGATGGTCCTACGGGACAGCACATTCTGATCAATGATGAAGGTGGAGGGCGCGCCGCCTTGTCTGCTGCCGACGCCTTACTGGACCAGAACCGCATCACATTAGTCACTGCTGAATATGCCATAGGCGAATTGGTCACCCCAACGGTACGTGCGCCTATCTACAAACGTTTTCTTACGGGAAAAGTTGTGATGCACCCATCACAGGAAATTCATGCCATTGTCGGGAACACAGTAACGCTCTGCTCAGTTCACACAGGTGAAGAAATGGATATTCAAGATGTCGATATAGTTGTGGATTGGCGTGGTGGCCTCGTGGAGGCCACGCTGCAGTCCGCAGTTGAGGCTCGTGGCTTGCCACATAATATCATTGGCGATTGCGTTGCTCCGCGTCAGGTTCATATCGCAATTGCAGAAGGAGCCATGGCCGCCCGCGCTATTTAATCACTTCGTATTAGGCCTTCTGAAGAAACAGCAAATGCCCTCCTTCAGAAGGCTTGGTTTTCGAACACCCAGACGGCTGTCCTAAATGTGGTGATTTAGATTTTGACAAGGAAGACGAGAGTTAAAACTTCTTATGAAGAATTTATACTTATTGGCCACTTTTGATCCACTCAGATGCTAATCCAAGAACAAATATCACGGTCATAGCTAACAAAAAAGTGTCTATACACGAAATGCTTTCTCCAGTTATTAAAATTATATTGTGGCAACATGCTATTTTTCAAATTTAAGAACAGCTTCAGATCAAAGAAATTTGCGGCACCAAATTATTTTGATACAATAGAAAAAATCACTTTTTATTGTGTAATATGAACAGGAAATAATACTATGATTTATCTGATCTTAGTAATGTTAATCGCTGGAATAATTGGACGACTAACATTACTGTCTTTTCGCAGAAAAACATTTTACTCAAATCCAAATAGAAAATCTATTGTTCGTATTCTGTTAGAGTTCCTCTGTACAATTTCAAGTTTAAGCAGTTTCATCATATCATTCTTTCTATTCGAATGGTGGCTCCCCTTGGTTTGTTTAGCCAGCAGCTATTGGATAGTTGCCCCACTATTAGTAAAACCAAATACGTTTAAAATGTTTTACAATCTACAGATGCTATTAACAGGCGTCTCTATTGGATGTTCTTTGGTGCTCTTAGAAATGTATTTCAAATTTTTCGAAATTTAAACTCAAAGCCTTTGTACCTTTTTAAAAAAACGTGAGGAAAGGACATATCACGTAAGATAGGCGGCAACTTTTACCCCCCCCTTCTTCTATGATAACACCACAATAAATTGTTTCCCCAGCGAAGGATAAAACAGTTTGCTATCAGCTAAGTAATTGATTTTGTGGTGCCCCTACACGGGGTTTGATGCCTAACCAAGGACCTTGGTCCGAGTGAAATCAATGCAGTACAAATATGTTCGTAACCCACAAGCACAACGCAAGTGCCTTGTTCTGGTACACCCAGCAGTACCAAGGTCCAAGAGCAGGGATTACTCTGCCAAATCGCTACGGTTGAACCGCAGGACGCAGAAGCGGGACCCCGGATTACGGGCACTGCCCCTCGGATACTGGGGCTTTAGTGTTGGAGGGTTGGATTACATTTTTCTTATGTTGCAGATGTAGGAACAAACCACCTGCACTCAAATCGTTTGATAGCTTTCTGTATGCTCCGATCTCAAACTCTGAGATAGAAGCATACAGGCAGGTTTAGGAGTGAAAGATTTAGGCTTACTGTGGAGGCGGCCTCTTTAGGGTGTCCCGACATGCAAAAAGGTCCAAGCTGACTGACGCCAACTTTTTTATGAAATATTACTGCTTAAGCCAAATTTCTTGGGCAACTGTATCCCAACCGAGTGTCATCTTGTCGCCAACTTTTAAAACTGGCCGCTTCATGAGTGTTGGGTGGGCTAGCAATTGGGCGTCAGCTTCAGATTCGCGTAACCACATTGATAACCCTCGGTAGGTGGTTGATTTTTGGTTTACGAGGGCAGATCCGAATTCAGTTAGAAATTCAGTCCATTCTGTTTCAGAAAGTGGATCCGCTCGTATATCTCGAAAGGTGACCTCATAGCCTGCGTCGTTAAGCGCCTTCTGAGCTTTTTTACATGTATCACAGGTTGGTATCCCATAAAGTATCATATCGTGACCCCTTAGTTAAAACCATTATGGGGTACGTACCCAATACCCATTATTATTTTTAATCCCATACTAAGAATTTCCAAATTTACACAAACGTAAGGTAAGATGTGTTCTGATGCGATACTTTTTATACCTATGCGGATCATCTAAGTTAAAGTTCCAACCCAAGCTGAATAATGTCTTGCGAAAATTGCTGCGTGTTTGATGGCATCTCGCCATCTTGAATTCTTGCTTGCTCAAATAGAACCCGACACAGAGATTTTTGTAGGTTTAAACTTAATTTAGGTAATTTCTGTATTAAGTCATGACCAACATTTACCTCTAGAACTTTTTTGCTAGTCTCAAATTCAGGGTTTTGAGCTTTTAAAATGCGTTCAAGGTTAAAATCTAGTCCCCCTTCGCCAGCAACCAAACGAACTGGGCTGTCGATAAGTGTAGTGGAGGCAATCGCATTCTCTACTTTATCGTCAAGGCAATCCTTTATGAGTGCAATGCACACGTCAGAGTTTTTGGGTTCACTTTTTTTACTTTTTTTCTTAGATTTCCCAATCTTATCGATATCATATTTATCCCTAGAAATTGATACAAATGACTTTTCCTGGAAGCTATTCATCTGAGAGATCCAGAATGCATCAATCGGATCTACCATCAGCAGCACATCAATACCCTTTGCCTTAAAACCTTCAAGGTGGGGACTGCTCTTTGCCTGAGCTAAAGTGTCGCCAGTAAAGTAGAAGATTTGATCTTGTCCATCTGCAAAATTATCAATGTAGTCTTTCAGAGCAATTAATTTCTCATCTTTGTTTGAGTAGACCCTAATCACCTCTGCAATTTTGTCCCTATTTTCAAAATCTTCGTAAAGTCCTTCCTTAATCACCTTTCCAAATTGAGACCAAAATGCGTCAAAAGCTTCAGGATCTTTTTTCTGCTTTTTCTTAAGCTCTGATAAAACGCGTTTGGTTAACGACTTGGAAATCTTTTTCAGAATTGGACTGCTCTGAACCATTTCACGACTCACGTTAAGGTCTAGGCTTGTGGTATCCAGAATACCTTTCAAGAACCTCAGCCAAGATGGGATAATCTCCTGGAGGTCATTTGTTATGAAGACCCGGTTTATGTATAGATTAATTTTTGATTTTCGTTCGGGTTCATGTAGGTCAAAGGGCGCGTTTGTTGGAATGAACAGTAAATTTGTGAACTCAACAGTTCCCTCTGACTTGTTGTGTATGGTTATGAACGGGTCGTCAAAGACACCAAAGTTTGAATTATAAAATTCTTTATATTCCTCATTGGAGATTTCTGAGGGAGACTTTGTCCACAAAGCCTGTGCGCTATTAACTTGCTCAACTTCACCCTCTTTTTCGCTAATCTTGATGGGTATCTGAATGTGGTCTGAATACTTTCTGACTAGGCCCCGAATACGGGACCCTTCGCAGTACTCTTTTGCATCTTTTTTGAGGAACAATTTTACACATGTCCCTACTGGGTGAACTATATCTGATTGCCCGATATCATACCCAGTTTGACCATCACTGGCCCAAGTATATGTTAAATCTGTACCAGCTTTTCGGGTTGTTACTTCCACTGTATCAGCGACCATAAATGCTGAATAAAACCCAACACCAAACTTACCAATTAAACTTTGAGCCGCACTTTTTGCATCTTTATTATTTTCAATTTCTTGCAAAAATCCAGCCGTTCCTGACTTTGCAATTGTTCCCAAGGTCTCAGATAATTCGTCGTCATTGAGGCCTATGCCAGTATCTCTGATCTCAACATATTTTTTCTTTGCATTCAGAATTATTTCAATTTGATCGTCTTCAGAGTTAAGTATGTTGGGAGTAGTTTGCCCCTGAAAACGGCGTTTTTGAATAGCGTCGGAAGCATTAGACAGCAACTCTCTTAGGAAGATGTCCCGATCAGAATAAAGTGAGTTAATTACAATATTTAAGATTTTGCTGGTATCAGCCTCAAAGCTCTTGGTAAATTTATCCATGGTGTCCTCCATATGTTGATGCTCACCTATCAATGATATTGAGCAATTCAAGGAGTTTTGTGTTAATTTTAGCTATTATTTTCAGTTTGCTCAAAAAGTAGTTTTAAACAAAAAATCTGTGATGCCTTTAATTATAACAAAACGATAAAAATTATTTGTGAAACTGGCTGATAATTATTGGATTTCTTCATTTTGTAAAAATTAAATTCTTTCAATTAGCCGCTTTGGTTTCTCTTCGTTGAGATGGGCTATGATGGTTTCGCCGGCAACTGCAGTTTGCCCCAACCCAACCGATGGTTCGACTCCCTCAGGAAGGAATACATCTAATCTACTTCCAAAGCGTATCAGGCCAAACCGCTCTCCAACGTTCAACTTACCTTCGGCTTTAGTAAAACACACGATACGTCTGGCCACTAATCCTGCAATTTGAATTACGCCAATTCGTATACTGTTCGTGGCTTCAATTGTTATTGCATTTCGCTCGTTGTGTTCACTGGCTTTATCCAGAGATGCGTTTAAGAATTTACCGTGGTGATAGTTAATTGCTATTACTTTACCAGAAACAGGAGCCCTGTTTACGTGACAGTTGAACACATTCATAAACACTGACACGCGCGTCAATGGAGTATCGCCCAGCAGCATTTCTGCTGGTGGCGTGGTTTTGGTAATTAAGGAAACAATTCCATCTGCTGGTGATAGTAGGAGTCCAGGCTCCTGAGGTACTGAACGGACTGGGTCGCGAAAGAAGTAGTAACACCACACGGTGGCTACAATCCCTAGCCAAAAAAGCGGCTGCCACACAAGCCACAATACTGAACTAATTACGGCAAAAACAATCACAAATTTTCGGCCTTCTGGGTGCATTGGCACTGCCACGACCTTCACCATGTTCATAAATTTATATCCAATTAAAAGTAGTTAAGATTACAAAGGCAGCGAAAATACCATTTGCGCAGAGCATACAGAAAACTGCAAGTGAACCCAAGTCTTTCGCATGTTTGGCTGGGAGGGACCATTCTGGAGATACCATATCAGCAATTTCTTCAATGGCAGTATTAAGAGCTTCAACAGAAAAAGTTATTAATATTAATAGTATTGCTAAGATAACAAAACTTATATTTGCCTGAATAAGTATAAATATAAAAATAATTATGCAGGCAGCTAGAGTTTCGTGTCTAAAAGCCGTTTCACCCCAAAGTCTTTTTATCCCTGCCCACGAATATGCGGCAGCAGCAAAAACATGAGCGACACCATGGATTTTTTTAGGTGGATTAGTCTTCTTTGACATTAGCTTTATTTCCACAAGGGTTAAAAATATCTAAGCTAGGTTTATATTCAACAGTTTGGACCCCAGCCATGCCTAGGAGGCTATGGAAAAGGTTCGCGTGGCTATATTCCTGCATTGAATTTGCCTTTAAACACTCAGGCTTAATACCTGTTAAGCCCTGGTATGTATCTGATAACCAGACGATCATTGGGACCTTTGTTTGCTCTTTTGGTGCCATAAAATATGGTGTCCCATGCAGATATAGTCCATTTTCACCTAAAGATTCGCCATGGTCGGAAATGTATATCATTGAGGTGTTTATGTGGTTCTGTTTTTTGAGTAAAGCAATCAAATCAGCGGTGACTTTATCTGTATAGGCGATTGAGTTGTCATACGCATTAATAATTTCTTCTTTAGTACAGTCAAAGAAGTTGGATGTTTGGCAAGCTGGTTTAAATTTTTCGAGTGCCCGTGGGTAACGTAAATAATATGAGGGACCGTGACTGCCAATTTGGTGCAAAACCAATAAAGTGTTATTTTTTATTTCAGGTAATCTTTTAGCTACTTCTTGGACTAGTATACCATCGAGACACTCACCTTCACCACAAAATTTTGTATCATTAGCGTAGGTGACTTGAGTATATTTGGCGCGCGCTGCCAGGCCTTTATCACCAGTGTTATTATCAATCCACTCAACGTGATAACCCGCACGCTGAATTACATCTAGGACGTTTTCTTGAGACGTCCCTTTTTCGTAAGAGTAGTTTGATCTCTCAAATTTGGAAAACATGCAGGGTAGTGATACCGCTGTTGAGGTACCACAACTGGAAACGTTATCGTAATATACTATGTCTTCATTTGCTAGTTTTGGGTTAGTAGGGCGGCTGTAGTTTCCAAGGCTAAAACTTTGTGAACGCGCCGTTTCACCAACAACGACAACTGTTAAAATAGGTTTTTCTTGTTTTTTAAAGTTTGAAATCAGAGTTGCATCTGACCCGATTTCTTGAAATTTTAAAGTAGCCGATCTGGTGATCATAGCTAAATAAAGAAACGACTCAGTGATTGGGGCCAATGGCTGAAAGCTTGATTTTAAATCAATACGTAACCTTAAAACTGAAGAATTACCTTTGATATCAGTTGCAACCAGTAGGATGGTTCCCAGGAGGCAGAGCATAAAAAAAGCTATATTTTGTAGAATTGAATAGAAAAACTTTGGATGATCAATCTTAAAGTAAAACACTAATATAGATGGGAGTATACCTGACACCCCAACCCATATTAGAAAAGACCTAGTGACAAGATGCTTTCCTTCCATAAGCGTTGTTGTGACTACATTTTGTATCATCTCTCGATCAATTATGACGCCTAATTGGTCCATATAATAGGACGTTACAGACGATAGTATGAATAAGAAGGCGATGAATGGTTGCAAAATCCGTTTCATTGCAAAGATTGATACAAGACCACAGCATAATAGTAGCAAAGCTACTGCGAAAATTACCCCACGTATTTCTGCGCCTTTAAAGGCGTCAGCCCAAATCGTCCAAAATGTTACGTTATGGAGAGCAAAGATAACTGCGACTGAAATGACGATGAGGATGAGAGGATGAACACTTCGTACTTGCCATTTAATGTAGTATTTGAAACTCGACATAAATTATTTTTTCACTTTCAAAGTAGATCTGCGAATGAACGCGAAGACCGGCAGTGTAAGCAAATATACAGCATTGCCTATCAACAGAGTTTCCCAGGGGAAAACAATCAGGCAGGCCAAAATTGCCAAGATAGATAAAATAATGGGCAGGCTCATCGAAGTGGGAAAATTAGCATCTTTTAATGAAATTGTTGGAAACGTACCCACTGCAAGCGCACCACAAATAACCAAAAATATCATAGTTGGTATTGTGTAATGTTCAGGCACATCAACTCCCATCATCACGAAAAATAGAGGCGACAAGCCTAAACACGCCAAAGCTGGTGCAGGCACGCCAACAAAGTCATTTGTATTAAAATCTTTACTGACTATTTTTTTGTCATTTTGGCTTACGTTAAACCGCGCAAGTCTAAGCGCACAACAAACTGCAAAAACCATCACTGAAATCCAACCAAAACTGGAGGCGGAGGAATTTGCAAAAATTGTAAAATAGATAATGAGTGGTGTCGCTATCCCAAAGTTAAAGAAATCCGCAAGAGTATCTAATTCAGCACCAATTTTGCTTTCACTCTGTAACGCTCTGGCCAAACCTCCGTCTATCACGTCTAGAATCATGGCAAAAATTAAAAGATAAAGTGCCACAGTAATATTTCCCTGTAGAGCTACTTTAACTGCGGTCAGTCCTACGCAAATTCCAAAAATTGTCACAATATTTGGCAAAGATTTTGATAATGGTTCACGAGGTGGCCCGGTGATCATTTTATAAAACTCCAAAAAGTATGCCATACGCGACTGCGAAACTCTGAAAAGCTAGTTGAGAAGAGTGTAGCAACTAAAAGACCAGTGGCCGCCCCAGCGACAGTAGCTGATATTGTATGCTTATCTAGCATCACGCGCGCATACATTGTGCATAATAAAACAGGGATAACTATCACAGCGAACCACCAACTATATCGCCGCATTACAAAGTATGCGGTTGCTCCCGCTAGCGTTGAATGGCCGGAGGGCATGTTGTGTTTGCTTGTTGATGAAAATGGCCGTTGGCCAAGCCTTGCACCCATGATTTGAACATTATTTAGAAATCTTTTGGGACCATGGGAAGCAAGGATCCCAGAAACTGCTATAACAAAAATCTGTTTCAGGCCACTTTTGTCCCTACTAAGAACTGCTAATGCAAATGGCATTAGTGTATTAATATGACGCCCGTATTTTTCGGTTAAAACAACAAATTCGATATCCTCACCACCCCTAGATTGAGAATAATCATTTTCTAAATCGCTTGGGTATACTGAAGATACTAAAATTATTAAAACAAGAAGTATAATAGGCGCGGTATTCTTCTGAAATATTTCTATGGGTTGTTTGAGTATTTCAACGAAGGTCATTTCAGGAACCTCCGTCGGTTATGTTGAAGATATCAAAATTTGGTTTGTAAATTTCACTTCGCATATTAAATGCGCCCATCACACTGTGAAAGGGATAATCGTGGGGGTGTGTTGTATCCTTTAGGATGGAAGAGTTGGTTAAACCGCGAGATTTTTTAAATCCATCTGACATCCAAACTAAAAAGGGAATACGTCTCTGCTCTGGAGGCGCAATAGAAATTGGAGCACCATGTAGGTAATAACTGTTTTCGCCCAAAGATTGCCCATGATCTGAAACATAAATCATTGTGGCATTAGTTTGCTCCAACTTTTTTAGTTGTGTTATTAGATTTGAGATCACCCTGTCAGTGAAGCGGATTGTATTATCATAGGCATTAATGAGTTCTTGCTTGGTACACTTTGCTATTTGGACCGTTTTGCAGACAGGAGCAAAGTGTTCAAATTGTGGTGGGTATTTCTTGTAGTATGCTGGCCCATGGCTTCCTGTTAGGTGCAAGGTCACAAAAACTCTGTTGGACTTTGCTTCGTCCAACAGTTCGTCCAGTTTCCAAATTAAGGTATCATCATATCTGCCAGTTGGGCAGATTGTATCAGTACAACTCTCTGATATATCTTTAGTAGTCTGGTATATATCTACATTCACTGGTGGTGGCCCAGAGTTATTTGTTCGATAAATTGTCGTGATTCCATGGCGAGTTAAATAACTTGGAAGTGGCTCAAACTTTGTTCTTGATGGTGCCTGGCGGCCTTCATGGGTCAAAATACAAGCAGCTGATGATATTGTATTTGTTGAACATGATAGTCCAATTGGAAATATGGCTAATTGCTGATTTCTTGTGAAAGGGTTTGTATTTTTTTCGTAACCCAGCAATGAAAAATTATCAGCACGAGCCGCTTCTCCTATCACAAGTACCACGACTTCTTTCTTGGCAGGTTTTCCAGAGAGGAAATACCCGTCTGGAAGGAGTGTTTGCTGTCGGTTATCCATGGCTGAGCGGTTAAAGTATCTAGCCGTATTAACTATGTAGGACCATGGGAGAATTTTCCCACCCATGCGCGAAGCATGATTATCGTACCACAGCATTGTAAATGAAGTCAGCATTAACCAAATAGCTAAAACTAAGACTGACCCAATAGCATATCCAAATCGCCAAATCCGTTTTGGGGCATCTACATTGATAGCCAAAATAAAAAATGCTGGTAGCAAGCCTAAAAAGAAGGTCGGCACAACAACTGAAATGTGTAGAAGTTCTGTAGCCTCTCTGGAGTCTGTATTAAATACATTTGCGATCATGGAGCGGTCAATTTCGATCCCGTAGCTAATCATAAAGTACAGTCCAAACGCATTGCAAATAAATAAAACTGCTACCACCCACCTCATTAGGGAGACAGACAGGCCTGATAAAAAAAACAGGCTTGCAGCTAATAGAAAAATTTGCAGGATTTGCAGAGAAATGATCTGTACGACACCGCCAGAGGTGGTCAAGTCACTGACACTTAATGCATAATTCAGTAGGGGACTTTGGAACGCAATTAAATTAAATACGCAAACAATACTCACAAAGGATATCAAGCTGAACTTCAGCGCGCCTATCCATTTTAGAAATTTTTGCAAACCAACAAGTTCCCCTATTTATTTGTCAAATACCAGAAGAGAGACCTACGTCAACTCGTTGATCTAGAAATATCAGGCATATTTTTAAGCCAAAGGATGAGTTATATTGAACAAAAGCATCCTTTTGTGTTGGAATTTGTTTATGACATAAATAATTATTTGATTTAGTAGCTACTAGTAATTTGCCATAGTTTTGCTGGCTTCATAATGTTAGCTTTGATCAACTAAATATAATTTTGAACCAGTACTAATCCACCTAGTGTGGTCAATTGGCTTATTATGATAGAGAAGAAAAGATGCTGAACCCCGTTTCACCAGAGCTCAAAATACATTTGGAAACATTTCTACCGCCTGCTGCGTTCCTGGAAATTAGTCAAAAATACCTCACGGAGCCGCGTGGACGATATCAAGGTTCGGCCGGAATTTTGGTCGCACCTGAAAATACGGATCAGGTTTCAAAAATTATCTCTTCTGCTTCTCAGGCTGGTGTGGGTGTTATACCTTATGGTGGTGGTACTGGCCTTGTAGGTGGACAGGTTTTACCGACATCCCAAGAGGGAGTACCCTCGCCAATCATATTGAGCCTATCGCGGATGCGTAAGGTTAGAGGTTGTCATTCGGATGAAAATGTCCTGGTGGTGGAGGCCGGTGTCACTTTGGCTGAGGCACAGGCTGAAGCCGTCAAAGTAAACCGGCTTTTCCCACTTTCGCTTACTTCTGAGGGCACTGCACAAATTGGTGGAATTTTGGCAACGAACGCCGGTGGGGTGAATGTTTTGAGATATGGGATGGCGCGTGATCAGGTTCTGGGGGTTGAGGCAGTAATGGCGGATGGTCAAATTTTAAGAGGCCTTAAACGCCTACGTAAAGATAATACTGGTTATGATTTACGCCATTTGCTTATTGGTTCTGAGGGGACCCTTGGGATTATTACTGCCGCCAGTCTTAAACTTGTGGCGCGGCCTAGCAGTGAGGGAACAGGGTTTTTTGCAGTTCAGAGCCCAACGTCAGCCCTCGAATTTCTAAACCGTGCAAGGGAAGTTGTGGGTGATGGAATTTCCGCATTTGAATTAATTTCGGCGCAGGGGTTAAAGTTTTTATCAGAAAAGTTTCCAAAGATGCGCCAGCCATGGCCAGAACCACCGGAATGGTCAGTTCTATTACATTTGGGACTTTCAGGTGGCCAGCAATCAGAGCAAGTATTTGAGGATTTATTTGAAAATGCGTCTGAAGTCATACTCGATGGCGTGATCGCGCAATCGGG
Source organism: uncultured Planktomarina sp. (assembly GCA_905182325.1). Classification (GTDB taxonomy): domain Bacteria; phylum Pseudomonadota; class Alphaproteobacteria; order Rhodobacterales; family Rhodobacteraceae; genus Planktomarina. The sequence goes on along the minus strand of CAJJBD010000046.1, from coordinate 14,644 downwards.
ACAACAATCTAAGGAGCTTTGGAGCCTCCGTGAAGCAATCCCCTTGGCGAACAGGGCTATTGGAGCCATTTGTTCCTTTGATATTTCAGTACCACTTTCAGAAATTCCAAATTTTATTAGTAGTGCAGGGTTACGTACTAAAAAGTTTGGTAAATTACGTACTAATTGCTTTGGCCATCTTGGAGATGGTAATTTGCATTACAACATCTTTCCACCCCAGGGTGCATCCGCCAAAGACTATCATGAAATTAAGAATGATTTGGAAGGTGAATTGCACTCTCTTACTCATGAGATGGGTGGATCAATATCAGCAGAGCATGGGGTGGGACGCCTTAAGGTAATGGATCTGGAGCGCTTCTCTGATCCAGTTAAGATGGCGCTTATGCACACTATGAAAAAGGCGCTAGATCCTTTAGGGATTTTAAATCCTGGCGCTGTTTTACCTAGTCGATAATAGGAAATGTGATGCCGTAAATAACATTTCTTAGTTTAAGTTGATTCCTGGAAGGCTTATTGAATTGAATGTGACAGATTACTCTCCACCAATTGAACCGTTAGACATTGTCCACATCGACCATGAATTGTTAGCTGTGAACAAACCGTCAGGACTTTTATCAGTACCGGGTCGAGGCCCACTGTTAGCAGATTGCCTGATCGCCCGAATACAGGCAGATTATCCAAACGCACTGTTGGTACACCGCCTCGACCGTGACACGTCTGGCGTCATAGTTTTTGCGTTATCAGCTCACTCGCAGCGGCATTTAGGGCTTCAGTTTGAAAAACGCCAATCTCAGAAAACATATATTGCCCGGGTTTTGGGCCAAGTTGAAAATGACAAAGGTATTATTGACCTACCTATAATAGTGGATTGGCCTAATCGTCCAAAACAAAAGATTTGTCATGATACTGGTCGTTCAGCAGTTACCAATTGGCAGGTAATTAAAAGAGATGTTGAGGAAACTCGCCTTAAACTGAGGCCGCAGACTGGCCGATCTCATCAGCTACGTATTCACATGATGGCAGTTGGCCATCCAATCTTAGGAGACCCATTTTATGGAACTCCAGAGAGCCAAACTGTTTCACGCTTAATGCTTCACTCTCATCGTCTGCGGGTCCGCCACCCAGATGGTGGTGAACCGATAGAATTTCGCGCTAAAATCCCGTTTTGACTGTATTATTTGATTTACTTAACAACGTCGCTTTTTATGAGTACTCTCATAAAATCATTTAGAGATAAGCATCAGGTATTTTTGTTTGAAGCTGGTTTTGCTATAAAAATTTCAACTTGCAACATGCTAAATAAAGAATAACTGTTGATCTGAATTATAATTTTTTAAGTGTATTTTTTCTAGGAAGGTGAATGATGGACAAATTAGATTTCTACATTAATGGTAAGTGGGTTAAGCCATCGAAGCCGGAAACACTCGACGTAATTAACCCAGCTAATGAAGATAAGGTTGCAACAATATCGTTAGGAAATAGTGCTGATGTAGATCTAGCTGTTTCTGCGGCTCGGGCTGCATTCTCTTCTTACTCTGAGACGCCAGTGAAGCAGCGTGTTGAGTTGCTAACAACAATCCGTGAAATTTATAAGCGTAGGCTTGATGATGTTGCAGACGCCATACAAACAGAAATGGGTGCACCAACCTATCTTGCTAAGGGTGCACAGGCCATGGTTGGTTTGGGTCACTTGAAAGCTGCAATACGTTCCCTAAGCAACCATGATTTTGAATATATGCATGGTGAATTTATAATACGTCACGAGCCAATTGGTGTTTGTGGCCTGATAACGCCTTGGAACTGGCCAGTAAACCAAGTGGTATCAAAACTTGCGCCATGCATTGCGTCTGGCTGTACCGCAATATTGAAGCCTTCTGAAATTGCTCCTTTATCGTCGATGGTCATTGCTGAAATTCTTGACGAGGCAGGAGTGCCCGCTGGTGTGTTTAATTTAGTTAATGGAATGGGACCAGTTGTGGGAGCCGCCATGTCTGCTCATCCAGACATAGATATGATGTCATTCACTGGCTCTACGCGTGGCGGTGTTGCTGTGGCAAAGGCATCTGCTGATAGTGTTAAACGGGTAAGTCAGGAGTTGGGTGGTAAGTCTGCAAATATTATTCTTGATGACGATAATTTTGAGAAATCGATCAGCGCTGGTGTAAGTCTTTGTATGGATAACACTGGGCAATCCTGTAATGCGCCAACAAGGATGTTAGTTCCTGCTAGTCGTAAAGAACAAGCATTTGTCATTGCTGCTAAGGAAGCTGAAAAAGCAATTGTTGGAGATCCCAAGGCAGACGGCACAATAATTGGTCCGCTTGTGAGCGATGTACAATATGAAAAAGTTCAAAGCCTCATCCAAAAAGGTATTAACGAAGGAGCAACACTGGTCGCAGGGGGGCTCGGTAAGCCAGAAGGCCTTAACCAAGGGTATTACGTAAAGCCAACAGTGTTTGGCGATGTAAAAAATGACATGACAATTGCTAAAGAAGAAATTTTTGGACCAGTTTTGTCAATCATTGCCTACGATGATGTCAATGATGCAGTTACCATAGCTAATGATACGGAATATGGACTTGCTGCATACGTATCTGGAGAAAATAAGGAAGAGTTAACTTCTATTGCAAGGCGTTTGCGCGCTGGTCAGGTACATATCAACTATGGCTCTGGAGGGGCTAATGCACCCTTTGGAGGTTTTAAGCAGTCTGGAAATGGCCGAGAGAAAGCGGAATGGGGCCTCGAAGAGTTCTTGGAAGTTAAGGCAATTTTTGGTGGATGATTTAATTTAGGTATTTATCAATCTGCCAAATAAAAAGGCCCCAAAAAATTGGGGCCTTTTTAGTATTATAGTTTAAAGCTTTTATGATTCAGTTTCTTCAGGAGCCATTTCTTCACCGGTTTCCTGGTTCACCATTTTCATCGCCAAGCGAACTTTGCCGCGATCATCGAAGCCCAATAGCTTGACCCATACTTCTTGACCTTCTTTTAAGACGTCAGACGGATGGTTTATTCTGCGATTTTCAATTTGACTGACGTGGACTAAGCCATCTTTTTTCCCAAAGAAGTTTACGAAAGCACCAAAGTCAACGACTTTTACAACCGTACCCTTGTAGATGGCGTTTGCCTCTGGCTCTGCAACGATTGCGTAGATCATGTCATACGCTTTTTTAATACTATCGGCATTTGGGCTGGCAATCTTGATAACACCTTCGTCGTTGATATCCACTTTTGCACCAGATAATTCGACAATCTCTCGGATCACCTTACCACCTGATCCGATGACTTCGCGGATCTTATCAGTTGGAACGTTCATTGTTTCAATCCGTGGTGCGTGGATACTAAACTCTTGCGCACCTGTGATTGACTTAGACATTTCGCCCAAAATATGTAGCCGACCGGCTTTAGCCTGCTCCAGCGCTTTTTTCATTATGTCTTGAGTGATACCTGCAACTTTGATGTCCATCTGTAGGGAAGTAATCCCAGACTCTGTTCCAGCCACTTTAAAATCCATATCTCCCAAGTGATCTTCATCACCCAAGATATCGGTCAAAATGGCGTAATCGCCATCCTCTTCAAGAACTAAACCCATGGCTACACCTGCAACAGGTGCTTTTAACGGCACGCCTGCATCCATCATAGACAACGATCCACCACACACTGAGGCCATAGATGATGAACCGTTTGATTCAGTTATCTCTGACACTAGACGAATGGTGTAAGGGAAGTCTGTTGCTGCCGGCAGGACTGCCTGAAGTGCACGCCATGCCAATTTACCATGTCCGATTTCTCGTCGTCCTGGAGGTCCGAAGCGGCCCACCTCTCCGACGGAGTAGGGTGGGAAGTTATAATGCAGCAAAAAGTTAGATTTATACATACCATTAAGCGCGTCAATCATTTGCTCATCGTCACCTGTACCTAACGTGGTAACGACCAGGCCTTGAGTTTCTCCACGAGTGAATAAAGCTGAGCCATGTGTTCGTGGCAATAGGCCAGTTTCACAGTTAATCTCGCGGACTGTGTCCAAAGCTCGACCGTCAATCCGCTTACCATTTTTTACAACGTCGCCACGTAGGACCTGTGATTCCAGTTTTTTCAGAGCAGAGCCCAAGTTTTCGTCAGTAAGCTGTTCTTCAGCTAGGCTACCTTTGATGGTTTCTTTTGCTTCAGAAACAGCTGTGGTGCGCTCCTGCTTGTCTGTAATTGCGTAAGCTGCCTGCATTGCGTCTCTGCCAGCGGCAGATACGGCAGTAAATAGGTCGATGTAGTCAGGTGCTTGAAAATTGAATGGCTCCTTTGCGCAATCTTCGGCCAAATCAACAATAAGGTCGATTACAGGCTGGATTTGCTCATGGGCAAAAGCTACGGCACCGAGCATTTCGTCTTCGGTAAGCTCATATGCTTCTGATTCCACCATCATTACGGCATCTTTAGTACCAGCCACAACAAGATCTAAGCGTTGCTCAGGATCTAGGCGTAGATTGTGCATTTCGTCAATTGTTGGGTTCAAGACATAAGCACCGTTTACAAACCCAACACGTGCCGCAGCAATTGGACCCATAAAGGGTGCGCCAGAAATTGTTAATGCTGCTGAGGCTGCAATCATTGCAACCATGTCTGGATCGTTAACTAGATCGTGTGAAAGAACAGTACATATTACCAAAACTTCGTTTTTAAAGCCTGGAACAAACAATGGCCTTAGGGGGCGATCAATCAAGCGAGAAGTTAGTGTCTCTTTTTCAGTTGGACGCGCTTCACGCTTAAAAAAACCACCAGGAATTTTACCAGCAGCATAATATTTCTCGTTATAGTGCACGGTCAAGGGAAAGAAATCCTGACCTGGCTTTTGATGTTTGGCAAAAGTTACGTTTGCCATTACTGAGGTTTCGCCGAGAGTGGCAATTACAGTGCCGTCTGCCTGACGTGCGATCTTACCTGTTTCCAACGAGAGAGTTTCTTCACCCCACTGCATAGATTTTTTTGTTTCTGTAAACATTTATGATTTCCTATATGGCCGATTGGCCAGTAACATTGCGGCCCCATTGCCGCCGACCCCTGTATCCTGTTTTCGGGCGCTGGGATCTTGGCGCCACGTTTCAGATAGGAGGCGTCTACAGTAAGAAAGTGTGTAGGGAAAGGGCTCTATATTACTCAAAAAAAGTGTCCTAAGTAAATCTCAGGACTTCCATGACTTACCTGAGTTTTTTCAAAAGCAGGCTCCCCCAATTAAGGTTGTACTAAACTACTCGAAACCATTCACAATTTTTTTGACAGTAAATTTATTTGTTGGTTTACAAAGTAAATTTTTAACAGGTTTTATTACTAATGAATTTGTTACTAGTCACAAAAAAACCGCACCTGTTTAGATGCGGTTTTGTAGTCTCTAATGTAAAAAAATTTAGCGGCGTAAGCCTAAACGTTTGATTAGATCTTGGTAACGAGCTTCATCTTTGGCTCGTGCGTAATCAAGTAATTTCCGACGTGTTGCCACCATTTTTAACAAACCGCGGCGTCCGTGGTTGTCTTTTTTATGTATTTTAAAGTGTTCGGTCAAAGTAGCAATGCGAGACGAAAGGACAGCTACTTGTACCTCTGGGGAACCAGTGTCACCCTCTTTGGTGGCAAATTCCTTCATCAAACGGGCTTTTTCTTCAGCTGAAATCGACATCGGGATCTCCTTCTACATGTTAAGGGTTATGGCGCAGGCCGGGATGTCGTCCAGCAAGGCCCATGGAGTTATCAAACAGAATCTGAATGATGAGTGTGCATAGGGAACTTTCAGTTAAAAGGAAAGACTATTAAAATGGTTTTTTATAGACGGTTGTTTTGGGTTCAAAGGTGAGGCTGGAAAGCTTCAACGGTGGCCTCAATCTATAGCGATTCACAAATTGATTGGGCTTACAGGTCAATTTTTAAAAAAAGGGAGAAAGACATCCAATACTGCTTGAGGGTTTTCCTCCATTACAAAATGGCCTGCCTCACAGATACTAGCCTCCACATTTTCTGCCCATTTTCTCCAAAGCGCTTCAGCGTTGCCACATTTAGCGGGAAACCCATGTGCTCCATATAAAAAATGTATTGGCGAAATGATACGCCGTCCTCCTTCATAATCAGTAACGTCTAAAGTGCGGTCAAATGTTGCTCCAGCTCGATAATCTGAACACATGGCATGGATCCGGGTTGGATCTCCTGCCTGGTTAATATAACTTTTTAAAGCTGCTGGTGAAAAAATATCGAGATTTTTTTTTAGGGTCCATTGCTTCAGTGTCCACTTGATATACTCTGCAGGATCTGCGCCAATCATACGTTCTGGAAGTGGCGCAGGTTGGGCCAGAAATGTCCAGTGATAAGCAGCCATCGCCAAATCGGCGTTCCAATTGGCCCAAAAATCACCTGTTGGAACAATCTCAATGATGCCTAATTTTTTTAAACGAGTTGGATGATCTAGAGCAAACCGATATGCAACACGGGCCCCTCGATCATGGCCTAATAAGTGTGCTTGGGTAATATTTAGTTTTGTGAGCAGTTCAGCGATATCTTGAGCCATTGTACGTTTTGAGTACGTAGAGTTTTTGAGGTCATTACTGGGTGCGCTGCTGTCACCATAACCACGTAAATCTGGAATTATTACGTCATTTGATTTTGCCAGTGTGGGTGCGACTGTTTCCCAACACATATGATTCTGGGGGTAACCATGGAGTAAAACCAGTGGTGTTCCTTTGCCAGACCGATGCACGGCTAGCTCAACACCATTACAATGCACCATCGATTTTCTGAAGCCTTCAATCATGCCCATTTTTCTGGTTTTTGTGAATAGGCGATGTAAAGGGGATGCTTGGGGTGTCCCCCTTTAGATATGCCTAGATGAAAAACTGGTTTGTCAGAGCTAAGCAAGATCTGCTTTACCTGAACTCCACGGTTTAGGTGAGCGCCGTGGGTTCCCCATGCAGCAATTATTTGATCTCCCCAGCTGCAGGCTTCCATAATAGTTTTGTCATTGTTTGGACCAATTGGATCTTTGGCGGTTCGCATCTTTTTGGGGTCAGTGTCTCGCCAGGCAAAAATGTTGGTTACTTGGAGACTGCCAAACCCCAAAGTTCGCGCTCTTCGTTCGCAGCGCTCCACGGTTGGGTCATTTTGAACTTCAGTTGCAGTGGAAGGGTTTAACATTACAAATACCAGGCGGGACGCTTCAAACTTCCATACCCGCGTCAAAGCATACCTGTATTGCTCACAATCAGAATATATAGCAATGCTATTTGCATCGCCTTTGGTGTGAGATCTTGTAATCATAAAATCAGTGTGTGGGATCAAAAGAATTAGTTCAAGTGATCGATATAACTCTAATCGATTTTCTGAAGAATTACGCGGTTGGGGAAGATTTCACCTGATCTGAAATGGCCAATAGCTTGGGCTTTGCCCTCGTAGCTTACCCAAATCTCATCACCGTATTCAGCATTAGTAAAGCAAATGGCTGGGTTTCCGTTTTGAAGTTTGGCAGCCCCCTCCGCATTTGTCGTCCCCTTGGACAAATCTGCTAATCCATCCTCTAGGGGACGTAAATATTTATCAATTTTAAGAGTTCTGGCGAATGGTTCTAAAGTTTCAAGTGTGACAGAATTTTCCAGATCAAATGGACCAGACCATATTCGGCGAAGTTTTGTGACGTGAGCATAACATCCCAAAGCCTGGCCAAGATCGCGAGCAACAGCACGAACATAACCACCCTTGCCGCAGGTCATTCCCAATACAACACTATTAACAGTGGGACGGTCTATTAAGGTTAACTCTGATACAAAAAGGGGACGAGCAGAAATTTCTACTTCCTCACCCGCCCTCGCTAACTTATAGGCGCGTTCTCCATCTATTTTGACAGCAGAAAATTTAGGAGGCACTTGCATCGTCTCGCCAATAAAAGATTGCAACTCATTAATTATCTCAGCATCTGCGGGACGGCTTAGAGAAGTTGCAATGATCTCACCTTCAGCGTCATCTGTATTTGTTGCGGCACCCAACTTTATAACAAACTCATAAGCTTTTTCGGCGTCTGTGATATACGGTATAGTTTTGGTAGCCTCACCTAAAGCGATTGCTAGAAGGCCAGTAGCCTCAGGATCCAACGTACCAGCGTGACCAGCTTTTTTGGCATCAAAAGCCCAACGAACCTTGTTCACAACTGCAGAGCTTGTCAGGCCGATAGGTTTATCAACAATGAGCCAACCAGAAATATTGCGTCCTTTGCGGGTACGTCCCATATTGTCCTCTTCTTTTAAAGCAGGTTGCAGTAGCGCGTCGCATAAACAAACTCAATCTCTGTCTGTTGTAGAGCTAAAATTTGAGCTGATAAGGGCTTAATCGTCTAAGTCGCGCCGCACATCTTCGCGGTCAAATAACTTACGTGTGTTGTCTATTCTATCGAATGTTTCATCTATTCTAAAGCGCAAATCTGGCGCATACTTGAGCCCAGCTTTGCGTCCAACCAGACTTCTTATTTGTCCCTTATTTTTTGCTAGGGCTGCGATTGTTTCTGCATACTGGTTGCCACCCAGAGGCATTACGTAAACCGTTGCAATCTGAAGGTCTGGGGATGTGGTAACTTCAGAAATAGTTACTGAAATACGGTTGAGCTCTGGATCATGTATCTCACCACGTGCTAATATCTCAGACATAGTTCGACGAATAACTTCGCCAACTTTCAATTGCCGTTGTGACGGCCCCGCGCTTTGATATGCTCTTGTTTTTGCCATAAGTGGGACATAGGCCTTGTGCTATTAGGTTTGCAAGTGGCAAAACTTTGCGCCAAATACGCAATAAAGGAGAACGTCATGGTGAAAAATCCTGGAATAACAATCACTGGTGTATCTGGACGCATGGGACAAATGCTACTCAAAGAAGTTCTTGAAAGTGATAAGGCCAGCCTGGTCGGCGCTGTAGAACGAGCTGGCCATCCCTGGATAGGTTCTGATTTGGGAGAGGTGATGGGGGGCAGTACTAACGGAATAATTGTCACTGATGACCCCTTAAAAGCTTTTGCTATTTCGCAAGCCATAATCGATTTTACTGCCCCGAATGCCACAATTGAATTTGCCGCACTAGCAGCTCAGGCGCGCGCTGTTCATGTAATTGGGACTACGGGGATGAGTGACGAACAGATTGCAGCCCTCGAACCCGCCAGTCGTCATGCTGTAATTGTAAGGGCTGGTAATATGTCTTTGGGAGTTAACATTTTGACCAAGTTAACTGAAAAAGTTTCTGCTGCGCTAGATGAAGATTTTGACATTGAAATTATTGAATCTCACCATCGGCATAAAGTGGATGCTCCATCTGGTACTGCATTGATGTTGGGTAATGCTGCAGCTGCTGGGCGCGGTGTGAAGTTGGCCGATGTCCGTGGTGGTGCTCGAGACGGTTTAGTAGCTGCGCGAAAGCAAGGTAATATTGGATTTGCGTCGATCCGTGGTGGTGATATTATAGGTGAACATGACGTACTTTTTGCAGCTGCTGGTGAGCAAATTGTACTTCGTCATGTGGCAACAGATAGAAAAATATTTGCCCGTGGCGCACTGAAGGCTGCTCTTTGGGGGCAAACTCAAAAACCGGGTCAGTACGACATGATGGATGTGCTTGGGATGTGATTTAGCACAATATTTGGTACATAAATTTAACAAAATAAGCCGTGATATAAAAATGCGTAATCTTTTTCTTACTTTTCTATTTAGTTTTTTTGCTGCCTCTGCACAGGCAGATGAACTTATTTCTGAACGCTCGGCACTTCTTGACGTGGTTTCAAACAAAGTACTTCATCTTCGCCTGTTTGGCATCAAACTGAAAATTATTGAAGATGGGACGATTGAAGGCAAAGCAATGGGCTGGGACGTCGTTGGTGACTGGAAATGGCAAGGTGGTTTTTTTTGTAGGTCTATGCTTTGGGGAGAACGGGATATTGGGTACAACTGCCAGGAAGTTTCTATTAAAAATAAAAAAATAAAATTCACAAGCGACCGTGGATCGGGCGCAAGTGCCCAGTTTTCAATCAAACCAATTCCTGCGGTGGATTAGGCTTAAAAGTCTACAGCGATGCCTTTGCGCTCCCAATCACCAAACCTTATGGGCTCAGGGCCATCCCTACCGCCAAGTTCAGTAGGCAATTGTTTTGCTTTGGCTGACTCTTTGCGGGCTGTGGCTTCAGCCAGGGCACGTTCAGCTGCGTCTGCCAGTTTGAGTTTCTTGTTTTCTGTCATAAGGTTGATATACGCCGGTTTGATAAAACCACAAGGATAGTAAATGCCGCATCCCCAGCAAAAAACAGGTCGACCTGGAACTTCTTTAGCTGGCAAAACAGCAAAACGAGTGATTTTAAATATTGCTCGCCAGGAAGCGGTTCGAATTTTAAACGCTGTGATGACTGATCAAAAGCAACTCTCAGAGCTTACACAATCAAATGAGTTCCAGGCCTTGCAACCCGAGGACCGTGCACGCGCGCAACGTTTAGCGACCCATACTTTAAGACACGTAGGCAGAGCGGACCGCGCCCTACGCCCACATTTAGCAAAGTTGCCAGCTGTGGAGGTTTTGAATGTCTTGCGTTTAGGCGTTGTTGAGATCGTTGGCCTTGGAGCCCCAGCGCATGCCGTTGTTAATGACTTGGTTTCAATTTGTGCTGCGAATGGAAAAACCCGGGCCTTTAAAGGTTTGATTAATGCGGTGTTGCGCAAAGCAGTTGCTGATGTTGCTGGAAAATGGGATAAGTCTCCAGTCCAGATGATGCCAAAATGGCTTCGAAATCCATTAAAAGACGCCTATGGAAATGGGACAGTAATGGCCCTGGAGACTGCCCATATGCGTGGTGCCGCTGTCGACTTGACCGTTACCAGTGAAACGAAATTGTGGGCTAAAAAATTAAATGGAACCGTGCTACCTAATGGGTCGGTCCGGTTGAATGAACCAGGGCAGATATCATCTCTTGAGGGCTTCACAGAGGGTAAGTGGTGGGTTCAGGACGCCTCAGCGTCTTGGCCAGTTACGTGGCTTGGGCTGCAGGTTGGTGAAACAGTTTTAGATGTCTGTGCGGCGCCTGGTGGAAAAACTATGCAAATGGCAGCGGCGAGGGCGGAAGTCACGGCTCTTGATATTTCGCCACAGCGAATGAAACGAGTTGCTGAAAACCTAACTCGCACAAAATTCAACGCTGAAACAATTATTGCTAATATTTTAGATTGGGAAGATTCACGTCACTTTGACGCTGTGTTATTGGATGCACCATGTTCCTCAACGGGTACAATTCGACGGCACCCAGACTTGCCTTTTTCTAAAGATGGCACTGGTATTTCAGAGCTAATTAGCTTGCAAACAGAAATGCTTACTGCGGCAGCAAAACGCGTGAAGCTTGGCGGTCGTTTGGTATTTTGTACGTGTTCGCTGATCCCTGATGAAGGCGAAGTTCAAGCGGAAAATTTTCTTAAGGAAAATGATAGCTTTGTTGCTGACTCCACAACTCCAATGGGCATGGATGAAAAATGGCGTACTAAAGAGGGTGGCTTCCGGTTACGCCCTGATTTCTGGCCAGACCTTGGTGGCATGGACGGTTTTTATATCATTCGCCTTAATCGACTAGGTTGAGATTTACTGGGGTGACACAAGCTAAATGTTGGGCTTATTATATAATGGTATTGTGAAACATCAGGGGCGCCCATTCCTGTGAGAGATAGTCCATACCGGTTGTCCCGGTTAACTCAAACAAAAAACTGTTGGCATTTGCGTCGGGCCGCTTGGTCCCGGGCACCCAACGGTTTATTAAGTGCGCCTGAACCATGGACTATTGGTAACTATGATCGTGGAAAACAGCTGGTTGAAGGCAATTTCTTAATAAAAGGTCAGGTCATGGAAGTTGGTGATGGTTCCATTTGGAACCAGTCGATGCCCTCTGATTTGTTTGAGGCTAAATTACATGGGTTTGGCTGGCTGGATGATATCGCGGCCGTTGGTGACAGTGAAGCACGCAACCGAGCACAAACTTGGCTCTTGGAGTGGGTTTCAAAGTTTGGAATGGGTAAAGGTCTAGGATGGAATCCTGATCTAACTGGACGCCGATTAACATGCTGGATTAACCACTCAATTTTTATTAAAAACGCTCTCCCAAAAAATTCAGTAGATCTTTTTCATCATTCTTTGGCATTACAAACAGTTTTTTTATCACGGCGTTGGCAGCAATTTTCGACTGGTGTGGCGCGCTTGGAAGCGTTGTGTGGTCTTGTCTGCGCGGGATATTCGTTGGTGGGAATGGATCACTTAGGAGCGACAAGTTTAAAAATACTTGAGGCTGAATGTGTTGCTCAGATTACTTCAGATGGTACTTTGCTATCTCGAAACCCAGAAGAGCTCCTTAAGGTTTTTGGCCTACTAATTCAAATTAAAATAACCCTTAACTTAGCTGGGGTGCAAATTCCTGAGCCGTTATTAAACAGAATTTCAAAAATGGCGCCAGTTCTTCGCAGCTTGAGGCATGGTGACGGAACTCTAGCTCGTTTTCATGGGGGAAGTTCGGGAAGTGAATACTTTTTGGACCAAACGCTAGCAGCCTCTGAAGTACGACCATCGATCCCTCAAGAAAATGCTATGGGATTTTCCCGGTTCACGTCAGGATCGACAACGGTAATTATTGATGCTGCAGCACCCAACTCTGGTCCTGACAGTTTCAATGCGCATGCCTCCACGTGCGGGCTTGAGCTTTCTACAGGGCGTACTCCCTTAATTGTTAGCTGTGGATCAGGCTCAAGCTTTGGAGATAATTTTCACCTGGCTGGTCGCTGTACTGCTTCACACTCAACAATGACAATTGAGGGTGTCAATTCTTCTTGGTTTTCCAAGGGTGCCCAAAGGCATTTGAGTTACCTTCAGGATGTACCAAAGATTATAAAGGTTCAAAAAACTCGAGCCATTGATGGAGCTCGTCTCAGGATAAATCATAATGGTTACCAAGGTAGCCATGGGTTGATGCATGTCCGCACGCTTGATCTCCCTGTTGATGGTAGTGGGTTGATTGGTGAGGATGAACTGTATCCACCCAATAAGAAAGATGTGAAACAATTTGATAAGATGCGTGGACAATGTTCTGGGGAACTCAAGTATGCGGTACAGTTTCATATCCACCCCGATGTGCATACAAGCCTAGTTGCCGGGGGATCAGCCGTCTCACTTACCTTCAGGAATGGAGATCTTTGGGTTCTCCGACATGATGGATCGAGCATCCTGTCGATTGAAGAAAGCGTATATTTTGACGATAAATTACTTTACCCACGCACAACTTCACAAATTGTATTAAGTGGAAAAATAAAGGAATTTACAACTCGCGTTGGTTGGTCACTAGTCAAAACAGTTGAAAAACCGCAAGAGGCTATTCAATAAACTAAAATTTGGACGGTGGCTTATAATTAGGATTAATAATGATTGACCAAATACCACTCAAGCGTGCTTTAATTTCTGTATCTGATAAAACTGGTCTTCTAGATTTAGCCTATGCTCTCGTGGATCAGGGTGTTGAGTTGGTGTCAACGGGTGGCTCAGCAAAGGCTATTCGTGACGCTGGATTGGACGTGCTGGACGTAGCAACGATCACTGGATTTCCTGAGATGATGGATGGCCGTGTTAAAACTTTACATCCAAATGTCCATGGAGGGCTCTTAGCTTTACGTAATAACCTTAGCCACGTTGAAGCAATGGAAAAGCATGGAATTACAGGGATCGATTTGTTGATTGTTAATCTTTATCCCTTTGAAGAAACTGTGGCCAGCGGCGCTAATTATAAAACCACTATTGAGAACATCGATATTGGTGGCCCTGCTATGATCCGCGCTGCGGCAAAAAACCACCAATTTGTGACCGTGGTCACTGATTCTCAAGACTATTCAAATTTATTGAATGAGTTGTCACGATTTAAAGGAGCAACCAGCTATTCTTTTCGTCAAAAACTAGCACTCAATGCATATGCGCGGACAGCATCTTATGATGCCGCCGTTTCAAATTGGATGGCCAAAGAAACAGAAATGAACCCTCGTTACAAAGTGGTTTCTGGTACTATGATGCAGGAGTTGCGTTACGGTGAAAATCCTCATCAGTCAGCAGTTTTTTATAGTCAGGATGGCTCACATTCAGGCGTGGCGACGGCGGTTCAGCATCAGGGTAAAGCACTTTCTTATAATAATATAAATGATACTGATGCCGCAATAGAGTTGGTTGCAGAGTTTGAACTATCTGAGGGACCTGCCTGCGCCATTATTAAACACGCCAATCCCTGTGGAGTAAGCCAAGCTGCTACATTAGTAGATGCCTATCAGGCAGCCTTTAATTGTGATCAGAAGAGTGCCTTTGGTGGCATTATAGCGTTGAACCAAAAACTAGATGGCCCCACAGCCACTGAGATTTGTAAGATTTTCACAGAAGTAGTAATCGCACCTGACGCAGATGATGAGGCACGCAAAATATTTTCTAAAAAGAAAAATTTGCGGCTATTAACAATTGGGAACCTCCCTGACATGAATACTCCAAGCCAAACCATAAGGCAGGTTTTAGGTGGATATTTGGTTCAGGATAAAGATATGGGGCAACTTTCGCTCGACGCCCTAAAAGTGGTGACTAAACGCCCACC
>CAJJBD010000045.1 GCA_905182325.1 uncultured Planktomarina sp. | reverse complement strand
CAATAGATGGTGATAAAGTACAAGTTACTTCATTTGGGTTTGCTAATTGGGCAGCCCTTCAACCGGGGCTGGTTGCTTCAGGTGGTGGAAATACCAAGCTCACCTTAGATCCAAATACATTTATATTTTTTGATGATATAAAATTTGATGAATTTGTCGCCTCAGATTTTATTTTATGAAGCGCTAATATAAGACCCTATATTATAGATCTTGTAGTATTAATAATAACTACAAACTGACTGAATAATTCCGCTTAATTTAGCTATCCACCGCCCAGAAGATTACTGTTTACAGCGCGAACTGTTGCCTGATCAATGTCGACGTCAACGCTATTTCGGACTGCGTTGCTAAAGGCTTGAAAAACTTCTTGCGATAATGCGGCATCAATCCGGCCACCTAAAATTTCTTGCAGGGATTTAACTTCATTACTCATGAAGTTGGCGGGATACTCTGCTCGTGGGATAAGAACAATTAAGCCATCAGCGTCGTCGAGTAAGGTAGCCGTACCCAGTTTTGTATCAAATACTTTTAAAACTAATGCAGGCGGGGTCCCATCTATAAAATCATCACGGGCAACCCCGTTTTCAATTTCTTCACCAAAACCGAATTTTGATATCGGTCTATCAAGAGAAACATTTCGAGCAATTATTTCGCCAAGTTTCTGCAGTTGGTCTCTCTCAAACTTTTTGGTCCAAGCTGTGATTACCGCAGGTCTAACGGTTTCGAGGGGCTGTAGGGCTGGCTCAATTACTCCATCAAGTCTAAGTGCAAAGATACTGTTATCATTTAAGTTTTTTAATTCTGGAAAGTCTTTTTCTGACAGTTTGGCTGCAGAACTTTGAAATTCTTCAAAGTCAGAGATTTCACTAGAATATCCGACGTGCCAATCAATTTTTTCTAACTTCATTGCTGTTTCATTGCTAACGTCTTCTAAAGTGGCGCCGCTGGCAAGAAGATCATCTACGTCTTCTCCTATCGCGGCTATTTCCTCTGTGGCTGCGTCAATCGCTGCCTCTTCGTGAAGTTTATCTTTCACCATTTCAAAGGTTTGAATATTACCGGATAAAAGTGCATTTACGCGAAATATGGCTGGACCTAGATCTGTCTCCAAGGGGCCAACAAGGCCTGGTTGTGTCAATGCAAAGACTGCAGAGCCCGCGAGGCCTAAATCTAATTCGCTAACGTCACCCAAATCTACATCTTGCAATTCAAGACCTCGCATTTTTACTGCATCCTCAAAAGTGTTGGTGCCATCCTGTATGCCGTCAAATGAGACTTTAGCCTCCTCCTGGCTGGCATAAACCAAACGCTCAACGAGCCGAGCTGGTAGTTGATTGAACTCATCACTGCGTCTCTCATAAATAGCCTTAAGAGCAGCGTCTGAAATTTCTATCTCGTCAACTATCATATCGGGTGTTAGCCAGATATAACTTATAGACTTTGCTGCAGGGGTCGTGAACTGCGCTTCGTTTTCAGCGTGAAATTCAACAAGGTCCACTTGTTTTGGTGTAGCGCGTTGGCCTTTTAGGTTTTCTGCTGTCAACTTTATCCACGAAAAGTCACGGGTTTCCGAAGTAAATGCAACAATTGCTTCACTGTAAGCAGGCGACACCTTAATCCCAGTCAGTACGGCTTTCTGGAGGAGTTCTCTGCTACTATCTTCGCGAAGCGAGGTTTCAAAACCTGACTCATTTAAATTATTACGCTTTAATACTTCAGTATAGGAAGCACGATCAAACTCTCCATTTAACCCCATAAATGCAGGAATTTCTAAAATTTGTGCCAGCACTCGTTCGTTACCAGCTGAAATGCCTAGATCGCTGGCCAGTTGGTCTAGCGCACGCGTGTTGATTACCCGACTGAGGGCTTGTTGATCTATGCCAATACTTTGGACTTCTTGCATTGTTAATTTGCGCCCAATTTGTTGCTCAAACTGGTTTAGCTCTCCCTGTAGTGAATTACTGTAGGAGCTAATGGAGACAATTTTATCTCCCACTTTACCCAGGTTTCTCTGTGTGCCATTTAAGCCCGCGGCACCAAAGCCAATCATCCCAAACATTAAAAGCCCTACAATCACCCATACGGCTAGCTTGCTTGCCCCAGATTTTTTCTTTGTAGTCATTTGGAAGATCCTCTAATATTGTTACACGTTGCTTAAGCCACAGTTGTAAAAGCAGCAAGTGAGTTACTCGCTAACTGTGGCCAATCTAGCAAATAAAATTTTTATATCCGCGGTACTGATATTTGCAAAAGCAATGCGTATTTGGCGCTGGCCTGTTTTGTCCTCCGCTGGAACAAACATAGTACCAGGGAGAGTTAGGACAGCCACATTATCTACTAATTTTTTACATAATTCATTTGAAGGTAAACAAAATGGATGTTGTACATAAGCAAAATAGGCACCGACACCCATCAACTGCCAGCCTTTTTCTGATAGCACCTCAAAGCCATCAATTATTGCCTGCTTTCGTTTAAGTATTTCGAGGCGTTCGCCTTTGAGCCACTCACTTAAATTTTGCATTCCCCATAACGCCGCTTTTTGTCCTAATTGATTTGGACAAATAGAAACTGCATCCAAAAATTTTTCAACCTCCACCAAGCGTTGTTCACTTGCAACTATTGCGCCCACACGGTGCCCTGTTAGGCGATATGCTTTGGAAAAAGAATACAAATGGATAAGGGTTTTGTTCCATCCGTCTTGCTTGAATAGATCATGTGGCATATTGTTTTGACTATGAAAGTCGCGGTATGTTTCATCAATTATCAGTGCAAGACCGTGTTTCTTAGCTAACTCATAAAAAGCCATTACGATATTGTTGGAGTACTCTACTCCACAGGGATTGTTAGGTGTGACTAATACTATCGCCCTTGTGCGTTTATTGATCAAAGATGCTGCTAATACGGGGTCGGGAACCATGTCGCCATCACAACGTAATGCTATTGTTGAAACGCCCGCCATATCAAGCCACATCTTATGATTGAAGTAGAATGGCGTGGGTAAAATAACCTCATCTCCTTCGCCGCAAAGCATTGCGATTGACGCAGAAAAAGCTTGATTACATCCGGATGTGATCCCAACTTGAGAAGGTTTGATATTATTCCCATAAGCCTTGCTCCACTGGGAGGCTACTTCTGAACGTAACTCTGGGAGGCCTAAGACTGGGCCATATAAGTGGGTTGAATTTTCCTGAATGACTTCTGCCATATGTGCAATTAACGACGGTGGTGGTGGGTCAACAGGTGCAGCCTGACTCACATTAATTAATGGTAATTTTGAAAAATCTTTTCCTTCAACCCAGCTTCCTGCTTCCATAACAGGTGGCGAAAATGTTGATTCAGTGCGACTGCTCATAGTAAGTGTATCACTGCATGTTTCTTTTTCCCTTTTGACAACTTTATAGGATTTTTAAGGTCAGCCACTTTTAGCACAAGTCCAGCATCGGTAAGGGGTGCGTCATTTAACTTTGCACCATCTTCAGAAATTAACCGTTTAGCCTCCTTGCCAGTTGTCGCTAACCCAGATCTAATTAAAAGCTGTACTATTGAAATTCCATCTCCAACATCCTGAGTTGAGAGCTTAAATGTGGGAAGTTCATCTCCCATTCCACCTTTCTCAAAAACTTCTCGCGAAGTAGACTCTGCGGTTTGGGCCGCCATTTTGCCGTGTAAAAGTGTAGTTGCCTCATTAGCTAAAATAATTTTAGCATCGTTTATTTCAGATCCTGCCAATGCGCCAAGGCGATCACATTCATCAATTGGCAGCTCTGTGTAAAGCTTAAGAAAACGTCCTGTATCAGCGTCAGTTGTATTTCGCCAAAACTGCCAAAATTCATATGGGGAAAGCATATCTGTATTTAGCCAAATGGCACCATTTAGAGATTTACCCATTTTTTTGCCATCTGAAGTGGTTAAAAGTTGTGAGGTAAGCCCAAAAATTTCATGGTCTAATACTCTGCGGGTAAGGTCGATACCGTTTACAATGTTTCCCCATTGATCAGACCCACCCATTTGGAAAAGACAGCCATAGCGGCGGTTCAGCTCTAAAAAATCATAGGCTTGAAGGATCATGTAATTAAATTCAAGGAAACTGAGTGATTGCTCCCTGTCTATTCGTGACTTTACAGATTCAAAGCTTAACATTCGGTTAACTGAAAAGTGCCGTCCAATGTCACGAAGAAAGTCTAGGTAATTAAGGTTTTCGAGCCATTCGGCATTGTTTAGCATTAAGGCACCAGTAGGTCCCGCATCATAGCTTATATAGCTCTCAAAAACGCGTTTGATACCAGTGATATTATCATTAATTTGTGTCTCGGTGAGCAATGGACGCTCGTCTGCACGAAAAGATGGATCTCCAACCTTGGTTGTTCCCCCACCCATAAGCGTAATTGGTTTATGGCCAGTCTTTTGAAGCCATCTTAGCATCATTATCTGGATCAAGCTACCAACGTGCAGAGATTTGGCTGTGGCGTCAAAACCAATATAGGCAGGGGTCACACCTTTACTAAGAGCTTCATCGAGGCCTTGATAATCTGTGCAGTCTGCCAAAAAGCCACGCTGAATCATAACAGCCATGAACTCTGATTTTGGGTGATATGTCATTGTTATCTTGTTCCTCATAGCTCTACGCGCCAATGTATAGTCAAAGGCGCTATATAGGGGAAGGCTATGATTTATAATAAGCCTATTTGGGCAGCGGGTTTAATGTCAGGGACTTCTATTGATGGCGTCGATGTTGCTTGTGTATACACTGATGGTTATGAAATTTTTAAACTAGGCGACAGCGCATACCTAGCGTACTCGGCTGCGCAGCAAGAGCTACTGCGTAGCGGGCTAGGTAAATGGCCAAGCAAACCAGGCCTTGGGCCAATAGCGGATCTGTTGATTGAGACGCACTGCCTCGCGTTAGAGCGGGTCTCTAATGTTGATTTGGTAGGTTTTCACGGTCAAACTTTGGCACATGAACCAAGTGAAGGTCGCACGCATCAAATTGGCGATGGCGCTAAATTGTTTCGTTGCTGTGGCAAGCCTGTAATCTGGGACTTCCGTAGCGCTGATGTCGCCGCGGGTGGGCAGGGTGCTCCACTTGTCCCAATCTATCATAGGGCGATGGTGCGTTTTGCAAAAATTTTCAAACCAGTTGTAATTTTGAATTTAGGTGGTGTGGGAAACCTAACTTGGGTTGATCCGACTAAGCCACCGGAAGATGGGCTCCTAGCATTTGATACTGGGCCAGCAAACGCACCTCTCAACGATTATTTAATGCATCGGATTGGCCAAAGTTATGATAAGGACGGGCTTATAGCTGCTGCAGGTCGTATAGATGCTAGCATAGTAAAAAAGTTTTTAAATAATCCTTATTTTTCGAAATGTCCACCAAAGTCCCTAGATCGTGATGAATTCATGCAATTACAGGCCCTGGTGTCGAATTTAAATATCTCTGATGCCGCAGCCACCCTTACGGCAATAATTGTGGCTAGTGTTGATAGGGCATTAAAACTTTTACCATCATTCCCAACGCAGGTTTGGATAACTGGTGGCGGGAGAAAAAACTTAGAACTTATGCGACAATTAAAGAAAGTAGTTTCCGCAGATATTGTTGACATTGATCAAATGGGGTTTGATGGAGATATGGTTGAGGCACAGGCATTTGCCTATTTAGCGGTACGATCAATGCGCGGATTACCTATCACATTTCCCAAAACGACTGGTGTGGCTACGCCGATGTCAGGTGGTGTTTTGAGTAAAGGTTAATATTTAAACTAAGCCGCTGGAATATCAAAGTTTTTATCTGCTAATTCAAACCCTGAAAACTCAAAACCTGGGCTGACAGTACAGCCAACTAGTGTATATTTCCCAGTTGTACGTGCAGCTTGCCATTGATTAGCCTCAACAACTAATTGTGGTTGCTCGCCAGCTGTAAAATCTGATCCTAAAAGAGTGTCATAGGCTGGACCTTTTACGCTGTCTGCCCGCCTTAAAATTAACGGATCTCCTGAGTAGAAGTGCCAAATTTCGCCAGCATCCACCCTATGCCACGCAGAGGATTCTCCTTCTTTTAACAAAAAGTAGATACAGGTACCCGCCGAACGCTTGGGTGTTTTTGCTGCCCAAGTTTGCCTATACCAACCACCTTCTGGATGGGACTCGAGTTTCAAATGGATGATTATTTCTTCGGCTGTCATTGTTTTAGAACCGAAAGGCCGGCGTAGACTGCCGTTTCGCCCAAAGCTTCTTCAATTCGGATAAGTTGGTTATATTTCGCCAGTCTATCAGATCGAGCCAGAGATCCAGTTTTAATTTGGCCACAATTAGTTGCAACTGCAAGATCTGCTATAGTGGTATCCTCCGTTTCGCCTGATCGGTGGCTCATTACGGTAGTGAAACCTGCACGGTGTGCCATATCGACGGCGCGCAAAGTCTCCGTAAGTGTCCCAATTTGATTTACCTTAACCAGCATTGAATTAGCCGAACCGCGCTCAATGCCCATAGCCAGGCGCTCTGGGTTAGTTACAAACAGATCATCCCCCACTAATTGGCACCGGTCCCCTAAGGTGTCCGTGAGAAGTTTCCATCCGTCCCAGTCATCCTCATCACAGCCATCTTCGATGCTGATAATTGGATAATCATCGGCTAGAGCTTTCAAATATTCAACGTTTTCTGTACTCGATAGGGATCTACCTTCACCCTTCATTTCATATATACCGTTTTTGCAATACTCTGTGGCGGCGCAATCCAAAGCCAAATAAACATCTTTTCCAGGCTTGTAACCAGCTTTATCTATGGAGTTCATTATGAAATCCAACGCAGCACGTGATGATGAAATTTTTGGTGCAAAACCACCTTCATCTCCAATACCTGTTGATAGACCTGCTGCAGTTAGTTCATCTTTGAGTGTATGAAATATTTCTGATCCCATCCGCACTGCTTCTCGAATGCTACTCGCCGAAACGGGCATAATCATAAATTCCTGAATATCAATTGGGTTATCTGCGTGTTCCCCTCCATTAAGTATATTCATCATTGGCACTGGCATTACGCGAGTGGATGTCCCACCTACGTGGCGATAAAGGGGCTTTCCACTATAGCCAGCTGCTGCTTTTGCTACTGCCAAAGAAACTCCAAGTATGGCATTTGCACCAAGACGTGCCTTGTTAGGCGTGCCGTCCATTTCTATCATAGCTTCGTCGATGGCGACTTGCTCATCTGCGTCAAAGCCTATTAAAATGTCAGTAATTTCACCATTAACGTTTTCAACTGCTCTCAACACACCCTTTCCTTTGTATCGAGCGGCATCCCTGTCACGAAGCTCAACTGCCTCATATGCACCAGTTGAGGCTCCCGATGGCACGGCAGCACGCCCCATCGTTCCATCTTCGAGTGTGACGTCTACCTCGACAGTAGGGTTACCCCTGCTGTCGAGAACCTCTCTGGCATGAATATCGATAATTGTTGACATTAGCAGTGCTCCAGAAATTTGTTAAACGAGACCTATCAAGACTGGGTAAAGGTTGGAAGGGGTTTCCAAAACCTATGATCTGCGACGTGCTTCCCTCAAAAGTGCATAAAGACCAGATATCACTACTATAGCGGATCCCAGCAATGTACTAAAATGTAAGGTTTCATCAAAAAACCATACTCCAATTGCTGCGCCAAAAACTAAGCGAGAATATCGGAATGGAACCACCGCAGAAACTTCCCCCAACCGCATTCCCATTACGATGCAATAGTAAGCGCCAACACCAACAGAAATACCCAAAATTACTAGTAAAAATTCGTATTGTGTTGGCATTAGTATTTCAGGGCTAAAGCAAATTAATATTAGCCCAGCTGGAATAGTTGCGCCAAATCCCAATAGGGCTAAAACCAAGGTCGGAGTATTTTTTGGAACGCGACGGGTTGCCAAGTCGCGTGCAGAAAGTCCTATCACGCCAAGTAAGGTTAAAAATGCCGTCACCTGAAAGTCTGTTGACCATGGCCTTAATATTATGGCCACACCAAGCAAGCCAATTATGATGGCTGCCCATCTTCTTATACCAACCTTCTCTTTTAATAAAACAGCTGCCCCCAAGGTTACTAGTAATGGGCTTACTTGGACAATTGCTGACACAGTTGTGATTGGAACTAATGAGAGTGATAAAACAAAAAATGCTGTTCCAAAGAGTTCTGACAATGTTCTTCCAACAACCCAAGTATTGCCTACTATTACACGCTTTATGAAAATACCGTTCGCTCGCAGTAAAATATAAAAAACTGATGTACCACCAAGTCCAATCATTACGAGAATTTGGCCTGGACTTAGCCTTTGAGCCAAAAACTTTATAATTGAGTCTTCAATAGCAAAGCCAGCCATCGCTAAAACAACCAAGCAAATGCCAGCAAGATTTTCCGCGGTTTTATTTTCAGTCATTTTTGGTTCGTTTTAAGTGCAAACCAAAAAGCTCTAAGCGATGGTCTTTGAGCTCATAACCCAAACGCTTGGCAATCTTTTCTTGAAGAGCTTCTATCTCAGGATCTATAAATTCTATAACTTTACCTGTCTGCATATCAATTAAATGGTCGTGGTGATCTCGGTCTGCGTCTTCGTATCGTGCTCGCCCGTCACCAAATTCTAATTTTTCTAAAATTCCACTTTCTTCAAATAACTTTACTGCTCGATATACTGTTGCAATCGATATTTTTGGATCCAACTTAGAGGCACGTGCATAAAGTTCCTCCACGTCTGGATGGTCGTGCGAGGTTTCGAGGACTTGGGCGACTATTCGGCGTTGGTCTGTCATCCTAAGGCCGTTTTGCTCACACCTTTTTATAATATTTTTATTCATAATTTAACTCGACTTCGGCGACCAATTTATTTTGGTCAGAGGTTATATCTGTTGCACTAAAATGGTTTTTTTACTGTAACTTCTTCTTTTACGATGATTGTGACTTACAACTTAACAAGGTGATAGAAAAGTGCACTTTTTAAATTTTAAAGAATTTAACCTATTGATTAATATTTGTAAAATATACGTCATGACTCAACAGTAAACTAAATAATTAATTTGAAAATCTAAAATCATGTACCACAAAAGGTTGCAGTCACCATTTCGTTTTTTTCTGGCGGCATACTCAACTTAGAATTTTTAGGATTTTTGAATGGATTGTCCAAAGCAGATTTTAAGGTGTTGAATAATTCCATATCTCCGTTGATTGCTTTGTTTATCATTTCTTCTATCAGATGGTTTCTTGGAATTATTGCAGGATTAATTTGGCAGAGATCTTCTGTGTTAACTCCCTCTGACCAGCTTTCATGCCAATGTGGAAAATCAATATGACTGCCAATATACTTATCTACTTTTCCCTCGCCGAGCGCTCGAAATGTTTGGGTATAATCGGCGCCTTGTTGAGCCATCATTTTCAATAGTGTCTGTGTCAGTTCTTTACTTTTTTTGCTGGGCTCATGACCGATTTTCTTAGAATGGACCCTAGAATTAGCTTTTTCAAATACATCTGCAAACCCATGGATGATTTCTGTATAGCGTTTGATGGCACTCTCGCGTTCGCTTGCTAACGGCAATAAAGCGGTAGCAAGTTGAGCTAAGTTCCACGCTGCCATCTTTGGCTGATTATTGTAAGCATATCGCCCCTGCCTATCTATTGAACTAAAAACCTTGGTTGGAATAAAATGATCCATGAAAGCGCAGGGACCGTAATCTATTGTAATCCCTGCGATATGGCTATTGTCCGTATTCATGACGCCATGGATAAATCCTACTCCCATCCAATTAGCAACCAAACTTGCGTGCTTTTGTACAGCCTGCTCAAGTAGATCTTCAATAGTTTTTGATTTAGGAAAGTGGCGTTTAATAGTGTAGTCAAAAAGTGATTGAAGAGACTGCAGATCATTTTGAGATGCGAAAAACTGAAAAGTGCCTACGCGAATATGACTACTTGCTGTTCTGCAAAGCACTGCACCGGGCAGGGGGCCTTGCTCACGTAATATTTTTTCACCTGTGGCCGCAGCGGCGAGTGCTCTTGTGGTTGGGATGCCTAAAGCATGCATAGCTTCAGAAACTAAATATTCGCGCAATACGGGGCCATACCAAGCGCGTCCGTCCCCAGAACGTGACCAGGGTGTCCTACCTGCACCTTTAAGCTGCAAGTCGACACGTCCAAAACTACCAATTACCTCTCCTAAAAGGATTGCGCGGCCGTCACCTAATTGTGGGTTCCAATGCCCAAATTGATGGCCGGCATAGGCTTGCGAAATGGGGTCGGCGCCATTGGGCAACTTATTTCCTGATATGTATTCAAACCAATCGTTATCAAATGAGATCCCTAACTCTTCGGCCAAACTGTTGTTTAAAGCTAAACCAGAGGGTGAGGTAACAGGAGTTGGTGTTTGTTTTTTATACATTTCAACAGGTAGGCTTGCATAAGTGTTGTCCCAATTGGCATTCATAGTATCGAACCTTTATTCCGTAGCGTTCAGAAGTTTCTGTTTAAATGTTAATACAAGCATCTATCCTAGCATTAGCCCTGATAATTGATTATAAATTCATACGCCCATCCGGCAATTAATATTTAAGAAGAACATTTCAACTATAAAACAAAAATAACAAAAAATTTATAGATTGGAATTATAATAAACTATAAGCTTCATCTGAGAACATTTTGAATCTACATTACTCAAAGCTTTGAAATACGAGCAGTGAGCAAACTAAAGTAACCTGCTGCATTAACATCGTTTAAGAACAGAGCATTTGCTGGCCGATCTGTTACTCCCCACCAATCTGCTACGGTCATTCCGCGAGTCAATTCTGATTTGGTTTCTATTTCGACGTTGATATGTCGACCTGAAAAAAGCTTTGGATCAATCAAATATGCAATTACGCATGGATCATGTAATGGGGCTCCCTGTGTTCCATACTTCTCAGTATCAAAGCGTTCAAAAAAACTTGTCCACCCTGCAACTACATCACAGATTAAACTTTTTTGCGCTTTTAGTTCTGAAATCCATGTCGGATTGGTTAATGCTTTGTGGGTTACATCCAGTGGGGCCACGACCAAATCAACACCTGACTTGAAAACTATTTCTGCAGCTTCGGGATCAACAAATATGTTGAACTCTGCTGCAGGCGTTATGTTTCCAACCTCAAAGTATGCGCCACCCATAAGCACTATTTGTTTAATATTATCAATTATATCAGGAGCTTTTTGTAGCGCAGTTCCGATATTAGTAAGTGGTCCGAGAGAACAGAGGGTTATAGACTTGTTTGGTGCCCCTTTTAGTGTTTCAATAATAAAGTCAACTGCGTGGGTAGCATGTAACTCAATTTTTGGTTTTGGTAATGTGGCTCCATCTAAACCAGTATTTCCGTGAACATGTTCGGCGGTTACTAGTCCTCGGCCTATGGGCTGATCACAGCCGGCAAATATAGGTATTTCAGTTTTTCCGGCTAATTCACAAATTTGTCTGGCATTAAAACTTGTTTTATCCAGCGGCACATTTCCAGCAACGCACGTGATCCCTAAAACATTAATTTCAGGCGAGGCCAAAGCTAGAAGGATAGCAACGGCGTCGTCTTGTCCGGGATCGGTATCAATTATTATGTTTTTTTGCATAAGTTAACTATTTTTTGGCTATTATTAGCATTAATCTGTTCCACGGTATGGCTGAACGTATTGTAAGGCCATGTCCCACGGGAAAAAGATCCAAGTATCCTGGCTGACCTCTGTAACAAATGTGTCTACCATTTCTCGGCCCTGTGGTTTTGCGTACACAGTTGCGTAATGCGCTTCTGGGTAATTTGCACGGACCAATTCAAGAGTTTTCCCGCTATCAACAAGGTCATCAATTATTAAAATTCCACGACCATCACCCATTAGTTTTTTATCTGGTGCCTTAAGAATAATTGCTTCTGAACGGTTTTTTTGTTGGTAGCTTTTGACGCTTATTGTGTCGACATTACGTACGTCCAGTTCTCGAGCTATAATCATTGCAGGCGCCATTCCTCCGCGTGTGACGGCTACAATAGCACGCCATGCACCATCATTAGGGCCATGGCCATCAAGGCGCCAAGCGAGTGCCCGTGCATCGCGGTGAATTTGATCCCAACTTATGTGAAAACCTTTTTCGTGTGGAAGTCGATCTGACATTATTTATCCTATCTTAAGTCTACGGCGTGTTCTGTTCTGGCGCGTCAATACTCTTCATTCCAATAGTGTGATAGCCTGCATCTACGTGCAGTATTTCGCCTGTCACACCAGACCCCAGATCAGAAAGGAGATAAAGAGCAGACTTTCCAACCTCTTCCTGGCTAACCGTACGACGTAGTGGACTCGCGGCTTCATTCCATTTCATAATTTCTCTAAAATCGCCAATTCCAGATGCGGCTAAAGTTTTTATGGTTCCAGCACTGATAGCGTTTACACGGGTTCCGCTACGACCAAGGTCTTCGGCTAAGTATCGGACAGAGGCCTCGAGCGCAGCTTTTGCGACACCCATCACATTGTAATTAGGCATCACTTTTTCCGCCCCATAGTATGTAAGTGTTAAGCAGGATGAATTGGTTGACAATAAATCCTTAGCAGCCTGTAAAATAGCAGTGAAGGAATATGCTGATATGTCGAGTGTTTGGAGGAAATTTTCTCTAGAAGTGTTAATATACTGCCCTCGCAATTCAGACTTATCAGAATAGCCTATCGCGTGTACTAAAAAATCTATTTTACCCCACAATGTTTCAGCTTGGGTCATTAAGTCCAAAATAGAACTAGCGTTGCCTACATCGCATTCCGTGACTATTGGAGCGTTAATTTTAGCGGCCAATGGCTCAACACGCTTTTTCATTGCGTCACCGACATAGGTGACGCCAATTTCTGCGCCCTCAGAGTACAACGCTTGGGCTATGCCCCATGCTATTGATTTGTCATTGGCTAAACCCATAATTAGGCCTTTTTTACCGGTCATCAGCCCCATTGGACTTTCCCCCATCGACAATTAGATTATGTTTTGTCTAAGCGAACTATTATCACTCATCAACCCAGAGGTGGAATTTGAGATGGAAAAAAGAAATGAAATATTCGAAGGGGAAGATCCTTTTGTGATCGCACAGCGCTGGTTGAATGAGGCGGAGCAGGTGGAGCTTAATGATCCAAATGCGATGGCGCTCTCGACAGTTGATGAAAGTGGCATGCCAAACGCACGTATGGTTCTGTTGAAGTCCGTAGATAAGGATTCCTTTGTATTCTATACAAATTATGGCAGTATTAAAGCTAAAGAGTCTTTCTCTGCAGGTAAGGTCGCGTTTGTAATCCACTGGAAGTCACTACGTCGACAAATAAGGTGTAGGGGTACGATTGAACGTGAGGAGGGAGCGATAGCGGATGAATATTTTCTTAGTAGGTCCCCACTATCGCGCGTAGGCGCGGTGGCTTCGAAGCAATCAAAGGAACTAGAATCGCGTCAAATTTTGATGGACCGGGTCTCTAAAATTCAACAGGAGCAAGGGAATGCTGTAGTTCGCCCAGCCTTTTGGGGTGGAATACGGATCCGGCCGGTTGAACTTGAGTTTTGGGCGGATGGTGATGCGCGTTTACATGACAGGTTTCGGTGGGAGTCTTTGGAGAAAAACGCTTCGTGGTCTATTAAAAGGCTTTACCCTTAAAATGCCTTTTCTAATAAAAAAACTAATTCTTGTTGGTTTTTTAAATAAATACTTACGAAAGAGATTTGGTTCAGTTTAGTTGGACAAATTGTTAAACTTGGAGTTTAGTTATTATTAAATTAGCAAAACATTTTAATTTGATTGCGTTGGTTGGTCTGTTTGCCGCTGTATCTGGCGCGCATGCTGGCTGTGAAGGAGAATATGCCTACTTAAGTGGATCTTGGGGGCAGGTGCGTTTTCAGGTCGAGGTTGCTAACAGTGATATTACGCGGGCTAAAGGTCTAATGGGACGTACTAGCCTTCCCAAATTCTCTGGTATGATTTTTATTTATGATAATCCTCAAATAGTTTCCTTCTGGATGAAAAATACATTGTTACCGCTAGACGTTTTATATTTTCAATCAGACGGTAGATTGCTCGATATCCATGAAGATACGGTTCCTGGGAGTCTAGAACCGTTAGTGAGTAGTGGTCCTGTGCAATTTGTTCTTGAAATAAACGGAGGATTATCCAAAACTTTAAACTTTAACAGTGATACTGTTTTAAACTTCACTGAAGGTTTGTTGGACAAAAAAAACGCAGCCTGCGGATGAAGGCTCTTTTCTTTCTGAATTCAATTGCCTAAAGAGACTAAGTGTCGGGGCGTGGCGCAGTCTGGTAGCGCACCTGTTTTGGGTACAGGGGGTCGTGAGTTCGAATCTCGCCGCCCCGACCATCGCCGCCAATAACTTTGGCGGGACCCTATTTATTAGGGTCAGCAGCATATTCAAATAGTATTATTGCGTTAAGGTTGTTTTTATAGCTTTTATTTTAGCTTTTCAATTCATAGCCACGGTTTCTCATTGCCATCTACATATTAAAAAAAATGCGTTGGTTTCTCCTCTGTTAAGAGAATCGGGTCATCATGCGGCGTCAAGTAAAATTTCCAAAAATTTTTGTTAAAAATTCGTTGACGATCAGAGCTTTTAGGGGTCAATTGGTATGTGTGGTCCCAAGGGGCACAAGATATAGTACTGACATCCTGGCGGCGAGGCCGATGAATATTTTATGTTCATCCATTGATTCAGCAAAGAAATTTAAAATAATGCCGTATTTAAGCGGTACATTGAGGCAAAAATGAAAATTGAACGACGTTTTACTAGTCCCGCCGGGGGCGCATACGATTCGGTAGAATTCACAAAAACAACTAGTGAAATTCGCAATCCAGACGGAACCACCGTTTTCCACCTCGCTGATTTAGAGGTCCCATCGCAGTGGTCACAGGTGGCGTCAGATGTTCTGGCGCAAAAATATTTTCGTAAAGCTGGTGTTCCGTCAGAGACAAAGGCTGTTAAGGAAAAAGGCGTGCCTGCATTTTTGCGCAGGCAAGTGGCAACCGAGCAGGCAAAGTTTGGTGGTGAGACATCGGCAAAGCAGGTTTTTGATCGCTTAGCTGGAGCGTGGGCATACTGGGGCTGGAAAGGTGGTTATTTTTCTACTGAGGCTGACGCCAGTGCCTACTATGACGAAATGCGTTATATGCTTGCTACTCAACGCGCTGCACCTAACTCGCCACAATGGTTTAACACCGGCTTACATTGGTCATATGGGATCGACGGCCCAGCGCAGGGACATCACTATGTCGATTACAAGACCGGTGAGCTGACCAAGTCTAATAGCAGTTATGAACATCCGCAACCGCATGCATGTTTCATTCAGTCTGTATCTGATGATCTTGTCAATGAAGGCGGTATTATGGATCTGTGGGTGCGTGAGGCACGGCTATTTAAATATGGCTCGGGCACTGGCACTAACTTTTCATCTCTTCGAGGGGCTGGAGAGTCATTGTCGGGTGGTGGACAATCTTCGGGTCTAATGGGCTTTTTGAAAATTGGCGACCGCGCGGCCGGAGCAATTAAATCTGGTGGCACGACGCGTAGGGCGGCAAAAATGGTTATCTGTGATGCTGACCATCCAGATATTGAAGACTTTATAAACTGGAAAGTAATCGAAGAACAAAAAGTTGCATCCATTGTCGCTGGATCTAAAATGCATGAGGAGAAGTTAAACCTATTATTTGCAGCGATAAAAACTTGGGATGGTGCTGCGGAAGATGCCTATGATCCAAAAGTTAATGAAACGCTTAAAGCGGCAGTAAAATCTGCAAAAAAGGTCTCTATTCCAGAAACTTATGTTAAGCGGGTTTTAGACTATGCTAAGCAGGGACACACAAGTATTGAATTCCCTACCTATGACACAGATTGGGACTCCGAGGCTTATAATTCTGTATCTGGTCAAAATTCAAATAATTCAATTCGCGTTACGGACGCATTTCTATATGCTGTTGAAAAAGATGCGGACTGGGAACTGATAAATAGAACAGATGGAACTGTTTTTAAGACTATTAAGGCGAGGGATCTCTGGTCGCAGGTTGGGCATGCAGCGTGGGCGTGTGCCGATCCCGGTATCCAGTATCATGACACGGTAAACGCGTGGCACACCTGCCCTGCTGATGGAGAAATTAGAGGCTCTAATCCATGCTCAGAGTACATGTTTCTAGATGACACCGCCTGCAATTTAGCCTCCATGAACCTGCTCACTTTCTATGAAAATGGAGAGTTTCAGGCTGATGACTACATGCATGCCACCCGTCTATGGACCATGACGCTAGAAATAAGCGTAATGATGGCTCAATTTCCTTCTAAAGAAATTGCGCAACGTTCATACGATTTTAGAACTTTAGGTCTAGGATATGCTAATATTGGCGGTTTACTAATGAACATGGGCCATGGGTATGATAGTGATGAGGGCCGCGCACTCTGTGGCGCGCTAACGGCTATAATGACCGGCGTATCCTATGCGACATCTGCTGAAATGGCTGGTGAATTAGGAGCGTTCCCGGGTTATTCGAAAAATTCGGAACACATGCTGCGAGTAATGCGCAATCATCGGCGTGCCGTTAATGGTGAGGTAGAAAGCTATGAAGGCTTGGCGATAAAGCCAGTTCCACTAGACCAAAAAAACTGTCCAGATCAAAGACTTGTAGAACTTTCTAAAAGTAGTTGGGATAGCGCTATCGAGTTGGGTGAAAAACACGGCTACCGGAATGCACAGTCAACTGTGATTGCCCCAACCGGTACAATTGGCCTAGTAATGGATTGTGACACCACCGGTATCGAACCTGATTTTGCCTTGGTTAAATTCAAAAAACTTGCCGGTGGCGGATATTTTAAAATTATAAACCAATCAGTACCAGCTGCACTTGCAAAGCAGGGTTATCGCAGTAGTGAAATTGAAGAAATTACAGGGTACGCGGTTGGGCATGGCTCAATGGGTAACGCACCAGGGATTAATCATACATCGCTGATAGGACATGGGTTTGGCCAAGCTGAAATTGACAAAATAGAGGCCGCTCTACCATCTGCCTTTGATATCAGATTTGTTTTCAACCAGTGGACCCTCGGCGCAGAGTTTTGTACCGACATGTTGGGTATTCCGTCGGAAAAGTTGATGGATCCCACTTTCGACCTGCTGACCCACCTTGGCTTTAGTCGCAAAGCCATCGAAGGGGCAAACGACCACGTGTGCGGAACAATGACCCTCGAAGGTGCACCTCACCTCAAAGAAGAGCATTACAAGATTTTTGACTGTGCCAATCCATGTGGAAAAAAAGGGAAGCGTTATCTGAGCGTCAACAGTCACATTTACATGATGGCAGCAGCCCAATCCTTTGTTTCAGGAGCTATTTCCAAAACAATAAACATGCCCAATGATGCGACTATCGAAGAATGTCAAAAGGCCTATGAGCTGAGTTGGTCGCTTGGTATAAAAGCTAATGCACTGTATCGGGATGGTTCTAAACTTTCTCAACCACTTGCGGCATCGCTGGTTGAAGATGATGAAGAAGCGGAAGAAATCTTGGCAACAGGTTCGCCTCACGAAAAAGCGGCTGTATTAGCAGAAAAAATTGTTGAGAAAGTGGTCATCAAAGAAGTAATTCGCCGAGATCGAGATAAGATGCCAACACGCCGACGTGGCTACACCCAAAAAGCGATTGTTGGAGGGCACAAAGTCTATCTTAGGACCGGTGAGTATGAGGATGGGCAATTAGGTGAGATTTTTATTGATATGCACAAGGAGGGTGCTGGGTTCAGAGCGATGATGAACAATTTTGCCATCGCTGTATCTGTAGGCCTTCAATATGGTGTCCCATTAGATGAATTTGTCGATGCTTTTACATTCACAAAATTTGAACCTGCGGGTATGGTGCAGGGTAATGATAGTATCAAAAATGCAACTTCCATTTTGGACTACATATTTCGTGAGCTAGCTGTTTCCTATCTTGATAGAACTGACTTAGCGCATGTTAAACCCGAGGGCACTTCTTTCGATGATATTGGGCGTGGTGAGGAAGAAGGAAAGTCCAATGTTCGTGCGGTTGAAAAGGCCAAGGCAGCCAAAGGCATAGAAGTTCTAAAGCAAATGGTATCGACTGGGTACCACCGCAACCGGGTTCCTCAAGAATTTGTGGTTTATCAGGGAGGACAGGGGGCTGGATCGGTTGCATTGGAAACAGCCCTTGATCCAGCTGCAGCAATTTCAACTTTAGCGCCGGATCGTGTAGCTGCGCCTGTTACTGCTTTAGGTACAGGCACCGTATCAGTTATGGACTACAGAACAAAGGCAAAGATGCAGGGCTATGAGGGCGATCCCTGTGGAGAATGTGGCAACTATACCTTGGTTAGAAATGGGACCTGTATGAAATGTAACACATGTGGCGGTACATCTGGCTGCAGTTAAAAATACCTATTATATGGCGGGATACGGTAAATATAAATTTTAAATACTTGAATAATAGCAGATGGAGAACTTTATGGTTTTTCATCTGCTTTAATATCAAAGAAGAAAAACTAAGTTTTTGGCAAATATTTGTTGTTGCCATTACAAGCCTGGGGCATGTGCCGCAGTAATCTATTGATCAAGGCGCGCCTTCATATCAATTGCGAAATGCAGAAATTTTTCTGGCAATCCAATCATGATAACAATGAGTAGCTTCATCCATTATTGGGCTAAAACAGCCACCGTCAAAAGATGGTGCATGCCGTGCTGATTGCATTCCCTGAACAACAAAAATATCTTCTTCAAATACTTTTTTCCACTGTTTAGTATTTATTTTACGGTTTGTGGTGTCTGTCGTTTCTGATGCATAGTAAAAGTGGATATGCTCAACAGTTTCATCATAACATTGTGGCTCTACAATAATTGCAAAGGCGTGATCGCGTTGGACGCCAAGTAGAACATTAGGATAAACTGTAATATATTCAGCACCTTCATTCCATTTTTCTGACAAGTTTGGGAAGTCTGGAAATGCTGCTCGACCGTCCTTACCCTTAAATTGACTATAAACTTGCGTGCCTTGACCAGAGAATTTTCCGTATTCTACGATATTGTAATGATCTTCAAGGCGCGAATAGTTATTCAGTTTGGGATGGACCGATGGCAGGTGGTAGCTTTCGCAGTAATTTTCAACAACCAATTTATAATTAGATTTTAAATTAAGCTGAAACTTGCTATCATATCCACCATGATAAAGGGTTGTGTCGAACTCAGACCAGCGTGCTATTAAATCTGCATGAACCTTTAAAAAACTTAAAGCATCACCAGATATATTAATAAAGACTACATCACGCCAGACGTAACTTCTGATCTCGTTCAGTCCTAAATTATCTTTTACGATTGACGGATGCAAATTGTGACCTGCTCCACCCACATGAGGCGTACTTATTAATTTACCTTTTGAGGAGTAGCACCAGGAGTGATAGGGGCATCGTATTACACCTTCGATTTTCCTAGGCTCATTTATGAGTTGCATCCCGCGGTGGCGGCAAGTATTTTCAAAAACCCTAACCTTGGCGTCTGTATCTCTAATTAAAAGGAGCGGTATGTTTAAAAAGCTTACAGGCTTTGCATCACCTATTTCAGGTACATCGGCGCCTACAGCGAGGCCAGCCCAATTGGCTTTCAAAACAGCTTCAGACTCTTCTTTAAATATTTTTGGATCAATATAATGCGCGTTTGGCAACCCGTTAGCGTTATGTATTGGCCGCTGCACACTTTCTAAACTTATGAGGTTCTCTGGGCCTGACATTTGCCACCTCCAATCACTCTACAAATAATTGCTTTAACGGCATATACTTTTCTTATCGCGACATAATATTTTAAATTAATGAATTAAAAATTAAGAGCCATTTCAAATGAAATTAAATATTTTGTATAAAACTGACTTTTGACGATGCCAATATAATTAGATGATGCTTCACATCAGCCACGAGATAGGGCCGCCACACCCGTTCGGGCCATTTCAGATAGCCCCAGTGGTCTCATCAGTTCTGCAAAAGCATCAATTTTTTCCGGACTTCCAACGACCTCGAATGTAAAGTTATTTAATGTACTATCAACCACGTTAGCACGAAACACATCCGCCAACCGCAACGCTTCAACTCGTTTTTCACCTGTTCCAGTTACCTTAAAAAGAGATAACTCGCGCTCTACGGAGTGGCCTTCAACTGTCAAATCATGCACTTCGTAAACAGGTACTATTCGGCCCAACTGTGCTTTTATTTGCTCAATTACTTGAGGGGTCCCTGTTGTAACAATTGTAATGCGGCTGGTGTGCTCTTCTTGTACCACTGCGACCGTGAGGCTTTCTATATTGTAGCCTCTGCCTGAAAATAAACCAACTACACGAGCCAAAACTCCAGGCTCATTTGCAACCAGAACAGCCAAGGTATGTTTTTCAATAGTGTCATCATAGTTAGAGCGGAGATTATATGCAGATTTTGACGTAGTACCTTTTTTGATTTTGAGCGCCGACATTTTATTTCTCCTTAAACTAAAACAGAACCGGCGGCATCAATAGCGCCGTCAGTTGACGCATCCCCCAAGAGCATTTCATTGTGTGCTTTGCCAGAGGGGATCATTGGAAAACAGTTTTCGTGCTTTTCAACGGCACAATCAAAAATGACAGGTCCACTATATTTTAACATTTCAATTATTGCATCATCTAAATCTGCGGGGTCCGTACAAAGTATTCCTTTTGCCCCAAAGGCTTCTGCTAATTTTACAAAATCCGGAAGTGATTCTGACCAACTTTGTGAATATCTTTCACCGTGCAAAAGTTCTTGCCACTGCCGCACCATACCAAGTCGTTCATTATTTAATATAAATTGCTTTACAGGAAGGCCATATTGCATAGCAGTTCCCATTTCTTGCATGTTCATCAACCAGCTAGCCTCCCCTGCAACATTGATTACAAGGCTTTCAGGATGTGCAACTTGGACACCAATAGACGCGGGAAACCCATATCCCATTGTACCGAGCCCGCCCGAGGTCATCCAACGGTTTGGGTCGTTAAAACCCAAGTACTGAGCTGCCCACATTTGGTGTTGACCCACTTCAGTAGTGATGAATCGATCATGATCTTTAGTGAGTGCTTCTAGTCTTTCAAGCGCATACTGTGGTTTTATAGTTTTGGTGTCTACTTTATAATCAAGACAGCGAATTTGTCTCCAACTATCAATTTGATCCCACCAATCTATAAGACTTTTTGTCTGTGTTTTTCGTCCTCTAGACTTCCAGATATTAAGTAAGTCTTCTAAAACATGACCGACATCACCCACAATTGGTATGTCTACATGAATAACTTTGTTGATTGAGGATGGATCAATATCAACATGAGCCTTGATCGATCCAGGACTGAAGGCATCCAGCCTTCCAGTAATACGATCGTCAAACCGAGCACCAATATTAATCATCAAATCACAATCATGCATCGCCATATTTGCTTGGTACAAGCCATGCATACCTAGCATACCTAACCAGTTATCACCCTTAGCTGGGTAAGAGCCTAAGCCCATTAACGTAGAGGTAATTGGAAAGTTAGTGCCAGCCACCAACTCGCGAAGTAGTTGGCTGGCAGCCGGACCAGAATTTATTACTCCACCACCAGTGTAGAATACTGGTTTTTTGGCATTTTCTATAGCCTCAACCAGCTGAGTAATAACTTTGATATCACCCTTAACTTTTGGTTGATAGTGCGACTTAACTTTCGCTGGCCCCTTATAGGTTCCATCTGCGAACTGAACATCCTTGGGAATATCGACTAAAACTGGTCCTGGACGGCCTGTTTTTGCAACATGAAAGGCAGTATGTAACGTTTCTGCCAACTCTTCAGTATCTTTTACCAGCCAGTTGTGTTTTGTGCACGGCCTTGTAATTCCTACTGTATCGGCTTCCTGAAAAGCGTCTGAGCCGATCATGAATGTTGGAACTTGTCCAGTCATTACGATAATCGGTATGCTATCCATAAGTGCATCTGTAAGTCCAGTTACCGCATTAGTTGCACCGGGTCCGGAGGTTACAAGGACTACTCCTGGTTTTCCAGTTGATCTGGCATAGCCCTCAGCTGCATGAACTGCGCCTTGTTCATGCCTTACTAAAAAATGTTTTATGTTATTTTGCTGGAAAATTTCATCATAAATGGGCAGGACTGCTCCACCGGGATAACCGAAGACGGTATCAACACCTTGATCAATCAAAGCCTGAACAACCATTTTTGCACCGGACATTATTTGGGCCATATCAACTCTCTTATTTACTTTTAAAGAACATCTTGAAGGCAGCCAAACGTATACACCGCTCTGGGTCTAAACAATGGCCAACCTCCAAACAAGATGGAGTGCCTTAAACTTCGCCCACCACATCGTCTAAGTGTAAACTTAATAAACCCAAGCTATATCGTCAACTGGGTTTTTAAATTTTCTGATTAAATTAGGGTAATTTTTAGTGTTTTATTACATGATTGCTACAAATAACGTAATAAAAATAATTTAAGGGCCGCCAGTGCCCTGTAAAACTCCATTTTCCATCGCATAACGCGTTAGACCTGCCGTAGACGTAATTCCTAGCTTACGTTTGATATTTTTTCGATGAGTTTCTACGGTACGAACGGATATCTCTAATAAATAAGCTACATCTTTATTCGACTTGCCTTGAGCTACTTCCAGCAATACCATTTGTTCCCGGCTTGTTAAGACTGTCTCACTAATTGTCACTTGGTTTTTTAATGCGGCCTTCGTGCCTGTACAGAGATATTGTCTTCCAATCATGGCCGCATCAATAGCTTTTTTTATCTCATCTGTTTGGACGTCTTTTAATACATAACCGCTTGCGCCATGGTTCAATGCTGTTGAAATATATTCAGGACTATCGTGCATCGATAAAATTAAAATCCGTATACTGGGGTTTATTTCGAGGATCCTTTCTGTCGCTGAAAGGCCTCCCATTCCGGGCATATTGAGGTCCATTAAGACTACGTCTGGCTTGCAGGTTTCTATTTGACTGACTGCGTCTTCGCCATTTTTGAGGCAGGCTACAACAGTTAAATCGCGATAGCCTTCCAGAATAGAGTTTATTCCCTGCGCAACCATAGGGTGATCATCTACAATCATAATTCGGGTATTTTTCATTTTAGCGCCTCTAAGTTGGGATTCAAGCTTAGTATGTGGGTAAGTGGAATTTGAGCTGAAATTTTAGTTCCATTTCTATTTGATTTAATTTTAAATTGACCACCAAGTTGTTCAATTCGCTCTTGCATATTTCGAAGGCCCAAGCCAGCAGTTGCGCCCGGCCTAGATTTTTTAAATCCTTGTCCATTGTCTTCTATTTCCATGACCCCACCGCGTCTCGTCCCTTTAAGACTTACGGAAATATGTGACGCGCTGGAGTGTCGTTCAATATTTGTAAGAGCCTCTTGTGCAATCCGATAGAGCGCTATTTTGCTGTCATCATCAAGGCGATTGCGAAACACCGTACTTGAAAAATCTGTCATAATACCAGTCCGCTGGCTGAATTCGTCGACAAGAGTTTTAATAGCAGGGCTGAGACCAAGGTCGTCAAGTATACTGGGCCGTAGGTCTCTACTTATTCGTCGAACTTCTTGAATAGCGCCTGTCAAACTATCGATACCTATATTTAGTGTATCGGCAGCTTTTTTATCACCATTTAAAATTCGCCGGCTTGTGACATCCAGTGCATAGCGCACTCCGACAAGTATTTGGCTTATGCTGTCGTGGAGCTCGCGAGCAACACGGCCACGCTCTTCTTCTTGTGTGCCCACTATCCGCCCAATAAGTGCTTTTTGCTTGGTGTTTGCCAAGCGACGTTCGCGTACTGTGATAAAAAAACCTGATAAAAAAACTAAAAATAGCGCAAAAAACGTAATTAAACTTATCTGAATAAATACATGGGAAATTCTTTTTTCAAGGTCTGCACGCGTTGTGGCCACTGTCCTCAATATATCATCAATAAAAACTCCCGTACCGAGAGCCCAACGCCAACTTTGCATCCCAGTTACATAGGTCACCATTTCTGCAGGCTTACCTGAGGAAGGCTTAGGCCAAATATAGTAATGATAACCTGCCCCAGAGCGCGCAATCCTAATTAATTCGTCCGTTATAGGAACACCGTTAGGATCAATCTGGCCTGACCAGTTCTTATTAATTAACTCTGTTTGACGCGGAGATACAATGTTGTTCCCGTCATAGTCATAAACAAAATAAAACCCGTCATCTCCATAAATCATAGCAGCTAAAATTTGGGTCACCCGTAGCTTGGCTTGTTGATCGTCGGGCTTCGCTCTACCATAAATCGAAAAAAAAGCGTTGCGGGCTAACGTCACGTAGTTTTTTAGTTCAGCTTTTTTTGCTTCAATTAATTCTATTTCCAACGCTTTTATCTCTGTCTCAGCTAACAGTTTTGATTGGTTAGTAACGATTATAGAGATTGCAGTTACGGCACATATCAAAGGCAGCATTGCCAGTAGAAACAGTTTTTGTCCGTATTTCAGACGAAAAAAGTTTGAAACTCGCATCATTAAAATACCTCTTTGCCATAGTTCTGAGGGAAGTAAATGTCACTTTTTGCCTGAAAGGTCACTCCTTACCTTTAATAAATTTATTTGTACGCATTGATGGGTATTGCCAGTTTAGGTCATTTCGTTATCGTGAAGCTATTATTAACGATCGTTCAAGCATTTATATCAGGTGTTTGAAACTATATGGGAGGAAATTATATGGATCGTCGTTCATTTTTAAAAACATCAGCTTTAGGTGGCGGTGCGGCCGCTGCATCTACGCTAGCGGCACCAGCCATCGCAGGTGGTCACGCCAAAACTCTTACAATGGTTACATCTTGGCCACGTGGCTTCGCTGTTTTGGATGATGCTGCAACGTACTTTAATGAGGCAGTAAACGCCATGTCAGGTGGCGACCTGGTGATTGAGAAAAAAGCGCCTGGTGAATTAGTTGGTGCACTTGAAGTGTTTGATGCAGTTACATCTGGTCAGGCTGACATGTATCACTCTGCAGATTACTATTTCTTAGGTCAACACCCGGGTTACGCATTCTTCACAGCGGTACCGTTTGGGGCGACGGCACAAGAGCTAACTAACTGGTACTACCATGATGGCGGCCAAGACTTACATGATGAATTGGGTCAAATATTTGGCCTAAAATCTTTTTTAGCAGGGAATTCTGGTTCACAGTCGGGTGGTTGGTTCCGCAAAGAAATCAATTCAGCACAAGACTTGGCTGGTCTGCGCTTCAGAATGCCTGGCCTAGGTGGGCAGGTGTTAGGTAAACTCGGCGTGTCGGTCCAAAATATTCCAGGTGGAGAGCTTTATCAAGCACTGTCGTCGGGCGCTCTCGATGGTTTGGAGTGGGTTGGGCCTTTTGCTGATGAACGGGCAGGCTTTCAAGAAGTTGCTAAGGTGTACTACACGGCTGGTTTTCACGAGCCAGGTTCTGGTTTGGCAATGGGCATGAACTTAGATGTGTGGAATGATTTATCAGACCAGCATAAAGCGATTATCGATAATGCCACAAAAGCAACAACCCAATATCAGTTGTCAGAAACCTTGGCTAATAACGGTGCGGCATTGGCTCGCCTTCAGGCCCAAGGTGTACAAACACTTCAGTTTTCTAATGACGTTTGGGATGCATTTGGCGCAGCTTCTAAAGAGGTCATGGACGAAAATATGGGTGATGAGCTATATGCGAAAATCCGTAAGTCTTTTGATGCCTCACTCGTAAAATCATCAGAGTGGCTTTTGAAATCGGATGGTGAGTTTGTAACCCAGCGTAATCGGGTTTTAGCTAAAGGCTAAATCTAAGTTGAGGGCTCCTACACTTTGGGAGCCCTTTTTTTCGCCTCCCGTCTGGTGAAACAAGATGGATAAGACTGTTGGGGAGAATATCTGTTGGACTGGTTCATCTGGTTTTTACAAAGCCTAGTATTGGCTTTTTATAATTTTGGCTATGTAGTTACCCATCCCATGCAATGGTTAGACTGGAGTAACGGAAAGTCCGTTATGCGTTTCATTTATTATGGCGCCTCAGCAGAACTCTTTTTTGTCTGTTTGGCTGGCTTTTTACTGCTGACATGTGTCGGCATGTTGCGCAACTCGATATTGTGGGTGGTCGTCCGGAGCCTAGAGTGGATTGCGAATACTGTGGGTCGCATGGCTGCATGGGCAGGTCTATTAATGGTTTTGCAGCAGATAGTTATCGTATTTGTCCAGCGTATTTTTTTGGAAGCACAAATCACGTTTGGCTTGGGTGTAGGCCTCGATAAAGATATAAGCTGGTACGCAGAAGAATTAAAGTTTTATAATGCAATAATAGTTTGTTTGTGCGCTGCCTATACCTTTGTACAGGGTGGACATGTTCGAGTTGACCTAGTTTATGCTGCAGTAAGTTACCGCACCAAGAAATTGATTGATATGTTCGGAAGTTTATTCTTTATGATCCCCGCGGCGATACTCACTTGGATGTACGCGTGGTTTTTTCTTTGGCGACATTTGATTACTCCGAAAGTTTCAGCGAGCGATAGCCTTCAGCGTTTGGTTGACGGAAAATCGCGCGCATTCAAATGGAATGTAGAAACCATTGGTTTTTCGCCTAATGGATTTAACGCTTATTTTCTATTCAAGGTTCTGCTTGTTGTATTTTGTGCGATGATCATTTTACAGGCAGTAGCATTTTTCTACCGATCCTATTTGGAGATGAAAGAGGGCCAAGCTTCTGAAGGTAAATACCTGGACAAAGATGTTCTGGGTGATGAGCAGGCATTGGTGGTTTAGTTTAAAATGGAGCAGCCATCATGATTTTTGGATTAGACGGTATTGAGGTCGGCCTTTTAATTGTTTTTCTCTGCCTTTTTGGTGGAATTTTATCAGGCTTTCCTGTGGCGTTTGCCATTGGCGGTGCCGGCGTAATTTCTTTTGGAATAATTGCTGCCTTGGATAGTGGCGGCCTTTTACTGCACCAAGCCATCGATAAGTCATCAACTGAATTTGGTGCACTAATGGGGCAGGGTATTCGGGCAGATGCTGTGAGTGTCTTTCGATATCCGGATTTACCACGAATTGCAGTTCCAGTTTTTGAAAAAGGTTGGGAAGTAGCGCTTGATAGAAACGTCTCCTTTATTGTAAACCGGATCAATGAGCGCGTTCTTGCTGGCCAATCTATTGAGACGCTTCTTGCCGTATTAATGTTTGTATTGATGGGTATAACGCTCGAGCGTTCCAAAATTGCAAATGATCTATTAACTACAATGGCACGTGTTTTTGGGCCGCTGCCAGGCGGATTAGCGGTATCTGTTGTGGTTGTTGGTGCCTTCCTAGCTGCATCTACGGGAATTGTTGGTGCTACAGTTGTTACTATGGGCCTATTAAGCCTTCCTACTATGCTTCGTAATGGATATTCTCCAGAGTTATCTACGGGTGTAATCGCTGCATCTGGGACGCTTGGTCAAATAATTCCTCCATCGATCGTAATTGTTTTGTTGGGGACATTAGCTGGTGATTTGTATTCGCGCGCGCAAGAGGTTCGAGCACAAACTGCTGGGTGTACCGATGCACTGACTTATCTTGGAGAACCCGCGGTGGTGTCGGTAGGCACACTATTTCAGGCAGCATTATTACCAGGAATAATGTTGGCAACGTTGTACGCGGTGTACGCCTTTATTTATGCTCTGATTAACCCATCTAAGGCACCAGCTGTGCAAATGGGCAACGTAACTGGAGCACCAATAGGAAGGGCTCACGCTTTAGCTTGGTTTCTTGCGGCGCCAATAGCGTTAATTGGTGGTGCAATCTTGTTAGCTCAATCAAACATTATTGGCTCGCAAGACGTAACTGTTTCTTCTCGCTCTGCATTATCTGATGGTGCGTCTCTGCGAACAAATGTTGACCCAGCCTGTCAGGCGTCGATGATTGAATTACATGGCCAGTTAGCTTGGGACACGGCTATTTCTGAACAACAGGCAATTATGGATTCAGGCGGTGTTAAGCTAAGCCGTGAGCTAACGGATGAAGAGATTGTGGACAACATTACCACAAAAGTAAATAATGCTGCACCAATTGGCTTAGGCGTCGCGGTAGGGTTGGTTCTATTTTCTTTAGTTTTGAGTACTGCGCGTGGCGTCGCGCCTCAGCTAGAATTTCGGCCAATAGCGTTTGGTTTCACCGGGGTTTTACTAGCAATTTTTATTGATATATTTCTTATAACCCCATTAACTTCAGCTGGTGGTACGTTAATACTATTATCTGTTCCTATTTTGATAATTTTGTATGGGGTTCGTATAGCGGTGACTCGTTTGGCAGATGTTGAATTGATACGGGTAGTATTTCCACCACTGCTTTTGATTGTTGCTGTTTTGGGCTCGATTCTTGGTGGTATTACAAACCCAACTCCAGCGGCTGCGCTTGGGGCTGGCGGTGCGATCATGCTGGCGGCTTATAGAAAACTAAGAGATGAGGACAAATCCCCAAAAGTAATTATTGGAGCCGCCTTTGCCTTGGTAATTATGCTTCTTGTGGGGATGAACTTTGATTTGCGAATTAGGTATGATGGGGCATCTGTTGAAAGCTGGATAGCATTTTTTGTAGCTCAAGCTGCATACTTATATGCAATTTTTGGTTTAATTTTTGCTTGTTGGACCCTGTATCGTTCTGGAGTTTTGAGTCCAGTCGTTAGGGAGACGGCTAAGGTAACTTCAATGGTATTTACAATTTTGATAGGCTCCCAATTATTAAATTTAGTTGTGATTAGCTTTGGTGGAGAGCATTATATTCAAGACTTTCTGAAAAGTTTTGACAGTGAATTTACCGTTTTCTTAATTGTAATGCTGGTGCTTTTTGTGTTGGGCTTTGTACTTGATTTTCTTGAAATAATTTACATTGTAATTCCAATTGTAGGTCCGGTAATCTACGGTGGTACCATGGACCCAAAGTGGGTGACCATTATGATAGCGATTAACTTACAAACTTCTTTCTTAACACCACCTTTTGGATTTGCACTTTTCTATTTAAGGGGTGTTGCGCCGAAGGAAGTAACCACTGGACAGATTTATCGTGGAATAATCCCCTTCGTTTTAATTCAAGTAGTTGGACTATTATTGCTATTTTGG
Organism: uncultured Planktomarina sp.; assembly: GCA_905182325.1. Lineage (GTDB taxonomy): Bacteria > Pseudomonadota > Alphaproteobacteria > Rhodobacterales > Rhodobacteraceae > Planktomarina. The sequence goes on along the minus strand of CAJJBD010000045.1, from coordinate 10,657 downwards.
TTCCCTGCAATTGTAACTATCGTGCCCAAATTACTGGGCAGCTAACGCTCGCGAATAGGTGTCATATTTGGCATTGAAATTTCCGCCACTTGAGCTGAAAGTGATGTGAAATCAGTGGAACTGGCATTGGCTGCATAGCCCTCATTCTGATCTAGTGGTGTCCAATTTTTGTTGTGAAAAATCTCAACACCCTTGAACTTTGCCTTATATGCCATTTTTTTGCTTCCTGGTACCCAATAGCCGAGGTACACATAGGGAAGACCAGACTGCTGAGCTATTTTTATATGATCCAAGATGATATATATTCCAAGTGACTTTTTTGAAAACTCAGTGTTAAAAAAACTATAAACGAGTGACACTCCATCATCAAAAATATCTGTTAAACAAACTGCTTCTAACGCGCCGGCTTCGGTTGAGTACTCTATAACTTGGCTGTTTACTGGTGTCTCTTCGATCATTGCGGCAAATTCAAAGACATCCATATCGACCATACCACCATCTGCGTGCCGGGTATCTAAATAAGTTTTAAAAAGATCGTATTGGGCTTCCGTTGCCCAGGGTGAGCTTGACTGTCGATGCAGTGTAGAGTTCCTCCCCACTATGCGACGTTGGCTCCTACTGGGTTGAAATTTTTTTATATCAATTCTTGCTGATAGGCAGGCAGAACAATCCGCACAGGCGGGACGATATAATATGTTTTGTGATCGCCTAAAGCCTTGTTTTGATAATGTATTATTTATATCTTTCGCACTGTCCCCTTGAACCGACGTGAACAGTTTCCGTTCCATTTGCCCTTCAAGGTAGGGACAGGGCTGCGGTGCAGTTACATAAAATTGCGATGCTGAAGGAATTGTATGGCGCATAATTTTCTAACAATGTTTTTTTAAACTTATCAACTTTAAACTTATTGGCCAATAAATAATTTATATATTTTATGCTAATGATTAAATTATATGACTGAGCGTTTAAGACACTTTATGGCTGTATTACTATTATTTAAATCGTCAATAATAATCACATTTATTTTGTACCATTCTACAAAAATATTTTTCACGCGTCGAGGTTTTACTCAACAGTACCCCATTGACCTTTGGCTGATTGCAACTCAGCTTAAATTCATGAAATTACATGAGTCAATTAAGAAATCTCCAATAGCCTTTGAACCAGTGCTTGGAAAAGAACTTTCGGATGATTGGGCTGCTACTGGTGAGTTGGCTGAACTTCTGATGGGTATCGGTGGCTGTAGCCCATATCTCAATGAGATACTCCGTCAAGAACAGAAATGGATTTCAGATGCAGTTTTTGCTCATGACCCTCTCAAAAAGATGGTGCTTGGGGAACTTGGGGAAGATCCAGGTAAAACTCTGAGGCAAGCCAAACGAAGAGTTGCTGGCTATCTGGCCCTTGCGGAGTTGTCAGGTGCATACTCGCTAACAGAAACGACACAATATTTAACAGATTTTGCTGATAAGGTGGTGGCGGCTGCATTTAAATCCGCTTTAAGTCCATATCGAGCCTCAGGAAAAATATCTTCAGACGATGACATGTTTATAATTGCCATGGGAAAGATGGGAGCTAGAGAACTAAACTATTCGTCAGATATAGATTTAATTGTTATGTTTGATGATAGAAATATGGATCAGGCACAATCGGCTCAATTACGTCAAGTGTTGGTTAGAGCAACACGTAGCGCTATCAAATTACTTAGTGAAGTTACGGAGCATGGTTATGTATTCCGTACTGATCTGCGCCTTCGGCCAGATCCTTCAGTGACACCAATCTGTTTAGGCATGACGTCAGCTCTTGAGTACTATGAAAGCCTAGGTCGCACTTGGGAACGTGCAGCATATATAAAGGCCCGTTTTTGCGCTGGTAATTATGAAGCTGGAGCTGACTTCTTGAAACAAATGGTTCCGTTTGTATGGCGACGATATTTAGACTTTTCAGCAATTGAAGAGGCGCATGAACTTCGTTTGAAAATACGTCAAAAAACTGGGACTCAAAATGTGCGCTCTATTAGTGGGCATGATATCAAGCTTGGCCGTGGTGGAATACGCGAAATCGAGTTTTTTACCCAGACCAGACAGTTGATTTCTGGCGGGCGGGACCCTGAATTGCGTGAAGCACAAACCTTAAACGCTCTTGGTCAATTAGTGTCTAAAGACTGGGTTTCTGAAGCCCATTATGTTAAATTATGTGATAGTTATACATATTTGCGGCACACTGAACATGCCCTGCAAATGATCCGCGATGCACAGACACAAAGCATACCAACAACTCCAGATGATATTTCTCGAATTGCTGCATTGTGTGGACAAAGTTTGGATTTCTTTTGTAAAGAAACAGCGGGCCATTTGAACGCTGTTCATGAGATTGCAGAATCTTTTTTTGCACCGGTAATTAACCATACGCCTGAGATTAAAATTGTTGGACAAGATCAAATCACACAAAACTGGCCTAGTTACCCTGCTTTGCGATCAGATCGTGCCACAGTGTTATTTGAAAAGTTGCGTCCTAAAGTTTTAACTAGTTTGAAGAGTGCACCTGATCCAAAAGAAGCTCTAATTCAATTTGATAATTTTTTAAGAGGACTTCCTGCGGGCATTCAGGTTTTTTCGCTGTTTGCGTCCAATCCAAAACTACTTGACTTATTAACTGATATTGTAGTTATAGCGCCAGCATTGGCCCAATACCTAGGACAAAACTCTGGTGTATTAGATATAGTTTTGAGTGGTGAGTTTTTTGCTCCTTGGCCAGAACAGACTATTTTACAAACTCAACTCTCAAAACTTTTAACTGAAGCTTCAGACTATGAATCTGGCTTGGATATTGTCCGTATTTGGAAGAGGGAGTTACACTTTCGTATTGGTGTACACCTGTTGCAACAAATTATAACTCCTCAGGTTGCAATTCTGCAATACACTAGGCTAGCGGAGGCGGTACTACATTGCCTATTTAAGTTCGTAAGAAATAATTTTGAGAAAAAGTTTGGTTGTATAAAAAATTCTAAGTGCACTATTTTGGCTATGGGTTCGCTTGGAGCAAAAAATTTAAATTCAGTATCTGATCTTGATTTAATTTTAATTTTTGATGCTGATGTGAATATTAAGTCAGATGGAATAAAGGCTTTGGAATGCCGCCACTACTTCTCACGCCTAACACAAGCTTTGATTACTGCTCTAACGGTACCTACTCGAAATGGATATTTATATAAGGTTGATATGCGATTACGGCCGTCTGGCCGTGCGGGACCAGTTGCCACGTCCCTAAGTGGCTTTGAAACATACCAAATCAATAAAGCTTGGACTTGGGAGCATTTAGCCCTGACCGTTGCAAGACCAATTACTTGTGATACAAAATTTAGTACTAAAGTTGAAAAAATACGGCAACGCGTATTGGCGGATAAAGCAAATTGGTCATTTATCCGTAAGGGTCTCAAAAATATGCGCGGAAGGCTAGCAGGCTCTAAACCTCAAAAGAACCTATGGGATATAAAGCGTGGACCGGGTGGTTTGCAAGATATTGAGCTGATGGCTCAGGGTATTGCATTAGCTCAACGCTGTTTTGAATTCGATACTGTGTTGCAGCTACGTAGTGGTGTTAACTCAACTTTTGTTAATGCTATTCAGCTTGATGAATTAATTAAAACATTTAATTTATTCTCTCATTTGCGCTTGTTGGATGGACTTATGTGTGGGGAGGGGCAACATCGGAGTGAACTGGGTTCTGCTGGGCGAGAACGTCTCCAACGCATCGTGGCGCTTGATCGTGATGAAGATTTAGAGCAAGCCCTCATAAGTTCACGCTTACAATGTGTTGAAATAATTGATTTACTGTTTGTGAATATTAAAGGATTAGACAATGTTGATTGAAGATGCTGATCCAAAAGGTTTAATACGCGAAAGTTATAGAATTGATGGTATAACGCTCCCCGAGTGTAGAACAATTTTCTTTGATTGGGCTATACAGATACCTGTTTCAGCAAGCCCGGCTGAACATATAGAATTTTGTATTTCGTATTATGGAGTTGATTTGCCTGATCACCCAATGACTTCTGTACTGAAATCTGCTCTTAAACCTTCTCCAAAAATCCGGCGGCGTGGTGGCCGTTTGGGACGCGTTACTGAAGCAGGGCAGCGGCGAGACGGGCTCTCTGAGTAATTTGTTCCCAATCTCCAATAGAAATTAACGCTTTTGGCGCAATCCAGCTTCCACCTACGCAAAGTATATTTGGTAAAGCCAGATAAGATTTTGCATTTTCGGGGCTAATACCGCCAGTTGGGCAAAAAATTATTTGTGGTAATGGTCCTGCTAGAGAGCCCAATGCTGCGGCACCACCTACTGCCTCCGCTGGAAAAAACTTTTGGTATGTAAATCCATACTCTAAAAGACGCATTGCTTCAGTAGCGGTAGCTGATCCCGGAAGCAGTGGTAAGTCAAATTTTTGGACTGCGTTGATAATCGAAGTGGTCGCGCCGGGAGAAACGCCAAAAACAGCTCCGGCTGCTTTTGCATCTTGTACCTGGCTGGCAGTAAGCAAGGTGCCAGCACCGACCAAAGCTCCATCTATATCCGCAATAGCTGCTATGCAGTCTAGTGCGGCCTCAGTGCGGAGGGTTATTTCTAGCGACGGTAAGCCTCCAGCAACTAAAGCTTGCGCTAGCGGGCGCGCGTCTTCCACACGATCTATTGTTAGAATTGGGATGACGGGGGCCGCCGCACATACTTTACTGATGATATCTAAATGGCTCATTTTATATCCTATATCACTACGCCACCACCAAGGGAGGCCGGACCCACGGTTTTACGGAACACAGAAAATAATTCGCGTCCGAGGCCTTGTTCATTATCTGACAGATTAGGATGCATGATTGGACGATCTTGCCAGTTTTTAGCTAAGTTTTCCAAGACACCTTTATCAGCATTTAAGCGTAATATATCACCATCTCTGATTTGTGCGATTGGTCCATTGTTGGCAGCTTCTGGGGTTAAGTGAATGGCAGCGGGAACCCTCCCAGAAGCGCCAGACATGCGCCCGTCTGTTATTAGTGCTACCTTGTAACCACGGTCCTGTAAAATTGCTAAAAATGGTGTTAGGCTATGAAGCTCTGGCATCCCGTTGGCCGCTGGACCTTGATAGCTAACAACAATAATAACGTTGCGATTTAACTTACCATTTTTGAATGCTTTTTTCACTGTCTCTTGGCTTTGAAATACCATGGCGGGGGCTTCTACTAAACGTCGTTCTGGGATGATAGCAGAAGTTTTGATAACTGCTGACCCAAGGTTTCCAATTAAGTTTTGCAACCCACCACTTGATTGAAAGGGATTGCTAACTGGCCGTAAAATTTTTTCGTTTAGGCTATGATTTGGTGCTTTGACATAGTTTATTTTTTGATTTGATAAAACAGACTGCTGGCCGTAATGCCGAAGTCCAAGGCCCATAACGGTGTGGACATCTTCATGCAACAATCCAGCTTTCAATAGCTGACTTATCATGTAAGGCAAGCCGCCTGCGGCGTGAAAGTGGTTCACGTCAGCTAGGCTATTGGGATATACTTTTGCTAATAGCGGCGTGATTTCTGATATGTCTGCGAAGTCTTGAGGTACAAGAATTACACCGGCTGCCCTTGCCATGGCAGGCAAATGTAGCACTAGATTAGTAGATCCACCAGAAGCCATAAGCCCGACGATACCATTCGTCCAAGTTTTTTCATTCAGAATTTTTGCAGTTGAAATGTAATGATCGCTCAAAGAGGTATTCTTTAGAACTTGGAATGTTCCATGGGCCGTAAGAGCTTTGCGCAAATCACTGTTTGGGGGAACAAAACTTGCACCGGGCAGGTGCAGGCCCATAAATTCCATTAGCATTTGGTTTGAGTTCGCCGTTCCGTAAAAAGTACAAGTGCCCGGACCATGATAGCTAGCCATTTCTGCGGCTAACAACTCTTCCCGGGTGCACTGCCCATCAGCAAATTTTTTTCGTATTGCAGTTTTTTCATCATTAGAAATACCTGAAGTCATTGGTCCTGCTGGCAAAAAAATAGCAGGGAGATGCCCAAAAGTAGCAGCAGCGATAATCAGGCCGGGTACAATTTTATCACAGACTCCCAAAAAGACAGCTGCATCAAATGTGTTGTGTGAAAGCCCAATGGCTGCTGCCAACGCAATAGTATCTCGAGAAAAGAGACTTAACTCCATTCCAGGCTGACCCTGGGTGACGCCGTCACACATGGCAGGTACACCTGCTGCTACTTGTGCTGTTGCACCGAGAGTTCTAGCAGCACTTTTGATTTCATTAGGATAAGTTTCAAACGGCTGGTGCGCTGACAGCATATCGTTATATGCACTGATTATCCCAATATTAGGTGCGCGTTCACTTAACAAAGACGACTTATCTTCCCCCATGGCTGCATACGCGTGCGCTTGGTTGCCGCAACTCAAATGCGCGCGGCGTGGTCCACTCCTAGCAGCGCGTTCAATTTTTTCTAAGTAAGCTTGTCGGGTATCCTTGGACCGTAAAGCAATTCTTTTGGTTATTTCAGTTAATTTAGGGTGGGGCACCATCGGTATTTCCTTTATACTTGTTAGCGCTAACAGTAATTGATTGCAGGCAAACTTCAATAGGTATCTACTCTTGCCGCGAAGCTTTTGCTAATTTAATCAGTTAACCAAACGGGGAGCTGAAATGAAAATTGATTGTCCAGTAATAAGGTTAAAATCCAAGTCCAATCCGCAGCGTATTCGCCATGGGTTTCCCTGGGTGTATGACAATGAGTTGGTTACGGATAGGAGAACCAAAGCACTGCCACCGGGTAGTTTAGCCATACTGCACGATCAGGCAAAAAACGAGTTGGGCCTTTTTGCGGTAAACCCTAATTCTAAAATTTTCGGTAGGAAGCTGTCTTCAGATGTGGACACTAATATCGATTTTGACTGGTTTGAAAAAATCATTTATTCAGCGTTAGCCCTGCGAGAAAGTCTTTTTGTTAAACCTTACTATCGGCTTATACATGCAGAAGCGGATAATTTGCCTGGATTAATTATTGACCGCTTCTCTGACTTATTAGTGGTTCAACCCAATGCAGCATGGGTGGATAGGTTTCTGCCGGAGCTAATAGAGGCTTTAAAAAGTGTGCTTGCCCCAGAAACAATTATTATAAATGGTACTGGTCGTTCTCGTGTTTTAGAAGGCTTGCCTGAAACCCGGATAGCTGCTTTGGGTAATATGCCAAGTGAACCAATTCAAGTTCCAATGAACGATGCTATATATTTTGCTGATGTTGCTGAGGGTCAAAAAACAGGTTTATTTTACGATCAACGTGCAAATCAAATTTTTGTAAAAAACCTGTCGCGAGATAAAAAAGTTTTAGACGTGTTTTCTCATGTTGGTGGTTTTGGGCTTGCAGCTATGGCTGGTGGTGCATCTGAAGTTACCTGTATTGATGGCTCTCAACCAGCGCTGGATCTCGCTATGATGGGTGCTGAAGCAACAAATCCAAATATAAATTTTAAAATACTTAAGGCAGATGCGTTCGACGCAATGATAGGATTAGCTGCCAAAAGTACCATTTTTGATATTGTTGTCTGTGATCCACCTGCTTTTGCTCCACAAAAATCTTCACGAGAGGCGGGTTTGCGAGCTTATGAACGTGTGGCTCGCCTGGCGTGTCCATTGGTGATTGGTGGTGGCTACCTAACGCTATGTTCTTGCTCGCATGCAGTGGACTTAGAAAAATTTAGAACAGCTTGTATCCGAGGGATTGGTCGTGCTGGACGGCAGGGACAACTAATTTTTACAGGCGGGGCTGGACCAGACCACCCGCTCCATACTGCTCTAGCGGAGACTAGCTACTTAAAAACACTTGTTTTTAGAATTCTGTAATGCGGGTTGTTTTTGATACCTGCGTGTTGGTGCCAAGCTTCTTGCGTGAGGTGCTGCTTGCATGTGCAGCAATAAGTCAGATTGATTATATTGTATCATCGCAAATTTTAACTGAGTGGAGCCGCGCCGCTAAAAAACCCCTAGATCAGCTTGAGGCTAGCCTAGCGGTTACGCAGTTTCGGAAAACACATGCTTTGGCTATTCGGTCTGGCGCTCCCTCGTTGAGCCAGTTCTGGTTGCCAGATCCAAACGATATTCATGTACTGGGGCTAGCAGTTGTCCAAGATGCAAACTTCATACTAACACATAATAAAAAAGATTTTCCTAAGTCTGTGTTGCTTACTTATGATATAAAAGTTTTAGATCCAGATGAGTTTTTACGAAAATTACTTAAGCAAAACTTGTATGAAATTCAGTCTGCGCTTAACCCAATTGTGGGTAGGGTACGTGCATCCCATACCGAGATGAGTATGGCTGAGATTTGGAAAAAGGCATGGTTACCACAGTTTGGCCATTTAATTGAAAGATTATGATACTGTCCCCGTCCATTTTTTCTCGTTAAGCTCTATAGCTTTAACCCTTTCCCCAGCTTTGGGGTGGCTCATAAACCAAGCTGGAACGCTTTCGGCGCCCCCCGTCAGTTTATTTAGTTTTTGCAAAAGGGATTTTTGTGATTGTATTCCAAGACCAGATTTAAGCATTAGTGCCGTTGCATAAGAGTCAGCCTCAAACTCGTCTTTTCTAGACATACGAGCAGCAATGATAGTAACTGCCAAATTAGCTAACCATGGTCCGATGACTGGGATGAACCTATTTAAGGTTATGGAAAGTGCAGTGCGTAAAGCGTTTTGTCCAGAAAAATCAATCATGCGTCTGCGAGTATGGCCAAGCGCTACATGGCCCAGTTCATGTGCTATCACCGACACTATTTCAGTGGCGCTAACCTCTCCTTTATTAAATTTGGATAAAAATCCTTGGGTAATATAAATTTGACCACCAGGCGCAGCCAAGCCGTTAATTGTCTCTATGTTATAAACATTTACATTAAGATGAGTTAAGTCAAGCGCCATAGCTAAAGCGCAAATTTTATTTTCAAGTTCAGGGCTTTGTAGTGGCTTAGATTTTAAATCGAGCGCTTGCTTCGTCTTATTTACTGAGAATAAATAACTCACTAGTCCGATTATTACTGCTAAACCTATTGGTAATAAAAAATGCATAACTTATATATGGGCTATGTCCATTTAGCTTTCAATCAAAGGTTCAGTTTTTTTATAAACTTGTATAAAAAAATTGTTTAATAAGGTAAATTAAATACTTAAGTTATTAACTTCATCCCATTAGAAATCCCGTCTAGGGTCATTGGGACCATACGGTTTTCGAAAATATTTTTTATCATTCCGATAGATTGCGTGTAAGGCCAGTATTGTTCTGGAACAGGGTTTAACCAGAGAGAGTTTTTCCATTGGCTTTGTGCCCGCATAAGCCAATCCTGGCCTGCTACTGGATTCCAATGCTCGTTTGCTCCTCCAGCATAAGCTATTTCATAAGGTGACATTGAAGCATCACCAACAAAAATACATTTGTAATCAGGGCCATATGTACGAAACACTTCTTCAGTTGAAATTTGGTCCGCCCAGCGGCGCTCATTGTCCTGCCAAAGGCCTTCATAAATACAGTTATGGAAATAATAGCTTTCGAGGTGTTTGAATTCTGATCTAGCTGCTGAGAACAGCTCTTCTACTAACTTTATATGTGGGTCCATTGAACCACCTACGTCTAAGAATAGGATGATTTTTACTGCGTTTCGACGTTCGGGACGAGTTTGAACGTCAAGGTAGCCATTTTCGGCAGTTTTTCGGATCGTGGTGTCTAAATCAAGTTCATCTTGCGCTCCATCTCTAGCCCACTTCCGGAGACGTTTAAGCGCTACTTTAATATTTCGAGTGCCCAGTTCCACATTACCATCGAGGTTTTTGAAATTTCGTTTGTCCCAGACTTTGACTGCTTTTTGATGACTGCTTTGATTTTGTCCAATTCGTATCCCCTCAGGATTATACCCATAGGCTCCAAAAGGGGAGGTGCCCGCAGTTCCTACCCACTTACTACCCCCCTGGTGCCGAGCTTTTTGCTCTTCCAGTCGCTTGCGAAGAGTTTCCATGAGTTGGTCGAAGCCGCCTAGAGCCTCAATTTCTGCCTTGTCAGCTTCCGACAAGGTTTTCTCTGTTAGTTTACGTAGCCATTCGTAAGGTAGTTCAACTTGAGTGATTAGATCTTGATTATCGATAGATTCAAGGCCGTGAAACGTGGTTGAAAATGCTCGATCAAACTTATCCAAATTCCGCTCGTCTTTAACCAAAACAGTTCTGCTTAATAGATAAAAATGGTTAATATCATAAGTTGCTAGCCCTGCATTGATAGCTTCTAGAAAAGTTAAAAACTCTCTTAGTGACACTGGGATTTTATGGTCTCTTAGATTATCAAAAAAAGGAACGAACATCGACCACTAACCTAGTCGAAGAATAATTACATTTGCAATTAAGGCAACTAAGCCACCAATAATCGCGCACGCTGCTGCATAGTGTAAAATATCCATAATTTTACCTTTTCTACGATTGGCTAAAAAAATACCAAATAGCGCCCCTATTATTAAACCAATATATGTCATCCCACGTCCTATCTTTTAGTGTGTGTTTATAAATTTTAATTTATCGATTAGTTTTGTTCATAAAAACTAATCGTTCAAACAAATGAACGTCTTGTTCGTTCTTCAAT
>CAJJBD010000044.1 GCA_905182325.1 uncultured Planktomarina sp. | reverse complement strand
GCTAGGGAATTCGATTGATCGCATTTTATACGGTGGAGTGGCTGATTTTTTAAATATAAGCTGTTGCGGATTTCAAAACCCTTACGCGTTTAATGTTGCGGACATCACAATTTTTATTGGCATATTTGGGCTGGTTTTATTTTCTTCAGACAATGATAAAAAGCTGGGTCCAAACAGTTGAAATTTGTATATTTCAACTAAATATTCAGTGCTGACGTTCTGTGCTCTAACAATTGAATAGCTACATGGCTGTCGCAATCTGTAGTTTTACATTTTATGGAAGTGTGCCAATCAAAAGGCCGGAACGAAGAGTGGTCGAATCGGAAGATAACATGCTATCACTAGTGGCATGATCGGTCATAACCCCAACATAAGCCATTTTCAGCCAGTCATTCGACAGTTAAATGAAACAGCAATTAATCAGATTGCTGCGGGCGAAGTTGTGGAAAGACCTGCGTCAGCAATTAAAGAACTTGTTGAAAATGCGATAGATGCTGGGGCGACGCGCATTGATGTTGACTACGCAGATGGAGGAAAATCTTTTATTCGTGTGACCGATAATGGGTGTGGTATTTCTGCTGAAGATTTGCCACTAGCAGTGATGCGGCACGCTACTAGTAAAATTGATGGCTCTAATCTTTTAAATATTCAAAGCTTTGGGTTTCGAGGAGAAGCTTTGCCTTCACTTGGCGCCGTTGGAAAGCTTACCATCATGAGCCGGTGTGGGCAGTCTGATGGTGCAGAATTACAGGTTGATGGTGGGACGCTAAGTTCAGTTCGGCCAGTCGCCATGCAACCGGGAACTCGTGTAACACTAAGTGATTTGTTTTATGCTACCCCTGCGCGTCTAAAGTTTTTGAGATCTGATAGGGCAGAGTCAAAAGTGATTGTCGATACCATGCGCCGTTTGGCAATGGCGGAACCGTCAATTGCATTTTGTGTACGTGACATGGCAACCGAACGTGTAGTTTTGCGAGTTCAGGCTGAGCAGGGCGACATGTTTGATGCGTTACGTGGGCGGTTGGGTCAGGTGATGGGCCAGGCCTTTGTTGAGAATGCTATTGCTGTGGACGCAGAGCGTGAGGAAATCCGTTTGACAGGCTTTGCGGGACTTCCAACTTATTCTCGGGGAGCTGCCGTATCTCAATTTCTTTTTGTTAACGGTCGACCTGTACGCGACAAACTTCTTTTAGGTGGATTGCGGGGTGCTTATTCAGATTTTTTATCTCGAGATCGACATCCTGCTGTCGCATTGTTTGTCGAGTGTGACCACACCCGAGTAGATGTAAACGTGCATCCTGCTAAAGCAGAGGTACGTTTTAGAGAGCCAGCTGTAGTTCGTGGTCTTATTGTGTCTGGTCTTCGTCACGCTTTAGCAGAGGCAGGGCATCGGTCATCATCGACTGTGTCAGAATCAGCTCTTGGAAAATTTGAAGTGCCGTCTCAATCTCGAGTTTATCAAATGAATCGACCTTCTCAAGTGGTGAGAAAGTTTGAACCTTTGGAAACTGGCAATATGTTTGACGTAGAGCCGTCTGCTCGAACTGAGGTGGTATATCAGGCTGAATCTGAAAGCTTGCCGCTGGGAGCTGCTCGGGCACAATTACATGAAAACTATATCTTGTCACAAACTGAGAGTGGATTGGTTATTGTTGATGCGCATGCTGCGCATGAGCGACTTTTATATGAAAAAATGAAAGCACAACTGGAGTCGTCTGGCATACGATCACAAGCACTTTTAATTCCGGAAGTGATTACACTTTCAGATAGTGAAACTGCCCTAATTTTGGAACAAAGTGAATTTTTAATAGAGCTGGGACTTACGGTTGAGCCGTTTGGTCAGGGTGCTGTTTCAATACAAACGGTGCCAGCAATATTAGGTCAAATTGATGTTAAAAAACTGGTGCTTGATATTATTGATGAGCTGTCTGACAGTGGAGTTACGCAAAGTCTGAGTTCACGAATTGAGTCTGTTTTGAGTAGAGTGTCTTGCCATGGATCAGTGCGTACAGGCCGGCGAATGCAGGCGGATGAAATGAATGCCTTGTTACGGGAAATGGAAGCTACACCACATTCAGGCCAATGCAATCATGGTCGGCCAACTTATGTGAGTCTGGCCATGACAGATATTGCAAAACTGTTTGGACGAACATGACATTGTCTTCTGAAATTACTTTAGTATTGCTGCTCGGAATTGGTTTGATTGCTGTTTTAATTATTATTCTGCTAATTTTTGTTGCGCGTGCTGCGGCACGTTCCGCTAATGCGGCCGTTCCCCTTACCAATCAGCTGGAGTCTCTAAATCAGCGTGTTCAAATAATAGGAGACGGTCAGCAACAGCTAGCTGGTGGCTTGACCCATGTTTCTGAGTCGCAGGCTGCTCAACAAGGAAATATGATCAAGTTAATGGAGGCCCGTCTTGCATCAGTACAGGAACAGATGAGCCTCAACTTAAACTCAAGCGCTAAAAATACCGCTAAATCACTGGGCGAATTGCAGCAGAGACTGGTTACCATTGATAAGGCCCAGGATAATATCCAAAAGCTTTCTGGCGACGTACTTAGTCTGCAAGATATTTTGTCAAACAAGCAAACTCGTGGAGCTTTTGGTGAAATCCAACTACAAGAAATTGTAAGTAAGGCTCTACCTTCTGATGCTTACGCTTGGCAGGTGACGCTATCAAATGGAAAGCGCGCTGATTGCTTGATTCATCTACCTAACCCTCCTGGGCCAATCGTTATTGATAGCAAGTTCCCTTTGGAGGCTTATGAGGCTTTAAGAAATGCATCGACAGATTGGGAAGCTAATGAAGCTGCCAAATTTATGCGTACTAGTGTGAAGGCTCACATCAAAGCCATTTCTGAAAAATATATTTTAGACGGTGAAACGGCGGATGGAGCATTGATGTTTTTACCGTCAGAATCTGTTTATGCAGAACTGCATTCCAATTTTCCTGAATTAGTTAGGGATGGCTTTGAGGCCCGTGTGTGGATTGTATCGCCGACGACATGTATGGCAACGCTCAACACTATGCGGGCTATTTTGAAAGACGCTCGAATGCGTGAGCAAGCCGGTGCCATTCGTACAGCTCTGCGACTTTTACATCGTGATGTTGAGTTGGTAGTTGACCGTGTTGAAAAGCTGAACACGCATTTTGGACAAGCTCGTAAAGATGTTGAGGGTATCACAATCGCTGCGGAGCGCGCTGGAAAAAGGGCCCACAAGTTGGACAATTTTGATTTTGAGGAAATAGAAGTAGCTGAAAATGTTGTACCGATAAACAAGCCATAAAGGTCTTTGCGTTTGAAGGTTACGACCTGTTAATCTTTATGCTCTAAATCTATAATCTGTGTTTGGAGACTTAAATAAGCTTTAAAAATATCGCCCTCTGAAATAACTCCTATTAGCGTATTGTTCGAACGATCTAAAACTGGGATTGCCTCTCCAATGAAATCAGATGCAATTTCAATTGCCTGCTGAAGAGATGCATCTGAATTTAGGAAAATTGGCTTTTCGTCAACATAAGGCTCTACTAACTTTTCTGGCTTAATTGCAACGAGTGAGCTTAGGTAAACCTTACCTGCAAAAGTCCCATTTTCTCCTGCTAAATAAGCCTCACTTTTTTTATCCAGCGCCATTAGTTTTATAGCATTAGCAACGGTAGTTTTTCTTTTGATAGTAATAAAATCCGGTGAAACCATTGGTTCAATGGAGTTTTCCATTAATAGTAAACCACTGCGGCCATGGCTTAAATCTATATTTCTGAGTAGCAATTGTTTGTCAAAGTAGGAATGTCCAAAATAGTGATGGCTGAACATGATAGCAGTCACAATACCAGTTAAAGACATCATTGCTAATTCGTATGAACCGGTAAGCTCCAAAACAATAATTGTCATTGATATTGGTGCACCTATTACTGCGCCAGCGACAGCCGCCATACCACAGATAATTATTTCTGGGCCTGATGAAACATAGAGCCCACTCATTGTTAAAATTTGAGATACGGCTGCACCAGCTGCTGCTCCAATGAGCAGTGCTGGTGAGAACACTCCACCAAAAAAGCCAAACCCAAGCGAAATTGATGTAGCGATTATTTTACCAAATAGAATGAGTAAAACTGTTAACAACAATGTTTTTTCTTGGATCAGAGACCCGAGGGTTTCTGATCCAAGTCCCATCACTCCTGGTACAAATGCGCCAATTAGGCTGAGACTTAGCACCATTATTGCTGCTGAATGTATCTGTCTTAGATTCAGGACCCTTGGCAACGATGCAAAGAACAATAATGACTTCATAAATAAAACTGCAATAAGGCCAAATACTGGTCCAACTAAACAGGATACTAAAATCATTAAGCTAATGGTTTCACTGAGCACGGTTTGCTCAAAAAATGGTACAGATGGCCAAACTGCTTGTGTTATTCCAAAAGATACAGTCGAGGCTATTGCAATTGGTGCTAAAGCTTTAAAAGCAAAATGCCGTAAAATTGCTTCATGCGCAAAAATTATACCTGCAAATGGTGCTCCAAAACCTGCTGATATAGCCGCGGCAATTCCTGCTCCTATAAAAACATCAGTTGAAAAATTTAGTGAAACTTTTGTTTTTACCCACGAACCAATAGTTGCGCCAAGATGGACAAGTGGACCATATTGACCAACGGACGCCCCACCAGAGGCAGATATAAACGCGGCAACCGTACTAAAAATTCCAAGCTTAACATTTATCTCATTATCTATTCGATGCACGGAATAAATACTGTCAGCTGGACCATGCCACTCGCTAGCTTTAGATATTTTTTTCAGCCAAAGTATAAGGAAAACTGCCAGCCCTAAAGTGAAATTATAAAGAATAAACGTTTGAAAAAATGTTTGAGGTTTTTCAAAAACAACACTTATAAGATTAATTCCAAGTCTAAAATAATGTGCTATTACTGCGCCTGCAGCACCCAAGGCCACACCAACAAACATGGCTCCCAGTAACAGCAAGACAGCGTTATTTGATACTTTAATTGCCATTTTGCCGTCCACTAAAGTGATTTAATTCACCTTAAGTAGTTTTTTTTACTAAGTACTACTACAAAATTTCTTATGAATAGTTTGCCTAGCCTATAAGAGGGGCTTCTAGATAATTAAAAACTACAGATAATGACAATAAATTTTTTAATCTAAAACGATTAGTCAATACCAAATTTTATGACGGTTACGAGTGATAGGTTTGCTCGAAAAAAATTTCTAATGTACTTTAAATTTTCAAGAAACGCTGAGCTAATCGTGGAAACCAGGAATTAAAACGTAGTGGCGCATCTGTGGCTGTAAGGCAAATACAATCTTCATTAATATCTGCCATAGGCGTATGCTCCAAATTCTGGTCAGCCATTTCTACATCACCAACTGCGAACCTAGCGGTCTCATCAGAAAAGGCACCTTTCAGTACCAAAGTTAGCTCAGTACCGCGGTGTCCATGATCTGGTACAACTGAACCAGCAGGAATGTAGAGCAATCGGGCGGTAGCTGATTTTGAGGTTTTCAAAACTACTTGGCGCACACCCATTCCAATTGGGCGCCATTTAATGTCAGCTAAACTACTGCCGACGTACGCTGCCAAAGGATTAGGAATTTCACTGTCCACTTCAGTTTTGTGTATTTGTCGAGTGTTTGCAACTAGATCTAAGGTCTTGCTCAAGGCATCGTTGGACATTTCAGCTTTTGCTAAATCGTCCAAAAGTACTCCGCCTACAGAATCGAAAGCATGGGAAGCCGCTCGACATTCGTCACACATTTCTAAATGAGTTGCTACGATTAGATTAAAAGCCTCAGGAAGGACTCCAGCGGAATATCCCAGCAATAACTGATCGTTGAGGTGGTGTTTAATATCATTCATATCATTCATTTCATAGTCTGACGAAGTTTATTTAATGCTAACCTAAGGCGGGATTTGATTGTGCCAAGGGGCAAGCCAGTTTCTGCTGCAATCTCGCTGTGACTTAAATCTCCAAAATAAGCTTTCTGTAAAAGTTCTTTCTGTTGGTCTGGTAGCGTGGACATCGCTAATCTGAGTTGTTCTGTTTCTTGTTGCAGGGTTAGAATGTCAGTTGCTTCAGGTTCAGATTCTGGACCCCATGTTAAGTTCTCAGGTTCAGGGCGGCGCTGCTTTCGAAGGGCGTCAATGTTTTTGTTTCGAGCGATTGTGAAAATCCAAGTTGATACGCTTGCGCGGCTTGGATCAAATAAATGTGCCTTGTGCCATACGGCTACCATGACTTCCTGTGCGCACTCTTCCGCCGTGCTGGTGGATGCCCCTGACCTTATAAGGAAAGATTTAACGCGAGGCGCAAAATAATTGAATAGTTCCTCAAAGGCCGTTTGATCTTGGCTCTTTTGTACCTGTTGCAGCTGAGTAACCCAATTTTTTAAAGGTTTAGTTCTTTTCACAGCTGGGGGGGTCGCCTTTTGGTTAAAACGTAATAGTTCTCTATCGTCAGCGTATGTCAACCGAATAGAAGATGCACCCGGTTCTTGATACCTTTCAAAATTTTTATACATATTGTAGCTACGCTCAAGAAATTATTTTAGATCACACAAAAAACAATCTTTTTAAATGTAATCCACTTGCATGGCGCCCACGTAAAAAAATGAAATACCAATAAAGGGCGATTGAATGCCATTTGAGAATATCCAAGCTGATAACAGACGAGTAGTAATTATAGGGGGTGGCATTTCTGGAATGGGGGCTGCTTACGAGCTTCGAGATTCAGAAAACGTAGTTTTAATTGAGTCCAGTCCACAGCTGGGAGGGCATGCCCGTACCGTTCTGGCGGGAAAAAGTGGAAATATGCCGGTGGATACAGGATTTTTAGTCTACAATGACGTAAATTACCCCCACCTGACAAACCTGTTTCGTGAGTTAGAAGTACCTACAATTCCTTCAGATATGAGCTTTGGAGCGTCGATTGATGGTGGGTGGCTTGAATATGGAGTACTCGCTCCTAGAGCGATTATAGCACAAAAACGCAATATTTTGCGGCCAAAGTTCCTAGGAATGATGAGGGATATATTAAAATTTAATAAGCTTGCTAACAAAAGACACATTGATCCCAATATTACGATTGGAAGTCTTATCAAAAATTGGGAATTGGGGAATTGGTTCCGGGATTACTACTTAACCCCTTTTACTGGCGCGATTTGGTCTACACCTGTAACCCAAATTTTAGATTTCCCAGCACTTCCCATGATAAAATTCATGAAAAACCATGCCTTGTTGGGAACCGGGGGCCAACATGATTGGCGGACTGTCAAAGGTGGCTCGCGTGAGTACGTGCGGCGCCTTGAAAGGATGCTCTTAAAAGCAGGTGTTGAGATCCGATTGTCGACTTCAGTAAACTCTGTGCGCCGTGTTGATGGTGGGGTTGAGGTTAAAGTGGCTAGTGGCGAATACGAATTTTTTGACGAGGTAATATTTGCTACACACTCAGATACGACATTAGGTATGTTGAGTGATCCAAATGCGATTGAAAAAAAATCACTTGAGGCAATCAAATACCAATCCAACACAATGGTATTGCATGCCGATACTTCGATAATGCCAAAACGAAAAGCAGCTTGGGCTTCTTGGGTTTACACAGAAGATAAAGACAAAAAATCAGATCGTATCGATTTGACATATTGGATTAACCGTCTTCAAAGCTTGCCAGAAAATGATCCTTGCTTTGTGACACTAAATACGCAGCGCGCGATAAAGCCACATCTAATTTACGATGAATGTGTTTTTTATCACCCAGTTTTCGATTTGGCTGCTTTGCAGGGACAGCACAGTTTAGCTGAATTAAATGGTAAAAATTCGACTTGGTTCTGTGGGGCCTGGATGCGAAATGGTTTTCATGAGGATGGACTGGCCACTGGTATAGAAGTAGCCCGTCGTATCACCGCACGATCTTCCACCATGCTGGCAGCTGAGTAATGAGTATGGATTATATCCAAGCTCACACCTTTCATGGACGAAAGGGCAAAATTGAAAACTCATTTCGCTACGCGGTCGACTATTTGCTTCTTGACCTTCAGAGTAATGAAAGATTTCCTAGATTATTTTCTCACAATCATTTTAATTTTTTTAGTATTTATGATGTAGATCATGGTGGGCCACCTAAAAATGGGATCGGTTTGAGTTGGGTAAAAAATATTCTGAAGATAAATGACCTGCCTGGCCAAGAGAAGGTTTTGCTTTTAGCACAACCCCGTATTTTGGGTTTTGTTTTTAATCCAGTAAGTTTTTGGTTATGTTTTGACCAAAAGGATAATCTTCGGGTGGTAATTGCGGAGGTAAGTAACACCTTTGGCCAGCGCCACTGCTACCTATGTCATCGTGATGACCTAGGACCAATCACAGGCTCTGATACAATCAATGCAGAAAAGGTTTTTCATGTTTCCCCATTTCAGCCCGTTAAGGGTACTTACTATTTTAATTTCGATATCAGTATTGATCAGATTTCGATAACAATTGAATACAAGCGCGAGAAAGGTGGCTTGATTGCAACTCTGGTGGGTCCACGCCAGCCTCTTACCAATAGATCCATCTTCTTTACGATATTGCACCGGCCGTTTGGTTCGCGTCGAGTCTTGAGTTTGATACATTGGCAAGCGGTAAGGCTTTGGTTGCGCAAGGCAACGTTTCGTTCTTGCCCAGAATCGCCACAAAATGATGTTAGCCGATGACAACTGTAAGTAATACTTCTCCACCAGCCTTCGCTTTATTTGGTGGAATGCTTGCGGCTGCTGGCATTCCAATTTATATTTTTGCACCAACTTTTTATGCTGAAAATTATGGTTTAGGTCTGACAAGCATTGCAGCTGTTTTATTTTGGTTGCGATTGGTTGATGCTGTCCAAGATCCCGTGTTTGGATGGCTCTCTGAAAATATTGGTCGCGAACGACGGTTTTGGGTAGCCTTTGCAGTTATTATTTTGGTTGGGTCTATGGCTCTACTTTTTGCCGTGCCACCTCAAACGTCACCCCTTCTTTGGTTCGCAATTTCGATGACCGGTTTGTTTAGTGCATTTAGTTTTCTAACAATCAATTTTTATGCTCAAGGCATTACTGCTGCTGGTGACCTTCCTGGCGGACATATGCAATTGGCAGCATGGCGTGAAACTGGCGCATTGATTGGTGTATGCTTGGCGTCGGTGGCACCAGGCTTGTTTATGCTTTGGAGTGTAAGGCCAATGCTTTTGTTTGCTTTGGCCTTTGGGTGCGTCAGCTTGATTTCTGTTTGGATGATGAAAAGCCAGTGGGTAGTTCCCACTAAAAGAAAGTCGTCGAATTTTGCATTGGTGTGGAGAGATCGAAACACAAGGTTGTTATTGATTTTAGCGTTTATTAATGCCCTACCAGTTGCAGTAACCTCTTCATTATTTTTGTTTTTTGTAGGGCATCGGCTTCAAGCACCGGAGTGGGCGGGTGCACTTTTAATGCTGTTTTTCCTTTCAGCTGCAGTAACTGCTCCAGTGTGGGCAGCTGCTTCGCGGCGCCATGGAACTCGTCGCTGTCTATTAATTGCAATGAGCATTGCGGTGGTGATATTTGCATTGAGTGGAATTTTGGAACCGGGTGATCTCTGGATTTTTGCATTAGTTTGTATGGTTTCGGGTGCATCAATAAGCGCAGACTTAACTTTAATGCCAGCCGCTTTTGCGCAAAGGCTTGCGGTGATAGCACCAAACGGGGGGCAGGGGTTTGGCCTCTGGTCTTTGATGAATAAGCTCACGCTAGCCCTTGCCGCAATTATACTGTTCCCAATGCTTGAACTTGCCGGATTTGACGCAACAGCGGATCAACAGTCTAAGCATGCTTTAACTATGCTGACTGTATTATATGCAATTTGTCCGCTAGTTCTAAAATTAATTGCAATTTTAATTTTGATTAAAACCCCTTTACAGGATGATTAGTTATGACCTTTGAAATAATACTTTTGGGTGGGTGCTCTGTCATTTTAATAGCGCTATTCCTAAAAAAAAGAATTGGCTTTCAGGCTCAAAAATCAATCGACTATGAGTCTACGGGTCCTCAATTTGATATACGTAAAAACTTAAATGGGCCGATGTTGTCAGAGGGGATTATCTATGGTCCGTTTGGTCGTGTAACTTCGCGCTTTGTAGCAAAAATGCAAGCAGAATGGGACGGTGATGTTGGCCAGATCACTGAGGTTTTTGATTATGACAGTGGTAATTCGCAAAAGCGAAAGTGGACATTGAAAGTAGAAAAAGACGGAAGTATTAAAGCTAATGCTCAAGATTTGGTTGGCACTGGCTATGGTTATCAATCGGGCTCTGCGGTTGTTTTAAATTATACCATTAAACTTACAGAGGGTGCAGGTGGTCACGCTCTGAAGGTAACCGATTGGATGTATCTTATGGAAAATGGCGTAGTTATGAATCGTAGTCAGTTTCGAAAATTTGGAATTAAAGTTGCTGAACTTGTTGCAACAATGCGACCAGAAAACTCTGATCAGATTGTGGCTAAATGAATTTTACTGGACAACGCTACTGGTTAGTTGGTGCAAGCGAGGGACTTGGCCGGGCTTTGGCACATAAGATGAGTGCAGCGGGCGCTGAACTTGTTATATCTGCTAGATCAGAAACACGTCTGCTTGAGCTCGCTGATGAGTTGCCAAATAAAGCTCAGGTTATAGCCTTAGATCTCTCCGATGGTGTAAGTGTTGCCAAAGCAGGAGCAGATTTGGGTCGATTAGACGGAGTTGTATTTGTTGCTGGTGTATACTGGCCGATGTCTGCAAATCAATGGGATGGCGCTAACGCAGTGGCTATGGCTGAAATTAATTTTACTGGGGCATTCCGTGTGCTTGAACAAGTGATGCCGCAGTTTTTGGAGCGAGATTCAGGTCATATTGTAATCACCGGAAGCCTGTCTGGCTTCCGTGGATTGCCTGGCGCTATTGGTTACGGTGCTTCCAAGGCGGGTGTGATGTCATTGGCAGAAAGTCTTTATGCAGATTTGCGGACATCTGGAATTAAGGTGCAGGTTGCGAACCCAGGGTTCATTGAGACTCGGCTAACTGACAAAAACAAATTTCGAATGCCATTTATTATGTCGCCTGAGAAGGCAGCTGATCAAATGATGCGACATATGGCAGGCAAGCGTTTCAAGCGGAGTTTCCCAACTCTTTTTTCGTGGTTCTTTCGGTTTAGCCAATTCTGGCCTGATTGGCTTTATTACCGGATATTTAGTTAAATTATTTTCTTTATATGTTGATCAAAAACTAACTGTGCCTTTTTCCAAACACCAGCGTCAATGTTACTTAATGACAAAAGGCTCGGTAATAGCTGATACGCAAAATCCTCTGAGCTTTCGAGTGGTAGGATAGAGGGCAAATTATCAATAGCGGTAACATCTAAGACTGGGTCATCATAGATCCTGTGGGCAGGCTGTTCCCATGTTGTTTCATTATCGTAGATTTTTATTGGGGAATAAAAATTTTTGGGATCACATGCAATGTCGCCTATTACTGAGAGTTTTCGTTCGGTATCTATAATTGTTTCTGGAATGAAGACTGGAGTTTTTTTATTTGCCAATACACAGTTCAAAAATATTTCGTGCTCATAAATTTCTGGAAATGGACCACCGTTGGCTGTTTCACTGATATCCCATTTAGTTATCGGTACGTTCATTCTATTACAAAAATCTATGGCACCGCTTCCAACGCGACCGTTAGCTCCAATAACAATTACTCGTGGTTTTGCTTGTGAAAGACTGACTGAGACATCTGCCTCTAAGCTTTTGGCGTTTGGAAATGGATGCATCGCGGAACATTTCTTCCCAAGCTGGATTGCAGACCAACTTTTGATAGCCACGGCAGCACCTACAAAACCAGCCCAATAACCAAAAGCAGCTACTCTTCTACCTGTTTCGTCTGTGAGGTATTCTAAATCATACAGAGTGCCACCACCGGCAGCAAAGCGTGCTAACAGTCTCGCCCCTTCTGCCTGTCCCTTATATGCATGACCAAACATAATATGACGGTGTACCAGTGGTGTGTTATCATTTGGGAGCTCTTTTAAACCAAATATAATGGTGTCGCGTGGCGCATCTTTCCAAGTTCCTGCATCTTCAATTCTAACTTTTTCAAATTGTTGTATTGAAATGGCACGTGCTGGATCGCGTTCAATGGTTACTTTAAATCCAGCATCTAAAAGTTTACTGACACCTTCTGGAGTAACACCTATTCGTTGTTCATTCGGGCGCTGTTCAGCTCTTATCCAAATACTGGTCATAACAGGTTATTTTTCTACCATTTTATATCTTAAACTATGGTTAGTGCGTGGTGGCGCTCTTCGGTATCTAGGTGAGGTGTAGCGTTATAACCAGTCATGAAAAGTTCATCTCCCCAAGAGTGGAATTTATGGATAGAAGAATTATAGATTGGAAATAATAGTCGGGCAAACCCATCAGGCCCAAGCTTGAATAATTGGGCAATAAACATGCTAATGACCCCGCCAGAGGTAATAACCACACTACGTCCACCAAGCGCTATTAGTTCTGTTATCAAATTTTTGAAGCGCTGGGCAAAATGCAAGTAGCTTTCGTGGACAGCGTCCAATTCTCCACAATACCAAGAATTAAACAACTTTGGCGCGTGCAAAATAAATTCCTCATGGGAATTTGGAATTGGGGTGCTTGTCTGTAATTTGAATTCGTCAGCTAAGTCGAAATAACGCATCTCATTGGCTCTAGGATCGATTTTAACATTTTCTTGAAAACTTAGACCCTTTACTGTCTCACGGTGCCTTTGAAGGGTTCCACAAATTAATCGATCGCACGTTTTTAAATTTCCGCGAAGATAGTCTCCTAACCATATTGCTTGTTGGTGACCAGTTGGAGAAAGTTTATCATAACTTTCTTCGTCTTTAGCACCACTGTTAGCCTGTCCGTGGCGGATCAAAATTATTTCGCTGAATCCCATAGTGGTTCACTAACGTGTTTCACAATGTTTGCCAATTGTGACTTTATGGAGTGGATAGGATACGCAGCTTGGCGCAAATTCTGTGCTCTTTGTCGTGTATGGGGTGTGTTTCTTCAATATATATGGTTTAACAAAAAAACAGTTTCCAGGAGTCGTGCTTTGTCAGAAACAGTCACATTTACCTTGGACGGTGCTGAAACTTCCGCTCAGTCCGGGCAAACGATTTGGGATGTCACCAAGGGACAGGGTTTTATCATTCCTCATCTATGCCACCGCGATGAACCAGGGTACAGATCAGATGGCAACTGCAGAGCGTGTATGGTTGAGGTAGAAGGCGAACGTACGCTGGTTGCTTCCTGCATAAGGCCAGTCTCCGATGGAATGATTGTTCACACTCGTTCTAGTCGCGCGACGCAAGCACGCAAGATGGTTATGGAAATGCTTGTTGCAGATCAACCTGAGATGGAAGTTGCACATGATAAGTCAAGCCATTTGTGGAAGATGGCTGAGGGTCAAGGAGTTTTAGAGAGCCGTTTCCCAAAGCTCGAGGATGGCCGTATTCCACTCCTAGATGACAGCCATGTGGCAATGTCTGTCAACTTAGATGCATGCATCCAGTGTGGGTTGTGCGTGCGGGCTTGCCGCGAGGTTCAAGTAAATGACGTAATTGGGATGTCAGGTCGAGGCCATGATGCCTATCCAACCTTTGATATGTCAGATCCAATGGGTGATAGTAGCTGCGTTGCCTGTGGTGAATGTGTTCAAGCCTGTCCCACTGGTGCTCTAATGCCAGCCACTGTGACAGATGAAAATCAAGTTGGTGATAGCAAAGATTTTGACAGCGAAACTAAGAGTATCTGTCCATTCTGTGGTGTTGGATGCCAGGTTAACCTCAAAGTAAAAAATGGACGAGTAAAGTACGTTGATGGTATTAATGGGCCTGCTAATGAGGGTCGTTTGTGCGTAAAGGGTCGGTTTGGGTTTGACTACATTCACCATGATCACCGTCTAACTAAGCCATTAATCCGACGCCAAGATGCTCCTCCTAAAGGCCTTAATGTCGATCCTGGAAATTGGGGAGACGTGTTTCGTGAGGCGAGTTGGGAAGAAGCATTAGATTTTGCGGCTGCTGGTTTAGCCAAATTAAAACAGTCTAAGGGCGGCGCTTCGGTGGCAGGCTTTGGTTCAGCTAAATGTACAAATGAAGAAGCTTATTTATTCCAAAAGCTTATTCGACAGGGATTTGGGCACAACAACGTGGATCACTGTACCCGTCTTTGTCACGCATCTAGCGTTGCAGCTTTGATGGAAAATGTGGGCTCTGGGGCAGTAACTGCAACATTTAATGAGATTGAAAATGCTGACGTTGCTATCGTAATTGGTGCAAATCCGATTGAGAATCATCCGGTTGCGGCAACTTATTTTAAACAATTTACAAAACGTGGTGGAAAATTAATTGTGATGGATCCACGCGGCCAGGCGTTGAAGCGCTTTTCCAGCCACATGCTTCAATTTCGGCCTGGTACAGATGTTTCAATGCTTAACGCTATTATGCATGTGATTGTTGAAGAGCAGTTGTATGATCGTCAATATATAGAGGCTTATACTGAAAATTGGGATGCTGAAAAAGCGCATCTAAAAGATTTTTCACCGGAAAAAATGGCTGGAATTTGTGGTATTGAAGCAGAGATTCTTCGAGATGTGGCTCGTACTTTTGCGGGCGCTAAGGCTGGAATGATTTTTTGGGGCATGGGCGTCTCTCAGCATATTCATGGTACAGACAATTCTCGCTGCTTGATTAGCCTTGGATTGATGACTGGTCAAATTGGTAGACCAGGCACTGGCTTACACCCTTTGCGGGGACAAAATAATGTCCAAGGAGCATCTGACGCAGGACTGATCCCAATGTTTTTACCTGATATGCAAAGTGTTGTCAGTGATGATGTACGGGCTAAATTTGCTGATGTTTGGGCACGAGATGGGGGTGTAAATGAACCACTAGACCCCAATAAAGGATTGACTGTCACGGAGATAATGGATGCCGTGCATGATGGTGATATCTGCGGCATGTATGTTTTGGGCGAAAACCCTGCAATGTCGGACCCAGATGTAGTTCATGCTCGTGATGCGCTAGCCAAACTTGAGCATTTGGTTGTCCAAGACATTTTTATAACTGAAACCGCAAATTATGCGGATGTAATACTTCCAGCTGCGGCGTTTGCTGAAAAAAGTGGGACGGTCACTAATACTAATCGTCAAGTACAAATGGGACGCCCAGCTGTTTCGCCCCCCGGCGATGCGCGCGCGGATTGGTGGATAGAAGTTGAGTTGGCCAAACGCCTTGGACTTGGCTGGACCTATGATCATCCAAGTCAAGTTTTTGCTGAGATGAAGCTGACAATGAACTCGTTTGATAATATTAGCTGGGATAGACTTGATGCCGAGAGTGCAGTTACCTACCCATCGCTTTCCCCAACTGATCCGGGTCAGCCAATTGTATTTGGGGATGGCTTCCCACGGTTAGACGGCCGAGCGAAGTTTACGCCAGCGGATGTCATAGCGCCTGATGATACTCCTGATGAAGAATATCCGATGATCTTAACAACTGGACGACAACTTGAGCACTGGCATACAGGCTCGATGACGCGGCGATCAGCAGTACTGGATGCGGTTGAACCCGAAGCCAATTGCTCACTGCATCCGTCAACTTTGCGGAGATTAGGGGTGGCTCCAGGTGGCTTAGTGCGGTTGACAACCAAACGTGGTACTATTGATATTATGGCGCGTGAGGATCGTGGAGTTTCTCCAGATATGGTTTTCTTGCCCTTTGCTTTTGTAGAGGCTGCAGCAAATATTTTAACGAATCCAGCGGTTGATCCATATGGAAAAATTCCAGAGTTTAAGTTTTCCGCCGTCAGGGTCGAAAAAGTAGAAATTCAAATTGCAGCAGAGTAACTGTAACGCAAGGTGCGAATACTAACATTTTAGATACCTAAGACATTATTATTTTTCATATACCTAACGTAACTTAATTAAAAAATATGGATTGTACAGTTTAACGCTGTCAAAGAATTATCTGGCAAAAATATTTGTCACTGAATAAAGTTAATGTTTAGTGACACATACACGAAATACTAATTGGTCCATATGAAAGTGAAATTACTTTCTAACTTGGTACCTTAACGTTTAAAGAAAAAAAGTTTATTTGTACCCACTATAACTGATTGACCTTTGTCACAGTCCCGCCTCAGTATCTGTCTAAAATATAAACCAGTTAGCCCAAAAGCCCTATTGGAGGCACACTATTTTGAATAAGCGCGCTCCTTTGGTTCTTGATTCTATCCCGGGATTGCTCGCTCGTAATGCGCAGGATTTTGGCGATAAGCCTGCTTATCGTGAGAAAGAATTTGGGATCTGGCAAAGCTGGACTTGGAGCGAAACTTTATACCAAGTAGACTCGCTTGCGCTGGGCCTTTTGACGCTTGGTGCTGAAAAAGGTGATCACATTGCTATCGCTGGTCGAAATAGGCCGTATCTATATTGGTCTATGTTAGCAGCGCAATCAATTGGTGCCGTGCCAGTTCCAATTTATCAGGATGCTGTTGGTGATGAAATTGCCTATGTTCTCGATCATTGTAACGCTCGGTTTATAGTGGCTGGTGACCAAGAGCAGGTAGATAAAGTTATTGACATTCAGGACAATTTGGAAGGTTTGGAGCACATTATTTATCTGGATGCCCGCGGTCTTCGAAAATATGATCATAGTAAGCTTACACAATTCCAAAAACTGCAAGAAACAGGTCGCCAACTAGAGTCAACCTTGAGCGCTGAGTTGGCTCAACGTAAGGCTAAAATGACGTATGACGATACATGCGTGATGCTCTATACGTCAGGTACAACTGGCCGGCCAAAAGGTGTGGTGCTCTCAAACCGTAATGTGATTGAAACTTCAAAGAATTCTTCCCAATTTGATGAATTGGGGCCTGGTGAAGAAGTGGTAGCATATCTTCCCATGGCGTGGGTTGGGGATTATATTTTCTCAATTGGTCAAGCTGTTTGGACTGGTTTTTGCGTAAGCTGCCCCGAAAGTCAGGAAACAATGATGACTGATTTGCGTGAAATAGGTCCCTCTTATTATTTTGCGCCTCCGCGTATTTTTGAAAACCAGTTGACTAATGTAATGATAAGGATGGAGGATGCTAGTCGGCTAAAAAAATGGATGTTCAAAAAGGCCATGGCACATGCCAAATTAGTTGGGCCAGCATTACTTAGCAATCAAACCGTAAGCCTAATCGACCGGATTAAATATTGGTTTGGAGATAAATTTATTTATGGACCACTTAAAAACACGCTTGGTTTAAGTAAAGTACGTGTGGGCTACACTGCGGGTGAGGCGATTGGTCCAGAGCTCTTTGATTTTTATCGATCGCTTGGTATTAATCTCAAACAGCTTTATGGGCAAACCGAGGCAACAGTTTATATCACTATGCAACCTGATGGAGAGGTAGATGCCAACACAGTAGGTGTGCCTGCGCCCGGAGTTGAAGTGCGCGTGGACGATAGTGGTGAGATTTACTATCGCTCCCCTGGAGTTTTTGTTGAGTATTACAATAATCCTGAAAGTACGGCCTCGACAAAAGATGAAGATGGTTGGGTAGCTACTGGTGACGCTGGATTTTTTGAAGAAAGTTCAGGCCACTTGCGTATTATTGATCGTGCAAAAGATGTTGGAAAAATTGCAGACGGTCGCTTATTTGCACCTAAATATGTTGAAAACAAACTAAAATTTTATCCCAATATTTTAGAGGCTGTGGTGTTTGGAAGTGACAGGGAATATTGCAGTGCTTTCATTAATATAGACCTCAATGCAGTAGGAAACTGGGCGGAGCGCAACAATATTGCTTACGGGGGATATCAAGAATTATCGCAGCACCCAGCAGTTTTAGATATGATCCAAAACCATATTGAAGAAACCAATCAAAGTATTGCCGATGACCCTATGCTGTCTGGCTGCCAAGTGCATCGGTTCCTTGTTCTGCATAAGGAATTGGATGCAGATGATGGTGAAATGACTAGAACTCGCAAAGTGCGTCGTCGAATTGTGGAAGAGAAGTTCCTAGATCTGATCACTGGCCTTTATGATGGCTCTGAGCGCGTGGCGACGACCACTGAGGTTACTTATGAGGATGGTCGGAAAGGCTCAATTTCTGCCACGTTGGAAATGCGTAATGCGACCACGGTAGCATCTCAAAAGGTGGCTGCGGAATGATTTTGTATTTGCCCTATGTGCTAACCAATACTTGTCTGGAGCCTGTGACCAATGTTTGATCAATCTGAATCATTTGTTACGGAAGATGGCCGCACAATCGGTGGCGTGATGATGGAAATGAAAAACATTACATTGCGTTTTGGTGGTGTAGTCGCCATCAAAGATATCTCGTTTGATGTCCGGGAGGGTGAGATTCGAGCAATTATAGGTCCAAATGGTGCTGGAAAATCATCAATGTTAAATGTGATTTCTGGGTTTTATCATCCGCAGGATGGTGAAGTTTGGTATAAAGGTGGAAAACGACCGCCGATGAAGCCGTTCGAAGTTGCACGTCAAGGCATTGCCAGAACATTCCAGAACATTGCCCTATTTGAAGGAATGACTGTTTTAGATAACGTAATGACTGGCCGCCTAAACCATATGAAGGCTGGCATTCTGAGCCAAGCATTCTGGTATGGAAAAGCTCAGCGTGAAGAAACAGAAAACCGCGAAATTGTTGAAAGAGTAATAGATTTTCTTGAAATTCAAAATATCCGCAAAACACCCGTTGGAAGATTGCCTTATGGGTTGAAGAAACGTGTCGAACTGGCTCGAGCCCTCGCCGCTGATCCAAAGCTTTTACTTCTTGATGAGCCCATGGCGGGCATGAATGTTGAAGAAAAAGAGGATATGAGCCGGTTCATTCTGGATGTGAATGATGAATTTGGTACCACGATTGTTTTGATTGAGCATGACATGAGCGTGGTTATGGATATTTCTGATCGCGTGGTCGTCATGGACTATGGGAAAAAGATCGGTGACGGCACGCCAAAGGATGTGCGTAGCAACCAAGCTGTGATTGATGCATATTTGGGGGTTGCCCATGATTGAGTCCCAAAACTTAGCGAGGCCGCAACAGATGTTATCAATCCAAAACAACAGTCTGGAGATCTAAGATATGTTCCCAGATCAGTTTTTGTTTGCTGTTGAAGTCATGCTCAACGGCCTTATGGCTGGGGTGCTTTATGCGCTTGTGGCTTTAGGGTTTGTTTTGATTTTCAAAGCATCTGGAATTTTCAATTATGCGCAGGGTGTGATGGCGCTGTTTGGAGCACTCACGCTGGTGGGGATCATGGATGGCCAGGTTCCGTTCGCCCATTTGATAAATGCGATCTTTGGTACGAATGTGCATCACTTTGGTTGGCACGTCCCGGCCTTTTTATCTATTTTACTAGTGATGGTCGTGATGGTTGGACTGGCGTGGTGTGTTCAGCACTTTATATTTAGGCATTTGGTGGGCCAGGAGCCAATTATCCTGTTTATGGCGACTATTGGGCTTGCCTATTTCATGGAAGGCTTCGGCGACCTGATGTGGAACTCCGAAATTAAAAAGTTAGACATAGGTATTCCGCAGGGTGGCAGCATGTGGATCGAAGAAGCGACGGCTTTTTTAGGTGGTTCTAATTTTTATGGGTTCTTTATCGATAAGTTAGAAATAGTTGCGTCCGTTGTCGCCATTATACTGGTTATTATGTTGGTGGCCTTTGCACAATATACCAAGCAAGGCAGAGCGATGCGTGCGGTAGCTGATGACCACCAGGCGGCGCTGTCTGTTGGGATTTCTTTGAGCTTTATCTGGGTATTAGTTTGGTCGGTAGCGGGTTTTGTGGCTTTGGTCGCAGGTATAATGTGGGGAGCAAAGTCTGGCGTGCAGTTTTCACTGTCCTTGATTGCGCTCAAGGCCTTGCCAGTTCTTATGCTGGGTGGCTTCACATCTATACCTGGTGCGATTGTCGGAGGATTAATAGTGGGGGTTGGTGAAAAGCTGTTCGAATTTTTGATTGGTGCCCCTTTCTTGGGTGGTGCTACAGAGAACTGGTTTGCGTATATGTTGGCCCTCCTCTTTTTGGTTTTTCGTCCTCAGGGCTTGTTTGGGGAGAAAATCATTGAGCGCGTTTGATATGTTTGCCAATGGTTTTGGCGGATGCGCTTACAACTATATAACAGAAAACCTAATTAATAATTTTAACTTGAAAGGGATGGCTCATGTTTTATCGTGAATCTGGTGATTTTAGCGAAACATACCCGGCAGACAGTCAAACTTTTCCAATTAAGTTTGACCGCTACCGCTACTATGCAGTTTTAGTAGTTGCTTTCCTGATCATCCCCTTCATCATTAACGATTATTGGGCGAATGCTATTTTGGTCCCATTTTTGATTTATGCTATTGCCGCGATTGGTCTTAATATCCTTGTGGGCTACTGTGGTCAGGTGTCGCTTGGCACTGGTGGTTTCATGGCTGTAGGTGCTTATGCCTGCTATAAATTGATGACTTCTTTCCCCGATGTGAGCATTATTTTCCATATTTTGATTTCGGGAGGCATCACAGCGGCAGTGGTGGCATTGTTTGGGTTGCCAAGCCTACGTATTAAAGGATTTTACCTTGCCGTGGCCACGCTAGCCGCTCAGTTTTTTTTAGTTTGGCTGTTTAACCGGGTGGCTTGGTTTTACAATTATTCTGCTTCCGGTCAGATCAATGCGCCCGATCGCACAGTGTTTGGTCATCTGGTAACGGGCCCAAATACGGACGCTTGGGCGAAATATATGATTTGCCTAGTTTTTTTGACCTTTGCGGGCATTGTCGCACGAAACTTGACCCGCGGATCTTTAGGCCGAAAATGGTCCGCCATTCGCGATATGGATATTGCGGCTGAAATTATTGGAGTTAACCCACTTTCTGCTAAGCTTTCAGCTTTTGCTATTTCTGGCTTCTTTATTGGGATTTCAGGTGCTTTATTTTTTAGTGTCTACTTGGGCGCGGTGGAAGTTGGAGAGGCCTTTGGCATCCAAAAATCATTTTTGGTACTGTTCATGATCATCATTGGTGGCTTGGGCTCAATTTTTGGCAGCTTTGCAGGAGCAGCCTTCATGGTTTTGCTGCCTGTTCTCCTCAAGAATGTGCTGGTGGGCGGCCTTGGCTGGGACACGGCGTTGGCTGCACACCTCGAATTTATCATTGTCGGGGCTTTAATCATTGTATTTTTGATCGCAGAGCCGCACGGTTTGGCACAACTTTGGCGCGTAGCCAAAGAGAAATTACGACTCTGGCCTTTTCCACACTAGGGAATGGTTGGCTATACGACCGGGTAAACCGGCATAATCGGACAAACCAAGGGAGGATTAATCCGATGAAAAGACTAGCAACAGTAACAGTGGCCGCCGTCATGGCAGCAGCTCCAGTGATGGCTGACCTCGTGTTCCCATCTTTATCTTATCGTACTGGCGCTTATGCCGCGGGTGGTATTCCATTTGCGGACGGCTACGCAGACTATATGACGCTCTTGAATGAACGCGATGGTGGCATTGGTGGCGTTATGACCCGCATTGAGGAATGCGAAACTGGTTATAACACCGAAAAAGGCGTTGAATGCTACGAATCGACTAAGGGTATGGGCTCTCTAGTATATCAGCCGCTCTCGACTGGGATTACGTATCAGCTAATTCCAAAAGTAACAGCCGATGGCATTCCTATGCACACTATGGGATATGGCCGGACGTCTGCCGCCAATGGCAAGGTGTTTTCTAACGTGTTTAACTATCCTGCCAACTATTGGAATGGCGCATCACTTGTTGTGAACCACCTTTTGGATCTCAATGGCGGTGATATTAAAGGTAAAAAACTTCACTTAGTTTATCACAACTCTGGCTACGGCAAAGAGCCAATCCGGACTTTCGAACAACTTGCAAAAAAGCATGGTTTCGAACTAACCTTACTTGCAGTTGACCACCCAGGCCAGGAGCAGAAATCCCAATGGCTACAAATCCGCCGTGAACGTCCCGATTATGTCACAATGTGGGGATGGGGTGTGATGAACGCAGTTGCGATTCAGGAAGCTGTAAATATAAAATTTCCAATGGAAAACTTTATTGGCGTATGGTGGTCAGGCTCTGAAAATGCTGTGCTGCCCGCTGGAGATGGTGCCGATGGCTACAAAGCTATAACGTTCCACAATGTAGGTAGTGACTTCCCTGTATTTGACGATCTAGCTAAATACGTTGTCGATGCTGGACTAGCTGCGGGTGCAGGTGACCAAATTGGTACAGCTATTTACAATCGGGGCTTCTATGCTGCGATGTTAGCTGCTGAGGCAGTGAAAACTGCTCAAAAAATACATGGTGTTGCAGATATTACCGCAGCCATGATGCGTGATGGAATGGAAGCTTTGGAAATAACAGAAGCAGTTATGACTGATTTGGGTATGCCAAACTTTGGCCCAGCCTTTAAAGTTTCTTGTGAGAACCATGGTGGTCCAGGTCTTGGCGCAGTGGCACAATGGGACGCAACCAACAAAACATGGTCTTTGATTAGTGATTTTGCTGAGTCTGACATGTCAGTCATCCAGCCATTAATTGATGAAGATTCTGCAGCCTATGCTGCTGAAAATGGTATGGAAACACGCTGTAACTAAAACTTTTTAACAGCGCTCTGGCCCTATTTGGGCCAGAGCATCCCTTATAGGATTAAAGCTATGCTTGATACCAACCCAACCAAGGAAAGTCTTTTAGAAGTTAATAATATTGAGGTGATCTACAATCACGTTATCTTGGTATTAAAAGGTGTATCTTTAAGCGTTCCCAAAGGTGGTATTACTGCCCTATTGGGTGGTAATGGCGCCGGTAAGACCACAACACTTAAAGCCATCTCACAGTTGCTACACTCTGAACGGGGTGAGGTTACCAAAGGCACCATAGACTACCGTGGCAAGACGGTAAAAGGCTTAAACCCTTCAGATTTGGTCAAACGTGGTGTTATTCAAGTTATGGAGGGTCGTCACTGCTTTGAACATTTGACTGTAGAAGAGAATTTACTGACTGGTGCTTATACTCGACAGGATGGTGCTGTTGCGATAGCTGACGATTTAGACAAAGTTTATACTTACTTCCCACGCCTGAAAGAACGCCGTAAAAGTCAAGCTGGTTATACCTCAGGTGGAGAGCAACAAATGTGTGCTATTGGGCGAGCTTTGTTGTCGCGCCCAGAAACGATTTTATTAGATGAGCCATCAATGGGTCTCGCTCCACAGCTGGTAGAAGAAATATTTGGAATTGTAAAAGACCTTAACGAAAAAGAGAGTGTATCATTTTTGCTGGCTGAGCAGAATACTAATGTTGCTCTGAGGTTCGCACACTATGGGTATATTTTAGAATCTGGTCGAGTTGTGATGGATGGGCCAGCGGCTGAATTACGGGAAAACCCGGATGTTAAAGAATTTTATCTTGGTGTTTCGGAAGAGGGACGCAAATCCTTTCGTGACACACGTAGCTATCGTCGTCGCAAAAGATGGTTAAGTTGATTTGATTAATTTCAATCACTGTGATGGAGCTATCCAAAATTATTTGAGTTATTTCGAATTGAGACCTAACTTAACTCGTATTGCTTTCAGGGAAAGAAAATCTGAATGACTTATTATGATGCCTTGGAAGTTCGTTCAGTAGATGAACGCATGGGGTCACTTTCCGAATGCTTACCTGCACTTTTAAGGGAGGCAAAATTATTGCCGGGCTATACGTCGTTTAAGGAAGTTGACCTTTCAGACATTAAGTCAGCAACAGAGCTTCGGCGGCTGCCTGTTATTCGAAAATCTGATTTGCGGGTGGCGCAAAAAGCACTACCACCCTTTGGTGGGTTTTCTGGATTAGAGTTCGAATACGCGTTCCAATCCCCAGGACCCTTTTATGAACCAGGACGGACCAAACATGATTGGTGGCGATTTGCCAGGTTTTTGCATGCTACTGGGATTGGTACAAATGACATTGTGCAGAACTGCTTTTCTTATCATCTCACTCCCGCTGGTATTATGTTTGAAAATGGCGCGCACGCTGTTGGCGCTTCTGTCTTGCCAGCTGGTACTGGTCAGACTGAGATGCAGGCTCAAGCTGCTTATGATATTGGAGTGACTGGGTATGCCGGTACTCCAGATTATTTAAAAGTAATCCTCGAAAAAGCTGATGAAATGAACCTCAAACTGGGAATAACTAAAGCTGCTGTAAGTGCTGGAGCCTTATTCCCTTCTTTGCGATCATGGTATGAGGAGCGTGGTATTGCATGCCGCCAATGCTATGCCACAGCAGATTTGGGCAATATTGCTTATGAAAGCTCTGCAATGGAAGGTCTGATCTTGGATGAGGGCGTAATTGTTGAAATTGTGACTCCTGGCACAGGTGATACAGTCCCGTTTGGAGAAGTGGGGGAAGTGTTAGTTACAACACTAAACCCAGATTACCCACTAGTTAGATTTGCAACTGGCGATCTTTCAGCATTCATGGCTGGTCTGAGTCCCTGTGGGCGTACAAACTTGCGTATTAAGGGATGGATGGGGCGAGCAGATCAAACTACGAAAATAAAGGGCATGTTTGTTAGGCCTGAACAAGTAGCCACGTTTGTAGGAAAACACCCCGAGGTAACGCGAGCCCGTGTCATTACATCTAGAGTAGGTGAGACAGATACAATGACAGTACGTATCGAGGGAAAGCCAGAAAAAGCCAAGGATTATGCAGCTTCAATCGCTAATACTTTAAAACTCAAAGCACAGATTGAGGTAGTAGGTATTGGGACATTACCAAGAGATGGTGTGGTAATTGAAGATCAAAGGACTTACGACTAATAGTAGACTAAACAACTTACCTGCCACGTTTGTAAAATAAAAAAGCCATCCATTTGGACGGCTCTTTTCAAAAATAACAGTAAAATTTCTAACCTTGGCGTGCCTTAAAGCGCGGCTGTGTTTTGTTAATTACATAAACACGGCCCTTGCGTCGTACTACACGACAATCACGGTGGCGGCCCTTGAGCGAGCGAAGCGAGTTCTTGACCTTCATTGGTCTCTTCCTTCAAACTGGGCTGCGGTGAAGCCCTAGCTAAATTATGTGGTGGGCACGACTGGGATCGAACCAGTGACCCCTTCGATGTCAACGAAGTGCTCTACCGCTGAGCTACGCGCCCGTTGAACCGACACAGTGCCCACGACTTAATAAACTAAGATGCGTGAGTTCGTACCGGTAGCGGCCGTATATGCACCAGGTGAAGAGTCTTCAAGCCAAAATTGAGCGATGGCCCTGAAATAGTGAGCATCAAGCTATTTTTATGAATTTTGTGAACCAAATACTTTTCAAATACGTGAACCATGTTAAGTCAATATCATGACAACTGCTCCATTCAAACTCTTCTCACCTGAAAAACTGCAAAGCAGCGTGGTGTTTGCATCGCCTCATTCTGGGCGGCTGTATTCTCAAGATTTTTTAGATTCTGTCATACTTGATCCAGTTAGCATACGGATTTCTGAAGACGCTTTTGTCGATGAGTTGTTTAACTTTGTACCCGAATTTGGTGCCCCACTTTTAGTGTCAAATGTTCCACGAACATTTGTTGATCTTAATCGTGACGCTGGCGATCTAGATCCTATGTTGATTGCAGGCACTAAGGTTCGTGGACAAAATGGGAGAGCATCATCTGGTTTAGGGGTGGTGCCCCGTCTAGTTTCTAAAAATAAGCTGATTTATAGTGGGAAGATAACTCTGGATGAGGTCAAAGAGCGGTTATCCAGCGTTTGGCATCCTTATCACAAATGCTTGCAGAGCTTACTGGATGCTACAAGAAAAATTTTTGGTCACGTTTTACTCATTGACTGCCACTCTATGCCTCACGCATCGGTAAATGTAGGATTGCGAAACAATGCTCCACCTCAGATTGTTTTAGGAGATAGATTTGGAACCGCTGCGAGCTGTGATGTAGTAGAACAGGTGCGTATGGCATTTGCCGAATCTGGGTTCCGCGTTTCAAGAAACATGCCGTTTGCAGGTGCCTATACCACTCAACAATATGGAAAACCTGAGAAAAATCAGCATGTCATACAGGTTGAAATTGATCGTAGTCTCTATATGAATGAGGAAACGATAGAAAAACTACCCAATTTCTCTGATTTTCAGACTGCTCTTCGAGGCGTGGTTGCCAAAATTGCTCAAATGGAAGTTAATGTTAACAAGTTGGCTGCTGAGTAACTTAGCGCAAAGAGCGGCCCTTGAGTATGGAACCGTTGCCAAACTTTGCCCTTATCGCGTCGGTTGCCCGTTCAGCTTTAGCCCGGTTTTGTTCATTTGGGTCAAGTAAGTCAGTAGTTAGGTCGCTGTCAGAATCACTCACTAAGCCGGAAATACCCACGCCAATAAGCCGGTAAGAACCAGAACGGCTTGACTGATCAAATAAGTTGCGTGCCGTACGATAAATGCGATCTGCAATTTGTGTTGGCTCTCGAAGTGATAGTCTACGGGATAGTAAACTGTGATCTGCTCGCTTTAGTTTTAGGGTGACAACTCTACCAGCAAGACCTCGAGCCTTAGCCCGGTCGCTAACCTTCTCGGCTAACCTCCATATATGTCCATCCAATATGTCAGTATTTGAGGTATCCTCTGAAAATGTTGTTTCATTTGAGATGCTTTTAACTGCAGCATTCGCCGTTACGCGCCTGCGGTCTTGTCCGCGAGCTAGGTGCCAAAGCCTGTCGCCAAGTGAGCCAAACCTTACAGAAAGATCTCTACGATCCCATCGCAAAAGATCCTTGAAAAATCGGATTCCTGCTTTACTCAATGCATCCTGTGAGACGCTTCCAACGCCCCAGATCAAGCTAATAGGTTTATCTTTCAAAAACTCAGCTGTTTCGGCAACCCCAATCACAGAATATCCACGCGGTTTTTCGAGATCACTTGCCACTTTTGCTAGAAACTTATTGTGAGATAATCCAATTGAGCCAGTAAGACCGAGTTCGTCTCGCATACGGTTAATGAGCTTTGCAAGCATCACCGCAGGTGGTGCTCCATGTAGTTTGGTTGTGCCTGTCATATCCATAAAGGCTTCGTCAAGAGAGAGTGGCTCAATGTCAGGCGTTAGGTCCTGCATTATGGCTCTGATTGCTTTGCTAGCTTTTACATACTCATCCATTCTGGGACGTACGACCACCGCGTCAGGGCAGAGTTTTAAAGCTTGATACATTGGCATTGCTGATTTTACCCCACGTACTCGAGCTACGTAACAGGCTGTACTGACCACGCCCCTGCGTCCCCCACCAATTATTACCGGCTTGTCGGCCAACTTTGGGTTGTCACGCTTTTCGACTGAAGCGTAGAAGGCATCGCAGTCCATGTGTGCTATTGAGAGTGAAAAAAGTTCTGGATGTTCCAGGACCCGGGGGCGCCCACAATTGTAGCACCGCGATGGGGCGGTTTCAAAAGAAGTGAGGCAGTCTCGGCAAATCGCTGGCATGGCATCAGGATATAGGCGAAGTAAGTTCGCGTCCACGGGGTCCAGGGAGTTCTTTAAAGTATATTGAACTTAAAGTTTTAACTCTATGAACCACCTATTTCTGAAAGAATTGCCATCGCAGCATCTACTGGGGACGTAGCGCGCCAGATTGGGCGACCAACTACAATATGGTCTGCACCATTCTTAATTGCCATAGCTGGAGTGGTTACACGCTTTTGGTCACCTGATTCTGATCCGATGGGACGTATGCCAGGGGTAATAATCAGTTTCCCTTCAGCTTCTGGCAACGCACGTATAAACGTAGCTTCTTGTGGGCTGGCAATTATGCCGTCTGCTCCAGCCTCAAAAGCTTTTCCTGCACGTTCAACAACTAAGTCCGAAAGTTTACCTGGCTTTATTAATGCTGCATCTAGATCAGCCCTATCAAGTGATGTGAGAATAGTGACTGCCAAAATTTTAGTGTTTTTACCGCTGGCGCCCTCTTTAGCGGCCTGGACAACATTTGGATCACCGTGAACAGTTAAGAAATCTAAATCAAACTGTGTCAATCCACGTACTGCGTTTTCGACTGTTGCCCCGATGTCAAAAATTTTCATATCTAGGAAAATACGTTTCCCCATTTCTTGTTTTAGCTCATTTGCTAATGCAAGGCCGCCACTTGTCAGCATACCAAGGCCAATTTTATAAAAGTTGACAGAGTCACCTAGTTTTTGAGCCAATTTTAACGCTGAAATGGCGTCTGGCAAATCCATTGCCACAATCAGTCTATCATCCGCCAAATTAATCTCCAAAATTTTTAAGCCTTGAATAGTAATGTAGATTATTTTCGTCAACGCTAAGTGTAATATTATTGGGTATTACGACGTAGGGGTTCCGCTACAAGTAGGAAGGGTATGCTGTTGGCATCTGGTTAAATGCATTCCTTATCAAAGCTCTGCGCAATTTATAAAAAGATAAATAAACATTTTGTTTCAAAGACCCTTGCCGTTTCTGTTGTTTATACCCAATTAAAAAGAAACGTACTTTAAAGTTTTGTCTGGTGAGGTGTTAGTATTCAGGCGGGAGTAGTTAGAGGATAGGACCAATGAATTTAGAAAAATTCACCGAAAGGTCGCGCGGATTTATTCAGGCAGCGCAAACCATTGCTGAGAGAGAAAATCATGCGCGTTTAGGTTCTGAGCATTTACTGAAAGCACTATTGGATGATCCAGAGGGTTTAGTCAGTAGTTTAATTATACGATCAGGTGGCATCCTGATCCGGATCACAGATGTCTTGGAATCTAGCCTCTCAAAAATTGCAAAAGTCACGGGTGCCTCTCAAATCCACTTAGACAGCTCGCTGAACAAAGTTCTGATGGAGGCTGAAAGACTGGCTCATAAAGCAGGTGATAGCTTTGTACCTGTGGAGCGTATCCTGCTTGCCCTTTGTACAGTGAAATCTAAAGCTAAAGAGGCATTAGAATCTGGGGCGGTAACAGCCCAGAACCTAAATGAGAAAATTAATGATATTCGACAAGGACGTACTGCAGATAGTCCTAGTGCTGAAAATAGTTACGAGGCCTTGGATAAATATGCACAAGATCTCACAGAGCGTGCGCGGGAAGGTAAGATTGATCCCATCATAGGACGTGACGAAGAAATTCGGCGGGCTATGCAGGTCCTTTCACGCAGAACTAAAAATAATCCTGTTTTGATTGGAGAGCCTGGCGTAGGAAAAACTGCGATTGCAGAGGGCATGGCCCTCAGAATTATAAATGGTGATGTTCCCGAAAGTCTCCGCAATAAGCGGTTGCTTGCTTTGGACATGGGAGCCTTGATTGCTGGCGCAAAATACCGTGGTGAATTTGAAGAACGTTTGAAAGCGGTATTGAATGAGATGACTGCTGCTATGGGACAGATCATTCTTTTTATTGACGAGATGCATACACTTGTTGGAGCTGGTAAAAGTGACGGCGCAATGGATGCAGCAAACCTTATTAAACCTGCTCTGGCTCGTGGTGAATTACACTGCATTGGTGCGACAACTTTAACTGAATATCGAAAATATGTTGAGAAGGATGCAGCACTTGCTCGTAGGTTCCAACCTATCGTTGTTGAGGAACCTACGGTTAATGATACGATCTCAATTCTTCGAGGAATTAAAGAGAAATATGAGCTGCACCATGGTGTGCGTATTGCTGACGCGGCTTTAGTTGCATCTGCAAAGCTGTCTCACCGCTATATTACAGGTCGGTTTTTGCCTGATAAGGCTATAGACTTGATAGATGAAGCGGCTAGTCGTTTACGCATGCAGGTGGACAGTAAGCCAGAAGAACTGGATGCACTTGATCGTGATATTTTACAAAAACAGATTGAGGCAGAAGCGCTAAAAATTGAAGATGATGGCGAGTCTAAAAACCGTCTATCAAAGCTTCAGAAAAAACTAGCTGGGCTTCAGGAGCGTTCAGGTGAATTAACTGTGCAGTGGCAAGCTGAGAGGGCTAAGTTAGCATCGGCACGTGATCTTAAGGAAATGCTAGATCGCGCCCGTGCTGACCTAGACATCGCCAAGCGCGAGGGCAATTTAGCGAAGGCGGGTGAGCTTACCTACGGTGTGGTTCCAGGACTAGAGAAGCAATTATCTGAAGCAGAATCAGCTGAAGGAAAAATGGTTGAAGAAGCCGTCCGGCCTGACCAAATTGCTGGAGTTGTTGAGCGGTGGACTGGGATACCGACATCACGGATGTTAGAAGGTGAGCGGGATAAATTACTACGTATGGAAGACGAAATACATTTGCGTGTGATTGGTCAGCACTCCGCGGTACATGCCGTATCCAACGCTGTGCGTCGTGCACGTGCCGGCCTAAATGACGAGAGCCAGCCATTAGGCAGCTTCCTGTTTCTTGGTCCAACAGGAGTTGGCAAGACAGAGCTTACCAAGGCAGTAGCCAATTTTCTATTTGATGATGACAATGCCATGGTCAGAATTGACATGTCTGAGTTCATGGAAAAGCATAATGTTGCCAGGTTAATTGGAGCTCCTCCAGGTTATGTTGGCTATGAGGAAGGTGGCGTTCTTACAGAGGCCGTCCGACGACGTCCATATCAGGTCGTGTTGTTTGATGAGGTAGAGAAAGCCCACCCAGATGTATTTAATATTTTGCTTCAAGTCTTGGATGATGGTGTACTTACTGATGGTCAGGGTAGAACTGTAGACTTTAAGCAGACTATAATAATTCTAACCAGTAACCTCGGGACACTGGCGCTGAGCCAACTTCCGGATGGCTCTGATGCTTCAGATGCTCACCGTGAAGTTATGGATGCGGTGCAGAATCATTTTCGGCCTGAATTCCTAAATCGTTTGGATGAGACCATCATTTTTGATCGTTTGAGCCGTAGTGAAATGGATGGCATTGTAGATGTTCAATTGGAGCACCTTCGGGGTCGTTTAGCCCATCGCAATATTACCTTAAATCTGGATCAAGCTTCCAAAAAATGGCTTGCGGATGAGGGATATGACCCTGTATTTGGCGCGCGACCACTTAAACGTGTTTTACAAGCGACACTTCGAAACCGACTTGCTGAGATGCTTTTGGCAAATGAAGTCATGGATGGCGACACCGTTTCTATTATGGCTGGTCCAGATGGATTGATTGTTGGTGACCGCCCAAGCTCATCCCCTCGCTCATCGAAAAAAAAACCTATGGTTCATTAGACTTTGAAACTCTTTTGATGATTTGTTCTTAAACTGGTAAGTTCTTATTTGACACAAACAGTTTTAAATTGTTTGTTTAATAACATTTTTTGAGATTTTGAGCGTAACAGATATAATAATTTATTTGGTTAGATGATCATCAGTTCGTAATGATGGAAGGCCGATCCCGGTGCTCTCGAATCCTCCGTCTACTGAAATATTTTGGCCAGTTACAAAACTTGCTTGATCTGAGCATAAAAAGGCAATTACATGTCCAACCTCTGCTTCACTTCCATAGCGATTAAGTGGAATTGCATCATGATATGCGCCGATAATATCTTCTGAATGAACAGCCATCGCTAATTTTGTTTTAACAGGTCCAGGTGAGACTGAGTTGGCCCGTATGCCAAATTCGCCCAGTTCCACGGCTTGTTGCTGGGTGAGGTGAATTACGGCAGCCTTTGATGTCCCATAAGCAACCCTTAGTGTGGACGCCCTCAGTCCGGAAATGGATGCTATATTAACAATTGTACCCTTGCTTGACTTTAGGGCACTCAATGCAGCCTGCGTACAAAGAAACACTCCATCAAGGTTAGTCTCCATTACCTTTCGCCATTGGGCAAAACTAGTTTCTTCAAGTGGCCCAAAATCGGCCACGCCAGCATTATTAACCAAAGCATCTATTTGACCCCGATTGGCCATAACTTTCTTTACCATTAAATTAACCTGCTCAGGATCAGAAATATCGTGGCACAATGCAGTAATTTGATCCCTAATTGCGGCTTGCTTTTGTAGTTCCTTCGCGTCGCGGTCTACCATAATGACGTGCCAGCTTTGGCTTCGAAGTATATCTGCAGTAGCTAAGCCAATGCCTCGCGCTGCACCCGTTACAATTGCTGTTTTCATACTTATTCCAATTCTTTAAGTAAGTTTTCATTGATCGAATAGTGAACGCAAGATCCAGTCAATTGCAAAAACAACTTAAATCTAATTATCCATGCATTGGCCCAGCGTTACTTTCGTACTAGTTATCAATCAGTGAAAGGACTTTTGGTATGGCAAACCGTTGGAAAAACAATCTATTAAACTCTGAAATAACACCTGAGGTTATATGGCTTAACAGACGCCAAATTATTTCTAGTGCCCTAAGTTTAGGCTTCTGTGGAACAATAGCGGGCCCTGTATCGGCTGAGGTTCTCACGCCAAACAGCTGGGAAGACATCACCAGTTATAATAATTATTATGAGTTTGGTACCGGAAAGGGGGATCCAGCTGCTAACGCACACAACCTTAATACTGAGGGATGGTCGATAGTTGTGGACGGTATGGTTGATAATCCTGGCCGTTATTCTTTGGTAGAGCTTTTGACAGGGTTGACGCTAGAGGAGCGGGTTTATAGATTTC
Source organism: uncultured Planktomarina sp. (assembly GCA_905182325.1). Lineage (GTDB taxonomy): Bacteria > Pseudomonadota > Alphaproteobacteria > Rhodobacterales > Rhodobacteraceae > Planktomarina. The sequence continues at coordinate 2,003 of CAJJBD010000044.1, read as the reverse complement.
GTTGCGTTGAGGCCTGGTCAATGGTTGTGCCTTGGAATGGCTATGAGCTTAAAGATATTCTTGATATAGTTGGTGTTAAACCAGGTGCCAAATTTGTTTCATTTGAGACTGCTTTGCGCCCAGATGAGATGCCAGGTGTTAAGTACAATGTTTTGGATTGGCCATACCGAGAAGGTTTGCGACTTGATGAAGCAATGCATCCCCTTACATTGATGGCAACAGAAATTTACGGAAAGCCAATTCCAAATCAAAATGGAGCTCCCATAAGGCTGGTGGTACCATGGAAGTACGGCTTCAAGTCAATTAAATCCATTGTACGAATTACGCTAACGGATACAGAACCGCAGACGAGTTGGAATATGTCTAATTCGAGAGAGTATGGATTTTATAGCAATGTAAACCCGACTGTAAATCATCCGCGTTGGTCGCAGGCTAGTGAGCGGAGGATTGGTGGAGGCTTGTTTGCCAAGCGCAAGCCTACTTTAATGTTTAATGGTTATGAGGATGAGGTTGCCCATCTTTATGATGGAATGGACTTAGCTAAATTTTATTAGGCAGACGAAGACACGGATTACGCAAATGATTGTCCAAGCACTGAATGTTGGGTTTCGCAAAGTTCCTGTATGGGCTTTATATATTGCTTTGCCAGTTCCAGGTATAGTCACATTCTATTTGGGTTTAACCGGGGGTCTTGGCGCTGAACCAATTACGATGCTTGAGCAGGAACTTGGTGGATTTACATTGAAACTTCTTATTTTGGGTCTCTCAATTACCCCAGTCTTGCGATTTACAGGTTTGAACCTTTTGAGATTTCGTCGTGCAATTGGGGTGGTGGCTTTCACTTATGTGACAGCACATTTTCTAACTTGGCTTATTCTCGATCTCCATAACGTCAATGAGATTTTGGTTGATATTAAAAAGCGCCCTTATGTCACTGTTGGTTTCTTGAGTTTCCTACTTTTAGTGCCCCTGGTCCTTACTTCGAACAATTGGTCAGTTCGTAGGCTGGGCAGTTTTTGGCCGAAGCTACACAGTTTAGTTTACATGGCAGCGATTCTTGGTGGATTGCATTACATAATGTTGACTAAGGGCTTTCAGCTTGAACCTTTAATTTACATGACCGTCATCATTTCTTTTATTGCTGCGCGCACACCAAAATGGTACCGAATCTGGCTTAGAAAATAGAAAATTCAATTAATGTTGTTACCTGTTGATTGCTCTAATAATATAACCTTTATCTTAATGGCACCATTAGTAGTTACTGTTTATAAACGTTCTATATGTAGATATTGTGTTGCTTTGATTTAGAGCCATTTATTTCAGCAGTATCTTGGTAGACAGGTTTATAAATTTAAGTATCTGATTTTAAACACTTAAAAATTAATTATAGAAAAAACTCTTTTTCTTAAAAAAAGGCCTTGCGGCTTCTGACTGGTGACCTTAGAAGCACCCTACTGGGATCGTTAACAAGCGGATCCATTACTAAATTGATACAAATAAAGCAGGGCGCGCTTTAAGTTAGTAAGCGCAACCAGTTTTTTTTGTGTCATGCTATTTGAAATTGATGATATCTGAAGAGATATGTGGGCGGTTTGGTTCATTCGATGAACAAACAACTGCATATCGACTTACTAGGGCTACTTCTTTTGAGGGTGTCCGATCATGTAAGGTCAGCTTCACTGTTTGTTAGGTTTTTGTTTCTTTTTGAAACTGAAGCACAATAAACAGAAATGATGTCCCGCCTGAACAGCGGGACGATGTGCAGAGGTTCGAACGTCAAGGTTATACAGTAATGTATTTCAACTTGAGAGTTTGATCCTGGCTCAGAACGAACGCTGGCGGCAGGCCTAATACATGCAAGTCGAGCGCATCCTTTGGGATGAGCGGCGGACGGGTGAGTAACGCGTGGGAATATGCCCTTCTCTAAGGAATAGCCTCTGGAAACGGAGAGTAATACCTTATACGCCCTTCGGGGGAAAGATTTATCGGAGAAGGATTAGCCC
>CAJJBD010000043.1 GCA_905182325.1 uncultured Planktomarina sp. | reverse complement strand
CAATGCTCGCTGCGAGCGCTGATGGTGCTGATATCACCACAATTGAGGGACTTGCACAGTCAACTAAAGATCTGCATCCAATGCAAATTGCGTTTAAACAAAACCATGGACTTCAGTGTGGGTTCTGTACCCCTGGTATGATTATGACAGCAACTGATATGGTCAAGAGGTACAAAGCTCAAGATAAAAAACTGACTGAGGAGGCTATAAGGCATGAGCTGGAAGGTAATATCTGTCGTTGTACTGGGTATCATAATATAGTTAAATCTATTGCTGACGGCGCATCAAAAATGACAAATTAGTAGATTTTTGAAAGTTTTTGTGGCGATCTTGATCAGTTAAAAAACATTGTAGTTAGTAGCCTCTAGTGCTGAAGTTTTATGATTAGCAAAGACCAGATAAAATAAGGATCCTAGATCGTGTATGAAACGAACTTTCATAAAGTAGCTACAGTCACAGATGCGGCAGCTTTATTAACCAATGCCGAAGACGGCATGATCCTGGCTGGTGGGCAAACTCTGATACCGACAATGAAGCAGAGACTGGCTTCTCCAACAGATTTGATTGACCTAAGTAGCTCCACACTCCTTCGAAAGATATCTGTAGAAAAGCGTAAGAAAATGGGCATTCTGAGGGTGGACGGTGGAGAAACTGTCTCCATAGGGGCAATGGTTACCCATGCCGAAGTGGCTGAACATGCTGAGTTAGCTTTAGTTTGCCCAGTTGTTTGTAGTCTTGCTGGAAATATTGGCGATCCGTCTGTGCGCCACCGTGGAACGATTGGTGGATCGGTGGCTAACAATGATCCGGCGGCTGATTATCCAGCGGCATTGCTAGCTCTGGAGGCGGTAATTCATACAAACCTTCGTAAAATACCAGCGTCTGATTACTTCACGGGTATGTTTTCTACTGCGCTAAATGATAATGAAATTGTCACTTCTATAAGTTTTCAAGCTCCTGACTTTGGTGGTTACAGAAAATTCGCTAATCCGGCGTCGCGATATGCTATGGTTGGAGTTTTTATTTCAAAATCAATAAAGGGTGCCATTAGCGTGGCCATAACTGGGGCAGGAAAAAATGGTGTGTTTCGACACGCTGAGCTGGAAACAACCTTAACCGCTGATTGGTCTACTTCGGCAATTGATAAAGTAGATATTACCTCAAAAAATCTTTTATCAGATATTCATGCTGACGCAGTCTATAGGGCCCATTTGATTAAGGTTATGGCGAAACGTGCTTTAGTTTAACTCATACCATGGTCCAACAATTAGGCGGCTGAGTGGTGATATCTGTTCAATAGTAACATCCTATCTAGGTTGCATCATAATTTAGGATAAGTTTTCTTATTTATTTTTGTACTAATTGGCTTATGGAATTTTAATATGAATGTCTCAGCGCATATTGGTGGCACTGCAGTTCGGCTGGTTCGGCAGGGCCAAAAGGTCGCCCTGGCCACAGTTTTACAAACATGGGGCTCGTCGCCCCGTCCCATTGGTGCTCAATTGGCCGTGTGTGAAGATGGTTCATTCTTTGGCTCTGTATCAGGAGGCTGCGTGGAAGGCGCGGTGGTACTTGAAGCCCTAGAGATTTTAAAAAAAGGTGAGTGTAAGTTTCTTGAGTATGGGGTCACGGATGAGGATGCCTTTGCCGTGGGCCTCGCCTGTGGTGGAAGCATTCAATTAATGATTGAGCCTGTAGGCTTTGGTCAAGGCATTGAAGTTTCAACACTAGAGACTTTGGAGTCTGCTCAACTTAAACGGCAAGCCATTGGTTTAAAAGTAAATTTAGAGACTTGGTCGAGGGAGTTAATCTTGCCGAGCTCACACCCAAAATATTTTGTTCAGGGCATTAGTGGGGTTAAAGAAAATATTTACACGCACGTCCAGAAACCAACACTGCGCTTGATTGTAATTGGTGCTGTTCACATAGCGCAGTTCCTTGCCCCCATGGCCCAAATAGTAGGCTACGATGTGACAATAATCGACCCGCGTGCATCTTTTGCCAGTTCCAAACGGTTTCCGGATCAGAAGCTAATAGTGGATTGGCCCGCTGACGCCTTAGCGACTATAAAAATAGATGATCGAACTGCATTGGTGACTTTGACGCATGATCCAAAAATGGACTTGCCGTCACTCACAGAGATTTTAAAAACAGAGGCGTTTTACGTGGGCGCTTTGGGGTCTTTACGTACGCACAGCGAACGCCGTCGAACACTGCTAGCCTCCGGTGTAACTGCTGAGGATTTTGACCGTATTCAGGGGCCTGTTGGGTTGCCTATTGGAAGCAAGTCACCCTCCGAAATAGCGCTGTCTATTTTGGCAGCAATAACGAAACGGCTGAGAACTAAAATGTGATAATTGGCTTTGATATTATGTGCTATTTTATCGAGATCTGATGTTACAGCCCTCTAGATATGAGATGCATCCGACAAGGGCTGCATGGTCGTCTTCTACCAAATGAACTGAAAACTGGCTCATGAAGTCTGAAAACCGCCCCTTCGTAGCAAACGCTTTTTGAAATGAAGTGTTTCCATAGTGGTCTGCCATAGCCCTTGCCATACCACCAACTAGATAAATACCGCCGTATGGTAGGTGTGTAAGGGCAAGGTTGCCACAAACACAGCCAAAGACCTCTAGAAATATTGTCAGTGCTTCGCAAGCAATCGGGTCTGTATCTAAACTTTCCAGTATGACCTTAGAGTTTGCAGTCAGGTTTTTCGCGTTCTGCGCAGCCAGAAAGGAATAGATTTGACCCAGGCCACGGCCTGATAAAACCTCCTCTACTGACGCAAACCCATTATGTTTGGTCAAGTATTGGTGCAATTCAAATAATGGAAAATTAGGTGTGGGTAAATCAACGTGTCCAGTTTCGCTAATTGGGACAATGGGTTTTTGCCCTTCTTCTAAAACTAAGGCAGAATTGAACCCGGTTCCAACATTTACCACCAGGCGGCTACCGGTATTGGCCGTACCCTTTAAGACCGTGATGACTGCCGTAGGGGGTAAATGAGATAGGGCTAAGCCCTGCGCCTGCATATCGTTTAGAACAGCTCCAAATTGTGCACCTGATGCGCTACAGAGCTGTGCTGCGGTTACCACCCAGTCTAGATTAGTCAGTTTACCTTGATTTTGGTCTACTGGCCCTGCCACGTCGACACAAACTGCTGATGGGTCTGCATTAGGTTGGCATTCCTGAAGATAATTTCGTAAAATCGCGTCAATGCCTGATTGATCTGAGTTGTTGTAACTTTTTACACTCTCAGTCTGCAATTCCCCATCATTGGCAAGTGCTACTCGTGTGTTAGTTCCACCTACATCTGCTAACAAATATTGTTTGACCATGTTTGCTGTCCAAGTTACCAGAATTCATTTCTGTTACTTACTTACTTTTTGTGAATTCATGCAAGCCTGTTGCGCTCAGTAGTTAATTAACAACCTTGTCATTGTGGCTAATATATGGATCTCTATATCTAATAAATTCAAAGGATTTTTCATGCCAGCTCCAAAAAATAAGTTAAAATCTGCAATCTTGTCTGGCAAGATGCAATATGGACTATGGCTTGGTTTAGCTAGTGCAGGCGTTGCTGAAATGGCTGGTGGTGCCGGTTTTGACTGGTGCTTAATTGATGGAGAGCATGGCCCAAACGATCTCCCGCGGATTGAGGAACAGTTGCGTGCATTGGCAGGCCAGCCCACAAGTGCGATTGTACGTGTACCTGAAAGTGACGATTGGCTTTTAAAACAAGTTTTAGACCTTGGTGCTCAAACTGTTTTAGTGCCGATGGTCGAGACTGCGGAGCAGGCTGCTAATGTTGTTGCTGCGTGCAAATATGCGCCTGAAGGCCGGCGTGGTGTTGGGTATGCCTTGACGAGGGCCAGTAACTACAACGCGATATCGGACTATGCTAAGACTGCAAATAAGGAAGTGTGCGTAATAGTTCAGGTGGAAACTTTAACGGCCATGAAAAATATTCCACAGATCGCTCGAGTGCCAGGTGTGGATTGTGTTTTTATTGGTCCGGCTGACTTGAGTGCAGATATGGGCTATTTGGCTGATTTAAATCACCCAGAGGTCTTAGCGGTCATTGCCCAAGGGATGACAAACATAGCTGCTGCAGGTGTTGCGGCTGGCACGATTGCATTTTCAGAAATAGATCAAAAAAGATTCGTGGGCCAGGGCGGCACATTTCTGGGTGTTGCCGCTGATGTTACTTTGCTACAATCAGCGCTTCAAGAAACTGTATCAGCCTTTAAAAAATGGTAAGATTGCGGCACCGAAGTGCCAAGTTTAAATATAAACATTTTTGATTTTTTAACCTCTTCGACGTTTGCGTCCGCCCCGGCCGCCAGCATCAGCCCCAGGAATTTTATTGAATTTAATCCAAGACGCGCCACTAGGGTCATTATCCGTAAGAAAGTTTGCGGCGCGAATGGCTTCCATTTCTTTTCCGGCGCGAAATTCAGTGGAACCTAAGCCAAATAAGCTGACAAATGTTTCATCGTCTAAGTCCTGTGGCAAAATTATTCCAGCTGCGGCTATTGTCAACTTTTTCTCTTTAATCTTTTTTTGGCTTACCGGCAAAGAGACAGGGTTCATAATGGCTGATGTCATTCCTGCCACCATCGCCATTGGTAAAAATGCATTATTAATCCCATGACGATTTGGCAATCCAAAGGAAATATTTGAAGCTCCACATGTAGTGTTTACCCCTAGTTCGTCACGAAGCCGACGGACCAACGTAAATACCTGTAAACCCGCACTTCCCATTGCCCCAACTGGCATTACCAGTGGGTCAACTACAATGTCATGCGCCGGAATTCCAAAATCAGCCGCTCGCTCAACAATTTTTTTAGCAACTGCAAACCTTACGTCTGGATCCTCTGAAATTCCGGTATCATCGTTAGAGATTGCTACAACTGGCACGTTATATTTTTTAACTAAGGGTAACACTAAATCTAGTCTATCTTCCTCGCCAGTGACTGAATTAAGTAGAGGACGGCCCTCGGCAGCAGCTAGGCCATTTTCCAAAGCACCCGGTACTGAGCTATCAATGCATAGTGGGGTGTCAACCACGGCCTGCACCCGTTTTACCAGCTCCGCCATTAAGGTTGGCTCTACAAAGTTATTATCTGCGTACCGTGGGTCTTCGGCCATTTTGTTTGAAAATACTGCACCAGAATTAATATCTAAAATATTTGCTCCAGCAGCTGTTTGAGAGATTGCGTCCGCTTCAACTCGGGAAAAATCTCCGGCTTCAAGTTCTGCATTCAATATTTTTCTACCTGTTGGATTTATTCGTTCGCCGATAACACAAAATGGTTCGTCAAAGCCGATTATTGCAGTTTTGGTTTTGGACTCGACAACGGTGCGTGTCATTTAGTGGATCCTTAGGATTGAGAAAGAGGAACAGCAGAGGATCCGCCGTTCTCGATAGCCCACTTGGCATTTGTTTTTATTCCACCAAGTGGAAAAAAGTGAATGTTAGTTATGTTAAAGGCTGGGTTCTTATTTTTTTCGACTGCTAAACTTGTTAAAAATTCATCTGGGGTGAATGGCAGAAGTAATTTTGTCAGATCTTTTGCGCGGCGCTGTAAAACACGCAATGACGCTCCAACACCGCAGGCAATAGAGAACTTGATAAGTGTTTGCAGTTTAGCTGGACCCGCCACACCAATATGGATTGGCAACTTTATACCATTATCTGCCAAGCTATTTGCCCATTTAATTACTGGATCTGCTTCGAAACAAAATTGTGTTGTTATAGCCATTTCAGCGTCAGATGTATCAGAGAAAGCCTGTTTCCAGTGGAGTGCTTTGTTGACGTTGGTCAACGACCCGTCTGGGTCAATATCTTTATTGCCTTCGGGGTGACCTGCCACGTGTAAAGATTTGAAACCTGCATTTCCAAAAACGTCAGTCTCAAGCAGCTGCATAGAGTCTGCAAAGTCTCCATGTGGATTTGTTAAACCTCCGGCTAGTAGCAAGGCTTGGCTGATATTTGCCTCACCTTGGTACATTGCAATCCAATTCTCTAAAGTTTGCCTGTTTTTAATTAAGCGCGCGGGAAAATGTGGCATCACATCAAAGCCTTCTGCAGCTATTCGTTTGGCAGTTGCCACCATATCCTCAATAGGTGTGTCCTCTAAGTGCGCGATGTAAACTCTAGTTCCAATTGGAAGTAGATCACGAAAGCTTTCAATTTTTTCAGCTGTTCTTGGCATAACTTCAATAGAAAAACCTTTTAGAAACCCTTCTAGTTGAATACTACTTTCTGGCTTTTTAACTTCTTTTGCTGCAAAATTTAGTAAGCCCATTAGTAATTCCTCTTATTTGGGATCGTTTTTTTCAATTGGCCCAGCCATCATTTTCTATTAGTTTTTTAATTTTTTCTCGAGTGTATTCTGTATCAATCCTAGTTGCTTCTGATTTCGCAATAAGGTCTGGATCTCCATCCAAAAAATAAGACCCTGCTTTTCTCCATTCGGCTAAATAAGCGTCTGCATCTTCAGCACCTACTTTCATTGCCACCCTATCGATGGCTTGCTCAAAACGCTCTGGAAGTTGAATTTTGGATGCTTTACGTCCTTTGCCGACAATAACTTGAGCCGGGATATCTCGCCAATACACAATCACTACGTCAGCCATCTAATACCTCGCTTTTCACTAATTCTGTAGGTGCTTGTATTGTTCATTCACCGTCGGTTTTCGACAATCGAAAGAGTAGCAGCGACTTCGGCAACATAACAAACTAAATTAGATGAACCATAAGCTTATAACTAAGAAGTAAAGCTATTACCCTTAAGGGTGATTGTAAGCCAAGAGGAATGCGCTTACGATGATTTTAACTCGATATTCGAAAGGCGTAACTATGGCGCCAAAGCGTCCTCAGTCTGCGGGCGTGGTTCATAAAGCGGTTGGATCTACCACAGGCTCAAAGCCCCAAAGTCAGCAGCTATATGCGGCGCTGGATCTGGGTACAAATTCATGTCGACTGCTTATTGCGCAACCGGATGGTGCGCAATTTAAAGTTGTGGACAGCTTCTCAAAGTCCGTTCAACTTGGGGCTGGTTTGGAAAATAGTGGCCGCCTTAGCCAAGTATCGATGAATCGGACAATACAAGCATTACGAATATGCAGTCAAAAGCTTGCTCAGTTTAATATTAAGAAAAAGCGGTTAGTCGCAACAGAGGCTTGCCGGCGGGCAGAAAACGGCCAAGCGTTAATGCAAAAAATTAAAAAAGAAACTGGACTGCAACTTGATATTATTTCTGCTGAAGAGGAGGCTCAGCTAGCAGTCTTGTCTTGTGGGCCTTTGGTAAATCGCGAAACGGAACAACTGTTAGTAGTTGATATAGGTGGCGGCTCCACTGAATTGGTTTGGATTGATCTTGTGAATGTTGAGCTGGCACTACGCAGTCGTGCTATCATGCATTTACATAAAGGGTTTAGGTCCCGCTCACGGCCGAATAAGTTTGGTGCTAAAGTGGTGGATTGGATTTCAATTCCATTGGGTGTAGCTACACTGCGAGATTTATTCGATGATGTCGATGATGACGCTGGCAGATTTGCCCTTATGAGTCTTATGTTTGAAGAAAAACTTGAGAAATTTATCCCCTATGATCGTCCACACGAGACAAATCGTTTTCAAATTATTGGTACAAGTGGGACAGTTACCACTGTTGCCGCCAGCCATTTAGGTTTACGCCGTTATGACCGAAATAAAGTAGATGGTCTATCGATGTCTTCTGCCGAAATTGAAAAGATAATACATGACTATCTAAGGTTGGGCCAGGAGGGGAGGCAAAAAGATCCGCTTATTGGCCATGAACGCCAGGCTCTAATAATGTCTGGAGCTGCAATTTTGCAGGCATTAATCCGTATTTGGCCAACACATAATCTATCAGTAGCAGATCGTGGCCTTAGAGAAGGTTTACTATATGCCCAAATGAGTGCAGATTCTGTACTACGAGAACAAAAGAGCTAATCAAATGGCGAAAAGCCCATCCAACAACAGTGGTCGTGGTCAGCGCGAGCTACGTGTAAAAGTAAAAACAGCAAGAGGTCGCCGCCTATCTTCAACGCTTTGGTTAGAACGGCAGTTAAATGACCCCTATGTAAAAAGAGCTCAAGTAGAGGGTTATCGTGGTCGTGCTGCTTACAAAATACTAGAAATAGACGATAAATATAGATTTTTAATTCCTGGAGCTCGTATTGTAGATTTAGGTTGTGCGCCTGGTGGCTGGTGCCAAGTGGCTGCGCGTAGGGTAAATGCCTTGGGTGAGCGCAAAAGTAAGAAAGTTGGTAGTGTCCTAGGTATAGACCTTCAAGAAGTTGAAACCATTTTTGGCGCGGATATTTATACTCTTGATTTTATGGCTGACGGAGCAGATGTAAAAACAAAAGAATGGCTTAATGGCCAAGCTGATGTTGTGATGTCAGATATGGCAGCAGCCTCTTCTGGACATAAACAGACAGACCACCTGCGGATAATATCACTGTGTGAAGCTGCAGCATATTTTGCTTTCGACGTTTTGGCGCCTGGCGGTACTTTTGTGGCTAAAGTTTTGGCTGGTGGTGCTGAGGGAGAACTGCAAGGATTGCTTAAGAAAAAATTTACCAAGGTATCTAATATTAAGCCGCCAGCATCGCGATCAAATTCATCAGAAAAATTTGTCGTTGCAAGTGGTTTTCGTGGCTAGGCAAACTAAATAACGCTAATTAGTGCTGAATGGATATTAGATGACCTTTGTTTTAGCCATAGATCAAGGCACCACTTCTACCAGAGCTATTTTGTTCGATCAAAATATGCAGCCTGCCTTTACCAGCCAGCAGGAGTTAACCCAGCATTACCCTCGATCTGGATGGGTTGAGCACGATGCCGAGGAGATTTGGGGCTCGGTTATGGCAACCGTTCGTGACGTGATGAATAAAGCATCATGTAAGCCGGAAAATCTTGCATCAATTGGAATCACAAACCAACGAGAAACCACTGTGTTGTGGGACCGAAATTCAGGCATCCCAATTTTCAGGGCTATCGTTTGGCAAGATCGTAGGACAGCTTCCTATTGTGAGACACTTCGCTCCGCGGGGCATGGCCCAATGATTGTGGATAAAACTGGTTTACTGATCGATCCATACTTTTCTGGTACCAAAGTCAATTGGCTCTTGGAAAATGTGGATGGCGCAAAATCAGCTGCTCAAAGGGGCAAACTATTATTTGGTACGATAGATAGTTATTTGATCTGGAAAATGACTAATGGAGCATCTCACGTAACTGATGCGACAAATGCGGCTCGGACAATGATGTATGATATCGTAAAAGGTCAATGGGACCCAGAAATCTGTGACCTTTTAAACATTCCCATGAGCATCTTACCGACAGTAAATGATTGTGCTGCGAACTTTGGAAATACTAAATGTTTTGGTGGAAATATACCAATCCACGGTGTGGCTGGTGATCAACAAGCAGCCACTATCGGACAGGCTTGTTTTACCCCTGGTATGCTGAAATCTACGTATGGAACTGGATGTTTTGCCTTGTTAAATACAGGGTCTGTTTTGGTCAAATCGAAAAACCGCTTATTAGGCACGATTGCCTATCAGTTTGATGGGCGACCAACATATGCGCTGGAAGGCTCAATTTTCATAGCTGGGTCAGTCGTACAGTGGATGCGTGATGGAATTGGAATAATCAAGAAGGCTGACGAAACAGAAAATATGGCTCTAAATGCTGATGCGACCCAGTCATTGTATCTAGTACCAGCATTCACTGGGTTAGGAGCTCCATACTGGGATTCTGAGTGTCGTGGATCTATCTTTGGCTTAACTCGTAATTCTGGGCCCAATGAAATCGCAAAAGCGGCATTGCAGAGTGTTGGCTATCAAACGCGTGATTTGCTTCTAGCTATGCAGGGTGATGTGGGCGACAAAAATACATCGGTCCTACGGGTTGATGGGGGTATGACAGCGAGTGATTGGACGATGCAGTTTTTAGCAGATATTTTAGATGCTCCGGTCGACCGTCCAGAAGTTCTTGAAACTACAGCTTTGGGCGTAGCTTGGCTGGCCGGTTCAAAATCAGGTGTCTACCCAGAACAAGATACCTTTGCTCAAAGATGGGTCCTAGATCGGCGATTTGAGCCGCAAATGTCTAATCAAGATCGAGATACACTTTACGATGGTTGGCGGGACGCTGTTCGGCGTACGTTGACTTAGAAGTCCTTTTAAACACGATACATGTTAATACCCAAATTCATTAAAAGTATTAGAATAAACTCTTTTAGGAATTGGCTTTTGTTGTTTAAAAATTATCTCTTTTACTAAATTGACATCAATCATTTGATTTCTTTCTAGTCTACTCCCGTCCACCACTCATCAAACGGTGGTGGGTCGTCCAATGAAATTAGCTTGCCGAGGCGTGGTGTAATCAGCTGAATGTCGTTTTGTCTGGATCTCGCCGTTACCTCAGCGGCTGGATCGAACCAGTTATGTAACGACATGTTGAACATGCCCCAATGCACTGGCACCAGATAGCGTCCACCAAGATCGTTAAACCCTTTGATCACTTCGTCGGGCATATTATGGACTGTTCGCCAGCGTTCATTATATTGGCCACTGTCCATGAAAACAACATCGAACGGGCCTAGTTTATCGCCAATTTCTTTGTAGTGGGTATCATAGCCTGAATCTCCACTGAGGTAGACGCTGTTTTCCGAACTTTTTATTACCCATGACGACCACAGCGTCTCCATTGTAGAGATCGCTCCTAACCTACCTGAAAAATACTTTGTTGGCGCTCCGATGAATGAAAGGTCTCCCATGTCAACTTGACCCCACCAATCGATCTCAGTGATTTTTGACTGCTCAACACCCCAGCGTCGTAGGTGCGAACCCACTCCAAGGGGAAGAATAAAAGTTATTTTTTTATTACCAAAATACTGGATAGTTTCCATATCAAGGTGGTCATAGTGATCGTTTGATATCAGGATATAGTCTACCCTAGGCAATTCATCTAAGGCAATTACTGGAGGCTGAAAACGCTTGTTGATAAATGAAACAGGGGCGGCACTATTTAAGAAAATAGGGTCAACAAGAATTGTTTAACCATTTATTGAAAGCAAAATAGTTGAGTGTCCTAGCCATATAAACTTAATATCCAACTTGCTGTTAGAAAATTCCAGCATATTGGCGTTTTGAGCCTCGGGCATCAGTGTATTTGGTGAGGTTTTATTCGAATTAAACAAATAATTTGGCGTGACCCGCCCGAAAGGGTCGTCCCAGAAATTTACATCATCGCCAATATTGCTCATCGTTATTAAATTTACAAACTGGCCTTTTCCGACGTCGTAGTTTGGAGATGCCTTTATAATATTGAGATAGTCCCCGGATGGGTTTGCCCCAAATTGCTGACAACTTGTCAGTACGCCAAATCCAAAATTTAATATAAATAATATTACAAATAAAGCCATCAATTTTCTATACCCACGAGCTTTACGCTTCATTTTGTAATTTCCTTAAAAACAGTACACAAAGTAGCTAATTGCATAATACAAGCAAGAAGACGCTACTGTGCGAAGCTGCTGGCTTTGCACAGTTGAAAACAGACAATCGATTGTCTGGTTTTATTTACTTTTCCATTCCTCGAACGTGATGTTATTTTCAGCGCTAAAAACATCTTTTGCAAAGCTACCAACATATCGGGAGACACCCGTCATTGCCTCTCTGGGAATGTATTCTTCTATCGCCTGCATATCCTTTTTAGTCAGGGTGTATGATAGCGGGACTGGCTTTACATTCTCCACCATGTGAGTTGGGTTTGCGGTGCCAGGTATGGGTGGAATACCCGCCCCTTTTAGTAGGTCACGACCCTTCTTTTGCAACCATGCGAGGCTTAAAGTGGCTATGGAGACACCTTTTTATTGGTGAGGTTCTCAAGCGCTTGCGCCAGTTGGCGCTCTCCGTCTTTTGCCACGTATCTTACTTTACCCATCTTGCGAAAATCCATAAAACCCACCTTAGAAACATTGAGCGACGTGTCTGCTAGCATTCCCCGCCCCATTGGTGCGTACGCCACTATCCCAATCCTGAGTTCTGCACACAATGGCACAATCTCGTCTTCTAAGTCGCGCGCATACAGTGACCATTCCATTTGAACGCATGTCAGTGGACACACTGCATGGGCGCGGCGAACTGTTGATATTGAGGCTTCAGATATTCCAACATACTTGATTCTGCCCTCTGCAATTAGTTAGTTCATTGCTTCCATTGTAACTTCGATAGGGATTTTGGAGTCAATTTGATGAAGATAGTACAGATCTATGCATTCTACCCCTAAGCCTCGTCAAGATTGATAACATGCTTCCTTTACGTGAGCCTTACCACCAGGTGGGGGAACTTTAGTGGCTATCTGTCATTTGCCCTCCGTGATCGCGAGGCCTGGTTTCATTTTCTGTTCAGAAGAGTTTGCTAGAAAAAACTATGAACCTATAAACATAGACCATAAATTTTTGTATGCTTGAGCAGTATCAAAGTGAGTTACGCCAGCGTCGACGCAGCGTTCGATCAGTGTAGACACGCAATTAACGGTTATATCATTTTTTTTCCGTATAAATCTGTTTTATCCATAGTTATGCCGATAGACATCATATAAATGCCTTGCTCGGAGGTGACAAATCCCTGTCTCCCCAATCTTAGTTGCTTCAGCATCGCTAGCCCTCCCTATAGTTTTGGCTTTAGAAAATGTTCACTCACAATAAAAAAACTACAAAAAAAGGTAGTTGTTCTTTCACATTCTCTAGGATCGTTAACTTTCTCAATAATAAAATACAATTATATATAGATACAATCTGATACATGTTTTTATAGGCATATGTGCTTGTCGCTAAATGTAATTACGATAACATGCATATTATATTTTAGCTCTGGTTACCCCGCTTGGCCACTCTGGTCTGCCAAAAGCGCAATGGGGTAGGGATCTGACTTGTGATGGTCCTGGCATTTCTAAGAAGCCGAGGGCTTGGCTACTCGCCCAGTTTTATTGAGCTAAGTAATCACTGCTCTAGGACTGTGATGCCACCAAAATTTTTTATTTGTTTATGGAATACTTTTTGCTAAACCTATTTATATAATTCAGGTCAGGTTTGAGTTCCATTGCTCATCCCCATTGATTTAATTTAGTTTTTTAGTGAAATGGTGGACCCTAGCGGGATCGAACCGCTGACCTCCTGCATGCCATGCAGGCGCTCTCCCAGCTGAGCTAAGAGCCCTTTAGTGCAATATTTTTAGATAATGATCAATTCTAAATCAATTTGCCAAGAGTGAAATTTTAACTGTCGTCGTCTTCCGCGGCAACATCAGTTATCTCATCAAGCGAAACAGTCTCATCATCATCATCATCAAGTACATCATCACCCAAATCTTCCTCAACATCGTCTTCCAATACAACGTTTTCAGCTTCTGCCTCGGCTTCTTCCATCTTTTTGGTTTGAGCATCTTGAGCGTCGGCAACCATCGTTCGACCTTTGTTTGAATCTACAGAAACGACTTCGCCCGTGTAGGGGCTCACGATCGGATCTTTATTTAGATCATAAAAACGCTGACTGGTAGTTGGGCAGATACGTTTAGTACCCCATTCTGCTTCTGGCATGGGTTACCCCCTCTAGTAATTCGGTGACAATCCATGCCGAGTGACATAGAGAATGGCCAGTGTCAAAGGTGAATCTATTAATTAATGGATATCTTGTATGAATTCTGCATCAATTTCTATGGAACAGATAGTGCTCTTACCAGGAAACCCCCAAATTAGTGTCGTTTTGCGCAGATCTAAGCGGTCGCGGCGAATGTCACTTCGTATTTCGCGGATAAAAGGATTGGTGACTTTGAGTTTGCCAATATCCTGCCCAATTGCACAGGCAAAATGCTTTTTAATAGAAAAAGAATCCTGGATTAGAGAGAATTTGGTGGCTCTACCAAAAAATACTCCAGTATGTGCTGGCAGCCAACTTCTTTATAAAGGTGAAAAATTCAACATACGTATGGGCGACGGTAAAAAGGTGATGCAAGTAGGTTCAGTTCTAACTGTACCGGGTCCTCAATCAGTAATTGCTTCCCGAGCAAAAGTATTTTTAAAATTTCAAGCACGCCAAGCCTTAAGTGCAGCCACAGATCATTATGCAGAGGCGTTGGGCCAGTCATACGGGAAGCTTACATTGCGTGATACAATATCGAGGTGGGGATCATGCTCTACGAGAGGTAACATAAGTTACTCGTGGAGGTTGATTATGGCACCTCCTGATGTATTAGATTATGTTTGTGCACATGAAGTGGCCCATTTAGTGGAAATGAACCATTCAGCGAACTTTTGGTCTGTAGTGGAACAACTTTTTCCTAATTATGACCATCAACGAACTTGGTTGAAGGTTCACGGTGAAGTTTTACATAGTTATCAGTTTAAATAGTTCTAATTTGACAGTGTGAAAAAATGTGATCACAAAGGCCCATGTCAGAGAAGCTAGAAGATACCTACTTAGCAACCCATGATCAGCTGTTTCGTATATTGCGTAAGCGCATTATGTACGGGGAGGTGAAGCCTGCTCAAGCGATGACCCTTAGGGGAATAGCTGCGGAATTTGACGTTTCTATTACACCTGTGCGGGAAGCATTAAAACGTTTGGCGGCAGAGGGTGCCCTGAGTATCTCTGTTACTGGTAGATTTCAAACTCCAGAACTTTCAAATGACCGAATAGAAGAGTTAGCCTCTCTACGCGCCCTTATTGAAGTTGAATTAGCCTCCCGGGCTCTACCACGTGCACACTTGGCGTTAGTAGAGCGATTACAGAATATTAACAACGCGATTGCAGTAGCTGTGGCTAAATCTGACGCAGTAGATTATATCAAAACCAATCTAGAATTTCATCGTACTCTCTATCTTCGCGCGCAGGCACCGGCAATGTTAGCTACGGTAGAAACGGTTTGGTTGCAAATGGGTCCAACAATGCGTGCTCTCTACGGTCGCCTCCAGCGGAAAGACCCACCAGCCAACCACAAACTAATATTGGCAGCGCTCAAGGCAGGTGACGAGCCAGGGTTGCGCGTGGCTGTGCGTGCCGACGTAACTCAAGGTTTGCGGATGTTGGCCCATTAATAAATTTCTCAGCTATGAATGGCGCCATTGCCACAAGCCAAAGCGGCTTCGCGTACAGCCTCTGAGTAAGTTGGATGGGCATGGCAAGTCCGTGCAAGATCCTCAGAGGCTGCGCCAAACTCCATTGCAACACAAATTTCATGTATCAAATCGCCCGCCATTGGCCCTATAATATGTGCCCCTAAGATCCGATCTGTCGTTACGTCCGCAATAATTTTTACAAACCCTTCGCTTGCAAAGTTAGCTTTTGCACGGCCATTACCCATAAACGAAAACTTGCCTACTTTATAATTATGGTTAGTTTCTTTTAATTGCTCCTCTGTTAGCCCCACACTAGCAACTTCTGGATGCGTGTAGATTACGCCAGGAATTACACCGTAGTTTACGTGCCCGGCTTGGCCAGCTAAAACTTCAGCCACAGCCATGCCTTCATCTTCAGCCTTATGAGCCAACATGGGCCCAGTTATGGCGTCTCCAATAGCATAAATTCCTGAAATATTTGTTGAATAATGATTATCAGTTTCGATCTGGCCACCTGCAGTGATTGCTATACCAAGAGCTTCAAGGCCTAGCCCATCCGTGAATGGTTTTCGGCCTGTGGCCACTAATACCACGTCAGCTTCAACCTCATGTTCGGTATCTTTTTTTCGCTTTAAATAATTAACTTTAGCTATTTTGTCGTTAACAGAAACTGATTGAACAGCCGCGCCCATAGTGAATTTGAGGCCTTGTTTTTTCAATATACGTTGAAAGTTCTTTTGAATTTCTACATCCATGCCTGGAGTAATTTCATCTAGAAATTCTATAATTTCTACTTCAGCGCCCAATCGGGCGTACACCGACCCAAGCTCAAGACCTATTACGCCTGCACCTATTACAATCATTTTTTTAGGTATTTTGTCTAAGGCGAGAGCCCCCGTGGAGGTAACAACTATTTTTTCGTCAATTTCAATTCCTGGAAGAGTAGAGGGTTCTGATCCACTTGCGATAATAATATGTTTGGCTGTGTGTGTTTCGTCGCCAATAAGAACTTTTCCAACACTAGGGATTGTTGCCCAACCCTTTAACCAATCAATTTTGTTCTTCTTAAATAAAAATTCAATACCTTGGGTGTTGCCCTCGATTACTTCTGATTTGTATCCTTGCATTTTGGTCCAGTCGACTACTGGGTTATCAGCTATTAGGCCCATTTTTGCAAAGTTATGCTGTGCTTCATGAAGCTGATGACTAGCGTGTAACAGAGCTTTCGAGGGGATACAGCCTACATTGAGGCATGTTCCTCCTAGGGCATTCTGGCCCTCTACGCATGCTGTCTTAAACCCCAACTGCGCGCAGCGAATAGCACTTACATAGCCGCCTGGGCCGGAACCAATTACAATTACGTCGTATGAAGCCACGAGAATTATCCTCCTATTTAAACAGTTAAGGCGTTTGCTCGATCACCTAATTTTTTTAGAATATTTTGTTTATCAATTTTTGGCTTTTTAAAGTTCCATGAGCAAGCGGCGCGGATCTTCCAGCGCCTCTTTAACTCTCACGAGGAAAGTCACGGCTCCTTTGCCATCGACTATCCTATGATCATAACTTAGCGCCAAATACATCATTGGGCGGATTACAACTTGACCATCTAACGCTATTGGGCGGTCTTGAATTTTGTGCATCCCTAAGATACCTGACTGTGGTGGGTTTAGAATTGGTGACGACATCAAAGAGCCGTAAACTCCACCATTTGAAATTGTAAATGTACCACCCTGCATCTCTGCCATCGTTAGTTTTCCATCCCTTGCGCGGGCCCCTTTTTCTGCAATCTCTTTTTCTATCTGCGCAAATGACATTGAGTCAGCATCTCGAATAACTGGTACTACAAGACCGGTTGGGGTGCCGGCCGCAATGCCTATGTGGACAAAGTTTTTGTAGACTATATCGGTACCTTCAACCTCTGCATTAACTTCGGGAACTTCCTGAAGGGCATGACAGCAGGCTATTGTGAAAAATGACATAAATCCTAATTTTACTTTGTGCTTTTTCAGAAATAGTTCTTTGTATTCGTTACGCAACCCGATCACCGCGGTCATATCCACTTCATTATAAGTGGTAAGCATGGCGGCAGTATTTTGGCTGTCCTTGAGGCGGCGGGCAATAGTCTGTCGGAGACGAGTCATCTTTACCCGCTCCTCACGTGCTGCATCATCCACTGGTGCTGGTGAGTTGGTGGCAGCTGGTGTATCCGCCGCTGAACGGTTAGTGGGTAACTGTACCACATCTTCTTTCATGACGCGTCCATCTCTACCGGTAGGTACTATACTGGATCGAACAATCGCTTTTTCGACCATTAATTTCTTGGCTGAGGGAGCGTCCTCAATATCCATAGCGGTAAATTTAGTTGGGTTTGTAATGGACTTAGCCAAATTTTTGGTATCGGTTCCGCCAATCGTTGCTAGTTGGCTGCCAGCGAGAACTGTGCTACCTTTTTGTGCTAATATTTCGCTTAATATGCCAGCTGACGGCGCAGGAACTTCGACGCTGACTTTGTCAGTTTCTAGTTCACAAAGCATCTCATCTTGGGCTACAGCATCGCCAGGCTGCTTAAACCATTCAGCAACTGTAGCTTCGCTTACACTTTCACCTAATGTTGGAACCATAACAGCTACACCTTGATCAGTTGAAAGATTTGGTTGCTGTTTATTCGCTACAGCTATTTTTCCAACATCGCCTTCGCTAATCTGTGCCAGTAGTGCTTCAACACTTACGGTGGTGCCCTCTGGAGCAACAATTTCAGTTACAGTGCCAGCCACTGGACTAGGTACCTCTACAGTTACCTTATCAGTTTCTAATTCACAAAGCATTTCGTCTACTGCAACATGGTCTCCAGGCTTTTTAAACCAGGTTGCAACAGTTGCTTCTGAGACAGACTCGCCCAAAGTGGGCACGCGAACTTCGATGGACATTATCTTATCCTTTCAACGTAAGCGCTTCATTTATGAGCGCGGCTTGTTGTGATTTATGTGTTGATGCAAGCCCTGTGGCCGGAGAAGCGGAAGTAGCTCGTCCGGCGTAAGTTGGTCGCAAGTTTTTGGCACCAATTCGAGTAAGAACCCACTCTATATTAGGCTCAATAAAAGCCCAAGCGCCCTGATTTTTTGGCTCTTCTTGGCACCAAACTATCTCGGCTTTTTTAAATCGCCCTAGTTCACTGACCAAGGAGATAGCCGGAAACGGATAGAATTGTTCCACACGCAGAAGGTAGATATCGTCAATATTACGTGCATCTCGTTCCTCGAGGAGGTCATAGTAGACTTTACCAGAACACATCACCACACGTTTTATTTTTTTATCAGCTACAAGTTTCGTCTGGGAGCCACCATTTTGAGCGTCGTCCCAAAGAACGCGGTGAAAGCTTGACCCAGTAGTAAATTCTTCTCGCTTTGAAACCGCCATTTTATGGCGTAGCAATGACTTGGGTGTCATTAGTACTAACGGTTTACGAAAGCTACGATGAATTTGACGACGTAATATGTGGAAATAATTTGCTGGTGTTGTACAATTTGCAACAATCCAGTTGTCTTGCCCACACATCTGTAAAAAACGTTCTAGCCTTGCAGAACTGTGCTCTGGACCTTGGCCCTCAAACCCGTGTGGTAGTAGCATTGTTAAACCGGACATCCGAAGCCATTTACTCTCACCACTAGAAATAAACTGATCAAACATAATCTGAGCTCCATTAGCAAAGTCCCCAAATTGAGCCTCCCACATGACTAATGCATTAGGTTCAGCCAAAGAATAGCCATATTCAAAACCCAGCACTGCATATTCTGAGAGCATAGAGTCTATGACTTCATATTGCCCCTGTCCCTTGCGAATATTATTTAGTGGATAGTATCGGTCTTCATTGTTTTGGTTCACTATTCCTGAGTGTCTATGGCTGAACGTACCACGCGTACTATCCTGTCCAGACAGGCGTACTGGATGCCCCTCTGTTAACAACGATCCAAAGGCTAAAGCTTCGCCTGTTGCCCAGTCGATCCCCGTACCAGATTTTATATGCTCTGCTTTTGTATCCAACATCCGCTGAACTGTTTTATGAATAGGAAACCCTTTTGGAACTTGGCTCAGCGGTTTGGAGACTTCATTGAAGGTTTCCTTAGTAATGGCTGTAACACCACGTTGGTATTCTTCTCCACGACGGTTTATTTTTGACCATCTGCCATCCAGCCAGTCAGCTTTATTAGGCTTATAGTTTTTACCTGCTTCGAACTCTTCATTTAAATAGGCCTGGAAGCTAGCTTTATTATCCTCAATCTCACCTTCAGGTATTAAGCCGTCTTTGACTAAACGCTCTGTATAAAGAGTCAGTGTCGTCTTCTGTTTTTTTATTTTATTGTACATGACGGGGTTGGTAAACATAGGCTCATCCCCTTCATTATGACCGAATCTCCGATAGCAGATAATGTCTAACACAACGTCTTTTTTAAACTTTTGCCGGTACTCAGTTGCTACTTTTGCAGCATGGACTACCGCCTCAGGATCATCGCCGTTCACATGGAAAATGGGGGCCTCTACCATTAAAGCTATATCTGTTGGATATGCAGAGGACCGGCTCAAATGGGGTGCTGTTGTGAAGCCGATTTGGTTATTTACTACTATATGAATTGTACCACCATTTTTGTGGCCTTTGAGACCAGATAGGCCAAAACCTTCCGCTATTATGCCCTGACCAGCAAATGCTGCATCGCCGTGCAGCAAAATTGGCAGAACAGTTGTCCGGGCAGAATCATTATTTTGATCTTGTTTTGCGCGCGCTTTTCCTAAAACTACTGGATTTACTGCTTCCAAGTGACTTGGATTTGCAGTTAGTGATAAATGCACTGAATTACCGTCAAACTCTCTATCTGAAGATGCCCCAAGGTGATATTTTACATCACCAGATCCGTCGACGTCCTCAGGTTTGAAGGATCCCCCCTGAAATTCATTAAAAATGGCGCGGTAAGGTTTAGCCATCACATTCGCGAGTACAGATAGCCGACCCCGATGTGGCATACCTATAATTATGTCTTGAACACCCAATGCGCCACCACGTTTAATGATCTGCTCCATGGCTGGGATTAAGCTCTCACCACCGTCGAGGCCAAAACGCTTAGTGCCCATATATTTCACATGAAGAAACTTTTCAAAGCCTTCGGCTTCTACAAGTTTCTGTAAAATGGCTTTTCGCCCTTCACGGGTGAAACTAATTTCCTTGCCATATCCTTCTATTCGCTCTTTCAGCCATGAAGATTGTTCGGCATCAAGAATATGCATGTACTGTAAAGCAAAAGTACCGCAATAAGTGCGACTAACAATTTCAAGTATTTTTCGCATGGATGCAAACTTTAGGCCTAACACGTTGTCTAGAAAAATAGGCCGATCAAGGTCAGATTCCTTAAAGCCGTAAGTGACTGGATCTAATTCTGGTCGCGGACTATCATCACGCATTTGTAGTGGGTCAAGATCTGCGCCTAAGTGGCCGCGAATGCGATAGGCCCGGATCAACATTAGCGCTCGCAAACTATCAAGAACCGCACCTTTTACTTGCTCATCATTAATATTCGCATCGCTTGTTGTTTTTGTAGAGGCAATTGTTTCTCCAGAGATGGGAACATCAATTGTAGCTGGATATTCGCCAGTTAGGGCAGATGTGCGGTCGTCCAATGGTGACAGTGGCCAATCGTTCCGGCTCCAAGATGGGCCTGATGCTTCTGCTAAAGCATCTCCTTGAGCATCACCAAGTTCTTTAAAAAATGCGGACCACTGTTCATCTACAGATTTGGGATCTGCAGCATAGCGAGAATGCATTTGTTCTAGGTATTCAGCATTGTGCCCTTGCATAAATGATGACGCGTGAAATTGAGCGTTCTCTGAATGGTCAGTCATCAGGTTGTTTCCTCAAAGTGAGCTGTTCGCATAAAATTAACCAATGGCTTCCAAAACGGCTTCACCAAGACCAGCCGGGCTTTCCGCAACAATAATTCCAGCTGACCGCATTGCCTCTATTTTATCGTCGGCGCCACCCTTGCCACCTGCTACGATGGCACCCGCATGACCCATACGGCGACCAGGGGGAGCAGTACGGCCTGCAATGAACCCAGCAGTTGGTTTCCACCTACCTTTTTTCTTCTCATCAGCTAAAAATTGTGCAGCCTCTTCTTCGGCAGACCCGCCAATTTCCCCAATCATAATTATGCTTTTGGTTTCTTCATCGGCAAGAAACCACTCCAGCACATCTAAATGCTCAGTTCCTTTTATTGGATCACCGCCAATACCCACGCAAGTTGATTGGCCCAGTCCAACGTCGGTGGTCTGTTTGACAGCCTCATATGTCAAAGTTCCAGACCTAGAGACTACGCCAACTGACCCACGGCGGTGGATATGCCCTGGCATAATTCCAATCTTGCACGCGTTCGGAGTTATAACTCCAGGACAATTAGGACCCACTAAACGGCTGGATGAACCCTCCAGTGCCCTTTTAACTTTTATCATATCTAAAACTGGAATGCCTTCGGTAATACATACAATTACTTCCATTTGGGCATCAATTGCTTCGAGTATGGAATCGGCGGCAAATGGTGGTGGAACATAAATTACTGTCGCATTCGCCTTTGTAACGGCCTTTGCTTCATGTACAGAATTGAACACTGGTAAGTTCAGATGTAATTGGCCGCCTTTTCCAGGCGTTACACCACCCACCATTTTGGTTCCATACTCGATTGCCTGTTCGGAATGGAATGTACCCTGACTACCCGTAAAACCTTGACATATAACTTTGGTGTGTTGGTCAATTAACACGGCCATTAGACGCTCCTATTCATTAAACATTGATCTGCACTCATTATTTTCTGTCAATTTCTTTTAACGGCTGCAACAATCTTTTGTGCACCATCCTTGAGATCATCGGCTGCAATTACATTTACGTCACTTTCATTTATGATTTGTTTACCTTTTTCCACATTCGTACCCTCAAGCCTCACGACTAAAGGGACTTGTAGTCCAACTTCCTTTACTGCCGCCACAACGCCCTCAGCAATCACGTCACAGCGCATAATACCACCAAAGATATTGACCAATATGCCTTTTACCTGTGGGTCAGATGTAATTATTTTGAATGCTTCTGTTACCTTTTCTTTGGTTGCACCGCCCCCAACATCGAGAAAATTGGCAGGCTCCGCACCGTAGAGTTTTATTATATCCATAGTTGCCATAGCCAGCCCTGCGCCATTGACCATACAGCCAATCTCACCATCTAAAGCAATATAATTTAGATCATACTTACTAGCTTCGAGCTCTTTCGGATCTTCTTCTGTCGTATCTCGCAATTCAGATATGTCTGCGTGTCGGTATATGGCGTTACCATCAAATCCCATTTTGGCATCTAAGCACTTTAGATCGTCGCTGTTGGAGACAATCAGTGGATTTATTTCTAACATTTCCATATCTTTTTCAACAAACATCCGGAAAAGGTTGCCCATCAACGCGACACATTGCTTTATTTGCTTTCCACTTAATCCCAGATTGAAGGCAATCCGACGTCCATGAAATCCTTGATATCCCGTTGCGGGATCGACTGAGAATGTTAGAATCTTTTCCGGACTTTTGGCTGCAACCACTTCAATGTCCATACCCCCCTCAGTCGAAGCAACAAAAGATATTTGACTAGTTTGCCTGTCCACTAAGATAGCTAAATAAAACTCTTTTTTTATTTCTGAACCGTCCTCAATATAAACACGATTAACTTGCTTTCCGGCGGGTCCGGTTTGCTTGGTAACCAATGTACGGCCGAGCATTGCTTTTGCCTCTTTCTCGGCCTCCTCAACACTTTTAGCCATGCGAACGCCACCCGCGTTACCGGCATCTGCTTCTTTAAAGTGACCCTTTCCCCTACCTCCAGCGTGAATTTGTGCTTTTACAACCCAAAGTGGCCCATCCATTTCACCAGCTGCTATTTTGGCTTCGTCAGCTTTAAGAACAACCCTACCATCAGATACTGGTGCACCGTAACTACGCAGTAAGGCTTTTGCCTGATATTCATGAATGTTCATATGGGCATCCCGTTCAGAGTTATGATTCCTCTATATTGGGGTTTTGGTATTCAATTATAGTTTTTATTTGTGATATTTGCACATTTCGTACATTTGTGGTCACACAAAAAAATCTGTGATCACAAATTAGAAATTAGAAATAATTAACTAAAATTTTGTAGGTTTAGTAATGCTTTAAAACACTATTAAAAAAACGCTTGCAGCCCAGTTTGTGCACGCCCTAATATTAGAGCGTGCACGTCATGAGTTCCCTCGTACGTATTAACTGTCTCTAAGTTTGCTGCGTGACGCATAATTTGAAAATCTTCTGATATTCCATTGCCACCATGCATGTCACGGCTCATACGGGCGATATCTAATGCTTTTCCACAGTTGTTGCGCTTCATAAGGCTAATTAACTCTGGGCTGGCTGTGCCATCGTCCATCATTTGGCCGAGACGAAAAACAGATTGAAGGCCAAGTGCAATCTCAGTCTGCATATCTGCTAACTTTTTCTGAAATAGTTGTGTTTGCGCGAGTGGCTTCCCAAACTGTTTCCGATCAAGGCCATATTGTCGGGCAGCATTCCAACAGAATTCAGCGGCTCCGATTACGCCCCACGCTATTCCATAGCGGGCGCGATTAAGACAGCCAAAGGGGCCTTTGAGACCCTCGACATTTGGTAGGAGTGCACTTTTGCTAACTTCAACACCATCCATTACTATTTCACCAGTAACGGAGGCTCGTAGCGATAATTTACCTCCAATTTTTGGAGTACTTAGGCCCTGCATGCCTTTTTCCAAAATAAAACCACGGATTTTATCGCCGTGGGCCTCTGATTTTGCCCATACTATAAATACATCCGCGATCGGGGCGTTTGATATCCACATCTTGGATCCAGTTAGACTATACCCAGCCGACGTTTTCTTGGCACGCGTTTTCATTCCTGAAGGATCAGACCCTGCATCAGGCTCCGTCAAGCCAAAACAGCCAATTAAATCACCAGCACACAATCTGGGGAGATATTTTTTGCGCTGTGCCTCATTACCGTAAGCATGAATAGGATAAATAACCAATGAAGACTGCACCGACATCATAGAGCGGTACCCACTGTCGATGCGTTCAATTTCGCGGGCAATCAAACCATAGGCAGTGTAGCTGGCTCCTATCCCGCCGTATTCTTCTGAAATGGTGGAGCCAAGTAGGCCAGCTTCCCCCATTTTTTTAAATAATTCTGGTTGTACATGAGCCTCTCGGTACACTTCAACAATTGATGGCTGAAGCTCTTTTTTTGCAAATTGTGCCGCTGCATCGCGCAGCATGCGGTCGTCTTCGCTTAACTGATTTTCTACTAGAAAAGGGTCCTGCCAATAAAAATCCCCAAGTTGCGGTTTTAGATTTGACATTATTATTTACCCTTTAATTTTATTTGCATGATAACCATTTATTTTTTTTGGTAGCACAGTCTTACCTGCCTTTACCAAGTACAACACATAATATCATAAAATAGTAAATTTTAGAAATTTTAGAAATTTTTATCTAAAATTTATCTAATTGCAATTTAACCTATGATTTGGGCAGGGGGCCAATCAGCATTATCATCTGCCGCCCTTCCATCTTGGGCATATTTTCTACTTTACCCATTTCTTTGGTATCCTCTGCGACACGCAGTAAAAGCTCACGGCCAAGCTCTTGGTGGGCCATTTCTCTGCCTCTAAAGCGCATGGTAATTTTAACTTTATCACCATTTTCTATAAACTTATAAACATTTCGCATTTTTACTTCGTAGTCATGCGTATCTGTATTTGGACGAAACTTAACTTCCTTTATCTCTATAACTTTTTGTTTTTTTCGAGCTTCTGCTTCTTTCTTCTGGGTTTCATATTTGAATTTCCCAAAGTCCATGATTTTACATACCGGTGGATTTGCATTTGGCGATATTTCAACCAAATCTAATCCTGCCTCCTCGGCCATAACCATTGCACGTTGTGGTGTTACTAACCCAACATTCTCTCCTTCTGCATCAATCAAGCGAAGTTCAGGATTATTAATGCGTTCATTTACGCGGGGTCCGGTTTCGCGCTGCGGAGGCGCGTTGTGAGGTCTTCGAGCTATAGCAGTAGTCCTTTTGTAGATAAAAATATATGCTCTATCTAGCGTCCCGATAGTTTAGTTTCAAGGCCAATATTAGTCTCTGTAATCATTCTGATTTTTTAAACCGTATTGACCACAGACCAAATCCTAACACTATATAGTTTCTAGATCATTGGTGTTTGGATTTATTAAATATTACAAACTTTAGTAAGAGGTTTTGTGTAAAGATTATAAACAGGGGAGCCGTATCTAATTATTACTATTTTTGTTAATTAACCTACAAAAGCTTTTTCGACAACATAATCACCTGGATCGGAGTTCGCGCCTTCTTTTAGGCCATATTTATCTAAAATCTTTTTTATATCAGTGTTAAGCCCCATTGAACCACAAACCATTACCCTATCATTTAATGAGTTAAAATCAGTAACGCCTAGTTCTTCAAACAGTGTTCCGTCCTCTAACAAAGAGGTCACTCGACCCATTTTTTTAGATTTTTCACGGGTTGTGGTTGGGTAGTATTGTAACTTTTCCTGGGCTTGCTCGCCCACTAATATGTCATCTTTAGTTGCTTGAATTAATTCCTCACCGAATTTCAAGTCCACTAGATTTCGGCAGGTGTGTGTAAGTACTACTTTTTCAAAACGTTCATAAGTTTCGGGTTCACGCAGCAACGAAGCAAATGGTGCAATGCCCGTCCCAGTAGAAAAAAACCAAATTCGCTTTGCAGAGGTCAGGGCGTCATGTACCAATGTGCCAACAGGTTTTGGACGCAAAATCACCTGATCATTGGGCCTAATATGCTGCAATTTTCTTGTAAGTGGTCCATCCTCAACTTTGATAGAGTAAAACTGTAGGGTGTCATCCCAAGACGGAGATGCTATCGAATATGCTCTAAGAAGTGGCTTTACTTTGCCTGTCTCCGGATTTGGGTCTCCCATCAACCCAATCATTACGAATTCACCAGATCGAAAACGTAACGACGCTGGTCGCGTGACACGAAAGCGGAACAGACTATCGCTATAATGCTGAACTTCAGTAACAGTTTGGGCGTCTGGTAATAACTGCGGTTTGGATGTCTCTTGGCTCACGGTGCTACGCTCGGTCTTATTGGTTTCTAAGTGCGTATACGCTTTGGCTATCAAAAGTTCAATTATCAGAAAACAACGATTTTTTGTTAGCTAAACAAACAGAAGTTTATTGATTACGTGAAAGTAATTTAAAGAGGCCTAAATATTTACTTTAACATTCCAGCATTAGGGACTTTAGACCATGAAAATGATAAGTATTACCGTAGCTTGCTGGTGAAGCTATCTTTAGATTTGGTAAGCGTTCAAAAAGGGTCTCAAGACCTAACGTAATTTCTAAACGAGCCAACGGCGCGCCGACACAAAAGTGAATGCCAGCTCCAAATGACTGATGTTGGACAGGTTTCCTTAATGGATCAAACTTATTAGGATTTTCCAAAAATTCTGGATCGCGGTTTGCTGATGCTAACACACAAGCCACCTCTTGGCCCTTCTCTATTTTGAAACCAAAGCAGTCGATATCTTCGTAAGCAAAGCGCGTAAATACATGAAGTGGTGGATCATAGCGTAAAACCTCCTCAATTAATTCTGAAGTTATAGATCGATGGCACGTAGGTAATAATGTGTTCAGTGCATTTCCAAGCGTATGAACTGTCGCTTCGTGCCCAGCATTTAGTAGTAAAATGCAGGTTGAAATTAGTTCCGCTCCGGTAAGTGTCTGCCCTGCCTCTTCCGCAGCGATTAAATCAGATAATAGGTCAGTGCGAGGGTTTTTGCGGCGATGTACAATATAACTTTCCAAAAATTCAGTAAAATCGATGGTAGCCTTATTGGCAGCCAACTCAATTTCATAGCTGCGCTTTGACTGATACATTGCGACCATCGCATTTGACCACCGCAAGAGGTCATCGCATTTTTCAGTAGGAACCCCTAAAAGTGTAGTTATTATTTGGACTGGTAAAGGCCGAGCGAAATAATTTAAAAAATCAAATGGCTTACTTGGAAACTTATCGATCAAATGGTGACAAGTAGCCCTAATGTCATCGGCGGTGGACGCGACTGTCTTCGCCGTAAATGCGCGCAGCACCAATCCCCGCAATCGTTTGTGTCTGGGTGGCTCAACTGCAAGCATTGAGCCAGACTCATTAGCTTGCCATTCGGTTAGATGTTTGGGGCATTGTCGTGGTGTTAGCGCTTGAACTCCCAAGTTGCGGTTACTTAAAATCATTCGTACGGCTCGGTAACTTACGGCGGCTGACATATTATAGTCTTCCCACCAAACGACGTCACCTAAGTTACGGGCGATTTCGTAGGCTGGATATGGATTCTGGATGAACGATTGGTCAAGAGGGGATTGGCTAAATTTTTTCATAACATTATATCGCCTGAAACCCTTTTAAGTAGCAAGTCGGTAGAAGAAACATCGCATTAATACCAGAAAATATTTGTGAGCCTTTACATATTTGAATGCGATACATCTTACTGTATTTTCTGTTGCTCATAACTTACATTCCATTTATTTTCATTGTAACAATAAATCTAAATAAGAGAAAAGAGTTGGTAGCTATATAATGCTATTAGACCCAAAGCGTTGAGAAACTTTAGTTTCACGTTTTAGCTATCGGGTTATGAGGAGAGCTTCCATGGATCCTATATTGTTAACAACAGAAATGGTTGTTGTTTTAGCAGTGCTTGGGATCACAATTTTTCTTTTTGTTACTGAAGCTTTTCGGATAGATCTGACTGCCATCCTTGCCATGGTAACTTTGGGTCTATTAAGCCAATTGCCAGGGTTGCATAATTTGGCAGATCCCTCAACTTTGTTTGATGGCTTTGCATCTAATGCTGTAATTTCAATTATAGCTGTAATGATAATAGGTGCTGGTCTGGATAAAACTGGATTAATGTCTAAAGTAGCTGGATATATTCTAAAAATTGGCGGAAGTACGGAGAGCCGCATTATCCCTATCATATCGGGTTCGGTTGGTGTGATTTCGTCATTTATGCAAAATGTCGGAGCCGCGGCACTATTTTTACCAGTTGTTAGTCGGATATCAGTGCGAACGGAATTATCGTTATCGCGGTTATTAATGCCGATGGGGTTCTGTGCTATCTTAGGTGGCACAATTACAATGGTTGGTTCATCTCCACTAATTTTGTTGAATGACCTTATGGGAGTCGCCAACGCGGGGTTGCCTCCCGACCAGCAGATGCAACCTTTTGGTTTATTTGATGTTACTCCAATTGGTTTGTGCCTTGTTATTACTGGAATACTCTACTTTGTGGTCTTTGGTAGGTGGGTCCTACCTGCTGAAAAAAGTAATGATGAAGGCGCCTCTGGAAAATCAATGCGCGAATATGTAAAAAATACCTATGGCCTGCAGGTAGATATTTTTGAACTCAAAGTACCCGCAGGAAATATCTTGATTGGTCATTCTCTTGCTGATGTAATGGATGCACATCATATTTACATCATTGGTACGGACTATCGGGGTAAACGCGTTGTTGCGCCTATGGCCCCAACTCGAATTGAAGCTCCATGTCGGCTGGCAATCTTGGGTTTGCGCAGAGTCGTGAAAGAGTTTGCAGTAGACTTTGGACTTGAATTACTACCGAAGCTCGAAAACTTTTCGGATGAGTTCGCTGCAACACATGCTGGTGTTGCAGAACTTGTAATACCCCCTGGGTCACCTGTAATTGGCAAAACGCCTGGAGAAATTCGTTATAGGGCAACGCATGGTCTTTCACTTTTAGGGATTCATCGGAGTACAGAAACGTTGAGCCATGTAGAGACTCCAGAACATTCGGCTACCCGTCTGACTAATATACCCCTGTTTGCTGGTGATACTTTAGTTGTTCATACAACATGGGAATCTCTAACGCGTCTTAGCAACAACCGTGATTACGTAATTGTTACATCTGAGTATCCAAGGGAAGAAGTTCGACCCCAGAAAGTTGGCTGGGCTTTGGCATTTTTCACAATAGCTATATTCATGATCCTCGTGACGGATATCCGTTTATCGCTTTGTCTGTTGACTGGCGCTGTGGGTATGATTGCCACTCGGGTTTTGTCTGTGGACGAAGCCTATGGGGCGGTAGGTTGGAATACAGTATTTCTTTTGGCTAGCCTTATTCCGCTTGGTATTGCGGTTCAGGCTACTGGTACGGCGGGTTGGATTGCACAGCAAATTCTTAGTTTGTTGGATGGTTGGCCTATTTGGGCGCTGCAAGTTGGAGTGGCTATTATAGCCACCATTTTTACACTAGTTATGTCAAATGTCGGTGCCACAGTTTTGCTGGTTCCACTTGCCGTTTCAATCGCTGTAGCCGCAGGCGCTAATCCTGCAATATTTGCCTTAACTGTTGCTATCTCTACGTCGAACTCCTTCTTGATCCCAACTCATCAAGTAAACGCTCTTATAATGGGTCCGGGTGGTTATCGCGTAATAGACTTTGTCCGATGCGGATCTATCATGACAGTTCTATTTTTAATTGTTTCAATGCTTGTTATGAACCTAATATTCTAACTTTTTGATAAGGCTTGCATGATTGGAACAAAGTCAGTCGATTTTAAACTTGCACCTCCAACTAGCGCGCCGTCAACATTTGTTGCGCTAAAAATTTCTGTAGCATTGCTGGATTTTACCGAACCACCATATAATATTGAGATTTTTTGTCCATTTTTACCATGAGTTCTGAATAGTAATGCCCTGATTGCGTCGTGCATTTCGCATATCTCTTTGAATGATGGAATGGCGCCGGTTCCAATTGCCCAGATTGGTTCATATGCTACTATAATTTTGGAACTCTTTGGCAAAGATTCTTCGAGCTGCGAACTGACAGCCGCAACTGCATTGCCACTTTTGCGTTGTTGCAAGGTTTCGCCAACGCAGATTATTGGTGTTAAGGTCGCTGCAACGGCTGCGTTAGCTTTGGCTTTTACTATTTCTGAGTTTTCGTCATGATGCTTGCGTCGCTCTGAATGGCCAACAATCACACAACTGGCACCAGCATCTACCAACATTTGTGCTGATATATCACCTGTGTAGGCACCAGCTGTCTCAGAGTGACAATCCTGCCCACCAATAAGAACTTTTTTGCTGAACCTAGTTGCCATGGTTAGCATTGTCGCCGGTGGGCAAATGATTGTTTCACAATCGAGCTGGTCTGCTGCGGTTGATATCGATTGCAGTTCTAAAATATTGGCTTGCGTACCATTCATTTTCCAATTTCCGGCAGCTATTTTTGTAGGCATCGAAAATTCCTCTGATTTTATGACTTTAATAGCTTGGAAAGATGGTATTTTTTCTGGATACACTAACTCTATCACCAAACCAAAATACATTTCAGAATAATATTATTTAAATTATGTGTCAAACATAAGTAGAGTTCGTGGCTAACAAAACTGATTTTTGGTCGGATAAATGCTTTAGTTTCGACAATTACGTTTCAGCTGAGAGCTTTTCATCAAATTTGATACTCTCTCCACAGCCACATGCATCAACAACATTTGGATTTTTGAATTTAAAACCAGCCTCTAGCAGGCTTGTTTCATAATCAATTTCTGTTCCAAATAAAAACATCTGCGCCATTGGGGCGATCATTATAACTGCTCCCCCACTTTCTACAACTTCATCGTGTGAGGTGATAGCATCTACAAATTCCATGGTATATTCCATACCAGCACAGCCACCTTTTTTTACACCAATTCGTAAGCCATGGTGACCATTTTTTTCCATTAGCTTTTGAATTTGATTAGCGGCAGCTTCTGTCAGTGTGACGGCTGGTTTTCCAGGAATACCAAACATTTAAGATCCTATTTAATATGTGGAAAGCTTAAGTCACTTAGTGATTAAGTACAAGTATTCTGAATTTTATTCAATTACATAAAACCCAGTTCGAGTCTGGCCTCATCTGACATCATATCCATGCCCCATGGTGGCTCCCAAACGAGCGCAACGTCCACATGTTTCACACCTGGCAGCGGCTCTATGGCTTCTGCTACCCAGCCAGGCATTTCACCTGCCACAGGACAACCTGGTGCTGTAAGCGTCATTACTACTTGCACTTCAGAATCAGTATTAATGTTCACTGTATAAATCAAGCCTAAATCATAGATATTAACTGGTATTTCTGGATCATAAACCGAGCGAATACTTTCTATGATAGAGCCATAGAGTGGGTGTTCGGTACTTGAGGGCGCTATCAAAAGTGTACCTTCGAGTTGAGCGTCTTCAGACATATCTCGATCCTTTCTTCAAATGTAGTTATATGCTTTAGAAACGCTGGGGTAAAGGCCGACTTTAGTTAATATTTTTTTAGCACTATAATCTTTATAACTTTGCATTCTTGGCTCTAATTAATATTCTATTTTGGCACAAAATATTGCGTGGAAGGCTTGATCCCAACCCTTGGTTGAAGCATTTGAAACCTATGACACAAAAATTTTCTTTTAAACTTGGTTCAACTTCGGGCAAAGCTAGGCTTGGAGTTATAACAACCCCACGAGGAGAAATCAGGACTCCAGCATTTATGCCAGTAGGCACCGCAGCTACAGTAAAAGCAATGCTGCCGGGATCTGTGAGGGAGACTGGCGCTGACGTACTACTCTGCAACACCTACCACCTAATGCTTCGGCCGACGGCCGAAAGAATAGACCGACTTGGTGGTCTACATAAATTTATGCATTGGGGACGTCCAATATTAACTGACAGTGGTGGTTTCCAAGTGATGAGTTTGGCAAGCTTACGTAAAATGAGCGAGGAGGGCGTGACTTTTAGGTCTCACATTGATGGTTCTAAACATAACCTGACGCCTGAGCGATCGATAGAAGTTCAAAAACTTTTGGATAGTGACATTTTAATGTGTTTTGACGAATGCCCCGCACTTCCAGCAAAAAGAGATGATATCGCTCGCAGTATGCTTTTGTCCATGCGTTGGGCGGCGCGTTCTAAAAAGGCCTTTGGTAATAGTCCTGGCAAGGCTATATTTGGAATTCAACAAGGAGGTTTGGAGTCAGATCTACGTAAAGAAAGTGCCGAAAAACTCTCTGGTATTGGATTTGATGGTTACGCTATCGGTGGCTTAGCGGTTGGTGAAGGTCAAAATGCAATGTTTGAAGTTTTAGACTTTGCGCCAGATCAATTGCCAGTTGATAAACCACGTTATTTGATGGGAGTTGGCAAGCCTGACGATATCGTTGGCGCAGTCTTGCGCGGCGTCGACATGATGGATTGTGTTCTACCGAGCCGGTCGGGCCGGACTGGTCAGGTATTTACCCGACATGGTGTTGTAAATATCAAAAATGCTCGTCATCAAAATGATCCGCGGCCCCTAGACGATGCCTGTAGTTGCCCGGCTTGTAATAATTACTCACGCGCTTATTTACACCATGTGTTTCGAAGCCAAGAAATTATAAGTTCAATGCTACTTACTTGGCATAACTTACATTATTATCAGGAGCTGATGGAGAATATACGTGGTGCCATTGCTGTGGACAGGTTTTCAAGTTTTGTGTCAGAGTTTTTTGTACAAAGGTTAAACGGAGATATTGATCCGCTGTAGATATATCTCATTATTTTTGATCGTAAGTTGAAATTTTGAGAGATAATAAAATTGAAATTATTTTAGCCTTGAAAGAGTGGTGGTTACGCACCAAATAAACAGATAAGAGGTTAAGCTCTACTTTTAGAATGTAGCCTCGCTCAAAATATTTTACTATAAGGATCGATCATGACTTTAAAATTAGCTGAAAGTTACCCAGTTTTGCCATTGCGTGACATCGTTGTTTTTCCTCATATGATAGTCCCGCTTTTTGTTGGCCGAGATAAGTCTGTGCGTGCGCTTGAGCAAGTGATGGATCAAGATAAACAAATTTTATTATCGTCTCAGTGTGACCCGACAGATGATGATCCGAGTGCTGATGGTATTTTTGAGGTAGGTGTTTTAGCAAACGTGCTTCAGTTGCTAAAACTCCCTGATGGTACTGTGAAAGTGCTGGTCGAAGGCCGTGCCCGCGTCAAAATAAGTAAATTTCTGAAAAACGAGTCCTATTTTGAAGCAGAAGTAGTATTGATAGAGGAGAAAGATGGTGACGAGCACACTACTGAGGCTCTGGTGCGTTCAGTTTCGTCTGAGTTTGAACAATATGCAAAAATAAAAAAGAATGTACCAGAAGAAGCTCTCACTGCCATCAACGAGACTCGCAATCCATCGAAGTTAGCTGATCTGGCCTCTGGGCATTTAGGTGTAGAGGTCGAACAAAAGCAAGAACTTCTAGAAACGCTTGATGTGGCTGAAAGACTTGAAAAAGTTTATGGTTTAATGCAGGGCGAAATGTCTGTCTTAAAAGTTGAGAAAAAAATTAAGATCCGCGTTAAAACTCAAATGGAAAAAACTCAAAGAGAATATTATCTCAATGAGCAGATGAAGGCGATACAAAAAGAACTTGGTGATGGTGATGAGGGTGCAGGTGAACTAGCTGAACTTGAGACAAAAATTGAGACAACCAAGTTTAGCAAAGAGGCAAAAGAGAAAGCTGAAGCTGAGCTTA
Source organism: uncultured Planktomarina sp. (assembly GCA_905182325.1). Classification (GTDB taxonomy): domain Bacteria; phylum Pseudomonadota; class Alphaproteobacteria; order Rhodobacterales; family Rhodobacteraceae; genus Planktomarina. The sequence continues at coordinate 2,260 of CAJJBD010000043.1, read as the reverse complement.
AAAAGTTAAAAAATATGTCACCAATGTCGGCCGAAGCCGCAGTCGTGCGCAATTATTTAGATTGGTTGTTATCTGTTCCTTGGGGTGTCAGGAGCCGAACAAAGAAAGATCTAAATAAAGCAAAAAAGAACTTAGATGATGACCATTATGGTTTGGATAAAGTTAAAGAACGAATTGTAGAGTATCTTGCGGTTCAACAACGTTCAAGAAAGCTGAAAGGTCCAATAATGTGTTTGGTTGGGCCCCCCGGTGTTGGGAAAACGTCACTTGGAAAATCCGTCGCAAGGGCCACTGGGCGAGAATTCATAAGGATCTCACTTGGTGGGGTGCGGGATGAGAGTGAAATACGAGGACACCGCCGAACTTATATTGGCTCTATGCCAGGTAAAATAATCCAAGCTTTAAAAAAGGCAAAGACAAACAATCCATTAATATTATTGGATGAAATTGACAAAATGGGTCAAGATTTTAGGGGTGACCCAGCTTCCGCAATGCTAGAGGTTTTGGATCCTGAACAAAACTCTACTTTTACCGATCACTATCTCGAAGTGGAATATGATCTTTCTGATGTTATGTTTATAACAACCGCTAACAGTTATAATATGCCTGCGCCCCTGCTCGATAGGATGGAAATCATACCATTGGCGGGCTATACTGAGGAGGAAAAAGCTGAGATCGCTAGTCGTCATTTACTCCCTAAGCAAATTAAAAACCATGGCTTAAAGGCCAAAGAGTTTTCACTAGATTTTGAAGCACTGCAGGAGATTATCAGAACCTACACAAGAGAAGCTGGGGTGCGAAATCTAGAACGAGAAATTGGCAAGCTTGCAAGAAAGTGTGTCACCGTTATTGTAAAAAAAGAAATGACATCAGTCGCAGTTACCCTAAAAAACTTAGAAGATTTTCTTGGGGTTAAGAAATATCGTTATGGTTTAGCTGAGGATGATCATCAAGTGGGGGTAGTCACTGGATTAGCATACACCAGCGTTGGTGGAGATTTGTTGCACATAGAAGCGTTGCGCCTTCCTGGCAAAGGTAGAATGAAGACTACTGGCACACTGGGTGACGTTATGAAAGAAAGTATAGATGCAGCTAGTTCTTATGTGAAATCCATCTCTCCTGAAATTGGAATTAAACCGCCACGATTTGATAAAATGGATATCCACGTTCATGTTCCGGAGGGGGCCACGCCGAAGGATGGTCCATCTGCTGGGTTAGCGATGGTGACCTCTATTGTTTCGGTTCTAACAGGTATCCCAGTATACAAAGATCTGGCGATGACTGGGGAGGTTACACTGCGAGGTAATGCTTTGCCTATTGGTGGATTAAAAGAAAAGCTACTGGCAGCTTTGAGGGGGGGGATTAAAAAAGTTTTAATTCCAAAAGAAAATGAAAAAGACTTACGCGATTTGCCTGAAAGTGTGTTGCGCGGTTTAGAGATAATTCCTGTGCAACATGTTTCTGAAGTTTTGGAGCATGCTCTGATATCAACACCAGAACCTATTTTATGGGATGAAGCCGCAGAAGAAGCTGCAGCAGCGCTTGCGGCGGAGCGGTTAGGTGAGACAGGTGCGACAGCGCATTGAGGTAAAAAAATCAAAACGCTTATTGAAATATCATAAGCGTTTTGATCTACCCCTATTTTTAGATACTAAAGTCATTCTTGTTTTTTAATATAATGAAACCCTAAACCAAATTAGGGGTTCATCATCTCGTTGCTTGAGGCTCGCTGCTTTAGTTTGGGGCTTAGAAAAATTGGAAAGTTTACCCACAGCTCAGGGAGTGGTTTACTGTTTGATAGATGGTGAGCATAGTATCTTTAATAAATAAAAAAATAGCTTGCATCACCCCTAGTCTGCAATCTATATCCCGTTCATCGGGTCGTTAGCTCAGTTGGTAGAGCGCTTCGTTTACACCGAAGATGTCGGGAGTTCGAGCCTCTCACGACCCACCAAGATGATCTCAAAAAAGTATGTTTTGGATTAAATTTAAATATATTTTTTAATTATAAGCTACTGATGTATTCGTATTGTTGTATCTGTTCATCAGCAGATACATAAAATAATTACAAAAGTCCTATGGGGTAGCTTGACGCTGGTTTGCCTCCACCTTAGAGACTGGTCACGTCTTGAAGAATATAACAGTCAGCGGTTGTAGCTCAGTTGGTTAGAGTACCGGCCTGTCACGCCGGGGGTCGCGGGTTCGAGTCCCGTCAACCGCGCCATCAAATTGAACTTTATATTTTTAATATAAATTTGAT
>CAJJBD010000042.1 GCA_905182325.1 uncultured Planktomarina sp. | reverse complement strand
ACGGTTAATCGGGGCGAAAGGATCGTGGTCTGTGGACCTTCCGGTTCGGGCAAGTCCACACTTATTAGGTGCGTAAATGCATTGGAAGAGCATCAGAGTGGCCAAATTATTGTTGATGGAACCGAACTTACTTCTGATATCAAAAATGTTGACAAGATCAGATCAGAGGTTGGCATGCTTTTCCAGCATTTCAATCTTTTCCCTCATTTAACAATTTTAGAAAACTGTACTCTGGCGCAGATCTGGGTGAGAAAAATCCCGCAGGCTGAGGCTGAAGAAACTGCAATGCATTTTCTCACAAAAGTGAAGATACCTGAGCAAGCAAATAAATATCCTGGACAGCTATCTGGGGGCCAGCAACAGCGCGTTGCAATTGCGCGTTCGTTGTGCATGAGGCCGCGAATTATGTTGTTTGATGAGCCTACTTCGGCTCTCGATCCGGAGATGATTAAAGAGGTTCTGGATACGATGATTGAGCTTGCAGAAGACGGCATGACAATGATGGTTGTTACCCATGAGATGGGTTTTGCGCGGCAAGTTGCAAACAGAGTGATCTTCATGGATGAAGGTCAAATAGTAGAACAGAACGAGCCAGAAGAATTTTTCAATAATCCAAAATCTGACCGTACTAAATTGTTTTTAAGCCAAATCTTGGGTCACTAGCTTTTGTAATAATTAAAACATACCCTCATGGAGCTATTATAGAGGTAGGTCATCTGGGGTTATGAAATCAAATACTTTTATCTTATCAAATTTTTTGTTGTACTCCAGTACTAACGTTGCTCCTGGTGGGTAGTTGAAAAACTGATGGTGCGACGGGCTTTCTGAGGCCATTTTGGTTGCTAACTCTGCTAAACCAGGATTGTGGGCTAAGACCAGTAGACACTCTGTTTCCACTTTCTGAATTTCCAGCAGTAGGATTTCTGGTTCGGCCAAATAGAGCTTTGGCAATGCCGATACTGGGCATTTCTGATTAAGCGCTAAGAAAGTCTGTTGGGTGCGAGTTGCGTCTGATACTAGAGCCTGCGTTGGGTGGTAACTCTGGGCTGACAACCAGATAGCCAAATCTAAGGCTTGCCGCTTACCCTTTTCAGTTAACTGTCGGGCGCGATCTTCTTGCCCATACTCCCAAGCTGCCTCTGTATGTCGCATTAAAATAAGTTTAATCTGATAAAACTCCTAATCTGATCACCACAGGGTTACCCCATATTGATGTTAAAAATTATCCCTACAAATCCTTGTGCTAATTATACTGAGGCTCGAATAAGTGTGCCAGCTCCATGATCAGTATAGAGCTCAAGCAGGCAGGCATTGGGTGCACGTCCATCAAGGATAACCACTGCCCGTACACCACCATTTATAGCGTTGAGTGCAGTTTCTGTCTTCGGTATCATACCGCCCTCAATGATCCCAGATGCTGTTAAGTCTTGGACATCTTTTGGCGTCAACTCAGTAAGTATTTCGCCGTCATTGCCAGTTACTCCTGACACATCAGTTAGCAGTAAAAGTCGGTCTGCGTTTAAAGCTGCCGCAATATGCCCAGCAACAGTGTCTCCATTTATATTAAATGTCTCACCGTTATCGCCTGACCCTATTGGGGCTATAACTGGAATCATATCAGCTTCAAACAAGTGGTTTAAAATTTTTGGATCAATATCTCGTGGAGTTCCAACCAAGCCCAATTTTGGGTCTTCCTGCTCGCATGTTATCAGGTTGGCGTCTTTGCCGGATAGTCCCACCGCCTGGCCGCCTTGGGCATTTATCGCTTGCACAATACTTTTGTTAACTTCACCTGAAAGCACCATTTCAACTACTCTCATAGTAGCCTCATCGGTGACACGCTTTCCGTTCAAAAATTCTGATTTAATGTCTAGGCGGCTCAACATCCTGTTAATCATTGGCCCGCCACCATGAACTATGACAGGGTTTACGCCAACTTGCTGCATCAAAACTATGTCCCGGGCAAAGGTTACCATGTTCTCACTACTGCCCATAGCATGGCCACCCAATTTTATTACAACCGTCGCACCATCATAACGTTGTAGATACGGTAGGGCTTTTGACAATGTCCCGGCTGTCGCTAACCAATCGCTTTGCATAGCGGTTTCTCTCTTTGCTATTAGTTGTCGTTAGAGTAATGTTCCAAAGGGCTACTGCCAAGAGTGTTTTGTTATATCAAACCAGCGATCACTGCCCTTAGTGTTGCAATCCCATCGCCCTTGTCAGAGCTCGTGACAACTAATTCTGGAAAAGCGGCTGGATGTTTTGCAAGCTTTGCACGCACTTGAATCAAAACCTTTTCCTGCTCAGGTTCCTTAATTTTATCAATTTTTGTTAGGACGACTTGAAATGTTAAAGCGGATCTGTTCATCAACTGCATAATTTCCTCGTCCACTGGCTTTATTCCATGGCGGCTGTCGATCAATACAAAAGCTCGTCTTAGATTAGGCCGACCTGAGAGGTAATTTTTTAAAAGCCGCTGCCATTTTTCAACTACGGCTACTGGAGCGTTGGCAAAGCCATACCCTGGGAGATCAACTAAGTAACGGTTCTCACCTAGTTCAAAAAAATTGATTTCTTGGGTTCTTCCAGGAGTATTAGATGCACGTGCCAGAGCTTTACGGTTTGTAATAGCATTAATGAGGCTGGACTTGCCAACATTTGACCGGCCTGCAAAGCAAACTTCGACCCTGTCTGGTTCGGGAAGGCCATCCATGGCCACAACTCCCTTTAAAAAATCAACTGGCCCAGAAAATAACTTGCGGCCCAGTTCTGCTTCAGCATCATCTCCAATCTCTGCAATAGGAAAAGGTAGGTTCACAGGAGTTCTACCTTATCTTCAACTGAAATTTTCCCAGACTTAATAACTTGAGCGTAAAGGCCAAAGTTTTGATGCTCCCAGCCTTTTTTTAAAGCTCCTAGTGTATCAGCGTCCCGTTCCCCAGTGTCTGGGTTTGCCGTTGTAGCTAGGCAACGTACAATTGGCTCAACACCCTCAAAAACTACGCCGCCAATTTTGAACTTCTTTCCACCCCAGCTGTGCTCCTCCCAGGGAGACAGGCCATCTATCCAAATATTTCCACGCCATCTCAGTGGTGAAACCTCTGTCTTCATAAGCCTAGAAAGGTCGCGTAGGGATGCGTAGCTGTTAATGCTGATTGATGGATAATCGGTGTCAGTAGAGCCTCTGTCAGGCACACGTATAATGCGTGTGGATTGTGCACGTTTTGCTGGCATTAATGGTTTGATCCAAGCCAGAAAGCCGGAAAGCTGACTGCTATCATCAGGTTGGAAAGTGAAATCTTTACGGTTTGGGTGGAAGAGTGTTAAAGCTTTATTGGCTTCGTCAAATTTAGCTGAGATTGCCATTAGGCTCGGGGCTTTTGAGCCACGTGAGAAATTTGCGCACGGCACCCATTCACTTCCATCTGCCGTGGATGCTTCATGAGCTACGGCCCAGCATCGGTCCCAAGGCATAGTTTTGTTCGCTGTTAGCCTCACGGCCTTCAATGCCTCACGGCCATGTGACTTTAGTGGGTGCCGAAAGATTTCGTAAACTTGGATCACTTCAGCCGCCCTTTTTGAATTTCCTAAAAGTATCCTTAATATTTGCAAATACGTCAGGCTTTACCCCTTGGCTTCGCATTATTGAATACTGCTGAATGAATGTAATGGTGTTGTTAGCAATCCAGTACACGACAAGGCCAGAAGCAAATCCACCTAACATAAACATGAACACCCAAGGCATCCAGGTGAAAATCATTGCCTGGGTTGGATCTGTTGGGGCTGGGTTTAATTTCTGCTGCATCCACATGGAAATACCGAGTAGGAGAGGTAGAATGCCAATTAAAACCAATGCAATAATAGAACCAGTATCAGGTGCACCCCATGGCAGTAAGCCAAATAGGTTCATAATCGAAGTGGGGTCTGGTGCTGACAGATCATTAAATGGTCCAAACCATGTCGCATGCCGCAGTTCCAGTGTGACAAAAATTACCTTGTACAGAGAGAAGAAGATTGGAATTTGTGGCAAGATTGGCAAACACCCTGCGGCTGGGTTTACTTTATTCTTCTTGTAAAGTTCCATCATACCCTTCTGCATCTTTTGCTTATCGTCGCCTGCGCTCTCCTTGAGCTTCTCCATCTCGGGCTGAAGTTCTTTCATTCTGGCCATAGACACGTAGGACTTATAGGCAAGTGGCAGCAATAGGGCTTTAATGACCAGTGTTAAGCATATGATAGACCAGCCCATGTTGCCAATATAGCCGTTCAAGGTATGCAGAAGCCAAAATATTGGTTTGGTCAAGAAATAGAACCAACCCCAGTCAATACTATCCACAAAACCCTCAACTCCACCTTGGTCCTGGTAAGTCCGAATAACCTCCCACTCCTTGGCACCTGCAAAAAATTGTGAAGTGACGGTAGTGGTGGTGCCAGGCTCAACAGTTTGTGTTGGCTGCACGGCTTCAGTAAGAAAAACATCGTTGTTGATATCATATTTTGCAACAGATTTGAATGCACCTTGCGGTACCATTGTTGTCATCCAATAGTGATCTGTGAAGCCAATCCAGCCTCCGTTTACTACTTGGATGACTTCAGCTGGCGCCCGCTCTTTAGGGTTAATTTCAAATTTTGGCATTTTTCCATAGTCGGTCTCGTTCAATTCACCATCTGACATACGAACCATGCCTTCATGCAAAATGAAGAAACCCTTTAGGTTTGGTGGTTCTCCGTGCCTGGCCACTTGTCCATATGGCGCCAGCGCAGCAGTTGAATTACCCCGATTGGTTACTGATTGTTTGATACTGAACATAAAGTTGTCATCAATTGATATGACGCGTTGGAAAGATAGGCCCTTACCATTGTCCCATGCGAGGGTTACTGGGCTGTTGGGCGTAAGGTTTTTGTCAGAGGATGACCAAAGTGTGTTTGGTCCCGGCACGTCTGCTGGTTCGACGCCAGAGGCTGCAGCCCAGCCGTTTAGGCCATAGTATGCATTGGCGGAGCCTTCGGGAGAGAGCAATGTAACAATGGGTGATCCCTCCTCTATTGTCTCTGTATAATCTTTTAAACGAAGATCATCTATACGCCCGGCTAAGAGCGATAATGATCCCTCCAAACGTGGCGTATTGATTTTTATTCTATCTGCATCTGCAACGGCTGTGGCATTCCCAGATATAATGTTCGTACTCACATCATTACTTGCATTTGTTTCCGCAACTGGGGATGTTTTAGAGGGATCTTCTACTGTGGGTGGTGGTCCTTGAGGTGGGGCGATTGCAAACCAAGCAAGCATAACAGCAAAGCTGAGACCCGTTGCCAAAAGAAGATTTTTATTTTGATCGTCCATATGATCCTACCATGCGTCATTCCACCCGAGACTGGGTTATACCGGGTTCAATAGTCGGAGAGCCAAAAGGTCAAGCAAATTCGAATAAAATAAAGTCTAAATACACTGTTATCTCAAATTTATAACAAGTCTTCTAGGTGCAATCTTACAGTGGAATTTAATTTGTGTTGGTATAATTATTAGCCATCGAACGACACCTCGTTGATAACAGTCTGCTAAAATAAAACATTAAAAATTAATTTGGTCAAAACAGTTTCTGTTACCCTAATATTTTAATCTAAGATCTGGAATTTAAGTTATTTAGCCATTTATTTTTTGTTGGGAACTGGATCATAGCCATCACCACCAAAGGGATGACAGCGGCCCAATCTACGTATGATAAGTAGGCTGCCCTTAAACGCTCCGTGCTTATCCAAAGCTTCCAAGGCGTAGGCTGAGCACGTAGGCTGATATCGGCAATTAAACCCAACCCAAGGGCTAAATATTAGCCTATAAAGTCTTATTGGAACGGCAAGGACATGAGAAAATATTGTCAATTTTTTACATGTAATTTTTGTAGGGCAGTTTCTAATTCTGTTTGCATAGCTACAAATTTCGTTTTGGCTGTAACATTGTAACGACCAATTAAAACATAATCATGCCCAAGTTTTCCAGATACTGGAAATACTAAGCGCGCAAGCTCTCTCAATCGTCGCTTAGCTCGGTTTCGCGCAAAAGCGTTACCCACTTTTTTTGAACAAGTGAAACCAACTCGCAGTGGGGCGTCATCATTTCGGTTGTGTGACTGTAGAACGAAGCTAGCTGAGTGAACCCGTTGGGCTCTTGTCAGGCGTAGAAAATCTTTGCGCTTCCTCAACCTCTTAAAAAATAAAAGGTCTGAGGAAGAACTTTCCCCAGACCTTTTATGTAAAACATCTGTCATAGTCTTGGGGGCTTACGCGCTCAATGATTTCCTGCCACGTGCGCGACGTGCATTTAGTATTTTACGGCCAGCTTTTGTAGCCATGCGTGCGCGAAAGCCGTGACGGCGTTTGCGAACTAGGTTCGAAGGTTGGAACGTGCGTTTCATCGCGGTTTCTCCGGGTTGTATCTGCTAAAGTGTAGATACTATAAGTCTTGAGGAATTGCCATATGCGCTGTTTGCTTATGAGTCAAACACACATTGCGACATTTCATTGGAAATCTTTGAAATTCAGTTAAAATATAGGAACCTAATCGATACTTTCTTCAAGAGTGTCTGCACATACCAAGCAGATGGCTTTTGGCGTATCTAAGATAGTGGAGTAGAGAAATTAAAATGCTGGAAAATGTATTGAATACTTTTGGCAAGCTCGCTGAATATTGGTTACTGATTGTTCTAATCATCAGTATTGGAGTAGTTTACTATTTCTTGCGAGGTTACATTGGCGTTGAAACGCTCAGGGATCATCGGGAAACTTTGATTGCCTTTCGTGATTTGAATTATTTTCTGGCGGTGATCACCTTTATAGGGGCCTATACGATATTTGTGGCGCTCTCTATTCCTGGGGGATTAATCCTATCAATCACTGGTGGCTTTCTTTTCTCAACCTTTCCAGGAGTATTCTTCAATATTTTAGGAGCTACCTTTGGTGCTACAACTATCTTTCTTGCAGTTCGCTGGGGATTCGGATCAAGGCTTGCTGCGTCATTGGACAGTTCAAAGGGTTTGGTAAAGAAAATAAAGGAAGGCATGGATAAAAACCAATGGTCGATGCTTTTCCTTATGCGCCTTATCCCAGGCATACCGTTTTTCTTAGCTAATTTAGTACCAAGTTTTCTTGATGTCTCATTACGCCGTTTTGTGATTTCCACATTTCTTGGAATTTTTCCAGGATCTTTAGTTTTTACATCCATAGGTTCTGGTGTTGGTGAAATCCTTAAGGCTGGGGGAAGTCCAGATTTGGCAGTATTTTGGGAGCCCCAAATCATTTTCCCAATATTAGGACTTTGCGTTTTGGCAGCGTTACCCATCATGATTAATTTTTTTCGCGGTGTTAAAGGTTTATGAGAATGAAAAAATCAAGACAGGCCTAATTAACAATTTTTGCCACTATCAAACAATAT
>CAJJBD010000041.1 GCA_905182325.1 uncultured Planktomarina sp. | reverse complement strand
ACCTTTCATTGTAGGGGGTGCAATGGCCCCAGTCTCAATCGTGGGAACATTGACGCAAGTACTTGCAGAGGTTTTAGCGGGAATAGCATACAGTCAGATCTTAAAGCCTGGTGCGCCGGTAATATTTGGAACTTTTGTGACTTCGATTGATATGAATTCAGGCGCTCCCACCTTTGGTACGCCCGAGGCTAGTCAAATTTTATATGGGGCAGGCCAATTAGCAAGGCGCATGAATTTACCATTCCGCTCGGGTGGCGGTTTATGTGGGTCAAAACTTCCAGATGCTCAGGCTGCTTATGAAACTTCTAATACTTTAAATGCAGCACTTATTGGGGGAGTTAACTTCATGTTGCACTCCTGTGGTTGGTTAGAGGGGGGGCTTGTTGCGTCGTTTGAAAAATTTGTGATGGATGCAGATCAACTTGGTGCGCTACATAAAATGAGCTTAGGTGTGTCCGCTGACGAAAATGGACAGGCTATGAACGCCATTCGGGAGGTGGGGCCAAGTGGGCATTATCTTGGATGTGAGCATACTCAAGATAATTTTAAGGCTGCCTTTTGGCGATCAAATCTGTTTGATTACAAGCCTTTTGAGACCTGGTACGAGGAAGGCGCTCGCGATACATACGCGTTAGCGGAAGAGCGTGTTGACCATCAATTGGCGACATATCAACAGCCTTATCTTGATCCAGATACATTGGCTGCACTTGAAAAGTATATTGCAGATAAAAAAGCTAAGATGCCTGACGCCTTTGTATAAACCTACGTTCATTAAAAATTTTTTATAAAAATTAGTAATAAAACTGTTTATTAGCTCACTAATGAAACTTAATTAGCACGAATAAGTATGGACTTATAACCATAATTACATATTGGATAGATAGGGGTAGTTGTTTATTGGGAGTGTGTTAAATTTAAGTAAATAAGGACAAATAGATGCGTGATCTAAAAATACCAAAACAGCGGCACCCTGAAAAAGCAAACGGCCAAGATAACCCACAACCTAAAAAGCCTGCGTGGATCCGAGTTAAAGCGCCAGTTGGCAAGGGTTATCAAACTACTAGGGATATAATGCGTGAGCATAAACTAGTAACGGTATGTGAAGAGGCTGGGTGCCCAAATGTTGGAGAATGCTGGAACCAGGGTCATGCCACAATGATGATCATGGGCGACACTTGCACTCGTGCGTGCACATTTTGCAACATTGCAACTGGCAAACCACCTGAAGGTTTAGACGCATTTGAGCCCGGTCGTGTGGCTGATGCAGTAAAGAAATTGAGTTTAAAACATGTAGTGATTACGTCAGTTGATCGTGATGATATAAAAGATGGTGGAGCTGCGCACTTTGCGCAAACAATTCGTGCCATCAGGAAACGTTCCCCGGATACTACAATTGAAATTTTAACTCCTGACTTTTTGCGGTGTGATAACTCGGTACTAGAACAGATCGTGGCGGCAAAGCCAGACGTGTTTAATCATAATTTAGAAACCGTGCCAGGCTTGTATAAAGAAGTGCGTCCGGGAGCACGTTATTTCCATTCTTTGAGATTGTTACAACGAGTGAAAGAACTAGATCCCACAATGTTCACAAAATCAGGTATCATGGTTGGCTTGGGAGAGGATCGCCAGTCCGTACATCAAGTCATGGATGATATGAGAGCAGCTGACGTTGATTTTATAACAATTGGACAATATTTACAACCAACCTTAAAACATCACCGTGTTGATCGGTTCATAACTCCAGACGAATTTTTGAGTTACGAAAAAGTCGCAAAAGGAAAGGGGTTTCTGATGGTTTCTGCAACTCCGCTAACTCGGAGTTCTTATCACGCGGGTGATCACTTTGAAAAACTCCAAAAAGCTCGTTTAAGTAGTCGCGAGCTGGCTTGAACTAATAAGCATATATTAAAATTAAATAGACCAGTTAATAATTAGGGAATACTTCAGAATTATTTTAGTCAAATTTTACCGGTTGTTTTTCAACTTTAATTAAGTAAAACGAACCTTCCCAATATACGGTAAATTCCTGTCACGTTGTGCGTAGTCAATACCGTATCCTACGACAAATTCATCTGGAATTTCAAAGCCTAAGAAGTCAGTCTTAATCTTAACTTCACGTCGAGATGGTTTGTCTAGCAGGGCGATGGTCCGCAGTCGAGCAGGCTGCCGACGTAGAAGGTGCTGTGTAACATTTTTCATAGTGTGACCGGTGTCAACAATATCTTCAACTATCAACACATCGCGAGACTCGATCGTATCGCGAAGGTCCTTAATAATGCGAACCTCACGTGAACTCTCCATTGAATCTCCGTAGCTTGTAACTTCTAAAAAATCTACTTCAATGGGCAAATTTATTTCCCGCACCAGATCAGCAATAAAAACAAATGATCCCCGCAACAGTCCCACTACTACCAGTTTATCAGTATTAGAAAACTCAGCCTCAATCTCAACAGCCAGTTGTTCTATTCGTGCTGCTATTGATTTTGCGGAAATCATCCTGTCGATTGCATACGGTTTAATTGACATATTAACCTCTTGAACTTTTTAATCTATTCTACGACATCTATAGAAAAGAGCCAGTAGGAAACCAATGCCAACTCATAAAGAAAATAAATTTTTAAGCTATAGCTCTCAACAAATGTATAATTTAGTGTCTGACGTCGGCTCATATCCAGAGTTTTTACCGTGGTGCGCGGCAGCGCGAGTCAATTCTATTATAGATGAGGGATCAGATCGGGTGATGTCTGCCGATTTGGTAATATCGTTCAAGGTTTTCAGGGAACGTTTTTGTAGTGAGGTGCGTTTAAGTCCAAAGGAGTACTTCATTCAAACAAAATATATTGATGGACCTTTTAAATATATGAATTCTACTTGGCAATTTAATGATTGTCCGGACGGTTGTACTGCAACATTTTTTGTAGACTTTGAATTCAAAAGTATCATCCTTCAGGGGCTAATTGGGCTTGTGTTCCATGATGCAATGCAGCGTATTGTAAGGGCTTTTGAGGCTCGAGCTGATGTACTTTATGGATAGAAAGTAAAAAATAATTATAAATTTTATCTAGTATTTTTGTTAAGATGTGTGATCGTAAGCTCGTTCACCGTGTGCGGCAACATCTAAGCCGATGCTTTCATCTTCTTCGCTTACCCTTAGAATTGTCAAAAACCCAGTGAATTTGACCAAAATAACTGTTAAAACAACTGTAAATAACCCAACAATGACTAAACTTCCAATCTGTGCTACCCAGGCGCCCTTGCCAAAGATAGCTATCATGATAGTTCCAAAAATGCCGCCAACGCCATGCACTGCAAAAACGTCAAGTGTATCATCAATTTTTAATATATTTCGGACATAATTAACGGCTTCTTGGCAGAGTATTCCCGCGACAGCACCAATTATTAAAGCCTCTATTGGGCCAACAAAACCAGAGGCTGGAGTTATAGCCGCCAGACCCGCTATCGTGCCAGTTACCATGCCAACGAGTGATGATTTGCCATATTTAAATTTTTCCCAAAGAGCCCATGTCAGTGACGCTGTGGCTGCGGAAATATGAGTAACAGTCAAAGCCATGGCTGCGCCACCATCTGCCGATAACTGTGACCCGCCATTAAAGCCAAACCAACCAACCCAAAGCATTGCCGCGCCAAGCATAACAAATCCTGGATTATGTGGCGGAGTGTTTTTATTTCGACGTGGACCCAGTAAAAATGCTACAACTAATGCTGCCAGTCCTGCTGTTTCATGAACCACCACGCCGCCGGCGAAGTCTTTCAGGCCAACTAGTCCAAACACTCCACCATCTGAAAGAAAACCGCCGCCCCAGACCCAGTGTACAACTGGTGCGTAGCAAAATAGCATCCAAAGACCCGAAAAAGTCATCACAAAACCAAAACCAACCCTTTCCACATAAGCACCGACGATTAGGGCAGGGGCAATGATTGCAAATGTCATTTGAAAAGCGAAAAAGAGTACCTCTGGTAGGTTGGTACCAATACGAATGGTGTTGGCGTCGACACCTACCAAGAATACGTGGCTAAGCCCACCCCACAGACCAGTACTTCCATCTCCAAAGGCAATTGAATAGCCCAATGCAAGCCACAAAATACTCATCAAACAAGCAATACCAAAACATTGCATGAAGACACTAAGCACGTTTCTTGCGCGCACTAATCCCCCATAGAACAAAGCTAGTCCTGGCAGGGTCATAAACAAAACTAGAGCCGTGGCGACAATCATCCAAGCTGTATCTGCTGCGTTCATTATACACTCCAAAACTTCTCAACTTGATCTCAGAGATCTCATTTGAAAAGGAAAGTACAAGTTCAAGAAAGTTGATTAATTAATATAAAAATTTCAGCAATGATCAAAATTTAGGCTAGAAATTTTGTTACGGCCCAATTAATAGGCGACTTTGAGATGCTTTTGTATTATCCTTAAGGCGTGTTGCGTAGCGGCATGGCGAACCTCTTGGCGTCCAAGCGCACCAAACTCGATCGTTTCGCTGGCTGTCCCAACATTCCAGCAGATGCCAAAGCTCACTCTACCTTCAGATTTGAAGTCCGACCCACCTGGGCCTGCTATACCGCTAACAGCTATAGCAATGTCTGCAGTTGCATCTTCTTTAGCTCCAATAGCCATTTCTAAAACTACAGGCTCTGAAACTGCCCCATGTGTTTGAAGGGATATTTCAGACACTTTAAGCATTTGTATTTTGGCTATATTTGAATAAACCACGTAACCTCTTTCAAAAACCTCTGAACTACCTGGCACATCGGTTAAGGCGGAACATAACATGCCGCCAGTACAGCTTTCAGCACAAGTAATTTTCAAATTGGAAGCCTTGGCTGCTGCAATGATATCAGCAGCAAGTTTCATTTTATTACCAAGATGGCTAGGTAAACGACAGTAGCGGTCGCCAAACCAGCAATCACATCGTCAAGGATTACGCTAAAGGCAGTATCTTTTCTATCGGCCCAACCAATTAAACCTGGTTTTTTGATGTCTAAAAGCCGAAATATCAAAAACGCTAAAGCCCAATAAAAAAAAGACATACCAGTGTCCAGTGGCCAGATTGCAAGTGGCAGTACCGCAACCCATTGCCCAACTACTTCATCTATTACAATTTCTGAGGGGTCGTGGATTTCTGTTTTTGAAATTTGAGTAGTGATGGCAACCCATCCAATGGCAAAGGCTAGAAAAGTGGCAATAGACAGCCCCAAAACTCCAGCATACTGAACAATGCCATAAGCGATTATAAGTGCGGCTAAACTACCCCAGGTACCGGGGGCAGGCCGCAAATAACCCACATAAAAAAAAGTTGCTACCAATTGGCTCATCTACTAATCAGAGCTGCAGTTGCAATTGCGGCAATGCCTTCGCCTCTGCCAGTAAAGCCCAACTTTTCTGATGTTGTTGCTTTTACGCTGACTTGATCAACATCTAACCCTGTAATTTCAGCCAATTTAGACCGCATTTCATCAGCGTAAGGACCAATTTTTGGTTGTTCACAAATTAATGTGCAATCTATATTTTCTATTTTGAAACCCATTTCTGAGGTTAAATGTACTGCATGCTCAAGGAAAACTCTACTGTCAGCTCCCTTCCATTGTTGTTCTGAAGGTGGAAAATGTTGCCCAATATCTCCCCTGGCCAGTGCTCCATAAATTGCATCTGTTACTGAGTGCATGCCCACATCGGCATCTGAGTGTCCAATAAGTGCTAAGGAACTCTCAATTATCACACCACAAAGTGTCAATGATGAGCCAGGCCCGAACCTATGTACATCAAATCCATTTCCCACACGCAGTTTCATATTGCCTCGTAAAATTCGTTCTGCCCGAACAAAATCTTCGGGGCCTGTTATTTTTATATTATCTTCATTACCGGGGATAATTGCAACGCTATGACCTGTAGATTGCACAATCTGTGCATCGTCGGTAGCCAACATCGTTGTTTGAGAATGTGCAGATAGTACTAAAGGAAAAGAAAAGCATTGTGGAGTTTGTGAACAAAACATTTCATTACGGTCTAATATTTCAGTTACGTAATCTTTGCCGCGCCAAAGTGTATCTTTCAAAGATAATGCTGGGACGACTGCACCTTTAATTAAAACAGCGTTTATACACTCAGACAGTAACTTTTGATCCAAGCAGGGGCGTGCAGCATCGTGTATTAATACATAGTCTGGGGCACTGATTTCCAATTGATTAAGACCACATTTAACCGACGCATCACGAGTAGCTCCCCCAAGTACTCCCTGAACACCATTTGAGATTTGTTTCATAAGGTTTTGATCGTCTGGATGATATACAACAATTACCTCATTGACCATTGAATTTTCTAAAAATGTATCGATTGACCATTGAATTATGGGCTTGCCCATTAATGGCTGCCATTGCTTTGGAAGTGTCCCGCCCGCTCGAGTGCCTCTACCTGCTGCAACGATTATTACTGCTATTTTTGTATTAGTGTTCATTTGGTATGATTAATCCTTTGATATTCGACTTGCAATCCATGCTGATGGACTTTTATTTGCCTATTTTTTGTGCATGTGCTTAAAAAAGGTTATCTAGCATGTAACAGTAGTTATTGGATTTTTGCTGGATATAACAGTTGAAACAAGGGGAATTGTAAGTGCCTATAATTTTGGGTGATCAGGAAATTAATCCTCCCATTTTTCTAGCGCCGCTGGCTGGAATTACTGATGTACCTTTTCGAAATTTGGTACAATCATTTGGTGCAGGGCTTGTTGTTTCGGAGATGGTTGCAAGTCAGGAAATGGTACAAAAAAAACCAGGTGTTAGGGAAAGAGCTGAATTGGGCTTTGGTATTAATAACACATCTGTTCAAATTGCGGGATGTGACCCGCATTGGATGGCCGAGGCCGCTAAGATTATTGAAGCTAACGGGGCAAAGATCATTGACATTAATATGGGTTGCCCTTCAAAAAAAGTTACCAGTGGCCAATCAGGTTCTGCTCTTATGAGAACACCCAATTTTGCATTGAAGCTGATTGAGGCAGTTGTGAATGCAACCAAATTAGATGTGACCTTGAAGATGAGGTTAGGTTGGGATGATAATTGTTTGAATGCGTCCGATATCGCAATTAGAGCTGAATCTGCTGGCGTAAGATTGATTACTGTTCATGGTAGAACTCGCTGTCAGTTTTATAAAGGTTCTGCAGACTGGGCCGCGGTTTTAAAGGTAAAGAAGTCAATTAGCATTCCTGTTATCGTAAATGGTGATATTGTCGACAGTAATAGCGCTATTCAGGCCTTAAAGCTGTCTGGAGCGGATGGGATCATGGTTGGGCGTGGGGCTCAGGGTGCGCCATGGCGATTAGCAGAAATTTCAGCAGTTATTTATGGTACAAAAAAACCAGTGATCCCAGTTGGTGATGAATTAGCCGAATTAATTATTAACCATCATAAAGCGATTCTTGATTTCTATGGTGAACCATTAGGGATTAAGAATGCGCGCAAACATCTGGGTTGGTATCTTGATGGGTTAAAGTGTCCAGTAAGTCTTCGTCAGAATGTTCTTAGATCTTTGAATACTATTGAAATTTATAGTTTAATAAGGCGAGCTGTCGAATTCTCAACAGTCCGTTTTGCGGCATGAACCTGTATGAAGAACTATGGAAACAATTACCCATTCCGGCTTTTGTAGTTGATCCCCTAGATAATGTTATTGAATTAAACGTTTCTGCTGAGCAGTTTCTCGGAATATCGAGGAAATTAGTTTTGGATCAAAAAATGTGGAAATTCTTGCTTGGCGAAAACTTAATTCCAGAGGGACTTAAACGTGCACGATCAAAGAATACATCCGTATTGATTAATGATGTTTCTGCGTATGGTCGAAGTACATATGATGTCGTTTGCTCAGTACATATATGTCCTCTTCCGTCAAATAATCAAAACGTGCTTCTAATCATAATCCCAATAGAAGGTTTGGAGTATCAATCTAAAAAAATGGTACGAACCACTTCGACGCAATCGGTTATTGGAATGGGTGAAATGCTGGCTCATGAAATCAAAAATCCGGTTGCTGGCATTATTGGTGCCGCACAGTTTTTATCAATGTCATTAACAGCGGAAGAGATAGAGATGACTGATCTTATCGTTGAAGAGTCTAAACGGATTGTGTCATTATTGGAGCAAGTTGAGCAATTTGGTGATATTACTCCTCCCAAACTGATGAGCCTGAATATCCATGACGTTTTGGATCAATCTGTAAAAACAGCGAAGTTTGGATTTGCAGGAAATATTAAGATCATTAGGGAGTATGACCCCTCATTGCCAAGTGTCTGGGGTGACAGAGATCAGCTTGTCCAGGCATTTTTGAACTTGGTTAAAAATGCCTGTGAAGCAGTCGATCAAAATGGCCAAATAATAATCCGGACCTTTTATGATGGATCACTTCAATCAGCAAAGCTGGGATTAGATGGTCAAAGGCTGCCCCTTCATATTGAAATTATAGATGATGGTGCAGGATTACTGGATAGTATTGCGAAACATATATTTGAACCTTTTGTGTCTTCAAAAAACAATAGTAAAGGATTAGGATTAGCTTTGGTTTCGAAAATACTTTCCCAACATGCGGCCCATATTGAGGCTAGTTCTAAACTAGGAAAGACAATTTTTCGAATATCTTTTCCATTAAGCTGTTAAAGTAAGGGTTTTAAAAATGGATGGCACAGTTCTTATTGCGGATGATGATCGCACGATACGCACAGTTTTGACACAGGCAATGATACGGGCTGGATGTAAAGTACACGCAACATCGTCACTAGTAACGTTAATGCGTTGGATTGAAGAAGGTAAGGGTGACTTGGTTATTTCTGATGTGGTTATGCCTGACGGTGATGGGTTGGAAACTCTTCCAAAAATACAAAAATTAAGACCAAATTTACCGGTTATTATAATTTCAGCACAAAACAATATAGTTACTGCATTTCGGGCAAATAAAGCAAAGGCCTTTGATTACTTACCAAAGCCTTTCGATTTACCCGAGCTTATGCACCGTTCAGCCAAAGCGTTAGAGAAAAATCAAGCCCAACGCGAAGTATCTGTTTTCTCCAACCAGAAAAGTTCAGAAATACCGCTAATTGGGAAATCAGGTATTATTCAAAACCTATTTAAATTAATGGCTCGAACGGTGGACTCGATTACACCCGTATTAGTTATTGGTGAGCCTGGAAGTGGCAAGACGCTGACGGCTAAAACTTTGCATGATTTGTCCAAAAGAAACGCTATGCCATTTATTACATTATATTCTCAAATGTGTGAAAATCATGATGTAATAAGCGATACATTAGAGCGTGCAAAGGATGGAACTTTGGTGCTCGATGGAGTGACTGATTTGACGCCATTTGGGCAGCTGAGTTTGTTGCCTGCTGTGGAGCAACTTGGTGAACAAAATACCCGACTTATTTCTATCGCGGACACTAATATTTTAAACCGGGTTAAAGAAGGCAAGTTTAGGAGCGACCTTTTTCATCGCATTTCAAGCAATCAATTGCATGTACCCGCTCTTCGAGACAGGCTTGACGACATCCATTCATTAGCCCTTAATTTTCTTAAAAAATCTCCAATTACGTCTAGATATCAATTGAGTGCAGAGGGGAAAGATGAGCTTTGTTCCTTTCACTGGCCTGGAAATGTTCGACAATTAAAAAACGTAATTGAACAACTAATTTTAGAGGCACCTGACCACGTATTAGATGGCCCTACGGTTAACGAAGTAATAGCAAAATACTGTCAGGATGGCCCTTTACCTCTGACTCAAAGTGGTAACGAATTAAGTGTGTCAGTGGCTATGCATGTTCAAAAATATTTTGATTTACATAGTGGTCAGCTGCCACCAAATGACGTTTATCAATACTTTTTAAGACAGATAGAGGCACCGCTTATTGAAGTAGCATTAGTGGCGGTAGCCGGGAATCAATCCAAATGTGCAGATTTACTGGGTATCAATAGGAATACTTTACGCAAGAAAATTACAGAATTTGATATTTTAGTGTCACGCCATCGTAAATTGATGTAAAAGCGCCACAGGTGTTTTGTTTGAGCCCAATGCTTTGGGTTTAACGGGGAACTAACTAAAATAAGGGGCGGCAGAATTGCGCCACGGTATATTAAACTTTATTTTAAATCGTGCAGTCGATGCTCGCAAGAACCCAAATCTCAATGTAGCGTTTACATTTGGGCTGGTGTTCTCCGGGCCATTATTAGTTTTTGCCACATTTTATGCGCTGAAACCAATCGAGGGTGGCCACGCAGCCCTAAGGTTTGTTTTAACTGCTGACTTAATTTATATTCTTTTTATCACGACATTATTATTTAGGCGGCTTGTCCAGATAGCATCTGCGCGTCGTGCACGATCAGCGGGATCTAAGCTGCTTTTTCGGCTCACGACTACATTTGGTGTAATCGCATTATTTCCTACTGTATTAGTAGCAGTTTTTGCGATGCTTTCGGTGAATCAGGCGCTTGAGGGATGGTTTTCTGATCGAGTTAGAGGGGCTGTTGGTTCATCATTAGATGCAGCTCAGGCGTATCAGAACCAAGCAAAAAAAGGGCTAAAAGAAGATATTACTATATTTGCAAACAATTTGAATAACCTTACTAAGAGTTATGTTTTTATGAGGGGTAACCTTGACCAGGACACCCAGCTTAGTCCAGAATTAACTAAAATTAAAACTCAATTCGAGCGTGGATTAAAAGAAATTTATGTAATTGATAATCTTGGCAAGATAAGGGTGCGAGGCCCTTCCTCATACCTTTTTGGTTACGAAGAGCCTACCCAATCTCAGTTGCTTGAAGTGCGAGATTCTGGGATTGTGATTATTGAAGACTTGGTTGGAAATGAAATGCGTGCGCTGATTAGATTACGCGGTTTTTCTAACCATTATTTATATTTAACAAGAGAAGTTGATGGCGCTTTACTTACGTTGTTAGAAGAAACTACGGAAACAGCAATTTACTATAATCAACTTGAATCTGAACGTGGGCGGTTATTGTTTGATTTTGGGCTTTTATATCTGGCATTCGCATTAATTTTAATACTTACGGCAACTTGGTTGGGAATGTGGTTCGCCGAACGTCTTGCAAGTCCTGTAGGCCGCATGGCGGCCGCAGCACAAAAAGTTGGGGCTGGAGACCTCGATGCTCGAATTGAAAATATTACGGGTGATGATGAAATTGCAATGTTAGCCCGTTACTTTAACCAGATGACGCATCAGTTAAAAGGACAGCGCGACACTTTAATTAAAAATGCTGAACTTGCTGAGAGTGGCCGCAGGTTGTTTGACTCTGTATTGACCTCTGTAACTTCTGGGGTAGTGGGATTGGATAACTCTAGACAAATTACGTTTTTAAATAAAGCCGCTCAACGAATTTTAGATTTGGCAGAGATGAATGATTTAGAAACGCTGGTATCAGCTGTACCTGAATTTGATAAAGTTGTAGATGACTTCTGCACTGGTATATCCGAAGTAGTCCAGCATGAAATTCGATTGGTTCGAAAGAAAAAGCTTGAGATTCTTCTTGTTAGAATAGCATTACGGACTAACGAGGCGGGTTCAGCAGAGGGCTATGTAATTGCGTTTGACGAGGTTACTGATCTTGTAAGTGCCGAAAGAATGGCGGCCTGGGGTGATATTGCTCAAAGGATCGCTCATGAGATAAAAAACCCTTTAACCCCTATAAAGCTTTCGGCTGAGCGCATTAAACGCAAGTTTTCTTCCAAAGTCGGTGTTGATTCAGGGCAATTAGATAGTATGGTGGAGGTTATAGTTCGGCAAACAGATGAGTTAAGAAAAATTGTTGATGAATTTTCGCAGTTTGCAAGGATGCCAGAACCAGATCGCAAATCAGTAGAGTTAAATGATTTGGTGAAATCTACGGTTTTACTTCAAAAGACTGGGCAGCCGAATGTAACCTTTAAATTAGAAATACCATCCGAAAAGATATGGGTGCTTGCTGATCCTGCGATGATCGGGAGAGCAATAACTAATTTATTAAAAAATGCTGGAGAAGCGATAGAGGATTCAGAAAATAAAGTGTCTATTAAAAGTGGAGAAATTCGTATCTCGCTGTATGCACATGATAAAACTGTAATTCTAGAAATATCTGATAACGGCAAAGGTCTACCACAGGACCGCTCGCGTTTGCTGGAGCCGTACGTAAGCAAACGACCATCTGGTACAGGTCTGGGATTATCAATAGTTTCAAAAACAATCGAAGAACATGGTGGCATGTTTTCAATAACCGATGCAGAGCCTTTTAGCTTAGGTGCTCAAAATGGCGCCAAGGCGATCATCAAACTGCCAAGGCAAAGTTCAATAGCTTAAGTGATTAAAAAATAGGAAAGATAATATGAACGACATATTGATAGTAGATGATGAGCGTGACATTCGTGAATTAATCTCTGATATTTTGGTCGATGAAGGCTATAGTACTCGGCTAGCTGCCAATTCGGGATCAGCTATGCGGCAGATGCGCGAGCATCGTCCGATGATGTTAATACTTGATATTTGGCTAAAAGATAGTTCGATGGATGGAATAGACATCTTAAAGTTTGTTAAAATAAATTATCCAGAAGTTCCAGTTGTGATAATATCTGGGCATGGAAATATCGAAATTGCCGTTGCGGCGATCAAGCAGGGTGCGTTCGATTTTATCGAAAAACCATTTAACTTAGATCAACTGATTGTTACAATCCGCCGTGCCGTTGAAGTTGCTAGTTTAAGATTAGAAAATTCTGTTTTAAAAAACCAATATCGTGAACCGCTTGAACTTAATGGACAAAGTGCTGTTTATAAAATACTTAAGGGCAATCTTGATAAGGTTGCAAAGTCGAATGGTAGAGTTCTGATTACAGGCCAATATGGGAGTGGCAAAGAAACGGCTGCACGATATATTCATGGAAACTCTAATAGATCTAATGCACCCATGATTTTAGTTAACTGTGATGCTTTGCTAGCCGAAACAGCAGATTCTGCCTTGTTTGGGATTGAAACAGAAGTTCAGGGCTTGGAAACTGGGTTTTTTGAAAAAGCTCAGGGAGGCATTTTATTTTTTGATGAAATAGGTGCGTTGCCTCTTTCGACTCAAAGCAGGCTATTACGGGCTCTTGTTGATCAATACTTTGTTCGCGTTGATGGTTCAGAAAAAATAAAAATAAATGTACGAATTATTTCTACCAGCGCCCGTGATTTAAAACATGAAATCCAGATTGGGAACTTTAGAGAAGAGTTGTACCATCGTTTAAATGTTGTTTCTATTTCTATACCCAGTTTGGAAGAAAGACGCGAAGACATCCCGTTGCTCGCAGAATACTTTTTGGAAGAATTTAATCAAAAACTTAATTTACCAAAAAGATCTCTCACTGAGGAGGCTGCAGCAAGGTTACTAAGTATGGCTTGGCCAGGAAATATCAGACAACTAAGAAATATTATAGAGAGAATTTTGATTATGGGACCACATCATGGGTTAATCGAAGTGGATGAGTTACCAAAAAATGAGGTAAGTAATAAAGTTGCAGATGATCAACTGATCTTGTCAGACAGTGTTTCGACAATGTCTTTAAGAGACGCCCGGGAGTTATTTGAGCGTGAGTACCTACTTGCCCAGATTAACAGATTTGGTGGTAACATTAGTCGTACAGCCAAGTTTGTAGGTATGGAGCGTTCTGCTTTGCATCGTAAATTAAAGTCTTTGGGGGTAGTCAGTGTAAATAAAGATGGTGGTGAATAAATTGGCTTAAATCATCCTTTTGCACAATAATTGACCTTGGTTAGGTTGTCTGGCAGTAATTAATAATATGGTTTGGGTTTCCTGACCTCAAAGGGGGCTGTCCCATGAAGATTATAATTTGTGGTGCTGGTCAGGTTGGGTGGCAGATAGCCAGACATCTTGCTAATGAGAATAATGACGTGACAGTTGTGGACCACAATGCTGATTTAGTACGCCGCGCGACTGACACATTAGATGTACAAGGCATTGTTGGTTTTGCCAGTTATCCAGATATATTAGCCCGTGCAGGGGCTGTTGATGCAGATATGATTATTGCAGCAACTCACTCTGACGAAGTAAATATGGTGACATGCCAAGTGGCTCACTCAGTTTTTAATATACCCCGTAAAATCGCCCGTTTACGTGCTCAAAGCTATCTAGATACAATTTATTCTGATCTATATCGGCGCGATCATATGCCAATTGATGTAGTTATCAGCCCAGAAACGGAGGTAGCAGAGGCTGTCCTGCGAAGGTTAGAAACACCGGCTGCATTTGACACAGAATTTTTCCTAGATGGCGAAGTTCAGATGCTGGGTATTGCTCTTACCGACAGTTGTCCTGTCTTAAACACGCCTCTTCGGCAGCTTTCCGACCTGTTTTCAACACTTTCAGCAATTGTTGTGGCGATTCGTCGTGAAGGATCTATGTTTGTACCAAGTTCTGGCGACCAACTTTTTACAGGTGACTCTTGCTACATATTTGTTCAAAAAATGGATGTTGAACGGACTTTAGAAGTGTTTGGAAAAACTATAAAAACGCAGGAACGAATAGTAATTGTTGGAGGTGGAAATGTTGGTTTTTCTGTCGCCAAAGACTTAGAAAGTAAGCACAGTCATATTCGTGCTAAGGTTATTGAAAAGAATAGGTCTACAGCTGAGTACGCAGCTGAAGTGCTCGAAAAAACTGTTGTGCTTCATGGAGATGGGTTGGACAGTGATATTTTGACTGAATCTAATATCGAACGAGCTGACGCTATTGTAGCTGTAACAGATGACGATAAAACAAATATATTGGTAGCTGTTAGGGCTAAGTCAATGGGCTGCCCCTTAGCCATTTGTTTGGTCAACGATCCATCTATGGTGATGCTATTACAAGATATGGGAATTGATGCTTATATAAATCCTAGGGCAACAACAGTATCATCAATTTTACGCCATATCCGGCACGGTCGTGTTCTAGGTGTTTATTCAATTGGTGATGCTGAGGGTGAAGTGATTGAAGCTCAGGTGCTATCTACATCCACAATCGCTGGACAATACATCCGTGATATAGATTTTCCTGAAGGTGTCCGGATTGCTGCGGTACGTAAAGAAAAAAATATTGTTAAACCGTCTGGGTCTGTTCGAATTGAGGATGGAGATCAAGTGGTTTTGTTTGCGCTATCGGACGATGTTCGAGAGGTTGAACGACTTTTACAAGTTACAATCGACTTTTTCTGATTATGTGGTTGGAATTTAAAAGGTTGCCTTTAGTAATTTCTTTACTTGGCTTGCTCGTGTTAAGTATGTTGGTTCCTGCTGTGCATGGTTTGATCTTTGGTGAAGCTTACCAAGGCCGAACCTTTTTATATGCGGTGCTACTGGAACTTTTTGTTCTCATTTTTATCTGGTTAGCAGTTAAGACTAACAAGAAATCGGCTAAAAGGCATGCAGACCTGTGGTCACTTTTGGTGTTCTTCATCGTTTTTCCAATGGCTTTAGCCGTTCCTTTTCAAGAAGTTTTAGTGACTGGAAGAATTGTTGATGCTTACTTAGATTTGGTCAGCGTTATCACTACTACTGGGCTAAAAGTTTTTCCAGACAGTTCTTTGACTGGAACATTAATAATTTGGCGTGTCTGCCTGGGATGGTTATGTGGCTTCCTAATGTGGGTTTTTGCTTGGTCAATTTTTTCTCCATTAAGTCTTGGGGGTTTTGAACTTCTGGAAAACAAAGATCACAAAAAAGCAAACGTTCAAAATGAATTTGTTAATCTTGGTAGCTTGCCATCTGAGAAATTTTGGAATGAGACAGTTCGGCTAGCGCCAATTTACATCAGCATCACAATAGTATTCGCTGTGGTACTACTTATATCCACTAGGGATCCTAGTTTTGCGGCACTCAGGGCTATGTCGACTATTGCAACTTTTGGAATTTATTTGCCGGGTGACGGTGCGAGGGGGTTCGCAGCTGAGCTAACTTTATTTATTATAATGATGTTTGCATTATCGCGGGCGACGTTTTCTGTCTCATTTTTTAGAAAAAAATATTTTGAATTATTTTTTGATCGAGAGTTTCGCCTCGGTTTAGCTATTGTTGTTTGTTCAACAGTCGTAATCTCTATTTTTATTTTTGAAGGTGAGTTTGAGTTATTAAAGGTGGCAAGATTGGCTTGGGGGGCTTTTTTTACAAGTATTTCGTTTTTAACCACCACGGGCCTTGTTTCAGAATTCTTACCATCAGAATTTAGAACCTTTATTGAAGCTAATTTGATCCTTTCCGCTCTTGCGATGTTTGGTGGAGGTGTTGCGACAACTGCTGGCGGGATAAAGCTTTTGCGGATTTATATTTTGGGCAAACATTGCAGATTGGAAGTGCATCACCTGCTTTCACCAGCGCAAGTAATAAATGGACAAAATGATCGCAAGTTAAATTATTACCATAATGCTATGTTAGCTTGTATTTTTTTTATGGTTTTTGTTCTAAGTTTTGTTTTGGTCACACTTGGCTTGGCGTTAACTGGTAGTACCATAAATGAAGCCGTGACGCTTACCCTTGCAACGATAACCAACACTGGCCCGATAGTGGAGCAAATTAATATCAATTCAGAGTCTATAGTTGATTTTGATTTTTTTGCTAAAATCATACTGGTAGCTTCGATGGTTTTAGGGCGTCTTGAAGTTTTAGCACTTTTAGCTTTGTTAAATCCTGATATTTATAGATGATCGAAAAGTTAAGTCGGTTTGGACTGGAATAACAACTGGAACAGCGCCATAGTCATAACTTATGATAAGGATATTGGTGTAATTATAAACGAGAGGGCTTAAACAATGGCTTCAGAAAAACAAAACTTACAAGATGTGTTCCTAAATCAATTGCGAAAAACTAAAACGCCATTAACTATATTTTTAATAAATGGAGTTAAGTTGCAGGGTGTTATTACTTGGTTTGATAATTTTTGTGTTCTATTGAGACGTGACGGCCAATCCCAGTTGGTATACAAACACGCGATTTCTACAATCATGCCATCAGTATCAATATCCCTGTATGATGGAGAAGAATAGTATTTAATGGATAGCTTGCCGGAAACTACTACTCGAGCATGGGTATTACTTCCTGATATCAAGACCAAATTAAGACATCGTTCGACAAAGTATTCTTTGGTGGAGGCGGTTTCGCTTGCTAATGCTTTGCCAAACCTAACAGTTGTCGGAGACTTGGTAGTGTATTTCCGAAGTGTTCACCCCGGTACCTTTTTTGGAAAAGGAAAAATATCTGAACTTGAAGCTATTTTTAAAAGCTCAAATGTTGAGCTGGTTCTAATTGATGGCCATATTTCTCCAGTTCAACAACGAAACTTAGAAAAAAAATGGGATGTGAAAATCTTAGATCGCACTGGACTGATTTTAGAAATATTTTCTGACCGCGCCCGTACAAGAGAGGGTGTACTACAGGTTGAAATGGCAGCGCTGAGTTATCAGAAAACTCGCCTTGTGCGCGCTTGGACACATCTTGAACGTCAGCGTGGTGGTCTAGGTTTTGTTGGCGGCCCAGGCGAAACCCAGATTGAGTCTGATAGACGGGCAATCGATACTCAACTAACTCAACTCAAAAGGCAACTAGCTAAGGTTGTAAAGACTCGCAAACTTCACCGAAGTGCGCGAGCGAAGGTTCCGTACCCGATTGTGGCGCTAGTAGGCTACACGAATGCTGGTAAGTCTACTCTGTTTAATTACATAGCAGGAGCAGACGTATTAGCTGAAGATATGTTGTTTGCAACATTAGATCCAACCATGAGGGCTGTTCAGTTATCATGTGGTATTGATGTAATAATGTCAGATACAGTTGGGTTCATTACAAATTTACCAACAGAGTTAGTAGCTTCCTTTAGAGCGACCTTGGAAGAAGTCATAGCCGCGGACTTGGTGGTGCACGTACGGGATATTTCGCACCCTGAAACCGCTGAGCAAGCCAAAGATGTTGAAGTTGTGCTTGAAACTCTAGGGTTGGGGTCTGATGTGCCAAGAATGGAAATTTGGAATAAGACTGACTTGCTTGCTTCAGGCGCTTTTGAAAGTTTTGTAAATGCTTGTAACCGGTTAAGTAATGTTTACATGATGTCGTCCACGAGTGGTGAGGGTGTTCAAGATTTTTTGGATGGGATTTCCGGCCATTTATCCGCTGATAAAATTTCTGACACGATCACTCTAAATTTTTCAGAAGGAAAAAAAAGAGGCTGGCTGTTCAACCAAAGGGTTGTTCAAAGTGAAAATCAAACTGAAACTGGTTATGCTATTCAGGTTAATTGGAGCCTAAGACAGAAAAAATCTTTTATTGACCTGTAGTCTCGCTAATGGGTATCAGTCTTGTAATACCAGTAGCTCCGGCTTTTGCCAAACTTGGATCTAATGACATTGGAATATACTCACCACGTCTCCACAGTTTGCCCAAATTATCATAGTAGCGTGAAAGTGGATGACCGCTTTGACCAGTTGAAATAATAAAAACTGAGCTGTCTGGATCAGAAAAATCATAAACGCCTCTGTATGCCGCGGCGTGGACATTCCTAAAAGGATTGGTACCAAAACCCCTAGTTTTGCCACGTTGCAAAGTATTGTCTCCACCTGAAGTTGATTGCCTTATATTTACAAACCACTTAAGTATTGGCAAATGTCCTAACTCGGGGTGGTCATGGGTGGCTTGGTGCGCATCGCCCCATCGCAGTGCCATAAGGTCGTTTGTGTAAGCATTACCCAACCAAATCAAAGCATCATCCAAGGCCATTTCAGCCATTTCCGAACAAGTTTCTATTTTTTCAGATTGCAAGACATCGCACCAGCTTGCGGCACCATTAATGTTTCGAAAAACACGTTCAATAAACAATGGTTGCACATGAGTAAATTCTTTCTGTAACATCCCCAGTTCGTCCTGAATTAAGCGAGTTTGTAATGCCCGTAACCATGAAGCATAAATCAACGGCTCGGGAAGGTGCTCATTCATATCTCCGTTCCAATTTGCCAACAACTCTAGTGCTAGTTTATTATCTATTTTTGAATTTGTTATATCCTTTTTGGTAGCTTCGAACCAAAGTTCCGCTCCTATGAGTGGCAATAAATTTCTTGCTGTTGGAGAAATATTATCCAGTTGTGCTTCGATAAAACTATCACGGGTGTGTGCAGATCGATTTTGCATTAAGCGCCGCCAGCGTTGAACCCTTTGAGTGTCACCCCATTCATAACTTATATGTTTTGGAAATGGTTTATTTGTATATTTATTATTTGTATTTCCCAAAATGCCGCCTATTGGATTTAAAAAGATTGGATTAACAGACTGATCGTAAACTCCTTGCCATCTATTGACCTCAAGCCAACCTCTCGTTGGCATTCGACCTCTTGATTTATGCTTTTTATCGCGTTTTGGCAGAGAACCGATAGTTTTCATAGCTATGTCTTTTTGATCTGCAAGAATTAAATTTTGACCTGGAGCCATATAGTTTTGTGAAGCCTTTAACGCTTCTTCGACAGTTTGAGAGCGCATAATATTAATCAACGCCTCCATTGACGTATCGTTGGGCGATATCAACGTCGATGCAACGGAAACAACGTGTCCATCTGGTGTGATAGCATCTAGATTTAGATTGCTACCAAAAAGAACAGGCCCATTTTCTGTCTTTAGAAGGTTTAATGTTACCGTAGGTTGATCTTTGATTTTTATTAAGGTTTGTCTTTTTGTAAATGGCTTAAAGCTTGTGCTGGTTTGGTATTCACTAGAGTTCTCTGGATTGAGTTGCTCAATATATAAATCAGTATCGTCTATATTGGCACTCGTTAGTCCCCAACCTAGATTTTTTGATCGCCCAACAAGTATAGTTGGTATGCCAGGTATTGTTGCACCTATTACTCCCCCAGCTTTCATATTTAAGCGAGCTAAATACCACAGTGATGGCACTGTTAGTACGTTATGAGGATCATTTGCTAACAATGTACTGTTAACAGCACTTCGGCCAGGTAAAGCGGCCCAGGCGTTTGAGGCCCCAGATAAGTTGATACTTTTGAGAGGTAATGCCAACTGTTGTCTTTTTATTAAGCTTGTTTTCTTTTTAGGGACTATTGAAAATGAAGATGCAAAATCAGTCAGTTCTACTATACTGGATCCAGGAACATCTGGCAGAATATCTTTCACACGTGCGTCACCCAAGACCAGTGAAACCTGAGCACGTAAAATTTCGCTTTGTAAATGATTTGATTGTTGAAGACCTATCAATTTTAATATGGCTATGCTGTCTGCCGGGCTCCAAGCTGCAACAGAATTAGAAAATAAAAAGAACTCTGGAGCACCTCTACCTAAAGCACTAGCATTTATTTCAGACAACCGGGCGTTAACACCGGCGGCATAAGCCTCGAGTAATATAATTATTTCGGGATTTAGGGCTAGTACTGAATTCCGAGCTGTCTCATAAACACCTAGGCGCCTTACTAATGCATCAGCTTTGAACTTACTTTGGCCAAAAATTTCAGCCAGCCGCCCCTGCGCCGTACGTCGGAGCATCGTCATTTGCCACAAGCGATCCTGCGCGTGGACATATCCAAGGCCAAACATCGATGCATTATCAGTTGTACCAAAAATATGTGGTATATTTGCAGTATCGCGTACTATTTCAATTTCAGATGATAAACCTTCAACTTTTATGGTTTTGTTATATTCGGGCAAGGAGCTCCATACGAAGAAAAACAGAATTAAAAAAAGAATAATGCTGCCAAGACCGACTCCAGCTGTAATCCACAAAAGCCAACCCAACACTTGCTTCATGGCATCCTCTTAGTTTTATTCATTAAATTATCGCTTAGCCATTTATCCCTTGAGTTTTTCTTTTTAGGGAATAATTCGTGAATACTTTGTACCATCTAGAGTGGCTCCAAAACGCATACCAGCCTGCGCAAAAATAATTGCAACGACATCACTTGTTGCACTGGTAGTTTCCGTCCCAAGATAATCACTCTGATCCTTGTAAACATACTCAACGTTAGCTCCAGCGACCCAACCATTCGAAGTCCGAAATTCTCTCAAAGAACTTTCCGTCTTGAAAAACAGAACATAAGAATATTGTTGGAATCCTATTTGCAATCCAGCGCTAGCGCTGGTGGACGAATAATAATCAACGTTAACCCCTTCTATCTGAAGCGCTCCGCGACCGTAGCCAGTCCCTAAACCGATACCAGCTTCCGTAATTAGTGGCATAACCAGTAGCCCAGTTGCTTTTTCTGCAAGATTTTGGGCACCAGGATATACTTGATACATGGTACTTAACGCGGCCTCTATTCTAGCATCTATTTCCGCAGCATTATTGTTGCCAATACCATTACTACAGGCGGCAGCTCCAAAAGCTATTAGTCCCAAAGAAAATTGACGTCGGTTATTTGAGATCATTATTTTTCCCACTCATACATTGCTAGCATAAGTATTTTGTTATCCGAAACATAAGACTGTGTCGATACTGGCTGGTACACTGCCATTAGCTGTTTAATATTTCAGCAGCTTTTGGTGCAAAGTAGGTTAAGATGCCATCACAACCAGCTCGTTTGAACGCTAATAAGCTTTCAAACATTATTTTTGTTTCATCCACATATTTTTGATTACTAGCTGCTTGAATCATCGCATATTCCCCCGAAACTTGATAAGCAAAAGTTGGGACACTGAACTGCATTTTTGCTCGATAACAAATATCTAGGTATGGCATCCCTGGTTTTACCATAATCATATCTGCACCTTCGGCTATGTCTCTTGCTATCATCCGCATAGCTTCGTCACTATTAGCGGAATCCAATTGGTATGTGTTTTTATCTCCAACCAATACGTTTGATGCTCCTACTGCATCACGAAAAGGGGAATAGAGGCTTGATGAAAATTTTGCAGAGTAACTTAATATGCAAACATTGTGCGAGCCATTTTGTTCCAACATCGTACGAAGCGCGCCAATCCGACCGTCCATCATGTCTGATGGTCCTAATATATCAGCGCCGGCTGATGCTTGTGCTGCACCCATTTTAACGAGAGCCTCAACGGTTTCATCATTTATAACTTGACCGTCTTTTACAATCCCATCGTGCCCGTTGATATTGTAGGGGTCTAAGGCAATATCAGTCATTACTAGAACTTCAGGTTCGGCTTCTTTAATCGATCTAATAGCCCGATTTGTTAAGTTGTTAGCTGCCCACGCTTCTCTACAATCCTCTGTCTTAAGAGATGGTTCTGTATATGGGAAAATACAAATCGCCTGAATGCCCAAGCTTTTTGCTGTTGCGGCAAGGCCAGGCAGACGATCTATTGTATGACGTGATATGCCGGGCATCGATGGAATTGGTAATGTGCTATCCTCGCCATCCATAACAAATATTGGCCAGATAAAGTCAGACGGTGAAAGAGTGGTTTCACGAACTAGTTCCCGCAGGGCTGATTTTGAACGAAGCCTACGAGGCCTGTAAGCTGGAAAGAGAGCCTGATTTTTATAATAAGACATTACATACCTTTAAGAGAAACTGTTTGGGTTTTCATTTGCACGGGTTCCGTGTAGCAGGTCATAAATGCAAATTCCAACTTCAAACGAATGCTGATGAACTTTTTTTATAGTATATCATGGGATGCGTTTGGTAGTGGCTACTTCTGGAGCCTTCTCTTGCTCCAATGCCTATTTCATTGGCTTTATATTCTTGGCATACCTGTCGATCTGTTAAAGGCAGCAGATAAAAAAATACTAGATCCGTACTTAATGTTACAGTTGAGACGTAGAAGCCCAGTACTAGACTGGTCACAGTTTATTTTGATTGTCATCACAACTTCTTTTGGCACAGTACTTTTAATATTAGGGTTTTGGTTCCAGCTCACACTTTTTCAGGGGCTTAGTTTATTATTTTGTCCACAAATCATCATATTTTTTATAAGTGATAGAACAACAAAAAATATATTAGCTTTTGATTATGGCTTTGTGGAAAAAATTATATTAATCAAAAAACTTCACCTAAAGGTACAGTTACTGTCTATTTTTACTATTTTAAGTGCATCCGTATTGAGT
This sequence comes from uncultured Planktomarina sp., assembly GCA_905182325.1. Taxonomy (GTDB): domain Bacteria; phylum Pseudomonadota; class Alphaproteobacteria; order Rhodobacterales; family Rhodobacteraceae; genus Planktomarina. The sequence goes on along the minus strand of CAJJBD010000041.1, from coordinate 74,147 downwards.
TTTAGGCATGTAATACATTGATTACAGTAGTTTTTTTAAAGAAAGTTTTTGAATACCATGGTTTCTGATCATATTCTCTTAAGTGGAGTTCCAGAGGGTTTTGATGCCACAATTCTTGAAAAGGAAGCAAAAAAGGGCGGGGTAATTCATATTGCCCGAGATGCAAATAGAATGCAGTCAGTCCATACAGCGCTTGCTTTTTTTGCGCCCAACCTCCCTGTTTATGTTTTTCCTGCTTGGGACTGTCTTCCCTTTGATAGAGCTTCTCCTAGTGCTGATATAAGTGCTGCCCGCGTAGCAAGTTTGACCGCATTTATGACGCAAATGCCGAAAAGTTTTGTTGTTCTGACGACGATTGCAGGTGCTTGCCAACGAGTACCTACTAGAACAACATTTAAAGACGCATTTTTCAGTGCATCCCTAAAAACAAGAGTTGATGAGAAAGGCTTGCGTGATTTTCTAATTCGCATGGGTTTTGTTCAAACATCGACGGTTTGTGACCCTGGAGATTATGCCATTAGAGGTGGAATTATTGATATTTTTCCGCCTGGTCACGATGAGCCACTGCGACTTGATTTTTTTGGAGATACTCTTGACGGCATTCGCAAATTTAATCCTGCATCCCAGCGTACGACTGGTTCGTTAACTGAAATTACATTATCGCCTGTCTCGGAGTTAATTTTGGATGAGGCGTCAATCAAACAGTTTCGCCAAAGTTATAGACATGAATTCGGGGCTGCCGGAACAAATGACCCGTTATACGAGGCAGTATCGGCTGGAAAAAAACAGCAGGGGGTAGAGCATTGGTTACCTTTTTTTTATACTGAATTAGAAACTTTATTTGACTACTTGCCTAACTCAACTGTTGTTTTAGATGATCAATTTGACGCTGCGCGCCTGTCTAGATGGGATATGATTGCCGATCAATATGAGGCGCGAAAAGTGGCGCTCCAGCAGAAGGTAAAATTAGATTCAATCTACAAACCTACACCGCCAGAGTTGCTATATTTAGACGATAATTATTGGCAAAAAGCAACAAACAGTCGGCGAGTTGTATCGCTGTGTGTACTTCCGCAACCAACAGGAATTAACACACTTGATGCTGGAGCCAGGATTGGACGAGACTTTGCTCCCGAAAGACAGAGAGAAGACATTAGTCTTTTTAAAGCGCTATCAGATTACATAAATAAAAAAATCACTCATAAACAAGTAATTATAACCTCATATTCAAGTGGATCGCGGGAACGCTTGGCGGGTCTTTTGAAAGATGAAGGGCATGTAAATTTAATTGATATCGATGATATTTATGGTTTGAAGGGGACGGGGCTCTACCTCACTGTATCCCCTTTGGAGCACGGATTTGAAACAGATAATTTACTGGTAATATCAGAGCAGGATATTCTGGGTGATAGGCTCGTTCGATCTCACAAGAAAAGTAAACGTGCAGATAATTTTCTTACAGAAAGTCAAAGTTTAAGTCTTGGCGACCTTGTAGTCCATGTAGACCATGGAGTTGGACGGTTTCAGGGGCTTGAAATTATCAGCGCCGCTGGCGCTGATCATGAATGTTTAAGATTAGAGTATGCGGAAAGATCAAAGTTATTTTTACCAGTTGAAAATATTGAATTATTATCACGATATGGACATGAAGAGGGTTTTCTTGATCGCTTGGGGGGTGGAGCTTGGCAGGCTAAAAAGGGAAAATTAAAAGAACGCATTCGGGAAGTGGCTGAAAAGTTAATTCGTGTAGCTGCAGAGCGTGCGCTGCGAAAAGCGCCCATATTTGAACCCACAGTTGGCATGTGGGATGCATTTTGTGCGCGTTTTCCATACCAGGAAACAGATGACCAACTTACTGCCATCTCTGATGTCATAGACGACCTTGGCGCGGGCTTGCCAATGGATCGCTTGATCTGTGGGGACGTTGGTTTTGGAAAAACTGAGGTCGCCATGAGGGCGGCTTTCGTTGCGGCCCTTTCAGGGGTTCAGGTTGCTGTTATAGCTCCAACAACCTTATTAGCCCGCCAACATGTTAAAAGTTTTGTGGAGAGATTTAGAGGGTTCCCAATAGAAATTAAACAGTTGTCTAAATTTGTAAGTAGTAAAGAGGCAAATTTAACTCGGGATGGCCTATCAAAGGGTACCGTTGATATTGTTATTGGAACGCATGCGGTTTTGTCAGACCAAGTCAGATTTAAAAATCTTGGCCTTTTAGTCGTTGATGAGGAACAGCGTTTTGGTGTTGGGCATAAAGAGCGTCTAAAGGAAATGCGGTCTGACATTCATGTTCTAACCCTGACTGCCACACCGATACCAAGGACGCTCCAGTTATCACTTACTGGAGTTCGCGATCTTTCAATCATTGGAACACCACCAATAGATCGTCTGGCAATCCGAACTTATGTGAGTGAGTTTGATACTATTACATTACGAGAGGCATTGCTACGAGAGCATTACAGGGGGGGGCAGAGTTTCTTTGTAGTTCCGCGAATAAAAGACATTCCAGATATAGAAAGCTTTTTAAAAGACCATGTACCAGAAGTCAGCTTTGTTGTTGCGCATGGACAGATGGCTGCGGGTGCTCTCGATGATAAAATGAATGCTTTTTATGATGGAAAATATGATGTCCTGCTAGCAACAACTATTGTTGAGTCTGGGCTAGATATTCCAACAGCTAATACAATGATCATTCACCGAGCTGATATGTTTGGCCTGTCCCAACTTTATCAGATCCGAGGCAGGGTAGGGCGTTCTAAAACCCGCGCTTTTGCCTTTCTAACTACAAAGCCCCGTAGTAAGTTAACGCCTGTAGCTGAAAAACGTCTCCGTGTTTTAGGATCACTAGACTCACTCGGTGCGGGGTTCACGCTGGCCAGCCAGGATTTGGATATTCGAGGTGCAGGTAATTTGTTGGGAGAGGAGCAATCAGGGCGCATACGTGATGTAGGCTATGAATTATACCAACAAATGCTTGAAGATGCGATAGCTAGAATAAAATCTGGAGAAACGGAGGCTAGCTACGAAAACGATCAATGGGCGCCCCAGATCAATTTAGGTGTGTCTGTGTTAATTCCTGAAGTTTATGTTCCTGATTTAGATGTTCGGCTTGGACTATACCGTAGGCTCTCAAGCTTTGCGACAAAAGTAGAGCTAGAGGGCTTCGCCGCAGAGTTAATAGATCGTTTTGGACCCTTGCCCAAAGAAATCAATACCCTGTTACTAATAGTTCGAATAAAAGCAATGTGCCGTAAAGCAGGGATCGCAAAGTTGGATGGTGGACCCAAGGGTGCAACTATACAATTTCACAACGATAAATTTAAATCTCCGGGTGGCTTAGTCGCTTTCTTGGAGGATCAGCGCGGGTTAGCAAAAATTCGAGAAAATAAGCTGGTTGTACGCCGTGATTGGACCCTTACAGCTGACAAGATCAAAGGTGCGTTTACTATCGCTAAAGATTTAGCTTCACTTGTGGCTCAAGAAGTGAGGCGTAAAGGCTAGCTGCGTAATTGACCCAGTAATTCAATAATAATTGTGGCCCAAACTTCTGGAGTTTGAGACCCTGGGACCACATGCTTGTTTGCAATAATAAATGTGGGTACAGCTGTAACCCCCATTTTCCGGCTATGTGTATCTCTTTCGCTAATTAGCTTTATGTCGGAATCACTGACCAACAATTGACTGACTATTTCTTGATCTAACCCAGCTTTTTTAGCAATATCGCAAAGTACATCATGATCTCCAATATCGATGGCTTTGCAAAAGTATGCGTCAAAAAGTTCATCTATTATTTTTTGTTGTTTATCCTCTAAACCAGCCCAGTAAATCAAGCGATGAGCATTAACGGTATTTGGGGTGCGCTTCATACCCGAAAAGTTAATGGGCAAATCTAATTCCTGTGCTTTTTGTTCTATGTTCGAGTAAAACTGGACTGCTTGCTTTTTGCCACCAAATTTACGTTCGAGATAGTCACGCCTGTCCATTCCAACGCTAGGCATGTCAGGGTTTAATTGAAATGGATGCCATTCAATTTTGAATGGATGATTTTTGTTTTCTTTTAAGGCGCGGTCAAGTTGAGTTTTTCCAATGTAACACCACGGGCAGATGGGATCTGACATGATATCTAGCTTAATCATAATGATAATTTCCAATACTGGGCAATGCTAGCCGAACAATTTCCGATGCGCCTTAAGCTCTCAAAATGATAGATAATAAAAAAATTGTCTATAGGCCTTAAGTTGCAAGCGACTTAACAGCGGTCTATTGGATTTGTATGGATAAAAATAACCAGACGTCAATTGTGCAAATAGCGCGCAAAAACGGCGAGATAGAAAACGTTCTTCCATTAGACCTTGGTCTGCGGGTTCGCGAATTGCGCAAGGCCCGCAGTTGGACTTTAGAGCAGGCCGCAAGCCAAGCTGGATTGGCAAGGAGTACACTGTCTAAAATAGAGAATGGCCAAATGTCACCTACGTATGATGCACTCAAAAAACTTGCCGTAGGATTAGAAATTTCCATCCCTCAGTTGTTCACACAGCCAGTTAAAAATCAAATTAACGGTAGATTGTCATTTACAAAATCAGGTGAAGGTCAAAGTCATGTGACGGTTACTTATGAACACGAACTACTTGCAAACACGCTCTCAAAAAAACGGATGCTTCCGTACCGTGCTACAGTTCGTGCAAGATCAATGGATGAGTTTGACGGATGGGTCAGACATGATGGAGAAGAATTTTTATACATTTTAACTGGAGTTGTTAGCCTAATTACAGAGTTTTACGAACCAATCGAAATGCGCCGTGGTGATAGCGCTTATTATGATGCATCCATGGGTCACAACCTAGTGAGCATAAGTCAGGATGATGCAACCATTCTTTGGATTACTTCCTTAATTTAAATCATTGTTTTTTTATAAATATAATAAACAATTAGAAGCATTGAAATTAATTTCATTGATTTGCATTAATATAAACATTGGCGGCTGAAATACAGTAATGGCGAAAAAGATGTCGTTTGAGCCTCGAAAAATACTTAGCAGAATTTACGAACTGAGTTATGTTGTAATATAAATCTCACGCTTTTTGCAGATTTATTATTGTGCTTCATACCACCACACATCAGGTAGAAACCCAATCCAGTCACCATACATTGGTAGTCGTTCTGGAAATTTAATTTCCTTAATGTGTGCAAGTCGACTAACCGTATTAGTGTGTATCGGGATGACGTAGCGTCCAGCTGTTAAAATTCTATCTAATGCCTGAGCAGCAGCTAGGAAATGATCATGGCTTTTTGAGCTGACAAGCCTTGAGATCATATCTTCAGCAGCTGGAGAGTTCATTCCCATCCAGTTGCGCGTTCCAGGCTTGTCAATTCCCTCTGAGCCCCAATATAACATCTGCTCATTGCCAGGGCTTAAAGACAAGCCGCGACGATAATAGGCCACATCATAATCATAAATTTGAGTACGCTCTTTATATTGGGCTGAATCTAAAGTTTCAGTAGTCAACTTAATGCCTAAACGCTCTAAAGCTTGCTGATATACGGCCATCATAGATTGGCTTTCTGTATCGCCCTGTTTAAGTAATGTTACAATCTCAAAGGGCTTTCCCGCTGAGTTTTTGCGCAAACCATTGATCACCCTCCAACCAGCTTTGTTTAATAGCTCATCTGCTATTTTGATATTTTTTCTATTTCTAACAGTACCATCTGATACTGGCAGCGTGTAACCTTCCATCGTTCCTGGTAATAGGTTTGCGGCATGGGGCTGTAAAAAAGTTCTTACCACACCTGTTGCTGGCCCAGGTTTTTTTGACAACACAGAGTTAGAAAAATATGACTGGATCCGCTTCTGGCGCCCACCAGTGTTACTCTGGTTTATAAACTCAAAATTAAAGGCAGCAATTAGCGCTTCGCGTACTCTCCAGTCTGCAAATTTTGGAAGTCGGGTGTTCATAACGAAGCCTGTAATTCCGCTTGGCCTTTGATGTGGAATTATAGACTTAACAACACTTCCATCTTCCACTGATTTAAAATCATAAGAATTTTCCCAACGTTCTGCATTTAATTCGCGAAATGATGAAGACTCACCCGCTTTAAAAGCTTCAAATTGGACAGACCCGTCAGCGTAGAAATCTAACCGGATTTTATCAAAGTTATTAGTTCCTTGCCTGAATGGAATCTTGGCTCCCCAATAGCTAGGGTTGCGTGTTAGTTTTACAAAATTCCCAGGATCGAAATCTGTGATAACATATGGTGCAGTTGAAATTGGTACTTCGTTTAGACCGGAATTAACAAAGTCTTTCCCATCCCACTGAGATTTTTTTAGTATTGGACGAAGCCCTACTAATAAAACAAGCTCTCTATCTTCGGAATTAAAGGTAAATTTTACTTTGTTGATTGATATTTTTTCGATAGTTTCAATTTTTTTCCATAATCCATGATAGCGCGGGTGACCAATGGTACCGAGAGTTTCATACGACCAAATTATGTCCTCAACTGTGACAGGTGTTCCGTCCGAAAATTTTGCCTTTGGATTTAATGTGAATTCGACCCATCTACGAGAATCATCTGTTTCAATTGATTCGGCTAAAAGTCCATATAAAGAGAAAGGCTCGTCATAAGACCGCCCCATTAGACTTTCATATGCAAGAAACCTTAGCTGCCATGGGACATTGCCTTTTCGTACATGGGGGTTGAGAGAAGTGAAGGTTCCACCCTCAGCAGAAATGATCGAACCACCTTTGGGAGCATTAGCGTTTGCATATGGTAGAGACACAAAATCATGTGGTAGGGCTGGCTCACCATACATAGCTATGCCATGTTTGGGTTCGGCAAAAGCAGTTCCAGTGTTTAGTATAAAGCTTATAAATAAACCTGCTAATAATGATTTTAAAAGCCCTGCTTCATAAGCCATACGCTATATCATCCCTTAAAAATTTCTGTTGGTGTCACATTACACCCTATAAGTTAGTTTTTCAAATTTTTAGCTTGGAGTAGTCACCTAGATTGATTATAGTAGCTCTACTGCTCGATAGGTTTCTGCCTGTATAGAAACCTGCCTCAATAACTTGACGCCAGCCTTGTGCTGGCGTTTTTTTTTAATTTGACAGTAATGATGCTGCGATTGCCAGCATAGTTATGCCAATCACTATATCCAGTATTTGCCAGGCTACAGTTGAACTCATTAAAGGCGACAAAATACGGGCACCATAACCAAGTATGAAGAAAAATATTAACGAACCTAAACTTGCACCAGTTGCAAAAGCATACTTCGATAAAGCATCGTCATACTGAACTGAAACAGCACCAATGAGGCCTAATGTATCCAAATAAACGTGTGGATTAAGAAAAGTAAAACCTGCAAGTGCTAATAAAGATTTACTTAGCGTTGAACTGTCATCACCAAATCTTATGTCATAAATACCTTTATAAGCAGTTATAAAACGTATTATGCCATAACTGATAAGGAAAGCAGCGCCAGCCCAAGTCATAAATTTGGATATTTCAGGAACTATCTGTGAAATAGCGCTAAAACTAATTACTCCTGTCCATATTAGTATCGCGTCTGCTATGGCTGCGAAAAGGCAAACTGAAAAAACATGACTACGTAATAATCCCTGCCGCAGAATGAATACGTTTTGTGCACCCACGGCCAAGATCAAAGTAAGCAGTGTAACGAAACCAGTTATAAACGCCGCAAGCAATAGAAACGCTACTCTTTTTTGTCGGGATAAACCAACCCAGCTGAAATGACTAATTTTGCAGCTTCTTCAACGGACATATCTAATTCATTAATATCCTTTGATGGTAAAAAAAGCATGAAACCAGAAGTGGGGTTAGGGGTGGTTGGAACAAAGACAGATATCAAATGGTCATCTTTGGGAGCATAATTTTCAATCTCTCCGCGTGCCCTAGTTGCAATAAAACCGATAGTCCAGATACCTTTGCGTGGGTATTCAATCAAACAAGCTTTATCAAAGCTATTATTCGCTTGGTTAAAGACAGTCTCTGCTATCTGTTTTACACCGCCATAAACAGTCCTTACGACGGGCATGCGCTCGACTAAGCCTTCCCCAAAGCGAATTAATGATCGGCCAACCAGGCCTTTTCCCAACCATCCGACAAACAGGGTAAATACTAAAAAGACAACCAGCCCGACGCCCCGGATATCAACTTGGTCATTCAGTTGAATGTTATATAACGTTTGGACGTAACGGTGGGGTTGATAAGTATCGGGGATAATAGACCAAACGCGAGAGTCTATCCATCCAACAACGGACCACATTAGCCAAGCGGTAAGAGAGATTGGTGCTATGATAATAAGGCCAGTCAGAAAGTTTGACCGCAATGAAGCTACCCAACTTGGTCGCCTCCTTATATTTCCATGAGGTTTGCTCATAAGTTATCTCTGCCTGAATTATGTCTATGATGTAGCTAGAGCTTTGCAATGTTACAAGAATTAAGAAATTAAAATAAAGATTAGTTATGAATAAAAAAAGCTCTAGAAATTTCTGTCGCGAGTCGCGCATTATTTTTTACTAGTGCAATGTTAGTTGTCAAAGACTTGCCTTCTGTGAGTTCAAAAATTCGCTTCAGAAGAAAAGGAGTTACTGCTTTACCATTAATCGATTGTTTTGTGGCCTCCACTAAGGCTTGCTCTATCATGGGACTTATTATGGCTGCGGGTATCTGGTCGGCTAAGGGCACAGGGTTTGCTATTAATTGTCCGCCACCTAAACCTAGTGCCTTACGAGCCAACATACTTTTTACTATTTCAGAAACATCATTAGTGGTTAATGGGGCAGGGGTCTCACTTGTTGAAGACCAAAAAGCAGGTATTGAATCTTGCCCATAAACAATCACCGGGACCCCGTAGGTTTCTAAAACTTCCATTGTTTTAGGAATGTCCAAAATAGCTTTTGGCCCAGCGGCGACTACTGTTACCTCAGTTATGGCTAGTTCGCGTAAGTCAGCGGAGATGTCAAAGTTCAGCTCAGCTCCCCGATGGACCCCTCCAATGCCGCCTGTAGCAAAAACTTGGATTCCAACAGATTTGGCTACAATCATAGTGGCGGCAACTGTTGTAGCTCCTGTCAGCCCCTGGGCGACTGTGAATGCAATGTCTGCACGTGAAATTTTTGCCACGTCTTTGGTTTGAGCTAATTTCTCGAGTTCAAGATCTTCAAGTCCAACATGTATGGAGCCGTCTAAAACGGCAATTGTTGCTGGAATAGCTCCATTTTGCCTTACAATTTCTTCAACTTCTCGTGCAACCTGAACATTTTGTGGATATGGCATGCCATGGGTAATGATGGTACTTTCTAAAGCAACAATTGGTTGATTGTAGCCACCCGTCTTGGTTCGCGCCTCATCAACTTCAGAATTATAGAAGATTTCCATTATTAGTTCTCCAACTTTCCTGCCACATAATTTGATGAGGCTTTTAAGGCTGATTGCAATGAGCTTTTGCCTTTTAGCCCACTAAGTTCTGCGGCAATATGGGCCGCCATGAATGTATCACCAGCGCCCGTTAGCCGAGCCACAACTACTGCCGGTGGCATTGCCTTAACGCAGTGGTCAATATCCGCCAACACGGCTTCTTGTGGTCCATTAGTAACAACTGCCCGATGTGCGCCACGTTCAACCAAACCGCATGATGCGGCTTCTGCGCTCAAAAACTCTGTTTGGCATAAGAGTTCAGCTTCTCTAACGTTTACGTAAAAGGTTGCGCCCTTATGTTTTAGCAGTGGCAGCAGGCGTTCTACCTTGCCGGGCGATGCTGGAGCGACTCGCAAATCTGAAAATGCGAATAAAGCTGATGCAGAAATTTCAACAATTAATTCAGCTGTAAGGTTTCCATCTAAGGCAATTAATCCACTAAACGGTTTTGCAAGCGTCCCCAACTTTCCATTACTTAACGGCTCTAGAATTTTATCTCCAGCTGCTTCCAAGGAATGGGCATCGGCTACAGCTGCAATGACTCCATTGCTGCCCTCGACTGCCATGTACTGGTCAGTAGGCAAATCAGACGAATGATACAGGTAGCGGAGATCTAAATCAAAAGCTTTGGCAAAATTTATAAGCTCTTTTCCCTCACGGTCATTCCCCACGACTGAAAGCAATGCCGGGCGCAAGCCAAAGCGCCGTAATGTCATGGCGATATTCATAGCGACGCCGCCAGGCAATCTTGTGATACGACCGGGAACATCTGAGCCTGCCTGCATTTCAAGACTTGAGCGGCCAATGATGTCCCAGAGCATCGAACCAATACATAATATTTCTGGATTCTTTTCCATAACCTTTTGTTACTGGTTCAGTGTTTAAGAAACAAAGTATTTTAACGTCTTAAATCTAAAGATTAGACTTGCCTTTACTAAAGGGTCATAATAACAACCGGATACTTCACAGGTGGGGTATGGGCAGTTGGGGGAGAAATCTTCAAGTGTCCGCCGGTTGAGATCTATCTCTACATCCCCACTGAGGCTTAAACCGGAAAGGACATGGCATGGCCGCAGACTTTACAATGCGTCAGTTACTAGAGGCTGGCGTTCACTTTGGACACCAAACACAGCGCTGGAACCCTCGAATGGGGCAATTTATTTATGGGGAGCGGAATGGTATCCACATAATGGATTTAACACAGACTGTTCCAATGTTGGATGCAGCCCTGAAAGCAATTCAGGATACAGTTGCTAAAGGCGGACGGATTTTGTTCGTGGGCACTAAACGGCAAGCACAAAACCCTGTAGCTGAGGCCGCTGAGAAGTGTGCCCAATACTACATGAACCATCGTTGGTTAGGTGGTACCCTCACAAATTGGCAAACTGTTTCGAAATCTATCGCCCGTCTGAAACAAATAGATGAGAAAATGGAAGTAGGTTTTGAGGGTCTGACTAAAAAAGAGCGTCTGGGGATGGAGCGTGACCAATCAAAATTGCAAGCATCGCTCGGCGGTATCCGCGAAATGGGTGGTGTTCCCGATCTGCTATTTGTAATTGATGTTAACAAAGAAGACTTGGCTATAGCAGAAGCTAAAAAACTTGGTATTCCAGTTGTTGCCATTGTCGACACGAACTGTCCACCTGATGGAATTGACTATGTTATACCGGGAAATGACGACGCAGCACGTGCGATTGCGCTATATTGCGACCTGGCTGCTCGAGCAGCTTTGGAAGGAATGTCGACCCAGCTTGGTGAAGCTGGTGTGGATATGGGTTCCCTGGAAGATGCACCAGTTGAGGAATTAGTTGTTGCTGAAGAAGCAGTTGTTGCTGAAGAAGCAGTTGTTGCTGAAGAAGCAGTTGTTGCTGAAGAAGCAGTTGTTGCTGAAGAAGCAGTTGTTGCTGAAAAAGCAGCAGCTTTACCTAAAAAGGCAGCTTCACCTAAAAAGGCCGCTAAAGACCCATCAAGTGATGATAAAGACTAAGTTTATATTGCGGCAGGGTCGCTGCACGCAATAACCACTCTGACAAAAGAAGGAACACGATTATGGCAATCACAGCTGCAATGGTGAAGGAACTGCGTGAGAAAAGTGGCGCAGGAATGATGGATGCTAAAAAAGCGTTAACAGAAAACAATGGTGACATGGAAGTATCCATGGATTGGCTTCGTACCAAAGGCCTTGCAAAAGCTGCAAAAAAATCTGGCAGGACAGCTGCAGAGGGTCTAGTTGCTGTCGCAGTAAAAAACGGTACCGGTGTTGTTGTTGAAGTTAACTCTGAAACTGATTTTGTTGGAAAGAATGCTGACTTCCAGTCAATGGTTTCGAAAATTGCTACAGCTGGCTTAAGTGTTGAGACAGTGGATGCACTCGCGAATGCCGATGCCGGAGGCAAGCCTGTGTCTGAACTACTTACTGATGCCATCGCCACTATTGGCGAAAACATGTCCTTGCGAAGGATGGTTAAAGTGTCTGGTGAATTGGTAGTGTCTTACGTACACAATTCGGTTGCTGATGGAATGGGTAAAATCGGTGTATTGGTTACACTTTCTGGTGATAATGAAGCGTTTGGAAAGCAAGTAGCAATGCATATTGCCGCGGCCAACCCAACAGCTTTGAATGAGGCATCGCTGAACCCAGTTGATATCGAAAAAGAAAAACAGATACAGATGGATATTGCGCGTGAGAGTGGAAAGCCAGAGGCTGTTATTGAAAAGATGATCGTCGGTAGAATGAAAAAATTTGTAGCTGAGTCCACTTTAATGGGTCAGGCTTTTGTGGTGAACCCAGATTTAACAGTTGAGGCAGCTGCTAAGGAAGCAGGCTTAGAGATTTTAAGCTTTGTTAGATTAGAAGTTGGTGAGGGTATTGAAAAAAAGACGGAGGACTTTGCGGCGGAAGTTGCTAAGACCATGAATGGTTAATTTTTTGTTTGTTATATAGAATGGCGCTTTTATACGCCATTTTTTTTGTTTGTGGTTGGTGTTTCTTCCAACATTTTTGAGTGTTAATTTGGTAGGGTGTAGCATTAGTAGCTATTTCAATTATCGCATAATATGTATTATGTTAACAAATAGTATTAAATGATCATAGTATAATCGACATCACCAACCTTACGTATAAAGATATTAAACTAATTTTCAGTGACTTACGAAAAGATTTTAAACCCAAACCTATTTCGATAGGTTCAAATACAGAAATCCCTAGTTCAAGATCTTTAAACCGTTGGCAAAGCGCCGCATGTTGGCTTGGTAACTCTTTGCCGACTTCAACAGACCCAGAACCTCAGCATCGCTCAATATACGAGTTACTTTGCCTGGTGCACCAACAACCAAGGAATTATCAGGGATAACCTTGCCTTCAGTGACTAAGGCCCGTGCCCCAATCAAACAGTTATTGCCGACCTTGGCTCCGTTTAAAATTGTAGCACCCATACCGATTAAACTTTGATTACCAATGGAACAGCCATGCAACATAGCCTGATGTCCAATTGTGCAATTAGTCCCAATTATTAGAGGGAAACCAATATCTGTGTGTAAAACTGAATTTTCTTGTATATTTGAGCCCATTCCAACCTGTATTAGGGCATTGTCACCCCGCAAAGTTGCACCAAACCATACAGAGGAACCAGGCAAAAGACGGACATTTCCAATGATATTTGCATCTGGTGCCACCCAATGCTCTTGCCCATCGGGCAGGTCTGGCGCTAACCCGTCGAGCTCATATATCATTTTTACTCTCAAACTCAGACTGCAAGGCCCGCACATGTCCCACTAATCCAGGCTGTTGGCTCCGTCTTAAGCGTTCGGTGGTCACAATCGTTTTTAGTTTCTCTTCGGTGGCGTCGAGATCATCATTTATCAAGACATAGTCATAACCTGACCAATGGCTGATCTCATCCCAGCTTTTCTGCATCCGCTTGGTAATAATCTCGGGAGTATCTTGGCCCCTACCCTTTAAACGTCTTTCCAACTCAATAATTGATGGAGGCAGTATGAAAATAGATAATACATGTTTTTGAAGGGCTGAATTTGATATCTGTTGCGCTCCCTGCCAGTCGATATCGAATAAAACATCCTGGCCATCATCTATAGCAGCTTCCACAGGTCCTTTAGGTGAACCATATGAACAGCCAAACACTTGTGCATGCTCCAGCATTTCTCCAAGCCTTACTTGTTTAGAGAATTCCTCGTCGCTAACAAAAAAATAATCTTTACCGTTTTCTTCTCCAGATCGCATAGTCCTTGTGGTTGAAGATACTGAAAAAGACAATGAAGTATCCCACTTTATTAGTCGTCTAGAAAGTGTAGATTTTCCAGCTCCGGAGGGAGATGATAGAATGATCAGCAAACCGCGCCGCTTATTATTCAACATTTTGTACCTGTTCCCGCATTTGATCGATGGTCACTTTCATTTCAATACCAAAAGCGGTCAATTCTTTTGAGCCAGACTTTGCGCACAACGTATTAGCTTCCCTGTTAAACTCTTGCATTAGAAAATCAAACTTCCTCCCCACAGGATTTTCTGAATTTAGAAGGCCACGTGCTGCAGTTATATGTACTTTAAGACGGTCTATCTCTTCGGCAACATCGTTTTTAATTGCTAAAATGGCCATTTCTTGTGCTAAACGTTCGGGATCAATTTCTTGTTTAAGCCGTTGAATTGAGGCTTCAAACGAAGCCTTGAAGTCAGCTGTCCTTGTGACAAGTACCAGACTGGAAGCTGCCAGAAGCCGCTCCATTTCTAAAACTCCGTTCAGTAAAATTTGACGTAATGCAAAACCTTCTGATTTTCTAGCTATCTGAAAGTCCTCGATTAACTTAGGTAACTGAGTAATGATGGCGGTAGTTACCGCATCCTTAGTTTCTTCATTAGTTTCAAAGTCTGTGAAACCATTTTGTGAAGCAATATCTGCTAAGCTAATAGGTGAAATTGAGAGACCTTTTTTTGCTGCTTGTTTTGCAACAATGGCAGCGTCGTCTAAAATAGTATTTAATTTTTCCATATTAATTTTGCGGCCAGATAACTCCTCAGACAAAGAAATTTTTAGTGCAAATTGTAAAGAACCTCTTGTTACAGAGGCAGAAATGGATTTGCGTATTAATTGGTCCAACCCCACCAGCCAGTCAGGCACTCGAGCACGGATGTCGAGGCCCTTATTATTGACTCCCCGCAACTCAATAGACCAGTCATATGGCCCTGTAGAGCCACTGAGTGCGGCTATCCCTGTCATGGAGGTCAGCATGAAAGGTCTCTCCCTAAATTATTGGACTAGTTTAGTTTACCGTTCAAACAGAATGAAAAACTAGATCCTTACTTATACAATTTTACGGTTCCTGAGTGCCTCATATATTAGGAATTCAGGCCTATGAAAACAACACTAACTTTAAGGACAAAAAGACATATTAACTTTGCTTATTAACTGGGGAACCAAACATCTGATAAAGATTTATATCTCTTCGTAGCCCCTTTTGAAATGTTATTTACGTGCCACCTTTGTTGATTTCATTCCTCGAGTTTGCCCAAGTTCTTCAGCTACCAAAAAAGCTAATTCAAGTGATTGTGAGGCGTTTAAACGTGGATCGCAGGCTGTGTGGTAACGATCTGACAGGTTTTCATCGGTAACTGCACGTACACCACCTGTACATTCTGTGACATCTTGGCCCGTCATTTCAAAGTGCACTCCGCCTGGGATAGTGTTTTCCATACGATGAATAGCAAAAAATTCCTGAACCTCTCGTAAAACACTTTCAAATGGCCTAGTTTTATATCCAGAGGATGCCTTGATGGTATTCCCATGCATGGCATCGCATGTCCAAACTACGTTGGCCCCTTCCTCTTTTACAGTCTTTATGAGACGCGGCAGGTGATCCTCAACCGAGCCTGCTCCAAAACGGGCTATCAAAGTGAGGCGGCCGGCTTCATTTTCTGGATTTAGTTTTTCCATCAGAATTTTCAAATCTTCTGCTGTAGTAGTGGGTCCACATTTCAACCCAATTGGATTTTGCACACCACTGCAAAATTGTACATGGGCACCGTCTGGCTGCCTTGTTCGGTCACCAATCCAAATAAAGTGTCCAGAACCTGCTACGTATTTCCCTGATGTACTATCTATACGGCACAAAGCCTCTTCATATTCTAACAGAAGAGCTTCATGGGACGTATAAAAGTCCACCGTACCTAATTCCACACTATTCTCTGCATTTAATCCAGCCGCCTGCATGAAATCTAAAGCGTCAGAAATACTATTTGCCATTTTACGGTAGGCTGAGGCTTTTTCTGACTCTGTAAATCCTAAAGTCCAGGAATGAACCTGATGAATATCAGCAAAGCCACCTTTGGAGAATGCACGCAAAAGATTAAGCGTTGCCGCTGCTTGGGTATATGCTTGTAGCATTTTCTTTGGATTGGGTTCTCGTGCTTTGAGGCTGAATTCTAACTCATTAATTATGTCTCCACGGTAACTTGGTAACTCGAGGCCGTCTTTTATTTCAGTTGGCGCTGACCTCGGTTTAGCAAATTGTCCAGCCATACGTCCCACTTTCACTACTGGAACCTTTGCGCCGTACGTCAAAACCATTGCCATTTGTAGCATGACTTTAAATGTGTCTCTAATGTTGTCGGCCGAAAACTCTTGAAAGCTTTCTGCACAATCGCCCCCTTGAAGTAAGAAAGCCTCACCGCGGCTAACGGCCGCCAGTTTTTGACGTAATGATCTTGCCTCTCCCGCAAATACAAGTGGTGGGTATTGACCAAGCTGTTTTTCAGCAGCTGTGAGAGCGGCGCTATTGGTGTAATCGGGCATTTGAATTCTTGGTTTTGCCCGCCAATCAGATTTTTGCCAGCTGGTCATTTTAGTATGCTCCGTATTAACTCAGATTTGAAAATCTTAGATAACGTGATTTTTATTGATAAACCACCGTAAAATAGGTCTTATTAATTTAAACTCTTGACGCATCTCCTCAACAGGGCCAAAGGGGAATAATTAAAGGCAAAATTTGGGCGCATTGGAAGGTATTCTATATGGATGTTTCTGATCAACTTGTTGACATTCAAGATCCACCTGCAAAACCACGCCGTTTTGTGTTTGTATTGCTTAACAGTTTTACCATGCTCTGTTTCGCTGCGGCGGTAGAATCTTTACGAATTGCAAATAGAATGTCTGGTAGGGACCTTTATTCCTGGACGTTAATGTCAGATACAGGCGAGCCAGTTTTTTGCTCAGGCGGAATTGAGTATGGTGTGCAAAGCGAATTAATTGAAGTTTTGCGTGATGACACCATTATGGTCTGTGGTGGGATAAACATTCAAAATGTTACGACAAAAAAATTATTAAACTGGCTGCGACGGGAGGCCCGGAGGGGCCCCCTGATAGCTGGACTTTGTACGGCAGGCTTTACTTTGGCTAAAGCGGGCCTTCTCAATGGAAAGCGGGCCACTATACATTGGGAAAATCAAGATAGTTTTGCGGAAGAATTTGAGGATGTGGAACTTACCAAGTCAGTTTTTGTTGTGGATGGAAATAGGATAACAACGGCTGGTGGAACTTCTTCTATCGACTTGATGTTAAAGCTTATTGCTGATCATCATGGGGAGGACCTCGCAAATGCTGTTGCTGACCAACTGATTTATTCTTCGATACGGACTGATCAGGACACACAACGTCTTTCCATCCCAACCCGCATCGGAGTTCGTCACCCTAAGCTGAGCCTTGTGATCCAAAAAATGGAACAAAATATAGAAGAACCGATAAGTCCGTCACTTCTCGCTAAAGAGGTTGGTATGTCTACACGTCAACTTGAGCGATTGTTCCGGAGGTATCTAAACCGTTCCCCCAAGCGCTACTATATGGAACTGCGTCTGCAAAAAGCGCGGAACCTGCTTATGCAGACTGACATGTCTGTTATAAATGTGGCGCTGGCATGCGGATTTGCTTCTCCGTCGCATTTCTCTAAGTGCTATCGTGCTCACTACGATACAACTCCTTATAGAGAGCGAGGAACGCATGCCTCTCGGATAGCATCATAATAAAAAAATATTTGATACGTGACAAAATAGGCTTCCTTTTTGGTTAAAGCACCACTATTCTAAACCTTGGATATACATTCCATTTGGGAGATAAAAATGAGAAAACTGCTTTTGGCGACAACCGCCGTGGCTCTTACTGCTGGGTTTGCATCCGCAGAAGATATTAAAATCGGTGTAATTCTTGGCTTCACAGGGCCAATTGAATCAATAACACCTGATATGGCTGATGGTGCCGAATTGGCCATGGCCGAAGTTAACAAAAGTGGAGCGCTTTTGGGCGGGTCCACAGTTACGTCCGTTCGTGGTGATTCCACTTGTATTGATTCGGGTGCAGCCACTGCTGTCGCTGAGCGTCAAATAACATCTGACGGTATTAAGGGCATTATGGGCGCTGACTGCTCCGGAGTTACAGGTGCTATTCTATCAAACGTCGCATTGGCAAATGGCATGGTAATGATTTCGCCGTCCGCCACTTCGCCTGGGCTTTCCACAGCTGAAGACAATGGTTTATTCTTCCGTACAGCGCCATCTGATGCCCGTCAGGGTGTAGTTATGACTGAAGTACTTATGGAAGACGGAATTAAAGAAGTAGCGGTAACCTATACCAACAATGACTATGGCAAAGGTTTGGCTGACGCTTTCCAGGCGGCATTTGAAGCTGCTGGTGGTACAGTAACGATCACTGCTGCGCATGAAGACGGCAAAGGTGATTACTCTGCTGAAGTTGGAGCACTTGCCGCCGCTGGGGGCGACCGCTTAGTGGTTGCAGGTTATGGCGATCAAGGGGGATCTGGAATTGTTCGTGCAGCTCTAGATACTGGCGCATTTGACACTTTCCACTTCCCTGACGGTATGATCGGGACAGATGGACTTGCAAGTTTTGGCTCTGAGATTGATGGGTCAACTGGGCAAGCCCCTGGCTCAAACAGTGCGGGTGCAGCAGCGTATGCCGCTATGGCCGCTGACGCAGGGTTTAATGGAGGGAATTCATTTTCTGGAGAGTCATATGACGCTGCAGCGCTAATTATATTAGCTATGCAGGCTGCTGGTTCGTCAGATCCTGCAGTATACAAAAACCATGTAATGGACGTTGCTAATGCGCCCGGCCTAAATATACAGCCAGGTCAATTAGGATTGGCATTGCAAGCTTTGGCCGCTGGTATTGACATCAATTACGATGGAGCATCCGCTGTAGAGCTGATTGGACCAGGTGAGGCCGCTGGCAACTATCGCCAGATTTCTTTTACAGGTGGAAAAGATACAACCGTACAATACCGTTAAAAATCTAAAAATAACTATTACAGCCTCGCTATCAAGCGGGGCTGTTTTCGTATAAACTTAACGAGGTTTAAGAATGATTACGGTTGAAAACCTGCATCGTCATTTTGGTGGATTTCGAGCCGTAGACGGATCTTCTATAGAAATAGAGGAAGGATCCATTACAGGCCTAATCGGCCCAAATGGAGCTGGAAAAACTACTTTATTTAACGTTATAGCTGGCGTACTCTCACCAACCTCTGGAACCGTAACTATGGGGGGGGAGGATATTACTGGAATGCCGCCCCATGAGTTATTCCACAAAGGCCTCTTGCGAACATTTCAGATAGCCCATGAATTTTCATCTATGTCTGTACTTGAAAATCTTATGATGGTTCCAGGTGGTCAAACTGGCGAAACTCTTTGGAACACATGGTTTGGACGTAAACGCATAGCGGATGAAGAGCGCGCACTCACGGCTAAGGCTTGCGAGGTGCTCGAGTTTTTGACGATAGACCACCTTAAAGATGAAAAAGCAGGTCACCTTTCGGGCGGTCAGAAAAAGCTCCTGGAACTAGGTAGAACCATGATGGTTGACGCTAAAATAGTATTTCTAGATGAGGTCGGCGCTGGCGTTAATCGTACCCTTTTGAATACCATAGGCGATGCTATTTTAAGACTTAATAAGGAGCGTGGTTATACTTTTTGTATGATTGAGCATGACATGGAATTTATCGGTAAGTTATGTAATCCGATCATAGTTATGGCTGAGGGAAAGGTGCTGACTAAGGGGACCATAGATGAGATAAAGGCTAACGAGCAAGTGATTGAGGCCTATCTGGGCACTGGACTCAAAAATAAAGGGGTTTCATAGTGTCAGAGCCATTTTTAATTGGTGAACGAATGACTGGTGGATATGGTTCGGGAGCGGATATTTTACATGAGTGTACTGTAGCTGTCGATCCGGGTCAGATCGCTGTAATAGTAGGTCCAAATGGGGCTGGTAAATCGACAGCAATGAAAGCCATTTTTGGGATGCTTAATATACATCAAGGATCTGTAAGGCTGGATGGCGAAGATATCAGTACTCTTTCACCACAAGACCGAGTAGCCAAAGGAATGGCGTTTGTACCACAAAGTTCGAATGTTTTCACCTCACTAACTGTCGAGGAAAATCTTGAAATGGGCGCGTTTCTTCGACGAGACGATATCGATGTGACAATGCAGCAGGTATATGAATTATTTCCAATTCTCAGAGAAAAGCAAAAACAAGCAGCGGGAGAGTTGTCTGGTGGTCAAAGACAGCAAGTGGCCGTTGGCCGTGCATTAATGACTAAACCCAGGGTTTTAATGCTGGATGAACCAACGGCTGGCGTGTCTCCTATAGTGATGGATGAATTGTTTGATCGCATAATAGAGGTTGCCAAAACTGGGATATCCATTTTGATGGTAGAACAAAACGCGCGCCAGGCTCTTTCAATCGCAGATAAGGGTTATGTATTGGTACAAGGAAGTAATAGGTTCACAGATACCGGAGCTGCCCTTTTAGCAGATCCAGAAGTCCGGAAATCGTTTTTAGGTGGATAATAATGCTTGATATCTTAAATTCTATAGTCGTTCTTTCTAATTATGTGCTCATTCCTGCAATTACTTATGGTAGCCAACTCGCCCTTGGCGCTCTAGGTGTGACCTTAATTTACGGCATTTTGCGTTTTTCAAACTTTGCGCACGGTGACACAATGGCGTTTGGCGCTATGGTAACAATTTTGTTTACTTGGCTTTTTCAAAGCTGGGGAATTACGTTAGGGCCTTTACCGACAGCACTACTAGGAATTCCGTTTGGTATTCTTGCAACGGCTGCGTTATTACTTTTGATCGATAAATTTGTGTACCAATTTTACAGACGTCAAAAAGCCGCTCCAGTTATTTTAGTTATTGTTTCAATGGGCGTAATGTTCGTCTTAAACGGTTTAGTGCGTATTATCATCGGCCCTAATGAGCAGCGTTTCTCCGATGGCGAGCGTTTTATCATTTCCGCCAAAGAGTTTAAATTGCTCACGGGCCTGAAAGAAGGTTTAGCGTTTAAAACAACACAGGGAATTACGATTATTACGGCAATTATCCTTGTGGTGGCGTTATTCTGGTTTTTGAACCGAACACGCACTGGAAAATCTATGCGCGCGTTTTCTGACAATGAAGATTTAGCACTTTTGTCTGGCATTAATCCAGATAAAGTTGTGATGGTAACTTGGATTATCGTGGCGGCCCTTGCGGCTACCGCTGGCGCTCTTTATGGATTAGATAAATCCTTTAAGCCCTTTATATTCCTACAACTTTTACTTCCTATATTTGCTGCAGCAATTGTAGGTGGTTTAGGCAATCCTATCGGTGCAATTGCTGGAGGGTTCGTCATCGCCTTTTCTGAGGTGGTAATTACCTATCCTTTAAAGAAAGTATTAAAATACTTAATGCCAGAGAACTTGGAGCCGACTGGATTGGTGCAACTACTTTCTACCGATTATAAATTTGCGGTTAGTTTTACGATTTTATTAATTGTTCTACTGTTTAGGCCAACCGGTTTATTTAAAGGGAAGTCAATATGACAACATCGGTCAGAAACATTGGACTATTTATTTTTGTAGCCTGTTTAATTGCCGGTACTGGTTTTATACAAAGCTGGAACACTGCCCTCTTTATTTTAAACATGGGACTGATTTCAGCTATCATGTCCCTTGGGGTCAACCTGCAGTGGGGCTTTGCTGGTCTTTTCAATGTGGGGGTAGTTGGATTTGTAGCTCTCGGTGGCCTGGCCGCGGTTCTTGTATCTATGCCTCCTACTAAGGATGCCTGGGCTGCAGGAGGCGCTCAAGTATTATTAGGTTTACTTTTAGGCGCTGCAACCATTACGGCTGCAATTCTTTGTCAAACAAAAATGGCGCCAGGAAGAAACAAAACTTTTAGTACTGTTGGTGTGCTAGTGATTGGTTTTTTTGTATTCAGATATGTTTTTGACGGTGGCGTTGAGGCCGTTGAAGCAGTTAATCCTGCAGGCACTGGTTATTTGGGTGGTTTAAACTTTGGTGGCGTAAATTATAAGTCTTGGGGTTTCATGACGGTAATTTCTTGGCCAATTGGCGGCGTTTTAGCAGCGAGTGTGGCTTATTTAATAGGCAAAACAGCACTTGGACTTCGCTCCGACTACCTAGCAATTGCAACGCTAGGTATTTCTGAGATTATTATTGCTGTTATGAAAAATGAAGATTGGCTTGCACGAGGCGTCAAGAATGTAAGCGGCTTACCCCGGCCAGTTCCCTACGAAATTGATCTGCAAGAAAGTGCGGGCTTTCTAGATTGGGTATCTAGTTTCGGGGGTGACCCTGTGACTACGTCATCAATTGTGGTAAAACTTGGATATGCAGGCCTTTTTGCATTTGTACTGGTAATAATTTTAACTCTAGCGCAACTAGCTCTGGCAAGCCCATGGGGCAGAATGATGCGCGCTATTCGTGATAATGAGTATGCGGCTGGAGCAATGGGCAAAAACATAACGGCTCGCCACCTGCAGGTTTTTATTTTAGGGTCTGCCATTTGTGGTGTTGCCGGTGCAATGATGACGACGTTAGACAGTCAGCTAACGCCTGGAAGTTATCAGCCTTTACGATTTACTTTTTTGATTTGGGTGATGGTAATTGTAGGTGGCTCTGGAAATAATTTTGGTTCTGTACTGGGCGGATTTTTAATATTTTTTCTTTGGGTTCAAGTGGAACCTTTTGGAGCGATGTTGATGCAGGGTATTACTGCTGGAATGGCTGAAGACAATGCGTTGCGTATTCATTTGATAGATTCTGTCGCCCATATGAGGTTGCTGACAATGGGTCTAATTTTAATTCTGGTATTAAGATTTGCACCAAGAGGGCTCATACCTGAAAAGTAACCCTTTCCTTTCATCGCTTCGCAGTATAGGCGCCGCTTTGAGCAAGGAAGAGGCAAATAATGGACCTGCGTAATATCGCGATCATCGCACACGTTGACCATGGAAAAACTACTTTGGTTGATGAGCTTTTAAAACAATCGGGAACCTACCGAGAAAACCAAGCTACTACAGAGCGCGCTATGGACAGTAATGACCTCGAGCGTGAACGTGGTATAACTATTTTGGCAAAGGCAACATCAGTTGAGTGGCAGGGAACACGAATAAATATTGTCGATACGCCCGGACATGCTGACTTTGGTGGCGAAGTAGAACGAATATTATCCATGGTAGATGGGGTGGTATTGCTAGTTGACGCTGCTGAGGGTCCAATGCCACAAACCAAATTTGTTACTTCAAAGGCGTTAGCCTTAGGTCTAAAGCCTATTGTGGTTGTTAATAAAGTGGACAAACCGGATGGCGAGCCGGACAGAGCATTGGATGAATGTTTTGACCTATTTGCCGCGCTTGACGCTAACGAAGGTCAGTTAGATTTCCCAATTCTTTATGCGTCTGGTAGAGCGGGTTGGGCAGATGAACAATTAGATGGTCCCCGCAAGGACTTATCAGCACTATTTGATTTGATTGTCAGCCATGTGGAACCTCCTAAGCAAATACAGCGAACAAACGAGCCTTTCTCAATGCTCGCCACTACGTTAGGTGCAGACCAATTTATAGGGCGAATACTGACTGGGCGTGTTGAGACGGGTCGATTGAAGGCTGGTGAAACAGTTAAAGCACTTTCAAGAGATGGCACACGTATTGAGCAATTTCGTTGTACAAAAATTTTAGCATTTCGTGGGTTGTCAAAAACTGCAATTGATGAGGCTGTTGCTGGTGACATTGTATCATTAGCTGGTATGTCAAAGGCAACTGTAGCAGATACAATATGCGCTGCAGAGGTTATTGATGCCCTGCCCTCGCTACCTATAGATCCGCCAACAATTTCGGTAACCTTTGGAATAAACGATAGCCCTTTAGCGGGTAGAGATGGCAAAAAAGTTCAAAGCCGTATTATTAGAAAACGACTAATGGATGAAGCGGAAACGAATGTCGCGATACGTGTAACGGATACCCCAAGTGGTGAATCTTTTGAGGTTGCCGGTCGTGGTGAATTGCAGATGGGTGTTTTAATAGAAAACATGCGTCGAGAAGGATTTGAGCTCTCAATAAGCCGTCCTAGGGTACTGTTCCGTGAGGAGAATGGTGTACGTTTAGAGCCAATAGAAGAGGTAACTATAGATGTGGATGAGGAATACTCCGGTGTAGTTATCGAAAAGCTTACTGGTTCTAGAAAAGGCGATTTGGCCGAAATGAAATCAGTAGGTGTAGGCAAAACTCGTGTGATTGCGCATGTCCCATCACGCGGCCTAATAGGATATCAGGGTGAATTTATGACTGACACTCGTGGAACTGGCGTTTTGAACCGAGTTTTTCATACTTGGGCAGCCCATAAAGGGCCGATTCCAGGTCGGCGCGCCGGCGTTCTTATTTCAATGGAAAACGGATCTTCGGTGCCATATGCGTTATTCAACCTCGAAGATCGTGGTAAGTTTTTTATTGGCGTCCAAGAAGACGTTTATCAGGGTATGATTATTGGCGAACATAATCGTGAAAACGATTTAGAGGTTAATCCTCTGAAGGGCAAAAAGCTAACAAATGTTCGTGCGAGTGGTACTGACGAGGCTGTGCGTCTTACCACACCTATGAAACTGTCCTTAGAAGAGGCAATAGCCTATATCGACAATGATGAACTTGTAGAAGTTACACCAAAAGTAATTAGGTTGCGTAAGGTCCATTTGGACCCACACGAACGAAAGAGAGCGTCGCGTACAGCTTAGATACAGTTTTTAGTTGAATATATATTAATTTAGAGATTTCAGTCCACGCATTCAACAATCATTAAACTTCGCTGGAAGCCGCCCTCACCTAGCTTGATCGCTGCTTGATATCCCGCAGAGTGATAACAGTCATGAGCTGCTTTTAGGCTTGGAAACTGGGCTACAACGTTTCTGGTGTGGTCCTTGCCCTCTAATTGTTCATATGCTCCACCGCGAGCCAAAAAAATTCCACCATGGGTTCTTATGATTGGTGTTGCCGCCTCAGCATACGCCCCAAGTTTACTAGCATCCAAAACATTTACATGGGCAATCCATAGCGCTTTTCTCATTTGTTATCCTTCCAATAATTTTTTTACAGCCGCTACGGCCAAGTCGGCGTTTTTAGCCGATTTTGCTCCACCCTGCGCCATATCGGCTCTGCCACCACCACCTTTACCTCCAAGTTCAGCGACCGCAACTTTAACCATATCAACAGCGGAAAAGATGTCAGTAAGATCATCTGTAACACCAGCTGCGACCGCAGTTTTGCCATCATTTTCTGCAATTAATAAAACTGCTCCAGAGCCTAATTCCACTTTTTTACTATCTACCAAGGTAGGTAAGTCACGGCCTGTAACTCCTTGTAAAACTTGAGCTAAAAATAAATTTCCTGCCACATTTATGGGGTCAGAAATATTGGTTCCATCCTTGCTCGACATTGCTAAATTACGGCGCAGATCGGTGATCTCGTTTTTGAGGTTTTTACGTTCATCTAGAAGTTGTTGTGCTCTCACAGCCAGCTCTGCAGGCTGCACCTTTAGTGTGCTGGCTGCTTGTAATACAACGCTCTGTTGTGATTGAATATAAGTGATAGCAGCGCTTCCGGTAACGGCTTCAACCCGACGAACCCCAGCTGATGAAGCAGCATCACCCAGCAATATAAAACTGCCGATATCTCCAGTTTGCCGAACGTGGGTACCACCACAAAGCTCCAAGCTATAAGTATTGGCAGAAGCGCCCTTTTTAGAACCTTCAAGGTTACCCATTGAAATCACTCTTACCTCATCTCCATATTTCTCGCCAAAGAGCGCTTGTGCGCCTAGCTCACGCGCAGCGTCAGGTGTCATAACTCGTGTTTCAACAGTAGTATTTTGTCGGATATAATTGTTCACCTCTCCTTGTACTCCTTCCAGCTGTTCGGGAGTGAGGGCATGTCCGTGACTAAAATCAAACCGTAACCGATCATGGCTATTTAACGACCCACGTTGCGCAACATGCTCGCCTAATGAACGCCGCAGAGCCTCATGAAGTAAATGTGTCGCAGAATGGTTCGCGCGAATACTATTGCGACGGGCTTGATTTACTTCGAGCTCTGCAGGCTGGCCAATAGTAAGAGTTCCCTCCAACACTGTACCCATATGGATAACAATCTCAGCAGATTTGCGGGTATCGGTTATTTTCACACAACCGGTATCAGTTTTGATTTGTCCGGTATCCCCTACCTGCCCACCACTTTCAGCATAGAAGGGAGTTTGATTAAAAATTAGCTGCACTGTTGCTCCCGCAGATACTATCTGGAGTTTTTCATCTCCTTGAACTAACGCTAATAATTGTCCTTCAGATTGTTCAGTATCATACCCCAGAAACTCAGTTGCTCCATGAGTGTCAAATATATCATACCAAATCGTATCATTGGCTATTTCGCCAGAACCTGACCAAGCCGCCCTCGCTTTTATTTTCTGTTCAGACATCGCAGCGTCAAAGCCTTCAGTATCGACTGCCATTTTCTGTTCGCGCAAAGCGTCTTGCGTCAGGTCTAGTGGAAATCCAAAGGTGTCATACAACTTAAACGCTGTCTTTCCAGGCAGAGAACCCCCAGGACGCAATTTTGAGATTTCGCCTTCCAGTAACTTAAGTCCACGATCCAGGGTAGTTCTAAAACGGGTCTCTTCTTGTAGAAGTGTCTCCTCAATCATAGCTTGCGCTTGGACTAACTCAGGATAGGCAGCGCCCATCTGCTGTACCAGTGACGGCACTAGTCGGTGTAGTAAGGGGTCTTCCGCTCCTATTAAGTGAGCATGTCGCATTGCTCGTCGCATTATGCGGCGCAAAACATACCCACGGCCGTCTTTTGATGGCAAAACTCCATCTGCTATTAAAAAAGAAGTAGAACGCAAATGATCTGCAATTACGCGATGGTGAGTTTTATCTGGTCCATCTGGGTCAGACGAAGTTGCATCTGCAGATGCCTCTATAAGGTTTCGCATTAAATCAGTAGAATAGTTATCGTTAGTGCCTTGCAAGAGTGCTGCCACTCGCTCTATGCCCATTCCTGTGTCTATTGATTGAGACGACAGTGGTGCACGCGTACCATCTTCAAACTGTTCGAATTGCATGAATACGAGGTTCCAAATTTCAACAAAACGATCACCATCCTCCTCTGGACTACCTGGAGGGCCACCCCATATATGGTCACCATGATCATAGAATACTTCTGAGCTTGGGCCACATGGACCTGTTGACCCCATCATCCAAAAGTTATCATCTGTCTTAATTCTAATAATTTTATCATCTGAAAGCCCAGCAACACTTTTCCAAATTTGGACAGCCTCATCGTCGTCGTGATATACAGTGACAATTAGTTTTTCTTTAGGGATACAAAGTTCTTTGGTTAGCATTTCCCAGGCATAGGAAATGGCTTCTTGTTTAAAATAATCTCCAAAACTGAAATTCCCCATCATTTCGAAGAAGGTATGATGTCTAGCTGTGTAGCCGACGTTGTCTAAATCATTATGTTTACCCCCTGCCCGCACGCACTTTTGAGCAGTTGTAGCCCGTGTGTAATCTTGGGTCTCCACACCCGTAAATAGATTTTTAAACTGAACCATGCCAGAATTAACGAACATCAATGTTGGATCGTTTCGTGGCACTAGTGGACTAGAAGGTAACACCTTATGTCCTTGGCGGGCATAATAGTTCAAAAAAGTTGAGCGGATGTCATTTAACGTAGGCATTTTTTTACAAAAACCTCTTAATTTATAGTTGGCAAAGACTTACAACTCCTTATGTGAAGTGTCTACGCCAAAGCAAATACCCCGAAATTGATGTTTCGAGGTATTTAGTAATTAATTAGTGTTGATTAATTTATTAAAGGTCGATTACATTGTTTTCATCATTGGCAACTGGCTTAGCTTCCACGCTTGGTTTATCAAAATCAAGGCCATGAGCCGCACGAATTTTATCTTCAATATCATGGGCCATAGATGCATTTTCACGTAGGAATGTTTTTGCATTTTCACGCCCTTGACCAATCCGCTCGTCACCGTAGCTATACCAGCTGCCAGATTTTTCAACGATGCCCACCTTAACACCCAAATCTACTAACTCACCCATTTTTGAAATGCCCTCACCATACATGATGTCAAATTCAACTTGTTTAAAGGGTGGCGCTACTTTGTTTTTAACAACTTTAACTCGGGTAGCATTGCCAACCACTTCGTCTCTATCTTTCAGTGCGCCAATTCTACGAATATCGAGTCGGACTGACGAATAGAATTTAAGAGCATTCCCGCCTGACGTCGTTTCAGGGCTACCAAACATTACACCAATTTTCATACGAATTTGGTTAATAAAAATTACCATACAGTTTGACTTGCTTATACTACCAGTTAGCTTCCTCAGCGCTTGGCTCATAAGCCTGGCTTGCGCACCCACCTGATGGTCACCCATATCACCTTCTATTTCAGCTCGTGGGGTAAGTGCTGCCACGGAATCTATAACTACCATCGAGACAGCTCCCGACCGGATTAAAGTATCGGTTATCTCTAGCGCTTGTTCTCCAGTGTCTGGTTGAGAAATTAACAAGTCATCTAAATCTACGCCTAATTTTTTAGCATAACTTGGATCCAGGGCGTGTTCAGCATCAACGAATGCACACACGCCACCTTTTTTCTGCTCTTCCGCAATACAATGAAGGGTTAAAGTTGTTTTTCCTGATGATTCAGGACCATAAATTTCTACTACGCGACCCTTCGGCAAGCCACCAATACCCAGTGCAATATCTAACCCTATTGAGCCCGTCGATGTTGACTCAATTTCTTGGATGGCGTTGCCATCTCCAAGCTTCATGATCGAGCCCTTGCCAAATTGCCGCTCTATTTGTGCCAAAGCACTATCTAAAGCCTTTTGTCTGTCGCCTGATTTTGGTGTCATTGTGATTAAATCTGCCGCTGCCATTGTTACTGTTTCCTTGTCGCATAAACTGTAATGAGGGACAATGTTGAAATGTTCACCTCTTGTTCTCATTGTATGGGACTAAAGCAAGAACATTTCAAGTTATTTTTATATCAAAAAAAAATTATAAGTGAATTCAAACACTTAAATAGGTCCCTTCAGGATTTTTGTAAAACAACGTTATATAAGCCATCATTATTTTCTGTGGGAAGATACTGATTTTCAGAGATAATCTTCAAACTTTTAAATTTTCCGAGTAAAAAATCGCGTTGTGCTTGGTTTTCGGCATTAAAAATGGAGCATGTGATCATCGAAAGAGTACCACCTAGTTCAACAAATCCCTCAGCTTTAACTAGTATCTCGCGTTGTAGCTTCTGATACTCCAAAATGTCAGCTTGGGTTAGGCTCCATTTTTCTTCTGGAGAGCGTCTCCAGGCGCCTGAACCAGAACATGGGAGGTCACAGAATATTGAATCAAATTGACCATACTCATCAATTTGATCAGGTAATATGACGTTAATATCGTGCCCTCCACGCAAAGCGCGTACTTTAATTTCTGACATACGATCGGGATTTGCGTCATGTGCAAATACTAATCCACCGGTTCTTGCAGAAACCGCTAAACATTTGCCACCACCACCTGCACAAAAATCTAAAACTCGTCCTTTTGCAGGAATTAATGCTGCAACAGCCTGAGATGCTGCGTCTTGTAGTTCAATCCAACCTTTTTTATATATATCATGTAGAACAACTCGCCTGGGATTTGTCATAACTGTGAGTGCTGTGTCACAAACGGGATTAAGAATAGTTTCTATCATATCGTCTGCCAGAGTTTTTTGTACGCTGATTAGGGACGCCTTTTGAGTATTAACACGCAAACAAATTGGTGCACGGTGTCGCAAAAGTTCTGCAATTTTAGAAGCCTTTTTTGAACCATAAGATGTAAAAAGTTCTTCAACAACCCAGTCCTGTAAGTCAAAAGCATCCTCTTTAGTGCATTTATTTGTTATAATCTCATCAATTTCAAGAAGTGGAGGTGCGTGACCAATGTTGTTAAACAAGTTCTCTAGTCCTATATCGTTGATCCGCAAGGAACCAATTGCCCAAGACCTCGCGGATATAGGGTTCGGCCAAGCACCTGCTGAACGACGACATCTTATAGCTTGAAATACGAGATCTCGGATTGCTGCACGATCTTTGGAACCCGCAAACCTATGGCCTCTGCCCCAGTTAGTCAGCGCTTTTTCTGTCGGCACTCCTACCAAAATGGAGTCCAAAACTTCGATCATTGCCGCAACCCGTGCACCTGGGGTCATCTAACCCATCCTATAGTTTGGGCTTTCACGGGTAATCTGAACGTCATGGACATGACTCTCTTTTAAACCTGCCCCTGTAATTTTTACAAATTCACAATTATTTCGCATTTCTTCAACAGTTGCGCAGCCCGTGTAGCCCATTGCCGCTCTAAGGCCCCCAATCAATTGGTGAATTACATTGCCGGCTGGACCCTTGTATGGAACCTGTCCTTCTATGCCTTCGGGGACCAATTTATCATTAGCGGCATCCTCTTGAAAATACCGATCAGCTGATCCACGAGCCATGGCTCCAAGGGATCCCATACCCCGGTATGACTTAAAACTGCGCCCCTGGTATAAAATAATTTCGCCTGGGCTCTCATCTGTTCCTGCAATTAAAGATCCTACCATTGCACATGAAGCACCAGCAGCTATCGCTTTAGCAAAATCTCCAGAAAACTTTATACCGCCATCCGCGATCACAGGTATTCCTTCCTTTTTTGCTGCAGCATTACAATCTAGGACAGCCGTTAGCTGAGGTACGCCTACACCAGCAACCATTCTAGTGGTACAAATTGAGCCTGGACCGATGCCTACTTTTATAGCATCGGCACCCGCATTTATCAGTGTTTTAGTAGCTGCGGCCGTTGCAACATTACCCGCCATAATTTGTGTTTCGCCGGCTATCTCCCGAGCACGTTTTACTGCAGTGGAAACGCCTTCGGAGTGACCATGTGCGGTATCAATTACCACCATGTCTACACCAGCATCTATAAGCGCCATCGTGCGCTCAAATCCTGCATCACCTACCGTACTAGCGGCCGCTACACGTAACCGCCCCAACTCATCTTTACTAGCTTGTGGGTTTAGTACTGCCTGCTCTAAATCTTTGATCGTTAGTAGGCCAGTCAACTTTCCGTTCTGATCTAATACTAACAACTTTTCTATGCGGCGAGCAGCCATCATTTGCTTTGCTTCTGATAAGTCAGCAGGCTCTTGTAATATAGCAAGGTTATCCTTGGTCATCATTGCCTTAACAGGCGTTGCTTGATCTGTTGCGAAACGCATATCTCGGTTTGTGACTATGCCCACTACCAACCCGTTTTGTACTACTGGAAAGCCTGTTACCCGGTAACGTTCTTGCAACACTTTTGCATCAGCTAGTGTTTGATCGGGCGCCAGCGTAATAGGATTAAAAACAATACCACTTTCGAAACGTTTTACACGACGGACTTCTTGTGACTGAGCCTCAACATCTAAGTTTCGATGCACAACCCCCATGCCACCAGCCTGAGCCATTGCAATCGCCATCTTTGCTTCGGTCACAGTATCCATAGCGGAAGATAACAAAGGTATGTTAAGTTCAATAGACTTGGTTACCCGGGTCCTAGTATCTGCCGTGTTGGGTAGTACTGAAGACTTTGCTGGAACTAGCAGAACATCATCAAAAGTCAAAGCCTCACGAATCTCCATTGGACCCCTCCTAAGTAGGTTTAACTTGCAGTTTTTCTATCGCATGAGGTTAGGCAAAACTAAAGGTGTTTTATTACAATAAAAAATAACAAATTTAAACTTTTTCTACTTCCTCTTTAATCAAGCAAAATGTATAAATTGATCCTGTTTGGCGCGGAAAGCACATTTTCGGACGCAGACGTTCTTTATCTTCATTAGATGAGGCGTAGATTGCAGCCACAATCACTCAAAGGTTACTGCATGAAACAAGAGCACATGGTTCTTTTTACGCCATCTGGCAGGCGTGGAAATTTTGAAACAGGTACCCCTATTCTAACAGCAGCGCGGCAGCTTGGAGTTGATCTTGACTCTGTGTGTGGTGGGCGTGGAATTTGCTCAAAATGTCAAATTACCCCGGGTTATGGTGAATTTCCTAAGCACGGCGTCAGTGTTAAACAGGGAGCATTATCAGATTGGAATTCTGTAGAGCAGCGTTACCAAGAAAAGCGGGGATTGATAGAAGGGCGACGCCTAGGTTGTCAGGCAACTGTGCAGGGGGATATCGTCATTGATGTTCCACCTGAAAGTCAAGTTCATAAACAGGTGATCCGCAAGCGTGCTGAAGTTCTTGATATAACTGTAAACCCTTCTGTCCGATTGTTTTATATCGAGGTGGAGGAACCTGATATGCACAAGCCATCAGGGGATTTAGAGAGATTGATATCAGCTTTAGAAAGCCAATGGCACCTGAAAAAAGTGCAAGCTGACCTGACTATATTACCACAAATGCAATCTATTTTGCGCAAGGGGAGCTGGAAGGTTACCTGCGCAGTTCACCATTCTGATGAAAGTGGCACCCCTCAGATCATTCATCTATGGCCAGGTTTTTACGAAGGCTCAGTTTATGGCATGGCTGTTGATCTAGGGTCCACGACAATCGCAGCACACCTTTGTGATCTCCAAAACGGCGCCGTTATAGCCTCGTCAGGGTTAATGAACCCACAAATTAGGTTTGGTGAAGATCTAATGAGCCGGGTTAGCTATGCAATGATGAACCAAAACGGTGATCAAGAAATGACGCGAGCTGTACGCGAAGGTATGGATGATTTATTTACAAAAATCGCTTTAGATGCTGAAATTGACAAAGACCTCATCATGGATGCAGTTTTTGTTTGCAATCCAGTGATGCACCATCTGTTTTTGGGTATTGATCCATTTGAACTTGGGCAGGCCCCCTTTGCTTTAGCTACCTCAAATTCTATACGTTTATACGCAAATCAACTCGGTATAAATATTCACAAAAATGCTAGAGCCTATATTCTACCATGTATTGCGGGTCATGTCGGGGCTGATGCTGCCGCCGTAGCACTCTCAGAGGCTCCGAATAAATCTGACGATCTAGTGTTAGTTGTAGATGTTGGGACTAATGCTGAAATTTTACTAGGCAACAAGGAAAAAGTTTTGGCCTGCTCATCTCCAACTGGCCCTGCTTTTGAGGGAGCACAAATCAGCTCTGGCCAGCGGGCAGCACCTGGAGCAATTGAAAAAGTTCAAATTGATCCCACCACAAAAGAACCACGGTTCCGTGTTATTGGTTGTGATCTGTGGTCCGATGAAATTGGATTTTGGGACGCTGTCAAGGACACAGGAGTAACTGGAATTTGTGGATCAGGAATAATTGAAGCAATAGCAGAAATGCGAATGGCAGGGCTTTTGGATCCATCAGGCCTTATCGGCTCTGCTGTACAGACAGGTACAGATCGTTGTGTATTGGATGGTCGAACTAATAGCTATGTAATGCACGACGCATCTGAGAGTGGCGGACCTAAAATTACAGTGACCAACCCAGACATACGAGCGATTCAAATGGCAAAGGCGGCGTTATATTCAGGCGTGAGGCTTTTGATGGATAAATTTGAAGTAGATACGGTAGACCGTGTAGTTTTAGCGGGAGCCTTTGGCGCTCATATTTCGCCCAAGCATGCTATGGTTCTAGGTATGATCCCTGACGTTCCATTTGAAAAGGTGACTTCAGCTGGTAATGCCGCTGGGTCGGGGGCCCGAATAGCCTTGATTGATACAACACAGCGGGCGGCTATTGAAGAGACTGTTCATCAGATAGAAAAAATTGAGACGGCAATAGAGCCTAAGTTTCAGGAGCATTTTGTGAATGCGTCTGCGATTCCAAATTCAGGCGACCCGTTTACTTTACTGAAAGAAAAAATACCGCTACCCGATGTAAATTTCAATACTGGCGGCAGTGGTGGAACAAGTGTAGGAAGAAGGCGGCGTAGGCGCTAGGAAGAGTTATAAATTAGTTTTTATATTGATAATTGTTAGTTGACTAACTTAGGGCTGAGTGTTGCTAACTGACTTCAGGCGGGTATGGTGAAAAGGTATCACGCGAGCTTCCCAAGCTTAAGTTACGGGTTCAATTCCCGTTACCCGCTCCATAGTTTATCCAAACAATTCTTGACAAAATTCTAAGCCGTCTACCAGCGTATCAACTTCGGCCTTTGTGTTGTACATTGCAAAGCTTGCTCGGCATGTTGAGGAAACACCCAAGTGATCCATTAAAGGCTGAGCACAGTGATGCCCTGCCCTCACAGCTATGCCTTTTTTGTCTAGCACGGTCGATATATCATGAGCGTGGGCAGGCCCATTTAATGTGAATGAAAATATGGCTGCCTTTCCTAGTGACTTACCTTGAATATTCAACCAGTTAAGTCCATCTAAACGTCCGCGCGCATAATTACATAGATCCCTCTCGTGAGCGGCGATATTGTCCATACCAATATTCATCATATAGTCTAACGCAACGCCAAGTCCGATTTGTTGGACTATTGCGGGAGTCCCTGCCTCAAATTTCATAGGGGCATCGTTGTATGTGATGACCTCACGTCCAACGTCACGTATCATGTCACCACCACCCATAAAGGGTCGCATTTCAGCCATGCGTTCTGGTTTGATATAAATTGCACCCGAACCACTGGGGCCATAAACTTTGTGGCCGGTGATTGCGTAAAAATCACAATCAATATCTTCTACATCGATGGCCATGTGAACTGCTGCTTGGGATCCATCGACCATTACTACTGCACCTATATCATGTGCTGCTTTAGTTATAGTCTTAACATCCACTACTGTGCCTAAGACATTGGAAAGATGAGTAATTGCGACTAATTTAGTACGAGGAGTCATTGCTGCGATTATGCGTTCAGGATCTAGGTCTCCATTAGAATCTACATCGACCCAGATTAATTTAATACCCATTCGTTCACGTAAAAAATGCCAAGGGATAATATTAGCGTGGTGCTCCATAATAGAAAGTACGATTTCATCGCCAGCCTGGAGTCGTGGCATTGCCCATGCATAGGCTATTAAATTAATACCCTCAGTTGTGCCAGAATTAAAAACTATACTATCTTCCGAACTCGAATTTAGAAACTTGGCAACCTTAGCCCTTACAGATTCATATTTATCAGTGGCCAAATTAGACAGATAATGAAGGCCACGATGAACATTTGCATACTCAGTTGAATAAGCTTGGGTTATTGCATCAATAACTACCTGAGGTTTCTGAGCAGACGCACCATTATCAAGATACACTAAAGGCTTGTTATTTACCGACCGCTTAAGGATAGGAAAGTCTTCACGAATTTTATCAACATCAAAAGTCATTACGTCACCTAAGTTGGGCTAAAGCCTATGGACACTAATATAATTGAGCCACAAACTGACAAACCAATTAAACCTAACACAAAACAAATACCTGCCCGCCAAACACTAGCTAGACCGAGCCAGGAATTGATCAAGCCAAATAACACCCAAAATAAAAGCCCTGTACCAAATAACCCAATTAGGCCTGCTAAAGCTCCAGAAAAAACTGAAATTCCTATCTGAAATGCTTGTAAAATAACTTGTAGTATTTGCATCCAAGCAAATAATAAAACACCGTTAGAAAAAGATCCTTCTCTCTGAAAAACACGGCCTGCCAACATGATACACGCGACTAAAGCTAGGTTTCCAACACCAACAATTAGGACAACAAAAATTGGTGATAAAGCTGGAAGGCCTGGTAAAAGCACCACTAATCCGAAGCCATTAAAAGCAAATATCATAATAACAGCAAATATAATTGAGACTGTAAATGCGCTAAGGGCGGTATTAATGTTTGGGCGTAACTCTAGCAACCTAACGCCCGCTGCGCTAGGATCCAAAAAACTCAATTTAAAAAGATCCACTAGGAAGTTCATTGCTCTGCCTCAAGGAGGGAATTTACTAAAACCCATAAAAATATAACAAACCAAGCAGCACCAAATACTGAATTTATCAGTCCTAACCCTACAAATCCTTTAATCATTCCTGACAATATGACAGCAGGTGACGCAGCTAGCAAAGCCCAGAATAGTGCTAAACGTGCCGAGTAATAGTTAGCTTTTGCTCGAAATACTCTTGATAACAAACGTAGTAAACCTGCAAAGCCATAAGCAATTAATGGTAAAATAAATACTAACGCTAACGCATCATGTTGAATGTAATCGGTCAGGGTTTCACCACTTAAATGCGCTTGTCGTGCCCGGTACGGCCATTGAGCCATAAACAATATCAGGCAACCCGCAAGCAACATAGCAAAAATACGGTCCTCGCGTATTCCCATTTTAAGTAGGCGCGCCATAACCCTGCGTGGGCGAATGTGAGATTCAATTATATCTAACGTTAGGGCCATTTATTTACCTTACCTCGAGTACAGCCGTAACATGTGCCAAAAGAGCGTCTGCCAATTCAGGACTTTCTACTTCTTGAATAGCTTCAGCAATGAAGGAAAGGGTTAACAAATCAATTGCTTTTGCTTTTGGAACGCCACGTGAGCGAAGGTAGAAAAGGGCTTCCTCATCGATAGCACCAGATGTTGAGCCATGTGAACAAACAACATCATCAGCGTAAATCTCAAGTTCAGGTTTAGCAAGAAACTGACTATTATCATCCAGTAGCAAAGATTGACTAATCTGATATCCGTCAGTTTTTTGCGCACCTGCTTTAACAAGAATTTTACCCTGAAAAACACCGACTGAACCGTCTCGAAGCACTTTTTTAAATACCTGCCTGCTTTCGCAGTTTGCCGCGTTGTGTGTAACAAAAACGGTGTCGTCATGATGAAATTTTTCATCACCGATGCAAGCACCAGCAACAGAAACCCTGGATGAATCACCTACTAAATCTAAAATGCATTCGTTACGTGTTAACCTACCACCCGACGTGAGTGTAAAAGATTTAAAAGTACTATTTGTGCCAATACGTCCAAAAATATGCGTAAGTGCGTTATGCTCGTGACCATTTTGCATCCGGATGTGATTAAAAGTACCATCCCCCTCTACTTCCACTTCTAAAACTACATTCGCACGAGCCCCATATTGGCCCGTCTCAATTAAGGTAACATTCGCACCCCGCTCGACTTTTATAATGTGGTGAATTATTGTGTCTGAAGTGCCTTCGCAGACAGCATTTATCCTAATTGGTTTTTTTACTTTACCCGTCACAAGTATTAACAGACCCTGCGACGCTGTTGCCGTATTCAGCGCTGCCAAAGATCTTTGGACAGGGATCTGACCAACAGCCTCAAGCTTACCAAAAACGGTACCCGCCCAATGGTTGTCCAACGTTGCCGCATCACTTAAGCTCTCGACAGAGCACCCTGGTATGGCTGGCAATTTTTTTTCTTGGAGTATACCATTTTTATAATTAATTACCTCTGATAACTCTTTGGAAAATAGTTCTAAAGGTGAATTCAAGTCTACGTCAAAATCAATTTTTTTTTGTAAAAAAGCATCTGGTTGTGTATAGCCCCAATATTCGTCGCGGCGTTGAGGTAGCCCCTGACTTTCCACTCGCTCTGCCGCAGCTAAGCGTGCATTTTTAAACCACTGGCCAGATGTAGCCAATAAATTTTCATTTAACCGCAGCCTATCAGCCGTATCACCACGTAAAGAAGAAGCCACTAAGAACTCTCCTCCAACAGTTTAGCATAACCATTATTTTCCACCTCAAGTGCAAGTTCTGGTCCGCCTGATTTAATAATCCTTCCTGCCGCCATAATGTGCACAATGTCTGGTTTAATATGGTCTAAAAGCCGCTGGTAATGAGTAATAACTAAAAATGTACGTTTTTTATCGCGAAGGGCATTAACTCCTTCAGCAACTAACTTCATCGCATCGACATCTAAGCCGCTGTCTGTTTCATCCAAAATGCACATTTTTGGTTCAAGCATCGCCATCTGCAAAATTTCATTGCGTTTTTTTTCACCACCAGAAAACCCCACGTTTACTGGACGTTTCAACATATCTGAATCAATTTTTAAGTGTTTAGCTTTATCGCGAACAGCTTTCAAAAAATCTCCAGCAGTCATTTCTGGTTCGCCACGCAACTTCCGTTGTGAGTTTACGGCAGATCTTAAAAATGTCATGTTTCCGACACCAGGTATTTCTACTGGATACTGAAAAGCTAAAAATAACCCTGCTGCGGCGCGCTCTTCTGGATCCATCACTAGGAGATCGTTACCTTCTAAATGAGCTGATCCTGATGTAACCTCGTAGCCCTTTTTTCCAGAAAGCACATAAGAAAGTGTTGATTTCCCTGAACCATTTGGACCCATGATGGCATGTACTTTTCCAGGATCTAGAGAAAGGTTTACACCTTTTAGAATTTTTTTATCTTCTTCCTCAAGCTGGACGTGTAGGTTTTTTATTTCAAGCATTTTAATTATTCCTAAGGCCATTTTAGGCACTAATGATTTTTTGTAGCAACGAGGTAGAGGTTACAGAATGAAACCAATCAGCTCTTTATGTAACCTTCCTCTGACTTCACACCCATCAAATTATCCAACCGAACCTTCGAGTGAGATTGCAACTAATTGCTGTGCCTCCATAGCAAACTCCATTGGCAGCGCTTGCAATACTTCTTTACAAAATCCATTTACAACGAGAGCCACCGCATCCTCCTCACCCATTCCTCTAGAACGGCAATAAAACAATTGATCATCATCAACCTTTGAAGTTGTTGCCTCATGCTCCACGCGCGATGAATTATTTTTTACTTCAATATATGGCACAGTGTGGGCACCACATTTATCACCAATTAACAAACTATCGCATTGTGTAAAATTTCGGCTATCTTTTGCTTTTGGATGCATTGAGACAAGTCCTCGATAAGTATTTTGCGCTTTACCAGCACTTATCCCTTTTGAAACAATGCGAGATTTAGTGTTTTTTCCTAAATGTACCATTTTTGTGCCGGTATCCGCTTGTTGCATATTGTTGGCAATGGCAATCGAATAAAATTCTCCTTGGCTTTCATTACCACGCAGAATGCACGACGGGTATTTCCAAGTCACTGCTGATCCAGTCTCCACTTGAGTCCACATAACTTTCGAGCGATTTCCACGACAATCTGCTCGTTTCGTTACAAAGTTATAAATACCACCTTTACCGTTTTCGTCTCCTGGATACCAATTTTGTACAGTTGAATATTTAATCTCAGCGTCGTCTAAAATGACTAGTTCTACAACTGCAGCATGAAGTTGCGCTACATCGCGCTTTGGTGCAGTGCAGCCTTCCAAGTAGCTGACATAAGATCCTTTATCAGCGATTATTAAAGTTCGCTCAAATTGCCCTGTATTTTCAGCATTAATTCTAAAATAAGTACTTAGTTCCATTGGACAGCGTACACCTTCAGGGATGTAGACAAACGATCCATCTGAAAAAACAGCTGAGTTTAAAGTTGCATAATAATTGTCAGAAACAGGAACAACTGATCCAAGATATTTTTTAACCAGTTCTGGATAATCTTTAACAGCTTCTGAAAACGAACAAAAAATTACACCAGCTTTTTTCAGTTCTGCTTGGAATGTGGTTCCCACTGATACTGAATCAAATACAGCATCGACAGCCACTTTTCGTTCACCTTCTGGAGCCTCAACACCTGCTAGTAGTGCCTGTTCTTTGAGGGGAATGCCTAACTTCTTATAGGTCTCAAGTAGTTTTGGGTCTACATCGTCCAATGACTTTGGTTTTTCTACCATGCTTTTGGGGCGCGCATAATAATACTGATCTTGAAAATCAATTGAAGGATAGTCTACCATTGCCCAATTGGGCTCTTTGAGTTCGAGCCATCGTCTGTATGCCGACAGACGCCAGTCCAACATCCATTCTGGTTCGTTGTTTTTTGACGAGATTAGGCGCACAATGTCCTCAGAGAGCCCTTTTGGAGCGTATTCCATTTCAATTTCAGTATTCCAGCCGTATTTATAGGTGCTGGACAAAGCCCTAACTGCCTCAACCGTGTCCGCATCGACGCCGTCTTTTACATCAACATTGTTCATTTCTATTCCCATCAAGCTGCCCTGCGTGCTAAAAAACTGTCGTATGCCGACAACCAAGTTGTGGCAAACTGTTGAATTTCGGTTTCTGTTGTTAACAAACCAAGTGATACCCTCACTGCGGAATTGGCGATATTTGTCCCATATCCCATTGCTTCGAGGACACGGCTAGATTTTACTTTTCCTGATGAACAGGCAGATCCCGCCGATATCGCGAAGCCTGCTAGATCCATTTGCATTACCTGTGTTTCGCCCTTCCACCCAGGAGCCGAAAAACATGCTGTATTTGGAAGCCTTAAGATCCCCTTCCCAATGTAGGTAATAGGTTTTCCGCTAGCTTCCAGTACCTTTTCTAATTTATTTCTAAGTTTTTCAATTGCGCGCCACTTTCCATCGGCAAGATCTTTAGCTGCAGCCTCGGCTGCAGCCCCAAAACCAGCAATTCCAACAACATTTTCAGTACCGGCCCGCCGGCCCATTTCTTGCCCACCACCTTGTAATTGTGCACTAATTGATTGGCCAGGTTGCAACAACAAACAGCCTATTCCTTTTGGACCACCAAGTTTATGCGCAGATGCGCATGCCATTATTGCACCTGTCCAAGCAAAACTTGTTGAAATTTTACCGAATGCTTGTGTCATGTCACAAAACCCCAAACTTTCTGGTAATTTTTGAATAATCCCTGTTTCTGAATTAGCCAACTGTAAAGCTGTTTTTTGAGGAATTTCGACACTGACTTCGCCTGCTACAACATTTAA
The DNA here is from genome assembly GCA_905182325.1 of uncultured Planktomarina sp. Classification (GTDB taxonomy): domain Bacteria; phylum Pseudomonadota; class Alphaproteobacteria; order Rhodobacterales; family Rhodobacteraceae; genus Planktomarina. The sequence goes on along the minus strand of CAJJBD010000041.1, from coordinate 33,524 downwards.
GTCTGGTTCTACCCAAGCGGAAACGGCATCGTGTTCGATACCTGCAGCTTTGAAACCTCTGCCATGCAGACCTAAGGCAGCAGCCTCAGTTGCTCCACTCGTAAAAATAATGTCACGAGTACCTACCCCAAAAGCGTTAGAAATTTGAGACCGAGCCTTCTCGATTATCGCCTTTGCAGCCCGACCCTCCAAATGTACTGATGAGGGATTTCCAACTGCGTCAAGAGCATCTATCATTGCCACCCGAGCTTCAGGTCTTAATGGTGTAGTGGCATTATGATCTAGATAAACTCGACTTTGCATCAATCGATAATTTCAAGCAAATTAGGAACTGCTGGACACGGTGACAAAGTATTTTCAACTACGTCTGATAAGCGCGTCTGATGCAAAAATACATACACCTGAGCACTCATAACTTCCCACAACCTATTAGTAACACTTTGGGCCCTACTGCCAGAAACTCCACCTGAGGCTCCAGCTCCCTTGTGAAGTGCATCCACTGTTTCATCTAGGGCCTTTAAAATGTCTACCACACGAATTTCTGTCGCTGGTCTAGCTAACCTGTAGCCCCCATTTGGTCCACGAACTGATTCAACTAAATTTGAACGGCGCAATTTCACAAAGAGCTGTTCCAAATAGGGTAACGATATGTCCTGCCGACGCGCGATATCAGATAGCGATGATAACTTTGAGACATCCAGCAAAGCTAAATCAGCTAATGCAACCATTCCGTATCGACCTTTGGTTGATAGTTTCATGCTAATTTATGCTCTCATTTTGTAACAAGTTGTCATTTTTAGCTCAAATTAATTGACCTATGGCCGCCGGTTGCGTAACCGGGTCCATAGAGCGAAATACCACAGCGCTATTTAGAATGGTTCTAAGCTGACACTTGCCCAACGTCAAGCTAAGCAAGAGCCTAAACATACTAGAGGAACAAAATGCCCGAAGTTATATTCCCTGGCCCAGAAGGTCGCCTTGAAGGTCGCTATCATCCTCAGAAAACTAAGGATTCACCAATTGCGATCATACTCCAGCCACATCCGCAGTTTGGTGGTACCATGAACAACAAAGTGGTTTATAATTTACATTATGCTTTTTACAATATGGGGTTTACGGTACTTAGGTTTAACTTTCGAGGAGTTGGTCGGTCGCAAGGCGAATATGATCAAGGAATTGGCGAGTTAAGTGATGCAGCTTCGGCCCTTGATTACCTTCAATCCATGAACACTAATGCAAAGCAGTGTTGGGTTGCAGGCTTTAGTTTTGGGGCGTGGATTGGAATGCAGTTACTGATGCGCAGGCCAGAAATATCTGGTTTTATAAGCGTAAGTCCACCTGCTAACATGTATGATTTTAGCTTTCTTGCTCCCTGTCCGGCCTCAGGTTTAATAATTAATGGCCTCGCAGATCGAGTTGCACCTCCCGACGATACAGTTATCTTAGTCAACAAACTGCATGAACAAAAAGGTATTACTATAACACATGAAGAAGTTGAGGGATGTGGTCACTTTTTTGAAGATCCATATATGGATCCGATGATATCTTCAGTACAAACTTATGTTAAACGTCGAATGACTGAAAATACTCGTTAAAAACTAAAGCGGCTTTACTCAAATTACTCTCAAAAACCACAGCATTTTTATCGATTTCGAAAAGTTAAATTTTGTTATGCTTAAGTTAGAACATGTTTGGCCTTGAGTTGCTTGTGGAGACCAGTTGGATAATAACTTTGAAGGCTATGAGATGAGTAGTATTGGAATTGGAATAGTTGGTGGGGGATACATGGGGAAGGCCCACTCCGTGGCCTTTTCTGCCGTTGCTGGCGTATTTCAAACATCCTTAAGGCCCCGGTTAGTAACAATTTGCGCACAAACTGAAGCCAATGCAGAGCTGTATCGCAAGGCATATGGCTTTGAAAAGGGAACAGCTGACTGGAAAGACTTAATCGATGATCCGGCAGTTGAGGCTATTGTTATAGCATCACCACAGCACACTCATCATGATATTGCGGTTGCAGCCTTAAACGCTGGCAAACCAGTTTTATGCGAAAAACCGCTCGGTGTTTCCTTAAAACAAAGTAGGTCAATGGTCGCAGCGGCAGAGGCTGCTGATGTTGCTAATATGGTGGGTTTCAATTACATTAGGACCCCAGCCTCCCAACAAATAAGAAAATTTTTAACAGAAGGTCGCATAGGGACGTTAACATGGTTCCGTGGCGAGATGACTGAAGATTTTTTTGCTGACCCAATGATTGGGGGATGGAGAGCACAGGGCATCGCAAATGGAACGATGGGCGATTTAGCACCACACATGATAAACGCAGCTCATGCTATGATGGGGCCCATTAAGAGCCTCAGCGCATCGGTTGAGACTGTGCATAAAGTTAGAGACGGTTTAGAAGTAACTAATGATGATCAGGCTCAGATGATGTGCTATTTTGAAAACGGTGCGCAAGGCCACATGTTTTTTAGCCGTGTGGCTACAGGGCGCAAGATGGGTTATGCTTATGAAATTCATGGTACTAAGGGCCATATTCGCTTTGATCAGGAGGATCAAAACGCGCTTTGGTTATATACTAGCGAGGGACCTGAATCTGAACGTGGTTTTCGCAAGATCCTTACTGGCCCGGCGCATCCCGATTATCTTCCATTTTGCCAAGGTCCAGGTCACGGCACCGGTTATCAGGATCAGATTATTATAGAAGCTAAAGATTTTTTAACTGCGATCTCAGAAAACCGTGCCATTTGGCCGTCTTTCGCGGAAGGCATGGAGGTAAATCGCATTGTAACAGCGGCACTTGATTCAAGCGCTAAAAAGACATGGGTTAATGTCAGAGACTACTAAATTTATGGGGCTATGAGATGATTAAAATTGGTAATGCTCCCTGTTCATGGGGCGTGGAATTCGCAAATGATTCTCGAAATCCTGATTGGCGACAAGTGCTTAAAGAAAACGCAGCCGCAGGATATAACGGTATTGAGCTTGGCCCGGTTGGTTTCATGCCAGAAGACCCCACTATTTTGTCTGAGGCATTGTCTGAGTTTGATCAAGAGTTAATTGGTGGTGTAGTTTTTCGTGCATTTCATGATCCAAACGCTTGGGACGATGTGTTAGATGGCTCAATTCGTACATGCAAAACCCTAGCTGCTCATGGTGCCACGCGCCTTGTTTTAATTGACAGTATTTCATCACGACGCGCTCCAACGGCGGGCCGAGCGGAAGAAGCAGAGCAGATGAACAAAATGGAGTGGACAAAATTTCGCGAACGAATTGAAACAATAGCCAAGATTGGATCAGAAGAATATGGTCTCTCCGTTGGAATTCATGCACACGCGGCTGGTTTTATGGATTTTGAGCCAGAATTAGAACAGCTATTGAATGAAGTTGATGAAAAAGTCCTTGGAATTTGCTTTGATACAGGCCACCATTCTTACGCTGGATTTGATCCAATAAAATTTATGACAAAGTATATTACACGTATAAACTATATGCATTTCAAGGATATAGATCCAATAGTTAAGTATAAAGTTGTAAGGAATAATACTGGGTTTTATGATGCATGTGGGCTGGGCATTTTTTGCAACCTTGGTGATGGTGATGTAGATTTTCCAAAAGTGCGACAGCTTCTTTTAGCCGCCAATTTTGAGGGCTGGTGTACTGTGGAACAAGACTGCGATCCAACTGGTGACACCTCACCACTGGATGATGCCAAGCTAAATCGTACTTATCTTGAATCGATAGGCTTCTAGGGAACATATAAATGACAAAACTAAAATGGGGAATGATTGGTGGTGGCGCTGGCAGTCAAATAGGTCCGGCACATAGGTTAGGTGCCAGTTTGGATGGACTTTTTGAATTTACGGCAGGCGCTTTAGACCATCGACCGGAAGAAGGTGTACGCTATGGTCAAACCTTTGGCTTAGGCAATCGAGCGTATGGTAGCTGGCAAGAAATGTTATCGAGTGAGAAAGCACTTGCGAATCCAGTTGATTTGGTAACAATTGCTACCCCTAATTCCACGCACTTTGAGATCACAAAAGCCTTTCTGGAGGGAGGCTTTCATGTGTTGTGCGAAAAACCAATGACCATGACTGTTGAAGAAGCTGAAGAAATTGTTAAAATTTCTGATGCCACTAGAAAAATTTGCGCTGTAAATTATGGCTATTCGGGATACTCATTAGTTCGGCACATGCGAGCTATGGTAACCCGCGGTGATATTGGTAAAATTCGTCTTGTTAATGCAGAGTTTGCCCATGGGCACCACGCCGATGCCGCCGATGCTGATAATCCGCGCGTACGATGGCGATATGATCCAAAACAGGCAGGTGTGTCGGCCCAATTTGCAGATTGTGGTATTCACGCTTTGCATATGGCAAGTTTTGTAACTGGTCAGGTTGTAACTAAACTTAGCGCAGATATAGTTTCTTGCATCAGTGTTCGTGAGTTGGAAGACGATGCAATGGTGAATTTCCGCATGGACGGTGGCGCTGTAGGTCGCCTGTGGACCTCCTCAATAGCTATTGGCCGTCAACATGGTTTGGGGATCCAGGTGTTTGGAGAAAAAGGTGGGCTCCGCTGGTCTCAGGAGCAGCCCAATCAACTATTTTACATGCCGCTTGGTGGAAGAATGCAAGTAATTGAACGTGGTGAGGAAAACTTATCACCAGAAGCTGACAGAGCAACGAGGGTTACTATTGGACATTCTGAAGGGATGCCATTGGCTTTTGCAAATATCTATACAGATCTAGCCGAAGCCATTAGGGCGCTTAAAGGGCAACGTGATATAGATCCATCAGCTAACCTCTATCCCCGTGCTGAAGATGGCTTACGTTCGATGGCTGCGGTCTTTGCAGTGGCTGAATCTGGAAAACAAAAGGGAACTTGGGTTGATGCGCGTCCACCAATGTTTAGTTAGTTTGAAATAATAAGATCTCTAGTTTTTTAAGTATAGCCTGTTTAACAGAAGAATTCTTTGCGTAAACGTATCAGAAACCGCCCTGTGCTGGGAACACGTTAACTTCACAACAACTCTAACCAAGGATTACGTATTACAAAAACTTATGACATTGGACAGGTTTTTAGCTTTTAATCTTTGGCTCCATAAACTCTAATAGTAGTTTAAAAATCATCTTTTTTGGTTCCACTGCCTTCGGTTGAGGCAAAATCGAAGAAAAATACATAGGTTGAATACACGGCTACACAGCCTACAAAAAATGCCCACACAGAGTTCCCACCAAAACCTTCCAGTAATGTCCAAAGTCCTAGTAAAAGTACAAGCCCGAGGCGGCGCCAAAGTGGAACGAAGAAGGGATGGCGCAATTCTAATGATTTAAGCTTCAGCATTCTAACTGTATTTCATCCACATTAATAAAGTTCATCTGTAATTCTGCTTAACTCAGATCCTGAATGTTGCAATTTACAATGCTAAATAAAAAGTCCTCAAGTTATACTAAGTGTCACATATTTTTTGTTAATATCGAAAGCTCGTTCAATAAGTAGGATTTAAATTTTAGCTTTTGGATTCTTACCTAAAATTATCATTGATAAGATGTCATCTTCTGTGACATCCCCAATAAGTTCTGTACCGACCAGTAGCCCATTTTTCATTACACTTGCACGATCGCATAGCTTCATTACGTTATGGATGTCATGTTCTATCAGAAATATACCCAGACCCTGTTTTTTAAGCTGTTTGATTAGCTCGGACACCATCTCACTCTCCTGCGGTCCAAGCGCCGCAGTTGGCTCATCCATAATAAGAATTTTAGCGTCAAAGTAAACAGCACGGGCTATGGCTACAGACTGACGTTGACCTCCTGAAAGTGCAGAAACTGGCTCATTAAATTTTTGGAAGTTAGGATTAAGCCGTGCCATAATTTTGCGCGTCTCGGCTTCCATCCTGCTTTCGTCAAGAAACCCACTCGGGCTGATCAGTTCTCGCCCAAGAAACAGATTTGATGCAGCGTCTAGGTTATCAGCTAAAGCAAGGGTCTGATAAATAGTTTCAATATTTTGATCACGCGCATCGCGAGGATTATTGATGATTACTTTATCACCATTGATAAAAATTTCACCAGAATCCGCTTTATAGGCTCCAGATAGACACTTTATTAAAGTGGACTTGCCTGCCCCATTGTGGCCGAGAAGCCCAACCACTTCGCCCGGATACAGATCAACACTAACATCATCTACGGCCTTGATGCCGCCAAATGATATTGAGATATTTTTTAAGTTTACAAGAGGTGTGCCTGGCTCAGTCATATATATTTCCTCACTTAACGCGCTTGTTGTAAAGAATATCAAGGTACACTGCGAGAACCAGAACTACTCCCACCACGATCCTTTGTATAGCGCTGTCAAATCCAATTAGTACCATACCTGATTGAAGGCTTTGCATCACCAACGCGCCCAGAATAGCGCCATAAATTTTACCAACACCTCCGGCCAAGGACGTACCACCAATCACAGCTGCCGCAATCACATACAGCTCATCTAGCGTACCCAACGCATTCGTGGCAGAGTTCAGGCGGGCGGATGCTATTACCGCTGCAACAGCTGTTAACATACCCATCAAAGCGAAAACTTTCATCGTCACCCATTTTGTATTAATTCCAGCAAGTGCTGCGGCCTCTGGATTACCGCCAATTGCAAAAACGTATCGCCCAAACCGAGTGCGTGTCACCAAAATTGTCATTAAGATACCAACAGCTACCAAGATCAAAACTGGAATTGCAAAGCCGTGGCTGATAAAAGTTCCTTCTAAATCTTGTCCAATTCTAGTCCCGTATTGCCGCACGATTCCTTTTGGCCATGGATAAGAGTTTACTAAAAGCACTGCCCCAATAATTGTTAACCAGCCCACTATGGCCAATAATGCTTCCGCCCACATAGGTCGTAGGTAAAAATTATGCTTAATCCTTGCCTTACGTCCCGCGTAAATTGTGTAGGCGACTCCAAGGCAAGCTGCGACACCCACAGCCCAGCTTCCCATTGCCCCAATGGCACCGTAGGGCCCTCCACCAAGCAGTGCAAAGACACCGTCCACGGGAGATATAGTCCTTCCACCTGCAGACAAAAAAGCCATACCACGCCAGACCATTAGCCCTCCTAGCGTAACAATGAACGCCGGAATTCCTCGATAAGCAATTAACCATCCATGAAGGGCGCCTATTAATGTACCGAAAATCAAGCCTACCACTACTGCCATAATCCAGATTGACCAATGGCCAATCCCAACAAATTGGGGTAGTATTTCGACCTGTAGAAGGCCCATCGCCATGGCTATAACACCGATCATTGAGCCAACAGATAAATCAATGTTTCGTGTCACAATAACCAGCACCATGCCAGTAGCCATAATTCCAATTGATGAAGTCTGAACAGACAAATTCCAAAGGTTTCGTGGTGTCAAGAAAGCACCAAAATTGTTAAAAATTACACCATAAAAATGGAAGCCAGTCCATATTAAGGCCAACGCACCAATCATCCCCAAAAGACGGGTGTCAATTTCTGTATCTTTTAGAAATCGTGCTATAAGCCCCCTTTGGTTTTCAGAGGTCGGGTTATCATTCATGAGTAATCCAGAATATTTAACGGTGAATTGAATTTAATAACGTTTGGTAACATATTTATACCTATGCAGCGAAAAATTATATACATTCAAAAATCACAGCCCAATTTACAAAATAAAATGGCGCCAACCCACGGGGCCGGCGCCACATAATAGAGCTAATTAGCAGCCGTCTACATTTGCAATCGCACCTTCACAAGCCTGTGCTTTGCTTATGTGGCCACCATCGATTGCAACACTTAGGTTGCTACGAGTAAGTGGTGTTGGGTCCATCAAAATTGCATTGATCGCAATACCCTTTTCGCCACCGTCAAAAATGGATGCACCTTTGATGTCAGACATTGCTACACCATCAGCCAAAGCGGACGCAATTTCGCCAGCAGCTTTACCTAGGTCCCGAGCATCTTTCCAAACTGAAACAGTCTGTGATCCACGTGCAACACGGTTGATAGCCGCAAGATCACCATCTTGGCCACCGACTGGTATCACAAGACCCTGTGCTGAAAGTGCAGCTACCACACCACCAGCCATGCCATCATTTTCTGACAGAACAGCGTCAACATTATTGTCATTTGCTGTTAAGATCTGCTCCATATTTTTCTGAGCATTTTCAGGCTTCCAACCGTCTGAGAACGATTCACCAACAATCTTAATCTTACCAGATGCAACATCATCGCCTATGACTTCCATCATGCCCTGTAAAAGGAACATCGCGTTTGGATCGCCTGGATCACCTTTAATGATGGCATAGTTACCTGACGGCTGCACAGCCTGCACAGATTTTGCAATAATGCGGCCGACGCCAACGTTATCAAACGTAAGATAGAAAGTGCGAGCATCTTCGATCAAACGGTCATAACCAACAACAGGGATACCTTCGTTCGCTGCTGCTTCTATTGCTGGTGCAATAGCGTCTTTATCCCATGCATTGATAACCAGCGCATCAACACCCTGAGTGATCAGCGCTTCAATGTCTGTAAGTTGCTTGGCTGAAGAAGACTCCGCATCCGCAGAAACATATGTGTTGCCTGCCGCTTCAATCGCAGCGACCATTGCAGCCTCATCAATTTTCCAACGCTCCTCCTGGAAACTGGCCCAAGACACACCGATTGATTTGCCTCCTGCAAATACTGCAGAACTTGTAATACTAACAGCAGCAACAGCTGCAGCTAAGATAAACTTATTCATTTTTTTCTCCCAATTTTTATGTTAGCGCTAACGCACGTATTTCCTGCTCTACTGGTCTTTAATTCAAATGTAAAACATCATTAATTTTTATAATCTAAAACGAACAGTGTAAATGAGTAGTAATTGGTATATTTTTGTTTTTTTAAGCAAGCTAGTATAATATAATATTTTAATACTACAGATGTCTCTGTGCAGCTTTAATGCTTGCCGTAACAGCTGATCCAGTTGACATGTAAAAACTAGCGGAGCATCCAAATAATTGATTAAAGTCATTATAATAGTAATACTTCTTGGCTCACCAAGTTATTCCTCACCAATTTTTAAAAATCTTTCAAGCACTTTGCCTCATCACGTTTACTCTGGCGACTGGAACCACTTTGTTGGTGGTGGTGTTGCCGTCATGGACTGCAATGGGGATAATTTGCCTGATGTTTTTGCCGCAGGTGGCACCGAACCAGCCGCACTATTAGTCAACACTGGTGAATTTATTTTTAAAAAGTCTGAAATCCCAATTTTATTTGATACGACTGGCGCCTACCCGATAGATATTAATGCTGATGGGTATATGGATCTTTTCGTGCTTAGAATTGGCTCAAATATCGTGCTGAAGGGGATTGCCAACTGTGGCTTTGTCGATGCAACTGATGAATTTCAAATTCCATATGCCAATCAATGGTCAACGGCGTTCAGCGCATGGTGGTCTAATGAAAAATTACCCCACTTGGTTATTGGAAATTATGTTGACTTGAGTAATCCTAACGGACCTTTTTTTGCTTGTGATAGCCATCAACTACTAAGACCAACCACTAGTGGTTACGAAACACAAAATTTAGAACCTGGGTTTTGTACGCTCTCAATGCTCGCAACACGTGACGCCAGCGGTCAGATGCGTTTGCGAATTTCTAACGATCGACAATACTATGTCCGCAATGGCTATGAGCAGATGTGGGACATAGTGGATGAACGGTTCCTGACTGAATTAGATGGTTGGAAAAAAGTTTCGATATGGGGTATGGGAATTGCAAGCCGAGATATAACCGGGGACGGTCGTGACGAAGTATTCCTTACTTCAATGGGTGACCAACTTTTGCAATTAGCCCAAAAGGATGGTACTTATTCCGCCGCTCCTTTTGAAATCGGTACATATGCACATCGACCATATTTTGGTGATGATGGCCGCCCTTCAACCGGTTGGCATGCGCAGTTTGGTGACGTCAATAATGACGGCCGCCCGGATCTTTTTATTTCAAAAGGCAACGTTGATCAGATGCCGTCAAACGCAATGCGCGATCCTAACAATCTACTCATCCAGCAACTTGATGGTGCATTTGTTGAGGCTGGCCTATCAGCTGGCGTGGCCAGCACAGACCGTGGACGAGGCGCAGCTTTAGCGGATTTTGACCTTGATGGGCGGCTGGATATTTTAGTTCTAAATAGACGCGCTCCAATGCAAATCTACCGCAATGAAACGGAAGATGTAGGCCACTGGCTTAATGTAAAACTGACGCAAGATGGTGGAAATCGCAACGCAGTTGGCGCACGGGTCACTGTTGGTGAAGACGTCCAGCAAATAACTGTTGGAGGTGGGCATGCCGGCGGCCAGGCATTGCCACTGCATTTTGGTTTAGGTTCCACACTGAAGGTCAATATTATGGTTGAGTGGCCAAACGGCGTGGTGAGCACCCATGAAGCTAAGGCTGATCAAACACTTCACTTGCACCGCTAAGGGTTGGGTATAGCGAGACCACTTGGAACTGATCCTGGAATACCTAGCCGTCCCGTCAGAGCTGATGAATCTGATAATGCGCCTAGAAACGCCACTATTTCTGAGACCTCTGTTGACGACAACAGTACCGGCATAACACTAACCGCATTTGCAATTTTAGCTACCTCAGTCGGGTCATCCATGATTCGCCAGTCTGCAGTATCAAATTGAGGCAACACAACGCCAGAGCGGTCATACTGATAGAGCGCAGCCCTTGGCTCAGCATGTGCCGCAACAAATTTGGTCAGATTGCTGTATGCGCCTGCATGTCCCCATGGACCAGTAAACTCAACATTTCGCAAAGAGGGAGTGCGAAAGGCGTATTTATCACCAATGAAACCTGTTACCCGAAACCGTCCTTCATCACGAGCATGCGCCTGAAAGCGTGCCGCCTTGCCAGGGCCAACCTGTGGCTGGCCCATTGCATGAAAGTTATGGTCAGTGAGCAACGCGCCGGTGTGGCATGTTGCACAGCCTGCAGTCCCATAAAATAGATTTAACCCATTCTGCGCAGTATCATTGAGTGGTGTGCTATCTTTCAAAAAAGCATCAAACGGAGCCGTATCAGATCGCCACTCAAACTCCATGAAGGCCGCAATGGCATTCGATACATCAGTAAAGGCAATATCGTTTGAGCTAGATATGTGACTGTAAACATTAGCAAAGGCTTTTGTATATTGTGGAACTGACACTATCCGTTGTACGATCAAATCCCATGCACCATTTTTACCTGTAAGCGTACCGCGCCTGACAGCTTGTGATATTTCATTTTCTGAATAATGACCTGCCATTTCATCACCTGAAAGCACAGGAAACATAGTTTGCGCAGATATAATGGACGCAAACCCACTTACCATTTCATCCTCTAAGGGAGTGCGTAGCCCAGAATTTCGTGTGGTATCAACCTCTACGCGACCATCATGAAACAGCACTTGGATTTGTTTTGCGCCAAGGTTGAACAAAGGTTGGGCATTCCGAGGAACTCTTTGCTCAGGCAAGTTGGCTGCATCAACAATACGATTTAGGCCAAGTCCACTCCCCCCATCACCAAGTGATAGTGACAGGCCGTCCCCAGTCCCAAACGCTGGGTGATGGCATGTTGCGCATGCGACTTCTTTGTTACCTGACAAAATTGGATCATAAAATAGTAGTTGACCCAACGCTGCCTCATCTCGCTCAACCAAACGAAAATCATCGTCGGTTAACGGTAATGGTAAATCAGCAGCTAATGTCCCTTGAGCTAAGGCAACGAATGCACACACAAAAACTCTACGCAAAACAGCGGTCCTTAATTTTCCATCTTTATGGCTGCCTTACTACAAAATGAAAAGGTGCCATTTCACTCTGCGGGTACCAAATAAACATTTTTTAATTGAAGCTTAATCCCTAGAACTCACTCACATCACTTACTACATAATTTAGTAATAAGGTTTTGTGTCGAAAGGTCATACTGTGTAGCGGGCTCCCTACCCGCAAGCACGGGACTGAGCTTTGTGGCCAGATCCTTGCCTAGCTCAACACCCCATTGGTCGAAGGAATTTATTCCCAAAATTACGCCTTCCACAAAGACCCGATGCTCATACAAGGCGATAATTTGTCCCAAACAAAAAGGAGTAAGTTTTTGATAGACCAAAGTCGTCGATGGGCGGTTCCCCTGAAACACCATTTGGTGGGCCTGTCGTTCTAATTCTTTGCCTACAAATCCTGCGCTTGCGGCCATGGTACGGGCTGCCGCAATATTTCGTCCGGACATCAATGCTTGGGATTGCGCCAGACAATTTGCCTGTAAAAGTTCATGATGATGCTTTAGGTGAGATTCATGGCTTTGTTTTGCAATCATAAATTCGCATGGAACCACATGTGTGCCTTGATGAATGAGTTGATAAAAAGCGTGCTGCCCGTTAGTCCCAGGTTCACCCCAAACAATTGGCCCTGATGTTGTAAGTAACTCCTCGCCTTCAATTCCAACCCCCTTGCCGTTGGACTCCATCTCCAGCTGCTGCAAATATGCTGGAAGTCGTGACAGTCTTTGCTCGTAAGGCAGTACGGCGCGGGTCGTGTGCCCCCCAATTTGTGCATGCCAAATACCTATCAACGCAAGTATTATTGGTAAATTTTTATTTATTTTGGAGTTTTGAAAGTGATCATCCATAGAAAATCCACCATTTAAAAAATCACAAAAGTGTTCTTTTCCAATAGCAATCACCAGACTGAGACCAATTGGTCCCCACAAAGAATAACGTCCCCCAACCCAATCTTCAAAACCAAATAAATGATTATCCGGTATTCCAAACTCTGATGTTTTCTCTTTGGCGGAACTTAAAGCTACGAATTGCGTTGCTGGCTCAGAAACAATGTTGGACATCCAACTAAAGGCAGTTTTTGCATTAGTTAATGTTTCAATGGTGGTGAAAGTTTTTGAAGCAACAATTATCAAAGTAGTTTCTGGATTAAGATCTGCTAGTACATCGTGTATTTGAGCTCCGTCTATATTACTCACGTAGTGACATTTTGGTCCTGTCACGTACGGTTGAAGGGCCAAATACGCCATTGCTGGACCAAGATCTGATCCACCAATGCCAATATTAACAACATCAGTGTAAACACCACCCTGCCCTCTGATTTTACCAGTCCGCACAGCCTCAGCAAAATTGAATATTCGCGTGCGGGTTTCAAGAACTGCAGGCATTACATCTTCGCCGTCTACAAAAACTTGACCAGATGACTTTCGAAGCACAGTGTGTAGTACTGCTCTATTTTCACTTACATTAATTTTTTCCCCGGAAAACATTGCATCACGTTTATCTAAAACGCTAGTATTTTTTACTATTTCGAATAGCTTATCAAGAGTTTCTAGGTCTATATTGGTTTTGGAATAATCAAAAAATAAACCATCAGTTTCTGCACAGAATATAGCGACACGCGTCTTGTCAAATAGGGTCTCGATTCTTCTATCAGCTACTGACGAAAACTTGTCTTTCAATTCAGAAAACATACTAATCCTTAGCCAGCGCTCCAATGCACAGTCGCATGTGGAAGAAATTGAGAAATAGGAGCCAACGACGAATTAGTTTGCTCTGCCTCTTCTACAGCATTTTTTTTATCGAGGCCAATAATTAATACATGAGTATTCGCTGCTTTTTCTAGTGTTCTTGCACTAAGAGTAACGCGTGGCTCAAGGCTGTTATCCAAGGGTTTGATTGGCACCACCTCAGGCGCATCCATACTTTGGGCCCAGGCTAATTCAGCTGCTCCAGGAAAAAGTGACGCAGTGTGCATATCAGCACCCATACCAAGAACCAAGACATCGATAGGCAAATATCTTGAAATGCTTTCTGATAATGACGATGCTCCTACTTTCAAGTTTTTATTTTTTTGAAATAATGCAACAAAGTGAGCCTCAGACGCGCGATTTATCAATAATTGGCTTTTTATTAGTCCAGTATTTGAGCGTGGATTGTCCAGACCAACCCAGCGTTCATCAGTGGGGAATACAGTAACCTTATTCCATTCGATATCTGCGTCACTGAGTAAGTTGAAAAAGGGTTTTGGAGTTCCACCGCCAGGCACCACAAGAGTAGCCCTGCCATTATTTTTAATTGCTTGAGCCAGTTCTAACTTTACTCTTATGGCTAGGCTTTGCATAAGCGTTTCAGAAGTTTTATACTTTATAAAAAACATTATTTTAAGTCACGCCAAACTCGGTCATCGCGACGAATAAGAGCCATTGCGTCTTCGGGTCCCACGCTGCCCACTTCGTATAGTTTTGGTACATCATGGCGACTTTCCCAAGTCTTAATAATTGGATCGGTCCACGTCCAGGCTGCTTCAACCTCATCGCCACGCATAAATAGCGTCTGATTACCACGGATCACATCCATTATTAGACGTTCATACGCATCGGGGTTGTCTTCAACATGGTCTCCAAGGGCCTCAGCGAAAGTCATATCTAAAGGTACATGTATCAACCGCATACCGCCTGGACCTGGCTCCTTAATAGTAACATCTAACGTCATACCCTCATTAGGCTGAAGTTGAATTGCAAGAATATTTTGCTTTTTTTCTCCATCTTGCTCAAAAATGGAATGTGGTAATTTTTTGAAAACAATTGCAATCTCTGAAGAGCGCGTTTTTAATTTTTTGCCTGTTCGCAAATAGAAGGGTACACCCGCCCACCGCCAATTATTGATTTCTGTTTTAATAGCAACGTAGCTTTCCGTAAAGCTACGAGGATTTTCAACATCCTGACGATAACTTTGCTCTGTTTTGGTACTATCGTACTGACCACGAACAATATGATGGGACTTTACACCTGCTAAAGCTCTAATAACTTTTAACTTTTCGTCACGAACAGAGTCTGGGTTAAATTGTGAAGGAGGCTCCATTGCAATTAAACATAATAATTGCATCAGATGATTTTGGACCATATCCCGCATTGCGCCTGACTTATCATAGTACGCGCCACGACCACCAACACCCACAGTCTCTGCAACAGTTATTTGTATGTGATCTACATATTGTGAGTTCCATAATGGTTCGAACAAAAGATTTCCAAACCTAACAGCCATTAAATTTTGTACGGTCTCTTTGCCAAGATAATGGTCTATCCGGTAAATTTGATTTTCGCTAAAATGGGTTGATAAAACTGCATTTAGTTTTTTAGCACTTGATAAATCACGACCAAATGGCTTTTCTATTACAACTCTGGATTCTACGGTCGCAATGTCCCATTGTTTTAAACGAGAGGCAATTTCACCAAACAAACCAGGTCCAACGGATAAGTAGTATGCATTTACAACGTCTTTTCGAACAAGGTCTTTGAGTTCTGCCCAGCCTTCCTCACCCTGCGCGTCAACCTTTTTATAAACGAGCATCAGTAAGAACGTCTCCAGGTATTTTTTATTGACCTTATGATTTCCACTAAATTCGATAATCGAGTCTCGTACCAATATCCGATAGGCTTTTTTGTCTAATTGTGTCCGTGCTACTCCAATAATGCGAGCTGATGTTGGTATTTGATTGGCGCAATACCTGCGGAACAAACCAGGTAAAATTTTACGTCGGGCAAGATCACCAGTGCCTCCAAAAATTACTAAATCAAAGGGATCTACAGGAATTACACGAGAAACCATTTGATACAACCTTCAACTGTTTGCGCCAACGGACCCTTAACGAGGTTCGTTGCTTATTTCCAGAGTAACATAAAAATTCAAATTTTTTAATGTTTACTTCTTAATTTTTTTAACCTTATCCAAAGATATAAATTATAAATAATTATATGACCATAAAGAGAATTCACCATGCTTAATAAAAAAAACACGTTGCCAACTCAGCAAAAATTTGAAGACCCATGGATAACAAAAACTGGAAAGAAACGTGCTCGTGTGAGCTTAAAAAACCCAAAAACACTTTGGTTCAACACTGGGACACTCTGCAATATTAGTTGCTTAAACTGTTATATTAACAGCAGTCCAACTAATGACGCATTAGTTTATATAACTGGCAGCGAAGTTGCAGAATACCTCGATCAAATCGTTGCTCAGAAATGGCCAGTCTGTGAAATTGGATTGACCGGTGGTGAGCCCTTCATGAACCCAGACATTCTTGAAATCATCAAGTGCAGTTTAGAAGCAAACTATAAAGTTTTAATTTTAACTAATGCGATGCGACCCATGATGCGCAAAGATATAAAAGATGGGCTGGTGAAATTAAATAAAACATTTCCTAACAAATTAAAGTTACGAGTTTCATTAGATCACTTCTACGCACTTCCTCACGATACTGAGCGTGGCTTAGGTGGCTTCAAAAAAACATTAGAGGGAATGGATTGGTTGCGAGATATGGGAATTAGTATGAGCGTAGCTGGACGAACAATTTGGGGTGAGACAGCGGAGGACACCCGAATAGGTTATGGCAAACTTTTTAAAAAAAGGAGATATTCCATTGATCCTTATGATCCATTAGACACAGTTTTATTTCCGGAAATAGATGAGAATACAGAGGTCCCAGAAATCACAACTGATTGCTGGAAAGTTTTAAAAAAAGACCCAGCGACCATTATGTGTTCATACTCTCGCATGGTAGCTAAACGAAAAGGTGCTGCAAAGCCTGTTGTCTTAGCGTGTACACTGATTACTACGAGTAGTGAGTTTGAATTGGGGCATACCCTTAAGGAAGCAGAAGTAGATATATCATTAAATCACGCGATCTGCAGTAAATTTTGTGTTCTGGGTGGAGCAAGCTGTTCAGCTTAGGCCTTCAATTCTGCATCCCAATATAGGAAATCGAACCAGCTTTCATGTAAATAATTTGGCGGAAACTTACGTCCCGTATTACGTAATTCGTCTGCCTTCGGTTGCTTAACTCGTTTGCGAAGATTCATTCCTGTTTGTTTCAAACTCCGCGATCCCTTCTTGAGATTACAAGTGGAACATGCTGCGACAACGTTATCCCAGCTGGTAACGCCACCATGAGTGCGCGGGACTACATGATCAAATGTCAAATCGCCAAATGCTCCACAATACTGACACGAAAATTCATCTCTCAAAAACAAATTAAAACGTGTAAATGCTACTGTATTTCGTGGCTTAACGTAGTCCCGTAGCACCACTACCGACGGAATGCGGATTTCAGTTGTAGGTGATCTGACAATATCGTCATATTCTGCGACTATTTGAACTCTATCTAGCCAAGCTGCTTTGACTGCATCTTGCCAGCTCCATAGTGAGAGTGGATAGTAACAAAGTGGCCTATAGTCTGCGTTCAATACCAAGGCCGGCTTTTGCTTCAATGAAGCTGCGTCCCGAACAAATTCAGTCCTAAAATCCCCAACCATTCCAATCGCCCCAGACCAATTCGAATAAATACAACCAATAATTCTTTGGCCAGCCTTATCCCTAAATTACAATATATCTAGGGTTTCTGATCAGGCAAGCCCTGTATCTAGTTTATTGACCCGTATTTTTATTCCATACCAAGCTGTTGGCGCATAAAGGCAAGCGCAACCTGTAATCCGTCTGGTGCTATGCCATGGGCACCACCCTTCATGATGTGGGCATATACGTCCTTGAAACCGGCAGCTTGTAGGCCCTCAACAGCCTTAGGTAATGCGTCCACAGGAACAACATCGTCTTCATCACCATGTACAAGCAAAATTGGAACAAAAGCGGTAGCATCATCCACCAATGCCTCTGGCTCTAAAAGCCTACCCGAGAACGCAACAACTCCTGCTATCGGATCTTCACGGCGTGGTACCACATGTAGGGCTATCATAGTTCCCTGCGAAAACCCAAATATTACTACTTGCTCTGGTAATAAATCGTAGTCAATCATCACTTCATCTAAATAGGAATCTAGATCGTGGGAGGCAGAACGCAAACCAATCAGAGCATCCTCTTCTGAAGAGCCATCAATCCAAGGAATTGGAAACCACTGAAGGCCAGTGGCAGACATTGAGGTCACTTCAGGGGCATCTGGCGCTAGAAATAGCGTATCTGGCATGTGCTCCGCCAACGTATCAGCCAAGCCAAGTAAATCGGCGCCATTAGCGCCGTAACCATGCAGAAATATAACTGCACTCAGAATATTACCACTATCTGGCATCCGAGTGTCTGATTTTAAAATGCGGGTCATTTACTTCAACATTTCTATCTAGATTACGCGATTGAACAATTTACAACCTAATAGTCAATGTAAAAAATATTTATTAGGAAGCTAATAACGTCCTAATAAAGTTTAAAAATTAAAAATATTTTTTTAATGCTAGAAATTATAGATCTAAATTATCCAGCCATAGTTTGACTTCAATCAAAGACCTTACTGTTTGCGCTGCTGTTGGGGGTGGACGGTTGATCATCAAAACTGGCAATTTTAAACCACGAGCTGCATCAAGTTTTGTTCGGCTAGCTGCGCCGCCGGCATTTTTAGCGATTAACACATCAATGTTCAATTTTAAAAACAGAGCCCTTTCAGCAGCTTCACTGAATGGTGGCCTTCCAATTATAAAGCCTCCATTTAACCATGGGAAAGGCTTTTCTGGTGGATCAATTTGGCGACAATAAATCCGTGATTTTGAAATATCTTGAAATTTAACAAGACTTTGTCGACCAGTTGCCAAAAATACAGTTGAACTTGGCGAAATGTATGAGGTTGCTTCAGATTCATCTTTAATGAATATCCAATTATCACCCCGCCTGCGTGTCCACTCTGGCCGGTCATAACGCATCATGGGGAGACCTAGATCTTGTGAAACTTGGAAAGTCCGTTCAGTTATATAACTAGCAAAAGGATGTGTGACGTCTAGTATTGCGCTAATATTTTGTTCTTTAAGAAATAGTTTAAATTCTTCAACTCCACCAAACCCTCCATGACGTGTTGGCACTGCTAAGCTCATCGGTTTTCGTGTGGCTCCAGAAAGGCTAGCTTGTGCAGAGATTTTTGCCGACAGGCAATATTCAGCAAGCTGACGCGCTTCAGCGGTTCCAGCTAGAATTAATACGGTCATGTACGGGCCAAAATTTTACCAGTCCTATTAATTACAACACAATCAACCTTAATTTTTTCATTTTTTAAAATAGCTCTACAGCTTTTCAAGCTCTCACTTACCACCCATTCAGCCATGCTGGGACCTACGAGGTCATAGGCCTCTAATGCAGTATTTACGCGAGCCAAATTTGGCTGGCCCATCACTTCAGCTAAGTTATTAAAATCAACTTGAGTACGAGCTGAATGCAGATCACGGGCACCTTGCGCAAGCTTAGTCATTTTTCCAATGCCGCCCCCAATGGTCAATCTTGGTACAGGCTTTTTTGCTAAGTATTTCATCAAGCCACCAGCAAAGTCTCCCATGTCCAACATAGCAGTTTCAGGCAAGCAGTAGAGTGATTGGACCGCCCGCTCTGAGGTAGCACCAGTACACCCCGCTACGTGACCATAGTTTTCTGCTCGAGCCACATCAATGCCACGGTGGATAGATGCAATCCATGCAGCACATGAAAATGGGCGAACTATTCCTGTTGTACCAAGAACTGAAAGCCCACCAACTATGCCCAACCTTGGGTTCCATGTTTTCAAAGCGATCTCAGCTCCACCTGGAATACTTATTGTAATTTTTATATTTGGAATTTTTTTATAAAATTCTGCAAGTTTGGTAACCTGTTCCTCCATCATCTGTCGTGGCGCTGGGTTTATCGCAGGCTCACCGACTCCAATAGGTAGGCCAGCTTTAGTTATATACCCAACTCCATCACCAGCATAAAATGTTACACCTGAGCCACCTTCCGTCACCCGTGCAATAATTAGGGCACCATGTGTGACGTCTGGATCATCACCTGCATCTTTTGTAATGCCAACTTCAACCCAATTTTTATCGATCCTTCGGTGTGCTATCTGAAAAAGAGGCGTCTCACCTTTTGGCAAAGTAATTTGAACCTCGGAAATACGCTGTCTTCCCCACAGCTCTAATAAGCCAGCACGTACGGCAGCTGTCGCACAGGCACCGGTTGTCCAACCACGGCGTAATTGATTGTTGACGGGCTCTCTCATGCGTCTTTGTATACCACAGCATCTGATGCCGCCAATCACAAACCGCAGGTCGCTTGTTCACTATTTAATCACACATAATATCGGCATAAGATAAATCATGGATGATTCACTATCTCTACCGCCAAAAAAATGGCCAGAATTAAAATCAGGTTGGGTTTGGTTATGCGGTGCCGGTCCTGGCGACCCAGGGCTATTAACACTACACGCTTTAAATGCGTTGAGACAAGCGAATGTTGTGGTTTATGACGCCTTAGTCAGTGCAGAAATTTTAGAATGGGCGCCGAAAGCTGAACTTATTTATGCTGGAAAGCGCGGTGGAAAACCTTCGGCAAAGCAACGTGACATTTCACTTAAATTGGTAGATTTAGCCCGTAAGGGTAGAAAAGTCTTGAGACTAAAGGGTGGGGATCCGTTTGTCTTTGGCCGGGGCGGCGAAGAAGCGCAAACACTCGTTCAACATGGCATTCCAATCCGCATAATACCTGGGATTTCAGCTGGTATTGGTGGTCTGGCATATGCCGGCATACCCGTGACCCATCGCGACGTAAACCAGTCCGTAACCTTCGTTACTGGGCACGATCAATCTGGTGATACGCCGGGCTCAATTGACTGGGAAGGGATAGCTAGGGGTAGTCAAGTAATTGTTATTTACATGGGCATGCGGCACATTTCTCAAATTACCGAACGATTGATACTTGCTGGCCGCGAGCCATCTGAACCTCTTGCATTTGTCACTTCGGCAACTTTAGAAACTCAGCAAGTGTTTGAAAGCACGCTTGGAAATGCTGTTGAAGACGCAAAAGCATATAAAATAAAAGCCCCTGCAATCATCTGTATCGGAAAAGCAGTGTTAATGAGACAAGTATTAGACTGGAAATCAATCGAGTCTGGTCAGCTACCCCGTAACCTTGATCCACTTAGCCGTGGCCGCCCAGCTGAGAGCGCATGACCCGTTTCCTAATTGCTTCCCCAAATTCTGGAGCAGGAAAGACCATTATCACGTTAGCAATTATGCGAATTTTCAAAAGAACGGGACTTAAATACCAGCCTGCTAAGTCTGGTCCAGACTATATTGATCCAAAATTTCATGAAATGGCCTCTGGTGAACCATCAGTCAATCTCGATGCCTGGGCCATGCAAGAACCAGAAATTAAAGATCTAGCAGGAGGTGGTAACTTAATAGTAGAGGGGGCAATGGGTCTTTTTGACGGCGCTGGGATTTCTGGCCTAGGATCGTCAGCCAATTTGGCCAATATTTTATCGTTACCTATCGTCCTAGTTGTTGATTCAGGAAAAGTGGCTCACTCAATTGCCGCAATTGTACAAGGTTTTAAAAACTTTGACCCAAGCATAGACTTAGCAGGTGTGGTATTAAATCGCGTAGCTAGTGATCGGCATTTAAATTTACTTACAACAGCGCTTTCTAAAATTAACATCCCAATTTTAGGTGTTCTATTTCGTTCAAAGGAATTTGAATTATCCGAACGACATCTAGGCTTGGTGCAAGCTAGTGAAAACACAAATTTGGAGAAATGGATAAATACTGTTGCAGATGCACTCACTCCAAGCTTGGATCTTGAGATATTGAGCAAGCTGGGTTCAAACATACAGGCAGAAAAACATGTGAACCCATCTCCACTTGGTCAGCGCATTGCGGTTGCCCGAGATATTGCTTTTGAATTTAGTTACCCACATCACCTAAAGGCCTGGCGTATGGCAGGTGCAAGTATTTCGTTCTTTTCGCCTTTGTCAGATGAAACCGTTCCAGATGATGCAGATTTCATATTTTTACCAGGAGGTTATCCAGAACTACACTCCGGGCAAATAGCGTCTGCAAAAAGTTTTAAATCTTCTATCCGAGCACACGCCGAGCGGCAAACTCCAATCTATGGTGAGTGCGGTGGATATATGGTCCTGGGCGATACTATGATAGACGAGAGTGGCGCCAGCCACAAAATGTTGGGATTGTTAAGATTGGAAACTAGCTTTGCCGATCGAAAGTTACACCTAGGGTACCGTCAACTTTCATCGCTTGGCCCACATTTTAAGAGGCCCTTACGTGGACACGAATTTCATTACGCACGCACCTTAAGTGCCAATGGATTTCCATTATTTTCTGCAAAAGATGCAGACGACAAACAACTGCCAGATATGGGGCTATGCAGCGGACAAACATTTGGTTCTTTTGCTCACATTATTAGTGGTATTTAAAACCCACAAAGGACAACAATATGACAGAAATAGTAATTAATGATGAACGCGCCAAAAGAAATGTGGTTGTTCTCATTGCTGCACAAGCCATTTTAGGTTGCCAAATGCCGATGATATTTGTGATTGGTGGGCTCGCTGGTGGGATGCTGACAGGAAACCCCTGTTTTGCGACATTACCAATTTCGTTAATTGTGTTTGGATCAATGACTACTGCGCCATGGCTGTCTGTTGTGATGCAAAAACGGGGTCGCAAAGTAGGTTTCTTTATTGGGGCAATTGCTGGCGCTTTGGGAGCAGCAGTATCTGCCTATGGACTTTATGTAAGCTCATTTAATACATTTCTTATTGGATCGTTTTTATCTGGGATCTACATGTCCGCACAAGGTTTCTATCGGTTTGCAGCCACAGATATAGCTTCAAAGCTCTTTCGCCCAAAAGCAATTTCTTATGTGATGGCCGGTGGACTCATCTCAGCAATCATCGGACCTCAGCTTAATAAAATAGTACAAGACGCGTCAGTTATTCCATTTTTTGGCAGCTACGTGGCCGTTGTATGTTTAAATTTAACCGGTATGTTTTTGTTTCTTCTTCTAAGTTTTCCAAAAGTAACTTCCTCTCAAGCTATCGTGGTGGCCCCCCCCCCACCGCGTAGCTACACCAAGCTACTAAGCGATCCACGTATCTTGGTTTCAGTTATTTGCGGTATGGTTGGATATTCACTTATGAACCTTGTAATGACGTCCACGCCACTTGCTGTAGTTGGATGTGGTTTCACAAAAAATAATGCTAATGATATTGTGTCAGCCCACGTCGTAGCAATGTTTTTACCTTCGTTCTTCACTGGTCACTTAATCACTCGCTTTGGAGTAGAGAAAATAATAGCTATTGGTCTGTTAATTCTCACAGCTGCTGGGCTCGTTGCACTGAACGACGTTCAACTACCCAATTTCTTTTTAGCGCTGGTTTTAATTGGCGTAGGCTGGAACTTTAGTTTTATTGGCGCCACAACATTGTTGGCTAATTCCCATGCCAAACACGAACGTGGTCGAGTAGAGGGTTTGAATGACGCAATTGTCTTCGGGCTCGTTACTATTGCGTCGCTGGCATCTGGAGGTCTCATGAATTGTACTGGTGGGTCCGTAATAGAGGGTTGGGCAGCAGTAAATTATGCAATGACACCATTCCTTATACTAGCCGGAACGGCACTTTTGTGGTTAACGTTGATAAAAAATAAATCGACTCAATTGCAGCGCCAAGCAGCTAACATACGCGAAAAGGCTTGAGTTATTGGGAAAGCTGGAATTGCTCCAATTTCCACTGATCCAGGGTTACGTAATACAAATCGTAATACTCGTTTGCAATTAGCGCTCTCGATTAATGCTGGTGAGGTTATGTCTGGACTAGAAAGTGATAGAGCTTCTTTACACAAATCACTGTAAATAAGTACTTTGTTATCATTTGACCAAACTGGAACTTTAAGTTCAATTAGTGTGCTTACACCGCGTAGAAATCTTGCCAAACCAACCTGTTTTGCTAAATTCTCTACAGCTTTTATATCATGTGGGAGATGCCCTAACCCGTCCAGTGCAGCTATAAGCGGTCCGAGTGTAATATCTCGTACATGCTCTAACAGTATTTCTGGGCTTTCAAACCCTTTTTTGTAGATATCCCAACGCCGTGCCAAAATCATCTTGTCTAGAGCTTCAGCACCTTTTAAGGTCAATACCTGAGCAAGAGCATCGACAATTTCGTGCCTTCGGCACTTACCTTCCTTTATTTCATCAAGCGCATCACGCCACCACTGTAAACGCATCTCAGCAATCACAGGTTCTTTTGTCATCCACGGTGCTCGGGAGACTTCAGCCGCAGCAGCGTAGATTGGTAATAATACATTTCTTGCTTGTAGCTGTGCGCTCATCGCTGCTGCAAAACGCTCAGGGTCGGCACGTGCTACCAGATTTGCACAAGCCTGAAGGCTCATTTAATCTTACCCGGGTCAAATGCATCAGTAAATATTGCCCTAGATAGCCCGCCAGCGTCATCAACCACTTCAACGCCGGCATCCTTAAGTTGAGTTCTGATTAAATCAGCCTTTAAAAAATTGCCATCAACCTTTGCTTTGTTCCGCGAAACTAAGAGAGCCTCAATTTTAACCTTTGCCTCACTATCTGGTTCCTCTGGGAGCCACCAATGTTCATTTGGTGAAAATAACCCAAGAAACTGGCCTGCTCTTAGGAGCAGGTCCACAGATCCAGCTTTTGCTAACTCATGCATCCGGGCTAAAGCCCCAGGTGTATTTAGATCATTAGCCACACACTGTAAAATTTCATCATCGAGCAAAGCTGGTGACGCATTTTTAACCATTTTATGCCATTTTAGTAGGGTTAATGTTGCCTCTCTTGCTTTCTTTTGTGTCCAATCCATTGGTTTGCCATAATGCGTCGATAATAATACAAAACGAACTACCTCGCCTGGAGTTCCATCATTTAGTAGATCTCTCACAGTAAAAAAATTACCTAATGACTTAGACATTTTCTTACCTTCAACTTGCAACATTTCATTATGAATCCAAAACTGCGCAAAAGTGCTTCCTGGATTGGCGCACTTACTCTGAGCAATTTCATTTTCATGATGCGGAAAAATTAGATCATTGCCACCACCGTGGATATCAAAGTTTTCACCGAAGTGTTCTTGTACCATAGCAGAGCATTCAATATGCCATCCTGGTCGTCCAAATCCCCACGGGCTATCCCATCCTGGGGTTTCATCAATTGATGGCTTCCATAATACAAAATCAAGAGGATTTCTTTTGTAGGGAGCAATTTCAACACGAGCGCCAGCTATCATATCCTCTAGGGCTCGACCTGATAGTACACCATAGTCAGGGCAACTATTCACGTCAAACAATACGTGGCCCTGCTCAACGTATGCATGTCCCTTTTCTATTAAGTCTTTTGACATTTCGATCATTTGCAAAACATATAGCGTCGCGCGAGGCATTAGGTTAGGATTTAGCGCTGATAACGCCCGCATATCTTCCAAATACCAAGTTATTGTTTCTTCAGTGATCGAAGATATCGTCCGCCCAGTCGCCACTGAGCGAGCATTGATTTTATCGTCGATATCGGTAAAATTACGCGCATAGGTTACATAATCAGCGCCAAAAACCTCACGAAGCAACCTAAACAAGATATCGAATACAACCACTGGCCGGGCATTTCCAAGGTGTGCACGGTCATATACTGTTGGGCCACAGACATACATGCGTACGTTCTTTTTTTCTAAAGGCCTAAACTCTTCTTTACGCCGAGTTCTTGAATTGTGCAGTCTAATTTTGGTCATTGGTTAATTCCTGAAAGTCTTGAACGGGATTACGTCAAGTGACTGCACATTTGCATCCAAACAAAAAAGTGTACTACCGAAATAGCCCCCGCATAATGTAACAAGTTTTCTATATATCAACTAACGCAAAAAGAAAATATCTTGAAAAATATGTTGCGATCATCACTTCAAAATTGGTTTGACAAATAGATACCAAACTGGCCTGCTATTAGCATGAAAATAGCTAATCGTATGAATACTTTAACCAGTGGCGCGAATGATGGTTGGGATGTTTTTTACAGAGCTCGAAAGATGAAACGGTCAGGTCTACCTGTTACGGAACTGACTATTGGCGAGCATGACATTGGAACGCACAAAAGTATTTTAACCGAAATGGATAGATCTGCCAAAGCGGGCAACACGGGTTATGCCTCTGTGCCTGGAACAGATGAATTACGACAAACAGTAGCACAACGGATAAAGAAAAAGACTGGAGTACCTACAACTGCTGCAAACATACTAATTACCCCAGGCGGCCAAGCCGCCTTATTTGCAGCACATCTGTCCGTACTTGATCCTGGTGATGTTGCGCTATATTTTGACCCATATTATGCTACATACCCTGGAACCTTGCGTAGTGTTGGAGCTGTGGACCGCCCCATCAACTGCTATCCGGAAAACAATTTTCAACCCTTGAAAAGCGATATCGAGTTAGCCGCCAAGGGAGCCAAGTGCCTTCTAGTAAATTCGCCAAACAACCCAACGGGTGTTGTTTACGATATAGAAACTTGGAAGGGCATTGCTGAAGTTTGTATCGAACAAGATCTTTGGCTGATATCAGACGAAGTTTATGACGGTCAAATTTGGAAAGGTAAACATATTACACCGCGTAGTTTATCTGACATGGCGCAGCGGACTTTGGTGATAGGCTCCATGTCTAAAAGTCACGCAATGACCAGAAGTCGGGTTGGCTGGGTATGTGGCCCCGAAATGGTTATTACGCATTTGATTAACTTAGCTACCCATACGACTTATGGTGTTCCAGGCTACATTCAAAATGCGGCTAACTTTGCTCTAAATCGAGGAGACGAACTTGAGATGGAGGTGGCTGCTCCCTTCGCTCGCCGTCGCAAACTCGCCACCAAACTTGTGGCTGGGCAAAACATGGTAAAAGCTATACCTTGTTCTGGCGCCATGTATATGATGCTCGACATACGAAAGACTGGGCTTAGTGGCGAGACTTTTGCCAACAGACTATTGGACAAAAAATATATAGCTGTGATGCCAGGCGAGAGCTTCGGGCAATCCGCTAAGGGACATATTCGAGTAGCAATGACAGTCGGTGATAGAGAATTTAAAACAGCTATAGAAGAGTTGTTGGACTTTGCTAGTAAACAATAATTTAAAAAAATTGACGTTTTTTGTCCAAAAGTCGCAAATGGAAAAGATTGTCGGTTAAGACATTTTACCCATAAATGTATGAACATTCAGCTAAACGCAGTTTTATGGCTAATTAGCCTAATAAACCGTACAATCGGCGCCTGCCGCGGTCTTGCTGCGCGTGGCAGGCCCACTACGGTTTAAAACACTGCGAGGTTTAAGTTTTTTGACATAAGTAGGATCTAAGTATGACTAGAACACCCAAAAATCGAGCTGGACGGTCTGGTGGCCGCGCAGCCCGTACAGCCGCCCGAGCAGCACCTCTACCAGAAACAATGCGACCAATAAGGCCGGGCATGGAAGGTGGAACGTACCATCCTCTTTCACAATTAGATATGGACAAAATAAACGAGGCGGCACTCACAGCTCTTGAAGAGATTGGTCTGGCAGACGCACCACAATCAGGAATTGATATTATGGTCGGTGCTGGGGCTATTTATGGGGAAGACGGCCGCCTGCGTTATCCACGATCTCTGGTAGAAGATATGCTAGCTAAGGCAAATCGTGAAATCACACTATTCGGTCGAAACGCTAAGCACGATATGCATCTTAGTGGCAAAAAAGTCCATTACGGAACTGCTGGCGCTGCGGTACATATGGTAGATGTAGAAAACAGAAGTTACCGAGAGTCTACTGTTAGAGATTTACACAACGCCGCCCGAATAGTTGAGCACCTTGATAATATTCATTTTGTACAACGCCCAATGGTGTGCCGTGATATCCCAGATAACCGTGAAATGGATCTAAATACAATTTACGCTTGTACTACTGGTACCGAAAAACATGTGGGAACCTCTTTCACTGAGCCAAGTTTCGTCGACGATGCCTTCGAATTATTACACATGATAGCTGGTGGAGAAGGTAAATGGCTAGAGCGACCATTCGTGTCGAATTCAAACTGTTTTGTTGTGCCGCCCATGAAATTTGCTACTGAAAGCTGCCAAGTAATGGAAAAATGTATTAAGGGTGGCATGCCTATTTTATTGCTAAGTGCTGGTCAGGCGGGTGCTACAGCCCCTGCCCCAATTGCTGGAGCAATTGTCCAGGCTATAGCGGAATGTTTGGCTGGTATGGTATACGTTAATGCAATCAAACCAGGACACCCCACAATCTTTGGAACCTGGCCATTTGTTTCTGACCTGCGAACTGGCGCCATGTCAGGTGGCTCAGGCGAACAGGCCTTATTGACAGCTGGTTGCGCCCAAATGCACCACTACTATGGTTTGCCAGGTGGAGCCGCAGCTGGAATTGCCGATGCCAAATTACCTGATATGCAAGCGGGTTGGGAACAAGCAATGTCAAACGTCATGGCTGGTTTAACCGGTTTGAACATGGTTTATGAGGCCGCTGGTATGCACGCTTCATTATTGGGATTTTGTCACGAATCATTGATTTTGAGTGATGATCTACTGGGTCAAGCAATGCGCTGCGTCAGAGGTATTGAAGTTAATGACGAAACTGTTGATTTAGAAACAATGCGTAGCACATGTCTCGGCGGACCTGGTCATTATCTAGGGTCCAATCAGACCCTATCATTAATGCAAACTGAGTATTTTTATCCAACGCTAGCAGATCGCAGCTCACCAAAAGAGTGGGACGAAAAAAATCGTCCTGACCTCCTGAAAAATGCGATCTTAAGAAAGGAGACGCTAATAAACGCGCCAACACCCGCCTCGCTGGATTCGATCACAGACGCAGCAATACGAAAAAGATTTAATATTCACTTATCATAGCATCTAATTGTGTCTTTAGCCGTTAACCTTTTCCTCTAATTCCAGCCATTCCAACTCAGTTAAAGCTAAGTCTTCCTGTCGTTCGACTAGGACCTCTGTTGCCTTTTTGAACTTTACTGGATGGTTCCTGAATAAATCTGGCTGACTTAAAAACTCTTCCAGTTTTTTAATTTCAGCTTCCAAGCGCTCAATTTTTTTAGGTAATATTTTTAACTGGTGTTGTTCAGTAAAGGTTATGTGAGTGTTTTGTGTTTTAGTTTTTAATTTCTGAATTCTATTATTATTAGGTAGCTTTTCAGTTCCCAAATTGTCTAGCATTGATTTTTGGACCTGATAGTCACTCCAACCACCAGCATAAACAATTGCTTTGCCCGCACCCTCTAAAGCAATCGTGCTGGTAGCCACACGATCTAGAAAATCTCGGTCATGGCTTACTAGAAGTACAGTGCCATCATATTCACCTAGTACATCCTGTAAAAGATCTAGCGTTTCAATATCTAGATCATTTGTGGGCTCGTCTAAAATAAGAAAATTGCTCTCTTGTGCCATTAATCGAGCTAGGATTAACCGCGCTTTTTCTCCACCCGAAAGTGACCTGACAGGAGCCCTCATTTGCTCTTCTGCAAATAAGAATTCTTTAAGATACCCCACTACATGTTTTGGAGTGCCACGAACCATAATCTGATCTGAGCTTCCAGAAACCGCCATAGTCGGATCACTGGTTAGTGATTCCCAGAGGCTAAGGTTTGGATCAAGCTGCGAACGTCCTTGATCAAACATTGCAATCTTAAGGTTTGTACCCAGCTTTACCGTACCAGAATCTGGTTTCTGTTGGCCAAGTAAAGTTTTAATCAGAGTTGTTTTTCCAACTCCATTTGGGCCTACAATTGCGATCCTATCTTGTCGTTGTATAGTTAATGAAAAACCATTTAAAATTTCTAGTTCGCCAAAGGCAAGGCTTAAATCTTTTGCCTCTATTACCTTTACGCCTGACTTTTGCCCTGATTCCAGTGCCATTGCAGCGGTTGTTTGCCGTTTAATTTGTGAAGCGCGTTCGGCGCGTAACTCTCCTAATGCGCGAATGCGCCCCATATTGCGCTTGCGGCGGGCTGAAATGCCCTCAACTGCCCAACGTGCCTCAGCCTTGATCTTGCGATCTAATTTGTGCCGCTGGTCATCCTCCTCCTCCCAAACTTTATCTCTCCAAGACTCAAAAGATCCAAACCCTTGGTCCGAACGCCTTACAGCCCCTCGATCGATCCAAAGTGTCGCTCTTGTTAGCTCTGTCAAAAAAGCCCTATCATGCGAAATAACAACAAAACTGTTGCGGCTTTCACGAAGTGAAGCCTCAAGCCAAGAAATAGCTTCAATATCTAAATGGTTGGTGGGTTCATCAAGGAGCATTAGCGCTGGGCTCTCGCCCAAAAGCTTTGCCAAAGCAGCTCGACGGCGTTCACCGCCAGAAGCTGTTCGCACTAATTGGTCTGGATCAAACTTTAAACCCTCAGCAGCAATTTCAACCTTATAATGATCAGCCACATCAAGATCTGAAAATGCGTAATCACCCAATGTATCATAGGCTGTCAGGTCAGGTTCTTGCTCCATGTAACCAACGCTTACACCTGGAGGAATTACGCGAGAGCCTTTATCAGCCTCGACTAAACCAGCCATCACTTTCATCAAGGTTGATTTACCTGAACCATTCCTACCTACCAAGGACACTCGATCCCCCGCTTGGATGATTAGACCTAAGTCTGTGAAAACAGGATTTCCACCGAAAGTAAGCGCTATATTAGAAAGCTGTATCAAAGGTGCTTTTGCCATAAACTCCGGTATGCCTTTGGATAGAGCAGGTCAATGATTAGAGCCACTATTAGCTAATTTTTGGAACAAAAAATTAAATTTAATAAAATTTGACAGAAAAATGGCTGAAAATACGGTGTTTTTATTTTATCCACTAAAATCCAGATATCTGTTAATTACTATCAAGCAAAAAATCTTCTGCATCCATTCTTCCTACATTACCCAAAAGCTGGCGAATAAAAGAAATTTCTCCACTTCCGCCCTCAGTGACCCTACGCGAAAGCACAATTACTTTACCATCTGCCAAACGATAGCGGCTGACATTTGTTACAATTCCAGCACTATCAAATTGGATAGCTACAATTTGTCTTTCAACCGGTTTTGGTGCAGCAGCTCCAAAGTGGCGCCATTTACTTGAAACATAGTAAATTCCATCTGATTTTTCCAAACTTTTAGTTAAAGGAATACCAATAGACTCTTCCACTGAAGAACGTGAATCCACACCAACCACCACAGAAGACAATTCAACATCAGTTGGCGTGAAACCGTGATTTCTATACACAGTGCTGCAGGACATTAATAACCCTAGCAAGATAAACATTTTTAATGAATTTAATTTAATCACTATTACCGCACCTAATACGCTTGTGAGAGACGTCATTACAAATTAGTCATGTATTATATGCAGCTTACCTGTTATACAAGAATGGTTAATAGATGTCAAAAAAAGCTATCGTTTCTATTCTGGAATTACGCCACTTAGTCAAGAACCAGACTGCTAACTTTGAACTTGCTTTCACACAAGAGTTTATTAACTCAATTAAGTTACAACTCAATCTTTCAAGCCTGCAAAAGGCAAATTTTTTTGGTAGTTTAGCACCACTTGGTCAAGGTGGATGGCGGCTGGCGGCAACAATCAGCGCCACAGTTGAGCAACAGTGTAGTGTAACTTTGGAACCAGTTTTTAGCAGTATGGAATCATCAGTATTACGAAATTTTAGGGGTGAGCTAAGTCCTTTATCAGACAACCAAAGTTACGATGAGACATCTGAAGCAGATGAAGTGTTGGGCAAAGCAATCTATTTAGAAACAATTTTTTGTGAAGAATTATCACTTTTATTGCCGGATTACCCAAAAGTTAAAAACATAAACTACCTAAAAAATAACTATGGTCCTCCTGGTTCATCTCCGCTCAACGACGAAACCTCAAAGCCGTTTGCAATTTTATCAGATTTCATGAAAAAATTATCTTAATTGGCCCAGATGAAAGGTTTCAATAAAGACTGTTTCTAACAATTAACTAAAATAAGTCCCAATAATGGTATTTTTGGGCTTGAAAAGTAGTTTAATCCAAGTATTGCTCTGAAATTCAGGGCAGCGTTTTATGCTCAGTGAATAAGTTTGGTTGCGGCGCGCCAAATTCAGTTTTAACAGGGCGTATGATCCCGAAACTTGAGGTTTAGACATGGCTGTTCCAAAAAGTAAAATTACGAGAAGCCGTCGGGGCATGCGACGTGCTCACGATGCGTTGGTGTCAGAAAATCCGAATGAATGTACAAATTGTGGTGAACTAAAGCGACCACACCATGTGTGTGCAGCCTGTGGGCACTATGGCGATCAAGAAATAGTAGCAATGGGTGCTGAAGTAGATTTAGACGAGGAAGTAGTTTAAAACTTCGGAATTTGAGGGGAAGACACTTAAAATGAGTGATCCCAAACCATCTGAAGTTGATCCGGGTTCAAATATTATTATATCGGTTGATGCGATGGGTGGAGACTCCGGACCGGGCGCCGTAATTGCTGGCCTTTCGATCGCTTTAAAGTCTTACCCCAATATCAAATATTTGGTGCATGGACAAAAAAACTTACTCCAAAACCTAATACAACAGGAGAACTTGGGACAGGTTTGTACAATTATTGATGCTGATAAAGTTGTGTCAATGAATGATAAACCCAGCCAAGTCATGCGTAGCGGTAAAGGCACATCTATGTGGTCTGCAATCTCTTCTGTAAAACAAGAGAAAGCTGATGCGTGCGTCTCTTGTGGAAATACTGGTGCGCTTCTAGCCGTCTCAATGGTCAGATTACGTATGATCCCAGGTATAAACCGTCCAGCAATTTCGATATTATGGCCATCACTTGGATCTAACGGTTTTAATGTTATGCTGGATGTTGGTGCTGATATTAGAGCAGATGAAAATGATTTACTCCAATTTGCCTTGATGGGTTCGTCATATTCTAGAAACGGATTTGGTATCAAAAACCCAAAAGTTGGGCTGTTAAATGTTGGAACAGAAGAGCATAAAGGTCGGCCAGAACTCAAGCTGGCCTACGACCTCATAAGCGCTGCGGCTGATTATGGTGGTTTTGAGTTCATTGGGTTCGTAGAAGGTAACGACATACCATCGTCAAGGGTGGATGTAATTGTCACAGACGGCTTTACAGGAAATATAGCTCTCAAGTGTGCAGAGGGCACAGCAAGCTTTATCGGTAGCGCTCTTAAAAATGCGTTTAGATATAATATACTAAGCAGAATAGTGGCTTTGGTCGCTAACGCTCCACTACGGCGTCTAAAAAAGACAACTGATCCACGGCGAGTTAACGGTGGAGTTTTTTTAGGTTTAAACGGAACCGTCGTAAAATCACATGGCGCCGCAGATCCAACAGCTGTTGCCGCAGCTGTAAGCCTTGCGTACCGTTTAGCCGCAGCAAAATTCAACAGCCGATTGGCTGCGCGCGTGGCTTCTAGTAATAGCTTTATAGATAAAAAAAGTGGATAGGGTTTAGTCATGCGTAGAACAATTGTAGAGGGAGTTGGCCACTATTTACCCCAGCGAGTAGTAGAGAATTCTGAGTTTGAAGATACACTTGAAACAAATGATGCATGGATCCGCAGTAGAACTGGAATAGAACGGCGACATTTTTCGAATGAGAATGAAACCACCTC
>CAJJBD010000040.1 GCA_905182325.1 uncultured Planktomarina sp. | reverse complement strand
GAAGAAACTCCTGAGCTGATGCCGGCGCCTATCCAATTTTCTCATGCCATCCTGAGACGGTTGGCGGAAGTTCGAAAAAATGGAACTGAGCGTGACCTTGGTCCTGACGCGAAGTCACAAATTTCCTTGAGATATGAGGATGGGAAACCAGTGGAAGTAACATCCATTGTTCTATCAACTCAGCATACCTCTGAAGATCAAAATAGTGGTTATATCCGAGAAATTGTTGAGCCTTACATTCGTGAAGTTGTTCCTACTGAATGGATAACGGCAGATACTGAATG
Source organism: uncultured Planktomarina sp. (assembly GCA_905182325.1). Lineage (GTDB taxonomy): Bacteria > Pseudomonadota > Alphaproteobacteria > Rhodobacterales > Rhodobacteraceae > Planktomarina. The sequence goes on along the minus strand of CAJJBD010000040.1, from coordinate 12,572 downwards.
GTGGGTTAATCCAACTGGAACTTTTGTTATAGGTGGCCCAGATGGCGATACGGGCTTAACTGGTAGGAAAATCATTGTCGATACCTATGGTGGTGCTGCGCCTCACGGAGGCGGCGCCTTTTCTGGAAAAGATCCAACTAAAGTGGATCGATCGGCTGCATATGCAGCGCGTTATTTGGCAAAAAATGTTGTCGCAGCTGGTATGGCTGAGAGGTGCACTTTGCAGTTGGCATATGCCATTGGGGTTTCAAAACCACTTTCTATATACGTGGACGCACATGGAACAGGTCAGGTTTCAGACAAGGAAATTGAGCGCATAGTGGGTCAGTGCATGGATTTAACGCCCCGTGGAATCAGAGAACATTTGGGCATGAACCGGCCAATTTACCAGCGTACTGCTGCGTATGGTCATTTTGGACGTGCGCCCGAGATTGATGGTGGATTTAGCTGGGAAAAAACTGACTTGGTTGATGCGTTAAAAAAAGCTGTTTAATCAAAATCAGTTTTGAGGGTTCAATCAAAAATAAGTAAAATTGTTTAAAAATAACGTTTTTTATAAGAGTTAATAATGAATCACCGCAATTTTTATGGGCGTATTAAAGGTAAATCCCTGAATGCGGCGCAGGTCCGCTATTTAGAAGAAGATTTGCCAAAGTTATCTGTGGCGGGAATTACTTTTGAGGAAAACCCAGAACGGAACCTTTTGGACATCCGAGAGCTTGCTGGCGGCCGAAAAATTTGGCTGGAGGTTGGTTTTGGCGGTGGTGAGCATTTGGTTCACCAGGCGCTGCAGAACCCTGATGTACAGTTTCTAGGGGTTGAGCCCTATGTCAACGGTGTGGCGATGCTTTTGGGTAAGATGCGCGATGCAGGTGTGAGTAATATAAAGTTGCACATGGGTGACGCACGCAATCTCATGGATGTTTTGCCGGAGGATAGTATCAGCAAAGCGTTTTTGCTTTACCCAGACCCTTGGCCAAAATTACGCCATCACCGCCGCCGGTTTGTGACGCCTGAACACCTTATTCCACTGAATAAATGCCTAGAAACTGGAGCGGAATTCCGTGTTGCAACGGATATTGAGGACTATGTCCGCCAAACCCTAAAAGAAGCACCTAAGGCAGGATTTGAGTGGTTGGCTTTAGGACCTGAAGACTGGTGCAGACCGTGGGGGGATTGGATCTCAACACGCTATGAAATAAAAGCTCTGCGTGAAAACCGTACACCACACTACATGACATTTCGAAAATTATAACGAGATGCAACCTGAGGTGTAGACCTCAGTTGGCTTGGCCGTTATCAATCATTAAATTAATGGGGAAACTTATATGTCAGGCCACGGCGCGGTAATTCCAATGACGTCACAAAAATGTGGTGCTTTGACGGGGCAGGCAGATGTGCCTGGCGATAAATCTATTTCCCACCGCGCGCTTATTTTAGGTGCACTGTCTGTGGGTGAGACCCGTATTCAAGGCCTACTTGAGGGTGATGACGTTCTTGATACTGCGAAGGCCATGCAAGTGTTTGGCGCGGAGGTGATTAAACATGGTGGTGGTGCATGGTCAGTGCACGGCGTTGGTGTAGGTGGATTTTCTGAGCCTGACTGCATTATCAATTGTGGTAATTCTGGGACTGGCGTGCGCTTGATTATGGGCGCGATGGCTACCTCGCCAATTGTAGCCACATTCACAGGTGACCAGAGCCTAAATAAACGCCCTATGGCTAGGGTAACGGATCCCTTAGCCTTATTTGGTGCCCAGTCGTATGGACGGTCTGAAGGACGGTTACCGTTGACAATTATGGGTGCTAATGAAGCTGTACCGGTTCATTATAAAGTTCCGGTGCCATCGGCGCAGGTGAAATCTGCAGTGCTGCTGGCGGGTCTGAATGCCCCAGGGCAGACTGTTGTGATCGAAAAAGAGACAACGCGGGATCATACTGAACGTATGCTGGTGGGTTTTGGAGCGGAATTGAGTGTTGAAGACAATGCAAAGGGAAGGATAATCACTTTAACAGGACAGCCGGAGCTGCGTCCGCAGGATATTATTGTCCCGCGGGACCCGTCATCGGCGGCTTTTCCTATTTGTGCGGCACTGATTGTTGAGGGCTCGGATGTATTGGTCCCAAATATTGGCCTCAACCCGACACGTGCGGGATTGTTTTATACACTACAAGAAATGGGAGCGGACCTCGAATTTGAAAACATGCGCGAGGAGGGGGGTGAACCTGTTGCGGATCTACACGCTAAATATTCTCCCAATATGAAGGGAATTGAAGTGCCACCAGAGCGCGCAGCCTCCATGATTGACGAATATCCAATTCTTTCAGTAGTAGCGAGTTTTGCCCATGGCGTAACTCGTATGCATGGAGTTAAGGAGCTGCGGGTCAAAGAGAGTGATCGGATTGAGGCCATGGCTACCGGCCTTCGTGCGGCTGGGGTCACTGTTGAGGACGGACCTGATTGGTGGCATGTGCATGGGCTGCAGGGATATGTACCTGGTGGTACTACAGCGGCCACGCATCTGGACCATCGTATTGCGATGTCATTTCTGATTTTGGGTCTTGGTGCTGAAAACGGAATGTCAATTGATGATGGGGTGCCGGTCGCAACGTCATTTCCAATATTTGAACCTTTAATGGAACAGTTGGGCGCCAGTATTTTTCGGACAGGTGCGTGAGTGAGATTTTGAAAGTTGTCTGCCTCTATAGGTGGGATTACTATAATCTAGTAGATGGCTCGCCCCAAGCTAAGGCTGATTATTCAGCACTCAAAACACAATTTCAAAGCTAATCAAGGGCTACATAATGAGTTTTACAATCGCCATTGATGGACCCGCCGCCGCCGGCAAGGGCACTATTAGTAAAGCGGTTGCTGCTCATTTTGCTATGGCCCATCTGGACACAGGCTTATTATACCGTGCTGTTGGGGCTCAGGTGTTAGCTGGAGCTGATCCGTTGGTTGCTGCTAAATCGCTATGTCCTGATGATCTGAAAGTTTCAGGCCTGCGCCGCCCAGAGGTTGCATTGGCTGCCTCTGAGGTCGCTGTCCTTGTAGACGTTCGGAAAGAGTTGTTGGCATTCCAACGCAGTTTTTCGCGCCGGGAGGGTGGAGCAGTTTTGGATGGGCGCGACATTGGTACCGTGATTTGTCCTAAGGCTGAGTTTAAATTGTTTGTTACTGCAACTGTGGATGTTCGTGCGGATCGTCGATATCGCGAATTGCGGAGCACTGGTATGGATATAACTCTGGAGCAAGTTCTGCTCGATGTACTAGCCCGTGATGCACGTGACGCGGATCGTGCTACCGCCCCAATGATACCTGCGAAAGATGCAGTGGTGATCGATACCTCAGAGCTATCCGTAGATGAGGCGATTGCTGACGCAATATCTTTAGTTCAAAACGGAATGAAATCATGAAAAACCGTCAATTTCTACATACTGGAGCCGAGGTATCCAGAATGGGCATTGGCGCGATGTCTTTTTCAAATTTTTATGGGGCTGTCAGCCGTGATGAAGTTTTTGCAATTTTAGACGCTGCTCGCGACCTAGGTGTGAAACACATAGACACTGCCAATATTTATGGCAAAGGAGTTTCTGAGGCCCACATTGGCGCTTAGGTATCTGAAAATCCAGAGGCACGTACGTTTTTTCATATTGCCAGCAAGGGAGGAATTACGGACCGTAGTGATCCAAACCGCCTGTTCAATAATGAATCTGGCTATCTTGAAGTCCAGCTCGACGCTAGTTTGGCAAGGTTGGGTGTTGAAAAAATTGATCTTTATTATATTCACCGACGTGATCCGTCAGTACCGATTGAAGAGGTCACGCAAACCTTGGCCAGTTTCGTTAAATCTGGAAAAATTTCAGGGTTTGGCTTTTCTGAGATTTCACCCACATCACTGCGGGCTGCACACGCAGTCCATCCTGTTGCAGCATTACAGTCAGAATATTCACTGTCCACACGCACACCCGAGCTTGGCCTTCTCCAAACTTGTGCTGCTTTAAGTACAACATTTGTTGCTTTTTCTCCAGTTGGCCGCAGTTTGCTCACGGATAAGCCTCATGACAGACAAAGAGCTGCCACCATCCCCTTTCTTGCCAATAACCCTCGGTTTATGGAACCTAATTTAGGTCAAAATATTGTATCTACGTCAAACTTTCGTGCCTTGGCATCTGATTTTGGCCTAACGGCTGCTGGATTAGCAATTTCTTGGTGTTTGGCGAAAGGCAATCATATTTTGCCAATCCCTGGAACGCGTAATGTTGATCATTTTAAGGGCATGGTTGCTGGAAGTGAGCGCACTCTGACCTCTACAGAACTAAAAGAAGTGGAAACTGTACTGCCAATTGGGTGGGTGGATGGTGACCGATATTCCGATGCACAATGGAAGGGACCTGAGCGTTATGGCTAGCTCTATGGCGCGCCTTTATTTTCATACTTTGACCACTAATCGGGCCTTGCAACATTGTAGACATGGGCCTATACGAATTCTTGTCCAATAAAAGATAACAATTGGGGATTTGATTATTGCACCAGGGTCGGCTTCATCCGGCCCTTATTGCTTTTTAAATTTTGTTATTTATGGGGGCCAATGCAACTCAAAGACCGGCGGAGACAACCGCACGGCCAGAAACAAAAACATAAGGATTGAAACGCCACATGGCATCAGTAACGATGGAGGAATTTGAAGCCCTCCTACAAGAAAGCTTCGAAGTCGACACACCTGAAGAAGGTACAGTCGTAAAAGGTAAAATTATAGCAATTGAAGCGGGACAAGCAATTGTCGACGTAGGCTACAAAATGGAAGGCCGCGTGGACATAAAAGAATTTGCGGGTCCCGGCGAGGTTGCTGAAATTGCTGTAGGGGACGTTGTTGAAGTTTTTCTTCGGGCTGCAGAAAATTCAAAGGGCGAAGCTGTAATTAGCCGTGAAATGGCTATGCGTGAAGAAGCTTGGGATCGCCTGGAAAAAGCTCATGCTGATGAAGTACGAGTTGACGGCGCCATTTTTGGGCGTGTCAAAGGTGGTTTTACAGTTGATCTGGGCGGCGCTGTCGCCTTTTTACCAGGTAGTCAAGTTGACGTACGCCCAGTAAGGGATGCCGGTCCATTGATGGGCCTGAAACAACCTTTTCAAATCCTTAAAATGGATCGACGTCGTGGTAACATAGTAGTTTCCCGTCGGGCTATTTTGGAAGAATCCCGTGCTGAACAACGCGCTGAGGTTATAGGTAAATTAGCAGAGGGTGATCGCGTAGACGGTATCGTAAAAAATATAACTGAATATGGTGCGTTCGTTGACTTGGGCGGAGTGGATGGACTGCTTCACGTGACTGACATGGCTTGGCGCCGCGTAAATCACCCGTCGGAAATACTTACGATTGGTGAAACTGTGCAAGTTCAGGTTGTTAAAATCAACAAAGAAACGCATCGTATCAGCCTTGGCATGAAACAGTTGATGGATGATCCTTGGGAAATTGTTGGAGCAAAGTATCCTCTAGAGTCGCTGCACAAAGGCCGTGTAACAAATATTACTGATTATGGCGCCTTTGTTGAACTCGAAGCTGGAGTTGAGGGTTTGGTGCACGTTTCAGAGATGTCGTGGACCAAGAAAAATGTCCATCCAGGTAAAATTGTTTCTACGAGCCAGGAAGTTGACGTGATAGTTTTAGAAATTGATGGTGTCAAACGACGTGTATCTCTTGGCTTGAAACAGACCCAGCGTAATCCTTGGGAAGTCTTTGCTGAACAGAACGCGGAGGGTAGCCAAGTTGAAGGAGAAGTAAAAAATATCACTGAGTTTGGTTTATTCATTGGGCTGGAAGGCGATATCGATGGTATGGTTCACTTGTCAGACTTGACCTGGGAGGGTCGTGGCGAAGATGTGATCAGTGACTATCGCAAAGGTGAAATGGTTCAGGCTGTTGTTTCTGAAGTAGATGTTGAAAAAGAGCGTATTAGTCTTTCTATTAAAGCAATGAGTGGGGATAAGTTCGCGGATGCTATTGGCGGGGTCAAACGTGGATCAATAATCACTGTCGAAGTTACATCGATAGAAGAAGGTGGTATTGAAGTTGAATACGAAGGAATGAAATCATTCATCCGCCGTTCTGACTTATCCCGGGACCGTGCTGAGCAACGTCCTGACCGGTTTGGTTTAGGTGATAAGGTTGACGTTCGTGTCACTAATATTGATAGCAAAACCCGTCGGCTTGGCCTTTCAGTAAAAGCTCGCGAAATAGCTGAAGAAAAAGAAGCCGTGGAACAATATGGTTCGTCCGATTCTGGAGCGTCGCTTGGTGATATTCTAGGTGCGGCACTTAAAACGGACGACTGATAGCCGGGATTACACCGTTAAAGTTAAATAAGCCCCACTGTTAGGGGCTTATTTTCGAATCATTATAAAGAAATTTAATTTTTTAATGACATATGTTGGCGTTTACCCAGGTAAGTGATGATTTTTGAGCATAAAAATGGCAAAATTCCTAAATTTGATTTATATTGTTAGACATTAGGTTCTTAGCAAGGTTAGTTTTCTCGCAGAGTTGTGTTATTGTCGGCGCTCCTCATAGCTTATGAGATTTAAGGGAAAAACATGATACGTTCAGAATTAGTTCAGAAGCTCATGGATGAGAATCCGCATTTAAGTCAACGTGATGTCGAGAGAGTTATTAGTACGATCTTTGAAGAGATAATAACAACAATGGCTAATGGCGATAGGGTTGAATTAAGAGGTTTTGGAGCTTTCTCTGTAAAACAGCGTAGTTCACGCCAGGGAAGGAATCCCCGCACTGGTGCAGCAGTTTCTGTTGAAGAGAAGCACGTACCGTTTTTCAAAACAGGAAAACTTTTGCGGGACCGCCTAAACGGAAAATAATAATGCGGTATTTAAGGTACTTATTTTTAAGCCTCATTGCTGTGGCATCAGTCAGCATCGCATTAGCCAATCTAGAATTAACAGAACTCTCCTTATTACCCTCAGTTCTTGCAGACAGCCTTGAGTTCCAAATCCAGTTTAAAGCCCCGTTATTTATTATTATTTTTTCATGTATAGCTGTTGGCTTATTTATTGGGTTCTTTTGGGAATGGCTGCGTTCTACGAAAAAACGTTTATCGTCTACGTCAGATCGACGTAAGTTGGCGCGCCTTCCTCAAGAAATTACCAAACTAAAACCCATTGATAATAAAGATGAAGATGAAGAGGACGTTTTGCTACTCACTAAAAGGTATTTTGAGACTAAATGAATATTAAATGTAAGCTTTGTGGGCTCACAACCCTGGATGATATAGATGCTGCTGCACAAGTGGGAGCTTCCTATATAGGGTTTGTTTTTTTTGAAAAGTCTCCGCGTAACTTGGAAATGCAAGCTGCTAATATATTAGCGAAATCAACCCCTCATCATATAACTAAAGTAGGTCTTGTAGTCGATGCGGACAATGATTTCCTTGATAAGTTAACCTCATCTGTAGACCTAGATATGCTCCAATTACATGGAAAAGAGTCTTTTCAACGGGTTACTGAAATTAAGGATCGTTACGGGCTTTCCGTGATGAAGGCAGTTGGGATCTCTAATTTAAAAGAACTGCGAGAAGCCCAACAATATGGCGAGGTAGCAGATCAATTATTGTTGGATGCTAAACCAATTTCTAATTCAGATCTACCTGGTGGTAATGGAGTGTCTTTTGATTGGAATTTTCTTTCTGGTAGTGCTTGGACAGTACCCTGGATGCTTGCAGGTGGCCTGAAGCCTAATAATGTGGCGTCAGCTATAAAACTTTCAGGTGCAAAGCAGGTGGATGTAAGCTCTGGGATAGAGACCGCACCAGGTAAAAATAATGTGGAATTAATGTTGGAGTTTGTTAGAAACGCCAATCTTTAAAACTTTAATTTGCTGCTAGGATATTTACGTTAAGGGCAGCTCCGGTTAACTTTAAATATAGACTAAAGTGGAGACTGTTATGGCTGACGATCTGTTTAATAGCTTTATGATGGGACCTGATGAGCAGGGACGTTTTGGTAACTTTGGTGGTCGGTTTGTTTCTGAGACTCTGATGCCACTAATTTTAGATCTTGAGGCTCAGTATAAGTATGCAAAAACAGATGATAGTTTTTGGGATGAGATGAAGGACTTGTGGGAAAATTATGTTGGTCGGCCAAGTCCACTTTACTATGCTGATCGGTTAACAAAACATCTTGGTGGTGCAAAGGTGTACCTCAAGCGTGATGAATTAAATCACACCGGCGCCCACAAAATTAATAATGTCTTAGGCCAGATTATTTTGGCTCGTCGAATGGGTAAAAACCGGATCATTGCAGAAACAGGAGCGGGTCAACATGGGGTGGCTACTGCTACTGTCTGTGCGAAATTTGGTTTGCAGTGTATTGTCTATATGGGTGTGCATGATGTTGAGCGCCAAGCGCCCAATGTATTTCGTATGAAGCTACTAGGTGCCGAGGTTATACCCGTTACCTCTGGTCGAGGTACTTTGAAAGATGCAATGAATGATGCATTGCGTGATTGGGTTACCAATGTGCATGATACGTTCTACTGCATTGGTACGGTTGCAGGGCCACATCCATATCCAGCCATGGTCCGTGATTTTCAAGCTATAATCGGTCAAGAAACTAAAAGCCAAATGTTAGAGAAAGAGGGTCGATTACCAGATACTTTGATAGCTGCGATCGGTGGTGGCTCTAACGCCATGGGATTATTTTTCCCATTCTTGGATGATAAAGACGTAAATATTATTGGTGTTGAAGCTGGAGGAAAAGGTGTAAATTCAAAAATGGAGCATTGCGCTTCACTAACTGGTGGCCGGCCTGGTGTATTGCACGGTAACCGTACTTATCTACTTCAAGATGACGATGGACAAATCCTTGAGGGGTCCTCGATTTCAGCTGGTTTGGACTACCCTGGTATAGGTCCAGAGCATGCGTGGTTGCATGAAATTGGGCGCGCTAAATATGTTTCTATTACGGACGTTGAGGCACTGGAAGCCTTTCAACTCTCTTGTGAACTGGAGGGAATTATTCCTGCGTTGGAACCAAGTCATGCACTGGCACATGTCATGAAAATTGCTCCAACATTACCTACTGAACACCTTATATGTATGAATATGTGTGGCAGAGGAGATAAAGATATTTTTACCGTTGCTGCGGCGCTCGGTGTTGAGGTGAATACTGGTGCTTGACCAGTCTAAATAGCATCGATCAAGCTCTATTGTAGAAAGATAAATGTTGTTTAGTCATCATTTTGCATACAATTGCAGAACTTCGATTGGAACAACTTCTAAGGCCTTTTGGTGGGTTGCCAATAAGTTAACTTTGGGCGCGCAGCTCTCTTGATGCGCCTGTAAGAAACGACCAGCGCACAGGCACCAGCTGTCGCCAGGTTTTATTCCAGGAAAACCAAACTCTTTTCTGGGAGTGCTTAAGTCGTTTCCCAGATATTTAGAGTAAGTCAAAAATTCGGCAGTCATGACAGCGCAAACAGTGTGGCTGCCTTTATCTTCTGCACAGGTATTACAAGATCCATCACGAAAAAAACCTGTCAGAGGATCCTGTGAACAAGGAACAAGTGGCAGTCCAATAACATTAATTTCTATATCTTTAAGAATGGACATACGTTCCCCATCAGACTGGATAATTGTTGAATTTTAACTCACTAACATCATTGTATCTACTCGGACGCCGCAAGAATATAAAGTTAATATCTTGATAAATATGTTGTCATGTAAATTTGTCTAAAAGACGTTGTATTGGATTACGCCTATCTTGATCTAAGGCAGGTTCTTTAGGTTTTATTTCTTTAACTTTAACTGAAGAGCTTGGGTGTATATTTTTGCGTGCCACAGTGTTCATAAACTCTGATGGATTATCATCTGCTAACTTTGAAATTCCGTGACTAATTCCCTCTAGCAATAGAGCCAGCTGGTCCTGGTCTGCTTTAGAAAAATTTTGGAGGACGTACCTCGAAACAAGATCCTTGTGCCCAGGATGGCCAATTCCCAATCGCACCCGCGCGTAGTCTGAACCGAGGTGAGAGTGAATAGACCGCAAACCGTTATGCCCAGCGTGACCACCGCCTTGCTTTATACGCAATTTGTTGGGTGCGAGGTCCAATTCGTCATGAAACACGGTTATCTGGTCGGAATTAAGTTTGTAAAAATTTGCTGCTGCTTCCACTGATTGTCCAGAAAGGTTCATAAAAGTTGCTGGTTTGAGCAGTAAAACTTTTTTTGAATTTAACTTTCCTTCACACAGTCGTCCTTTAAATTTGTCTCGCCATGGCCCAAAACTATGATCATTGGCAATTTGATCCAGAACCATAAACCCGATGTTGTGACGGTTTAGGGCGTAGTTTATCCCAGGATTTCCAAGACCAACAAACAGTTTCATTTTATGACATTATAATCCAAAAGTGGAAGTTAAAAGCCCGTAATACTCTCTGTTGACAACTTAAGAAATAAAAACCCCACCATTTTGGCAGGGTTTTCAATTTAAATTAGTAATGGTTTAAGTTCACTCTTCTGATGTTGGAGCCTCGTCAACAGTTTCACTTTCTATTTCGGCTTCATCCTCGTCTTCATTTTCTGAAGAACGCAGACCGGACGGCGCAGAAACATTTGCAATGACAAAATCGCGATCAATAGAAGGCTTTGCACCTTCGGGCAGGGATACTGATGAGATGGTGATAACGTCACCGACTTCCAAGCCTGCTAAATCAATTTGAATTTTATCTGGAATATCACTAGCAGTCACAATCAGCTCTATCTCTGGCCGTACCAAAGTAAGAACACCGCCCTTTTTAAGGCCAGGACATGTTTCTTCGTTTAAAAATTCAATAGGTATAAACAAAGCAATTTTTGTTGCTCGTCGAAGTCGCATTAGGTCAAAGTGTGTGGGAAGGTCTTTTACCGTGTCACGCTGCACATCCCGACAGATAACACGAACATCCTCATGTCCGTCCAACTTTAGGTTGAACAACGTAGACTTGAAGCGGCCAGCCTTTAATAGATGGAATAACTTATTAAAAGGTATTTCTATTGGGAGTGGATCTGTATCTCCACCAAATACGATGCCAGGTACGTTGCCGTTGCGGCGAGATTGACGGGCGGCCCCCTTGCCTGTCCCCGTCCGTACCGAAGCGTTAAGATCAGGGATCTGTTCTGCCATGGTTATATTCCTTAAAATGAGGGGGCATCCTCCAAGGGTGTATGCCCCGATGAAGTGGGCCGTATATGGCCAAATTATGCAAATGGGAAGCCCTTGTTTGTTTTGTTTGTTGCAGCGGACGACATGTTATGAAAACAGCTGCCCATGGAAGTGCTAAATGCTGTTGCATTGTCTCGTAGGCCGGCCACTGCCTTTGTAGCGGTGGGTTTGTTTTGGGGCTGTTTTGCGGCTTATATACCTGATTTAAAAATAAGGCTGAACGTGAGTGACGCAACTTTTGGTTTGCTGCTGCTGTGTAATGCCCTGGGTCTCGTGAGCTCAATGTGGTTAGCCCCAAAAATAGATCTTATTTTAGGTACTAGAGGACTACAAATAGGTACAGCCGTATTTGCCATCACTTTCTTTTTACCAGGCTTCGCGCCTGATGCTTTTACGTTTGGGTTGTCTATGGCTGTTGTAGGAGCGGCATCTGGCTTGGCAGATGTCTTAATGAACGCCCGAGTAAGTGAGCTCGAACAGATACATAAACGCCCGTTAATGAATGCAAACCATGGGATGTTTTCTTTGGGATATGCAGCAGCAGCCTTTAGCAGTGGCTTTGCTCGTGAGGCAGAAGTTGAACCTGGCGTAGCTTTTCTAGCTATTGGATGCGTAATTATAGTAATGTCAACTTTTTTGAATATCAAAATTTCAAATCGATCATTAGCTGGTCCAGAATTATTTAGCTACCCAATCTGGCCAATTTTAATATGTGGATTGGTTGTGTTACTTGCATTTATGATTGAGGCGACGGTTGAAACGTGGTCGGCCATTCATATCGAGCGAACTTTGCAAGGTAGGGCTGCTGAGGGTGCCTTAGGTCCAGCAATGCTTGGCATAACAATGGCTTTGGGCCGTTTTTTTGGCCAGTCAGTGTCTCAAACTTTTTCAGAAACTAGGGTAATTATCTTTGCTACACTTGTGACTGCCTTCGGTGCCATTTTAGCTGCGCTGGCCTTGACGCCTGTTTGGGCCTACGTTGGATTTGGCATTTTGGGTCTTGGGGTGTCGGTTATTGGCCCGTCGGGCCTCGCACTTGTGGGCAAATATGTACCCAGTCATTTGCGAACTGAGGCCATTTCAAGGGTCGCAGTATTGGGCTTTGCTGGGTTCTTTTTAGCACCGGCCCTGATGGGTCTAGTTTCAGAATTTTACGGGCTACGTTTTGCATTTCTAAGTGCAGCGTTTCTTAGCCTTATCATTATTCCTTTAATGCTAATACTTCGTCGTTCAATACGGATTTAATTTACTCAATTAAAATTTTAACATTTTTTTGTGCGTCTTAAGTTTGATTTAGTTTTGGAATTATTTAGCCCAATTTCCTTCGAAATCTGAAGGAACGTAAAGGATATCACTT
>CAJJBD010000039.1 GCA_905182325.1 uncultured Planktomarina sp. | reverse complement strand
ATTGCTTGGTGATCGCAGCTGTCAATGTCGTCTTTCCATGATCAACGTGACCAATCGTACCAACGTTTACGTGTGGTTTTGAACGTTCAAACTTTTCCTTAGCCATGGGAGGCTCCCTCGTTTTTTATGGTGGTGGGCCAGCGGCCCACTACAGTTTAAGCATATTTAGCTTGGATCTCTTCTGAAATATTCGATGGTACAGGTTCATAATGGTCAAACTGCATTGAAAAATTAGCTCTCCCAGACGACATTGATCGCAGAGTATTTATGTACCCAAACATGTTTGCCAATGGGACAAAGGCATCAATCGCAATAGCATTGCCACGGCCATCCTGTCCCTGAACCTGCCCGCGACGAGAGGTCAGATCTCCAATTATTCCACCAGTATATTCGTCAGGGGTGACAACTTCCACTTTCATTATAGGCTCAAGAAGTTTGGCGCCAGCAAGACGCATACCTTCTCTCATACACATGCGGCCCGCGATCTCAAAAGCGAGGACCGAAGAATCTACATCATGATATTTGCCCTCAAGCAAAGCGACTTTAAAATCAATCACAGGGAAGCCAGCCAATGGCCCACTATCCATAACTGACCTGATGCCTTTTTCGACACCTGGTATATAATCCTTTGGAACAGATCCACCAACTACGCGAGATTCAAATGAAAATCCCTCTCCGGGAACTGTTGGAGAAATAACCATTTTAACCTCGGCGTATTGACCAGATCCCCCAGATTGCTTCTTGTGGGTGTAGACATGCTCTACTTCGTGACCAATAGTCTCACGGTATGCAACTTGTGGCGCGCCAATATTGGCTTCGACTTTAAATTCACGACGCATACGGTCCACCAGTATATCAAGGTGAAGCTCGCCCATACCCTTCATAATAGTTTGACCAGATTCGATATCAGTTTCAACGCGGAAGGAGGGATCCTCAGCAGACAAACGCTGCAGCGCCAAGCCCATTTTTTCTTGATCACCCTTTGTTTTTGGTTCAATAGCGATCTCGATTACCGGTACCGGGAAAGTCATTGTCTCCAACACAACTGGAGCGTTCAAAGCGCAAAGAGTATCACCCGTGGTTGTCTCCTTTAATCCACCAAGCGCTATGATGTCACCCGAAAATGCTTCAGATATTTCATCGCGATCATTAGAGTGCATAATCATCATACGACCAACGCGCTCTTTCTTACCCTTTGTTGAGTTCAAGAAATTGTCACCTTTTTCCAACTTACCAGAGTAAATTCGAGTAAAGGTCAAAGACCCAACAAATGGGTCATTCCAGATCTTGAAGGCAAGCGCAGAAAATGGCATATCATCATCCGCACGCCGGGCTTGATCGCGAGTCTCAGTTTCATCACCTGGCTTGAAGCCCATGTAGTCGACGACGTCGAGCGGGCTGGGCAGATAGTCAATAACCGCATTCAATAATGGCTGGACTGCCTTATTTTTAAATGCTGATCCACCGAGCACAGGCACGAACGCCATACACAAAGTGGCCTTGCGGATCAGTTTGCGTAGAGTGGCAATATCAGGCTCATTACCCTCCAAATACTCCATCATTGCATCATCGTCTTGATCTACAGCAGCCTCAACTAGCTTACTCCGCCACTTAGCAGCGGTTTCCTTCAAGTTTTCACGTATTGGCGCTTTTGTCCAAGAAGCTCCGAGATCTTCACCTTCCCACAACCACTCTTCCATAGTCACAAGATCGACCAAGCCCTCCAGCTCAGTTTCAGCACCAATTGGAAAAGAAATAGGAATGGCACTTGCTCCGGTACGGTCTTCAATCATATCGACGCATTTAAAAAAGTCTGCTCCAGTTTTATCCATTTTGTTTACAAAAACCATGCGAGGTACTTTGTAGCGATCAGCCTGACGCCAAACTGTTTCAGTTTGTGGCTCAACACCAGCATTCCCATCCAAAACACAAACCGCTCCATCCAAAACAGCCAAAGAACGCTCAACTTCAATTGTAAAATCTACGTGGCCTGGGGTGTCGATTATATTGAAGCGGTGCTTAGGCCCCTCAGAGTCAATACCGTTTTCAGTGCGCTCCCAAAAAGTAGTGGTCGCAGCTGACGTGATAGTAATCCCACGCTCCTGCTCTTGCTCCATGTGATCCATAGTTGCTGCGCCATCGTGCACTTCACCGATGTTGTGCTCTTTACCTGTGTAAAACAAAATCCGTTCTGAGCAGGTAGTTTTACCTGCATCAATGTGCGCAATTATACCGAAGTTGCGGTACAGCTCTAAGGGATATTCACGTGCCATATCTAATTAGCCTTTGTAGAGTTACCAGCGGTAATGGCTAAATGCTTTGTTAGCATCTGCCATTTTATGTGTGTCTTCACGTTTCTTTACGGCTGAACCACGAGATTGCACAGCATCCAGTAATTCGCCAGCAAGGCGTTCTTCCATTGTATTCTCGTTGCGCTTCCGACTAGCAGTAATTAACCAGCGGATTGCCAAGGCTTCCCGACGCTCAGGTCTAACTTCTACCGGCACTTGGTAAGTGGCTCCACCAACACGGCGCGACCGAACCTCAACGGACGGTTTGATATTTTCTAAAGCTTCGTGAAATAACTCGATAGGAACGCGCTTGACCTTTGTTTCAACGCGCTCTAGCGCACCATAAACGATACGTTCGGCGATGGACTTTTTACCATCTAACATCAAATTATTCATAAACTTTGTCAAAACAAGATCACCATATTTGGCATCGGGTAAGACGGATCGCTTCTCAGCAGCATGACGACGAGACATATTTTAATTCCCTTACTTAGGACGCTTCGCGCCGTATTTAGAGCGACGTTGCTTGCGGTCTTTGACACCCTGAGTGTCCAGAACGCCACGAAGAATGTGGTAGCGCACGCCAGGAAGGTCTTTCACCCTCCCACCCCGGATCAACACCACAGAGTGTTCTTGCAAGTTATGGCTCTCACCCGGGATATAGCTAATAACCTCAAAACCATTAGTTAGCCTAACTTTAGCAACTTTCCGCATCGCCGAATTTGGTTTTTTTGGGGTCGTTGTGTATACACGCGTGCATACACCGCGCTTTTGAGGGCATTGCTGCAAGTGCATCGACTTACTTCGTTTGATTTTAGGCTGCCGGGGTTTCCGGATCAGCTGCTGGATTGTAGGCATTGGCGGTTCTCTTCCCGTCTAAATTTTTTTTGTGGGACTTGCCACACTTGTTTAAATATTAAGCGCTGAGTTTGGCCACCCCTCACTTCTTTTTACGTCTAATCACGGCGTTCTTTCGTAGTACCCAACAACAGCCACATCCCTTCCTATCTTTAGAGGGGGTGGCGGGATTTCCAGAGGAACAGCGAACTGTTCTTGACCACTTCAAATTTTGATGTCGCACTACGGGGTATACCCATGGCAGATTAGGGGCGTATATGCAGAGTCGGTTAGCGTGTCAACAGTTAGAGATACACAACAATAGCTCTCATTAACAACTAATTATCAAAGAACAGAAAATCTACCCATCTTTGAAATAAGCACAGAGATTAGTTTGTTTCATTGATTGTTTTTGCAGGCAATAATTGGGGTGGCTGCTACCTTTTTCTGCCGTTGCCTAAAGAACATGAAAACTCCAGTAAAGACAATCACAGCAGATCCAGTTAATGACCAAACATCTGGCCACTCTCCGAAAAATATATAGCCAAGAACTAATGTGACAATTAGACCAAAATAACGAAACTGGGCGGTAAAACTAACCTCACCTATTTGAATTGCTAGTACACTGACGATGTAGCCAAAGAAAATGGCATTCGCAGAACCTGACAACAAGATCCATGAAGTTAAACTAACACCCTCCCAAGGCTCAGAAAATGCTGCGCAGCTTCCTGCCACAAAAACGCCCAAAGCGGCAAAAAAAGATATTTCTTGAGAAGATATTTTGATCCCCAAGCTACGAGCTGTGAGGTCTCGGATTGTAACGCACACAACCGCTGCAAGACAAAAAATTGAATAAATGTTAAAGTCCTCACCTCTTGGTTTGATGATTAACAACATCCCCAAAAAACCAATAATAATAGCAGTTATCCGGCGCCATCCCAACGGTTCACCCAAAAACATATAGGCAGACGACGGAATGGTGAGAGGCAAAATTTGGAGGATCGCGTTCATGTTTGCAAGTTTCATATTAAACAATGCAGTTACAATAAAGAATGCGGCGCCCACTTCAGCCACGGCACGCGAAACAAGAATCCATTTATCTCGATTTCCAAGATTGTAAACATTCCAGCCAGAGCGCACTGCTACCAACCCTAGTAGTAGCAAAACTACTCCACCCCGCAATGCCACCGTTTGAAACATTGGCAGCACACCACCCAGTGCTTTAATCATCGCATCATTAACGGCAAAATATGTCATAGAGCAAATCGTGAAGCTCGCACCTTTTAAATTTTAAGACATGCTTCAGCGCCTCTTACAACTATAAAAATGAAGTTTTTACAGTCTAGAAATATTCTGTGAGTGTTCTACTTCAAAAAAAAGGCCACCCCAAAGAGTGGCCTTTTATTCTTCCTATTTCACGTTTTTACTCAGTATGGCCCTCAGAGCCATCTACTTCCTGAGTATCAAATATTTTGTCTGTTTTAGGAGCTGCCAGTGCAATTGCCTCTTCCGCTTCTGCCCTACGAGCTTCAATCACAACATTGTCACGATCAGCCGCCACACTGCGCATTTTCTGAGTAGCGCCACCAGTACCAGCGGGAATTAACCGTCCAACAATTACGTTTTCTTTTAGACCAATCAGCTTATCACGCTTACCTTGCACAGAGGCTTCTGTGAGCACTCGAGTTGTTTCTTGAAATGAAGCTGCAGAGATAAACGAACGCGTTTGAAGTGAAGCTTTGGTAATACCAAGCAGAATGGGTCCACCCTGAGCTTGGCGGCCACCTTTTGATACAGCTTTCTCATTAGCAGCATCGAATTCGGCTTTATCTACATGCTCCCCTTTCAGCAACGTTGTCTCGCCACTGTCGGTGATTTCCCACTTTTGTAGCATCTGCCGAACAATCACTTCTATATGCTTGTCATTTATTTTAACGCCTTGCAGGCGATACACATCCTGTACTTCATCAATCATGTAATCAGCCAAGGCCTCGACACCCAGAACCGAAAGGATGTCATGGGGGGCGGGGTTTCCATCCATAATGTAATCCCCCTTCTTGATGAAATCACCCTCTTGAACTGGAATATGTTTTCCTTTTGGAACCATATACTCAACATTTTCCATGCTATCATCTTCTGGTTCAATCGCTATGCGGCGTTTGTTTTTGTAGTCCTTACCAAAACGGACATAGCCATCTATTTCGGCAATTATTGCATGGTCTTTTGGTCTACGGGCCTCAAACAATTCGGCAACCCTTGGTAAGCCACCCGTAATATCCTTAGACCTACCACCCTCACGAGGAATTCTGGCCAAGATGTCTCCAGCTTTGATTTCCTGTCCATCCTCAATTGAGAGAACGGCGTCGACCGACATTGCGTAGGATACTGGGTTACCGTCCTTCTTCAGTAGCATCTCACCTTTTGAGTCAGTTATTATTATTTTTGGAGCGAGCTCGTTGCCCTTTGGCGCAGCACGCCAATCTGAGACAATTTTTTGGGTCATACCCGTCGCATCGTCAGTCTCATCACGTAAAGCAATACCAATCACGAGATCGACAAATTTTGCCGTGCCTTTCTTTTCAGCTATAATTGGCAACGTAAATGGGTCCCACTCAAACAACTTTTCGCCGCGGTTAATGGCTTGGCCATCCCTGACCAACATTTTGGAACCATAAGCTACCTTATAGCTTGCTATCTCCGCACCCCCAACATCCAATATTTTTGCAACCATGTTCCGGGTAAGTGACAAATAATCACCAGCAGAATTTTTCAATAGTGAAGCATTTTCAAGAAACACTTTACCCGACTGACTACTTTCTTGACTAGATTGCTGGCCTCCACCCTGAGCAACGCCACCAATGTGGAATGTCCGCATAGTCAGCTGAGTACCCGGCTCTCCAATGGACTGCGCGGCAATAATTCCAACTGCCTCACCCTGGTTCACTTGGGTTCCTCTTGAAAGATCACGGCCATAACACGCAGCACATATTCCATCTTCGATTGCACAAGTCAGGGGCGACCTGATTAACATTGAGATAACCCCACCGTCTTCTATATGATCAGCCTTCCACTCGTCTATCATCTCATCTTTTTTACATAGGATTTCATCTGTGCCAGGCTTTACTACGTCTTCAGCGGCAACACGACCCAAAATACGTTCGGCCAAAGATGAAATAACTTCACCATCGTTCACAGCAGCTCGAGCCGTAATGGAACGCTCTGTACCACAATCATGGCTTCGAACTATGCAGTCTTGTGCTACATCCACTAAACGACGGGTTAAATAACCAGAATTTGCTGTTTTTAAAGCCGTATCTGACAGGCCCTTACGGGCACCGTGAGTCGAGTTGAAATACTCAAGTACAGTCAGACCTTCTTTAAAGTTTGAAATAATCGGCGTCTCAATGATATCCCCATTTGGTTTAGCCATCAGACCACGCATCCCACCCAGCTGTTTCATCTGGGTCACAGAGCCACGCGCTTTAGAGTGCGCCATCATGTATACTGAATTAGGTTCCATTTCGGCACCGTTCTCGTCGTGTTTGACAGATGCAATGGCATCCATCATCGAGTCTGTCACCCGATCATTACAATTTGACCAAGCATCTATTACCTTATTGTACTTTTCACCCTGCGTTATTAGCCCATCCATATACTGCCGTTCAAACTCTTTAACTTGAGCACGTACACCATCTACAATGGTCCACTTATCGTCTGGAATGAGCATGTCATCCTTGCCGAAAGATATACCTGCCCGAAACGCTTCACGGAAACCCAGTGTCATTACCTGATCACAAAAAATAACAGATTCTTTCTGGCCACAGTAGCGGTATACTGTGTCAATCACCTGCTGAACTTCCCCCTTTGTTAAAAGACGGTTAACTAACTTAAAAGGTGCTTTTGAATTCGTTGGTAGCAATACGCCCAGCCCTACCCGACCGGGTGTTGTTTCAAACCGCTCCATAACCTCGTTTCCTTCGTGATCAATCTGAAGGATCCGCGCTGTAATTTTTGCGTGTAAGTGAACGACTTGAGCGTCAAGTGCATGCTGAACTTCATCAGCGGAGCCAAAAACCATGCCTTCGCCCTTCATACCGTCACGCATGAGCGAAGTATAATAAAGGCCCAATATCATGTCTTGCGACGGCACAATAATTGGAGCGCCGTTGGATGGCGATAGAACGTTGTTCGTAGACATCATTAAGACCCTGCATTCCAGCTGAGCCTCTAGGCTCAACGGAACGTGAACAGCCATCTGGTCTCCATCAAAATCAGCATTAAAGGCCGAGCAAACTAAGGGATGGAGCTGGATAGCTTTACCTTCGATCAAAACGGGTTCGAATGCCTGAATACCTAACCTGTGCAAAGTTGGTGCACGATTCAGCATAACCGGATGTTCACGGATTACTTCATCTAGAATATCCCAAACTTCAGGACGTTCCTTTTCAACCAATTTTTTTGCCTGTTTTACAGTTGAAGACAAGCCCTTAGCTTCGAGCCTACTATATATGAAAGGCTTAAACAGTTCGAGAGCCATCTTCTTTGGCAAACCACATTGATGCAATTTGAGTTCCGGCCCTGTCACAATTACAGACCGACCCGAAAAATCTACACGTTTACCTAAGAGATTTTGCCGAAAGCGGCCCTGCTTACCTTTCAGCATATCTGACAAAGATTTCAACGGACGTTTGTTTTGACCGGTAATCACCCGGCCACGACGACCATTATCAAATAAAGCATCTACAGATTCTTGTAGCATCCGCTTTTCATTGCGAACAATAATGTCTGGTGCCCTCAACTCAATTAGTCGTTTTAAA
This sequence comes from uncultured Planktomarina sp., assembly GCA_905182325.1. GTDB lineage: Bacteria > Pseudomonadota > Alphaproteobacteria > Rhodobacterales > Rhodobacteraceae > Planktomarina. The sequence goes on along the minus strand of CAJJBD010000039.1, from coordinate 7,778 downwards.
CGATTATTGCGATTAATTACCCGACGATAAAGGTCGTTTAAATCTGAGGTTGCAAAACGGCCGCCATCCAAAGGAACTAACGGTCTTAACTCTGGCGGAATTACAGGGATCACAGTCAGGATCATCCACTCTGGACGATTGCCAGATTCGATGAAACTCTCAACAATTTTCAAGCGCTTTATAATCTTTTTTGGCTTCAGCTCTCCTGTGGCTTCAGCCAAATCGGCGCGCAACTGATCCGCTTCGCCATCTAAGTCAATTAAAGATAACATCTCACGGATTGCCTCAGCACCAATATTTGCTGTGAAGGCGTCCATCCCGTATATATCCTGCGCGTCGAGAAATTCTTCCTCATTCATCAACTGGCCATAAATGAGATCTGTCAGACCGGGTTCAATTACAACGTAGTTTTCAAAATATAAAATGCGCTCAAGATCACGTAGAGTCATATCAAGCATTAGGCCAATACGAGACGGGAGTGACTTCAAAAACCAAATATGTGCTACAGGGCTTGCCAATTCAATGTGGCCCATTCGCTCACGACGCACCTTTTGCAATGTAACTTCCACACCACATTTCTCACAGACAACACCACGATATTTCATACGCTTGTATTTTCCACACAAGCACTCATAATCTTTAATTGGACCAAAAATGCGCGCGCAGAAGAGGCCATCACGTTCTGGCTTAAAAGTTCGATAATTAATCGTTTCAGGCTTTTTGATTTCTCCAAATGACCATGACAAAATTCGTTCAGGGCTCGCCAAGGACACTTTAATTTCATCAAACGCTTTTGGTGGCGTAATCGGATTAAACGGGTTGGTTGATAATTCCTGGTTCATTTTTAAATTCCTTTAAATCATAGGGAAGAGCGGTGGAGGTAGATTACTTTATTATTCACAATCTACTCATCCACCTCCGCATCCAGGAGTTCCATATTTAGACCAAGGCCACGAACTTCTTTAACGAGAACATTAAAAGATTCTGGAATTCCCGCTTCAAAATTATCTTCACCCTTAACAATGCTTTCATAAACTTTAGTCCGCCCAGCAACATCATCAGATTTGACAGTTAGCATTTCCTGCAGCGTGTAAGCCGCGCCATATGCTTCCAAGGCCCAAACTTCCATTTCTCCGAAGCGTTGGCCACCAAACTGTGCCTTACCCCCAAGTGGTTGTTGAGTAACTAGAGAATATGGGCCAGTAGAACGGGCGTGAATCTTGTCATCCACAAGATGGTGCAGTTTCAGCAGATATTTTATTCCAACGGTTACTGGACGAGCAAATTGCTCACCTGTGCGACCATCAAAAAGAGCTGACTGGCCACTTTCACTGAACCCAGCTCGGCGCAAAGCGTCATTAACATCCGCTTCTTTGGCACCGTCAAATACTGGCGTAGCAATGGGCACACCATTAATCACATTACCCGCGGACTCTATTAACGAGGGCTCGTCCATCGCTTCAATACCTTCAGCATATACATCATCACCATAAGCAATCCGCATCGCGTCTCGTACAGGAGTTAAATCACCGGATCGCCGATACTCACCTAAGGCTTCATCGATCTGGATACCTAAGCCTCGCGCAGCCCAACCCATATGAGTTTCGAGAATCTGACCAACATTCATTCGCGAAGGCACGCCCAATGGGTTCAGCACGAAATCAACGGGAGTACCATCATGCAAGAAAGGCATATCTTCCATCGGAACAACCTTGGAGATCACTCCCTTATTACCATGACGACCAGCCATTTTATCACCTGGTTGTAGCTTACGCTTTACAGCTACGAAAACTTTTACCATCTTCATTACGCCTGGGGGTAAATCGTCACCCCTACGTACTTTTTCGACCTTATCTTCAAAACGCGCGTCTAGAGTTCGTTTTTGAGCCTCATACTGCTCGTTCAACGCTTCAATAGTTTGAGCATCGCGCTCCTCTTTCATCGCAAACTGCCACCAATGGCTTCGAGGCGTATCGTCTAAAATCTCTTTCGTGATAAGCTTACCATTGGTCCCTTTTGAACCATTAACACAATGCTTATCTTGCATCATGCTACGGAGGCGGGCATAAATATTACGGTCAAGAATGGTTAACTCATCATCTCGATCACGAGCCAACCTCTCTACTTCCTCACGCTCTATCTGCAAAGCACGTTCATCTTTTTCCACGCCATGCCTGTTGAACACACGCACCTCAACGATTGTACCGTAATCACCCGGGGGAAGGCGTAATGAAGTGTCGCGCACATCTGACGCTTTCTCACCAAATATTGCCCGAAGAAGCTTTTCTTCTGGGGTCATTGGACTTTCACCTTTTGGGGTTATTTTACCAACCAGGATATCTGCTGGACCAACTTCTGCACCAATATAGACTATGCCGGCTTCGTCTAAATTCCGCAGAGCCTCTTCACCCACATTTGGAATATCACGGGTAATTTCTTCTGGTCCTAGTTTGGTATCGCGGGCCGCTACTTCAAATTCTTCAATATGAACAGATGTGAAGACATCATCACGCACAATACGTTCAGAAATCAGAATGCTATCTTCGTAGTTATAACCATTCCAAGGCATAAAAGCGACCACCACATTTTTACCTAATGCTAATTCACCAATATCAGTAGACGGGCCGTCTGCAACAACTTCACCCTTGGTTATGTAGTCACCAACTTTCACCAAAGGCCGTTGATTAATGCAAGTGTTTTGGTTTGAACGTTGGAATTTCCGCATTCTGTAAATATCGACACCAGCATCACCAAGCTCAAGATCTTCAGTCGCCCGAATAACTATCCGCTGAGCGTCTACTTGATCAATAATACCGCCCCGCTTAGCGACTATGGCTGCGCCAGAATCACGAGCTACAACCTCCTCGATGCCTGTACCCACTAGTGGTGCTTCAGCCTTTAGAAGTGGCACGGCTTGACGCTGCATGTTAGAGCCCATCAGCGCCCTATTTGCGTCATCATTCTCAAGAAATGGTATCAAAGAAGCTGCAACAGAAACTAACTGCTTCGGTGAAACATCAATTAGGTCAACAGATTCAGACTGCGCCAAAGTGTAATCACCGTTTTTCCGAGTTGAGACCAAGTCATTTTGAAACTTACCGTCTTCATCTAGAGCTGCGTTCGCCTGTGCTACTGTATGCCGCATTTCTTCAGTGGCAGACATATATTGCACTTCGTCCGTCACCTTGCCATCCACAACTTTGCGATACGGGGTTTCAATAAAGCCATACTTATTCACCCGAGCGAAAGTAGCCAGTGAATTAATTAGGCCAATATTTGGTCCTTCGGGTGTTTCAATGGGACACATCCGACCGTAATGCGTTGCGTGCACGTCACGAACTTCAAATCCAGCCCTTTCTCGCGTCAAACCCCCAGGCCCAAGCGCAGACAATCGACGCTTGTGCGTTACTTCTGACAACGGATTAGTTTGATCCATAAATTGGGACAACTGACTTGACCCAAAGAACTCTCGTACCGCAGCTGCAGCTGGTTTCGCGTTGATCAAATCTTGTGGCATCACAGTATCAATTTCAACAGATGACATCCGTTCCTTAATAGCGCGCTCCATACGCAATAAACCAACACGATATTGGTTTTCCATCAATTCACCCACGGAACGCACACGCCGGTTTCCCAAGTGGTCGATGTCGTCGATATCTCCTCTACCATCACGCAGATCAACTAATGCCTTAATACATGAAACAATATCTTCGCGGCGCAATGTACGGACAGTATCTTCTGCATCCAAATCAAGGCGCATATTCATTTTCACTCTGCCCACGGCAGACAAATCATAACGCTCACCATCAAAAAACAACGTATCAAATAATCCAGAAGCCGCATCAACAGTAGGCGGCTCACCTGGGCGCATTACACGGTAAATATCCATTAACGCAGTATCACGGGACATGTTTTTGTCCGCAGCCATTGTAGTTCTCATATAGCCACCAACATTCACGTTATCGATGTCAAGGACAGGAATACTGGTGATGCCAGCATCGAGTAATTCCTTCACAGAACCACCGATCACTTCACCGTCCTTATTCAACTCCCACGTCAATTCGTCGCCGGCTTCTACATAAATAGCACCAGTTTCTTCGTTGATTATATCTTTGGCAACAAATTTACCTAAGATTTGGTCGAACGGAACCAGCAAGTTTGAAATCGCGTCCTCGTCAATTAATTTCTTAACCGCACGGGGTGTTATTTTTTTGCCAGATACTGCAATAACTTTTCCTGTTTTGGAGTCTACTAAATCAAAGAGTGGCCGCGTACCGCGTACCCGATCTGGAAAAAACTTAGTAATCCAACCGCTGTCTTTCTTTAATTTGTAGTTAACCGTTTCATAGTAGGCATCCATTATTCCTTCTTGGTCAAAACCTAAAGCATACAGAAGGGTCGTAACTGGTAACTTACGGCGACGGTCAATCCGAGCGTAAACTACATCCTTTGCGTCAAACTCGAAATCAAGCCAAGACCCACGATAAGGGATGATACGACAAGCAAAAAGCAACTTTCCCGATGAATGCGACTTACCTTTGTCATGATCAAAAAACACTCCTGGAGAACGGTGCATCTGCGAAACAATCACGCGCTCAGTACCATTAACAACAAATGTGCCGTTTGGCGTCATTAAGGGCATGTCACCCATAAAAACGTCTTGTTCTTTAATATCTTTTACAGATTTTGCCCCTGTATCTTCATCTGTATCGAAGACAATTAATCTTAAAGTCACCTTAAGTGGAGCCGCATATGTCATGTCACGCTGCTGGCATTCCTCAACATCATACTTAGGTTTTTCAAGATCGTATTTCACAAATTCTAAAACAGCTGTCTCGTTAAAGTCTTTAATTGGAAAAACAGATTGGAAAACCCCCTTAATACCTTCACCATCAAGAGGTTCTAGTGTGTCACCAGATTTCAAGAACAAATCATAAGAAGATTTTTGAACCTCAATTAAATTTGGCATCTCTAAAACTTCACGGATTTTTCCGTAATATTTGCGCAAACGTTTTTGACCTAGGAATGAGTTAGCCATGCGTTACGTAACCTTTCATCTCGCTGTTCACACTGCCGTCGGGGACCAGCAGAGTGAACATCTGAGAAAGAGCTTTGGTTCGGCCTATTCTAGAATATCGTCCCAAAGATATTCTCCCGACCTGTGAACCTACCCAGAAAGTAACCCGCTATGGGTCCCTATCAGGAGAGGTAGTGTAATTCCAAAATGAAGTCTTCATTAAAGAGCTTCATAGACGTGAAAGGCCAGGGGCCTAAAAAGCCCCCAGCCAATAGCAATATCATTCTAAATTATTTTATCTCAACCTCTGCGCCCGCAGCTTCTAGCTTGGCTTTGATATCATCGGCTTCAGCTTTATCAACGCCTTCTTTGACTGCTTTTCCACCAGCATCAACCAAGTCTTTAGCCTCTTTGAGACCCAAACCAGTAATCGCGCGGACTTCCTTTATGACATTGATTTTTGATGCACCGGCAGCAACTAGAATTACGTTAAACTCTGATTGCTCTTCAGCAGCTCCAGCACCATCTGCTGGTCCAGCTACCATGACAGCGCCACCAGCTGCCGGTTCAATACCATAATCATCTTTAAGAATAGTTTTTAGTTCTTGTGCTTCAAGCAAAGTAAGACCAACAATGTCTTTTGCAAGTTTTTTAAGATCAGCCATTTTAGACTCTTTCTAATTTTAAATGTGTCCCAACGATGGGCTTAAGCCCTCAAGGATGTTTCAGTTGCTTATGCAGCTTTCTCTTCAATAGTCGCAAGAATACCCGCGATGTTACTTGCAGGGGCACCAAGTGCTCCAGCTAGGTTGCTTGCAGGCGCCACGACACACCCAACAATAGAAGCTATTAACTCCTCTCGACTCGGCAACGATGCAACAGCTTTTACACCAGCACGGTCGAGTTCGTTTTCGCCCATAGCACCGCCAAGTATATCCAGTTTTGGATTCATCTTTGAATATTCCTGAACCACTTTGGCGGCTGCCACAGGGTCTTCGGAATAGGCAAGAACGGTCATTCCCGTTAGATAATTCGCGATGCTTGCGCAAGGCTTTCCATCTAAAGCAATTTTGGCAAGCCTGTTTTTAGCAACACGCACGAACCCACCCGCTTCACGCATTTGCGCACGTAGGTCCTGCATCTCAGCAACTGTCATACCCTCGTAGCGGCTAACCACCACAACGCCAGAGCTTTCAAAGATTTGACCGAGGTCTTCGACCAATTTCTCTTTCTGGGCTCTATCCACAGTTTTTCTCCAATTTATGAGGGTCCACTAGGTCCCCTCGGCTCAGTTTAGCGGTAGTTGCCCACCGCGATTGAGTCCACGATACGAGACCAAAGGCAAAATCAGTCAAAATTTTTTGACAGATTTTTCCTAATCTCCATCTTAGGCAGGTTATTAAGTCGTACAGACCCCCACCTTCTCGGACAGAACAATAGCCCCGTCACATTATGCCGGAGTATCTTAGTAGGACTTAGGGGATTCGTTTAGTTTGAGCAAGTGCCTAAAAGCGGTTACCAGCAGTAAATTAAAACCCAGCCATCCTGACGTTTAAACTTAACTTGTATTTTACTTTTATGTTCTTCGGTAATTGAGTTTTTATAATAGTGAGCCCAAGGGCTCACTATTTAGAAACTCGACTTCTAAGGTTTTTAGTCACCAGTCGCACTATCTATATTAATAGTAACGCTTGGACCCATTGTTGAACTAACAGCAATTTTTTTCATGTAAGCCCCTTTTGACCCAGTAGGTCGAGCTTTAACCACTGCATCAACAAATGAGCGGATATTTTCAATTAACTTTGCTTCGTCAAAAGAAACTTTCCCAATTCCCGCATGAAGTACCCCCGCTTTTTCAACTTTGAACTGTACTTGTCCACCCTTTGAAGCTTCGACCGCCTCTTTTATATCCATTGTAACGGTACCAATTTTTGGGTTGGGCATAAGGTTCCGCGGGCCCAAAACTTTGCCCAAGCGACCGACAATCGGCATCATGTCGGGCGTTGCAATACAGCGATCGAAGTCAATCTTACCACCCTGGACAATTTCCATCAGATCTTCTGCACCCACGATGTCGGCACCAGCGGCTTGTGCCTCTTCTGCCTTAGCTCCACGGGCAAACACAGCTACACGCACAGTCTTCCCAGTTCCATTTGGAAGGTTAACTGTCCCACGTACCATTTGGTCCGCATGTCTTGGATCAACACCAAGATTCATAGCAATCTCAACGGTCTCATCAAACTTTGCTTTTGAGTTACCTTTAATCAATGCAACAGCATCCTCCACAGATACGTTAGCTTTGTCAGCAAATGCAGCTTTGGCCGCAGTGGTTCTTTTTCCATATTTAGCCATATTATTTTACCTCAATACCCATGGACCGGGCTGAACCCAGTATGATTTTCATGGCACCTTCAATGTCATTAGCGTTCAGATCTTTCATCTTAGCTTCAGCAATTTCTCGAACTTGAGCCACAGTCACGTTTGCAACAACTTCACGTCCGGGAAGTTCAGCCCCACGAGGCCGATTGCGTTTTCCTACCGGTTTCAGTCCGGCCGCTTTTTTTAGGTAATAAGACGCTGGTGGTGTCTTAATATCCATAGAAAACGACTTGTCCTGGTAGTAAGTAATTACTGTTGGGCAAGGAGCGGCTGGCTCCAAATCAGCTGTTTTTGCATTAAAGGCTTTACAGAATTCCATTATGTTTATTCCGCGTTGTCCCAAAGCCGGCCCGACCGGTGGTGAGGGGTTGGCTGCTCCTGC
>CAJJBD010000038.1 GCA_905182325.1 uncultured Planktomarina sp. | reverse complement strand
CCTCGGAACCAGATTCCACCGGCAATGGTTCATAGCTCATGCCAATGCTCCGGAAGTGATCCGAAAGGTTGAGCTCACTTGTTGTCCCAGTTTGAATACATACTGTAACACCATCAATTTCTGGACTACTTGCTGAAGTTATCCCAGTCGATGCTTTTACCATAAAGCCTTGGCCATCGTAGTAGTTTACACCAACAAAATCAAACTTCAGGTCAACGTCACGGCTAAGTGTCCATGTTGTGTTGCGCGCCAACATATCAATTTCGCCAGATGCCAAAGAGGTAAAACGTGTTTTACCAGTGGTTGGAACAAATTGTATTGCATTATTATCGCCAAGAACTGCTGCGGCAACTGCGCGACATACAGCGATATCAAAGCCCTGCCATCTACCATTTGCATCTGGCTCTGCGAAGCCTGGAACACCGGTGCTCACACCACAATTTAGCGTGCCACGCGCTTTAACATCTTCAAGGGTGCCAGCAGATGCCAAGCCAGCAGCAAGGCCAGCAAGAACTAGTGCACCGGAAAATACGGTTTTTTTCATTTTTTACCTCATACTATTATCCGCCCAATTCGGGCCGGTCTGATCCAATCAATTCGATCGGCTTGAATGTAAAGGTTTACCTTTACGATGTCATTGAGAATGACAATTTTATATACTGAAGGTCAAGAGAACTGTGCCTGAATCAGTTAATTTGCTTGAAAAAACCATATTTTGTTAAATTTTTACAGTATAAGTGGGTATGCTATTTTTTACATGCCAATTTATAGAATCGGTTTGCATGAAAAAATGACGCCTGTTTAAGCCTCGCCGTGGCTTCAGCGTCTTCGTCTCCACCCCATTTTTCTATCTGCCACAGCTCATCTAAACGCGACCAATCCCACAAATCTTTTACTTGGTATGCGCCTGCTTGCGCCGCAAGCCCTATAACGAGTGAGCCAGACATACTGACTAAATCATGCAGTGCCGTTAATTGAAATTCTGTTTGTCTACTAACCTGGGCGGTTAAGTTAGTTATCGAAGTTGATGGCTGATTCTTATGCATCACACCCTCTACAGTGATCAGAGGCGCATCAAACTCCTTTGCCGCCCACGCGAGAATCGGATCCCAGGCATCAGATTGCCGAGTTATAAGCTCTTCGGGTCCAGGCGCTCGGTAGCATAAAAAGTCATCCTCACCGTACGCAGCTATCATAGCTACAACTTCCGCCTTTTGATGCGCCACTTTATCTATGGCAGCATTGGCAGATCGGGTATTTGGCATTGCCTCAGGATTAATTTTTTCTTCTTGAGCCTGCCACTCCTCAGCAATTGCCTGAGCCATTGCCACATTAGGTACTTTGAGAGTTGCTTTAGCTGGAGTTTTAACCGAGCGCCCATCTAATAGTATAATATACTTGCCACTACTTTCCTCAACTGTCGCATCTTTCCAAAATCTTTTGGCAGCCCAAGTGCTCATACTTCACCCAGTATTTGGGTTATTGCAGGCAGTAACTCATCAAAGTTATCAACTATCAGGTCAGCATTATTCTTCAAAGTGGTCGTTGAATGATAGCCCCAGGTGACCCCAATCGTTTTCAGGCCCGCTGCCTGACCCATTTCCATATCAAAGGATGTATCGCCAACCATCACACCACGACTGGCCCCAACATCAGACATGGCCCTTAGGGCCATTGATGGATGTGGTTTGGAAGGGTGGTGATCAGATACTTGTTCAGTCAAAAACCGACCAGCAAGATCTGGACTTGTTAAAACATAATCCAATCCACGTCTCGACTTTCCTGTGGCAATTCCAAGTACGTAAGAATCAATCTTCCGTAAGCTATTCAGACATTTTACTGCACCAGGATAGAGCGGTGAGGGAACCATGTTACTTCTCATGGAGGCAAAGCTATTTTTATATTCAGCAATTAAACTTTGGCGTTTTGCATTGTCTAAATCTGGACACAATTGGCCAAACGCCTCAAATAGTGACAATCCAACGGTTGCTAGAATATTTTCTTGGCTTGGGAGGGATATTTTATTTGTTGAAAATGCAGCCTTCATACCCGTCAAAATGTGCTCTTGGCTATCAATCAGAGTTCCATCTACATCAAATAATATCAACGTTAATGGTCTGGTCATTTATCTATCTCAAAAGGATCAAGTTCCACATCCCGCGGATCCCATTGCATTTGATCCCATGTACGCTGCATGTGCTCAGGTAGGGGGGCAGTAAATGATAAGATAGCTTTTGTTGTAGGATGCTCCAGTCTCAAATGCCGAGCGTGGAGGTGCATCTTTTTACTAATATCGCCACCAAGCTGCGCACCCCATCCATGCCCAAGGTTCTCCTGACCTGATCCACCATACTTTCCATCTCCAATAATAGGATGCCCCATTTCCGCCATATGCGCGCGCAATTGATGGGTACGGCCAGTGATTGGAACTAGGGCGATCCAAGCTGCGCGACTTCCTAAAGGAGCTAGGACAGCATAGTCAGTTGTAGCCCGTTTTGCTCCAAGTGTTTCATTCACTTGGTCTGGGTGTACACAGTGCATTTTCTCACCTTCACCAGTCGGACCATGGCCACCAGCTTTCACCAAACCGTATTTAATAGTTCCCATTTTGGGATGTGGGACACCCGCAACAACCGCCCAGTATATTTTTCGGGTAGCACGGTGTCTAAAAGCCTCTGTAAGTGCGGCAGTCATTTGACGCGTACGACCTAAAATCAAAACGCCAGAAGTGTCTTTGTCTAGCCGGTGTACGAGTCGAGGATTTTCATCATACCCAAATCGCAACACTGGAGTAAGTCCATCTACGTGGCGAAATTGTTTGCTGCCCCCCTGAACGGGTAGACCCGCTGGCTTGTTTAAAACAATGATGTCATCATCACGATAAATAACGCAGGCCTTTATCATTTTTTCATCTGCATCACTAATTTTTTTATCTACGATTGGAGGCGCAGGCGTGTCAGGCAGTGGCGGAACTCGGACTATCTGGCCCACTTCAACCCGCAAATTTGATTTTACACGGCCACCATCCACGCGGATGTCACCCTTGCGACACATCTTCTCGATTTGCCCCTGTTGAACCTGTGGAAATTGACGTCGAAACCAGCGGTCTAAACGCTGGTCCCCGTCCCCCACATTAATCTCTAGAAGTTGAACGCGACTCATGGCCATATCCCTCGTGCCATCAAAGACCCAAAAATTAAACCCGCTATCGAAAAGGTGACTGACATCGCAATATAGGCGATACTCTGGCTTATGGCTCCCCGTTCAAACAAGCTCACCGCCTCAAGTGAGAAAGCAGAAAAAGTAGTAAAGCCTCCTAGCAGGCCAGTTAGCACAAAGGGGTTCATCATGTCATAACCCCGCTGAGCAAACACCACTACAAAAAAACCCATGAGAAAGGAGCCAAAGACATTCACAATTATTACCGATATGGGAAACCCAGGGCTATACAAACGCATTAGCCCTACCCCAACCAAAAACCTCAATGCAGCACCAATCGCTCCACCAACAGCTACCTGTATTGTTGTAATAAGCATGGTGTTGCAATGTGCCGCTACGATACGATTGTCAACTGCCACGCTTCGTACGGAGATTTTTAAAATAGGAGAGCCTTTTACTTAATTCACGCTCAAAGCCCCGTTCAACTGGCGCGTAGTATTCGGGCCTTTCCATTCCATCCGGAAAGTAATTTTGACCCGAAAACCCATCCTCAACGTTATGATCATATGCATACCCATCACCATAACCTTGATCCCGCATTAAATCAGTTGGCGCATTTAATATATGTTTAGGAGGTGGGCTCGATCCTGTCTTTTTTGCATCCTCCATAGCCACTTTATATGCATTATAACCAGCATTTGATTTGGGTGCTAAGGCTAGATAGGTGACTGCCTGCGCCAAGGAAAGTTCCCCTTCCGGGCTACCCAGTCGCTCGTAAATTTGCCATGACTTAATACAGATATCCTGCGCCTTGGGATCAGCGAGCCCAATATCTTCAATCGCCATTCTAGTTATCCTTCGTGCTAAGTATCGTGGATCCTCACCACCTACCAACATTCGTGCAAACCAGTACAGCGCCGCATCAGGATCGGAACCACGCACAGCTTTATGCAATGCAGAAATAAGATTGTAATGGCTATCCCCTGATTTGTCATAGATTGTTGCGCGCTTCATTAACCGTTTGGCAAGATCAGCTTGGCCAAGTGGCGTCTCTAGTTTCCAAGCCATAATCTGTTCAATCAAATTTAGAAGGCTACGACCGTCACCATCCGCCATTTCAAGTAAGCTGATGCGGGCTAAAGGCTCAAGAGATAAGGGGACTTTAGCCTGCCCCTCAGCCCTTTTAGCCAGTAATTCTAAATCACTAATTGAAAGGCGCTCTAAAACCATAACCTGAGAACGTGATAACACCGCCGCATTAAGTTCAAATGATGGATTTTCAGTAGTTGCACCAACTAACACAATGGTGCCATTTTCCATCAATGGTAAAAAACTATCCTGTTGAGCTTTGTTAAAACGGTGAATCTCATCCACAAAAAGTAAAGTTCCTTGTCCATTTTGACGCCGAATTTTTGCAGCCTCAAACACCTTGCGTAACTCTGCTACCCCACTAAAAATCGCACTTATTTGAATGAAGTATAGATCCACTTCCTGAGCTAGCAACCGTGCAATTGTGGTTTTGCCAACACCAGGTGGACCCCAAAAAATAATTGACCCTAACGCCTGCGCCGCCAACATAATCGATAAAGGCCTGTTCGCGCCTAAAATTTGACTTTGTCCAATTACTTCTGCCAGGCTTCCTGGTCTGAGCCTATCGGCTAGAGGTCGTGAAACATCGTTCTGAATGGAAGCCTCTTCCAGAGTATCAAAAAGATCTGTCATAACGTCCACTCTATGTTGATTGCCTCATCAATTAAAACTACCATTAATAAAATAAAATTTTGCCCTGTACGATTCAGTGTTAAATTCAATGGGCAACATGTTGCCACATAGACCTTATAGGTTTCAGTTATAGTTAGACCATACAAACTGTAATAGCTTTAGCGACCTCAAAATTTTGAATTTACAACATCTAAGTTCTACTAACGTAACCAAAATAAAAGCCCCGGTTAATACCGAGGCTTATTTTTCTTTTTCAAATTAAATTGGTGTTATTCCTCAGTAGTCTCCAACCGGATCTTGTCAGCAGAACCTTTTGCATCAACATCACGATCAACAAATTCAATAATCGCCATCGGTGCCATGTCACCATACCGAAAACCTGCCTTCAATACACGTACGTAGCCACCTTGACGCTCGACGTAACGCGGCCCAAGAACGTCAAATAACTTTGTTACGTGCATATGCTGTTTCAAGCGGCTCATTGCTTGGCGACGAGCATGCTCGTCACCCCGTTTGCTCAACGTGATTAGCTTATCAATTATAGGTTTGAGTTCTTTTGCCTTTGGCAAGGTTGTTTTAATCTGTTCATGTTCAATTAAAGAACCAGCCATATTCGCAAACATCGCTTTTCGATGTTCATGTGTCCGGTTCAGGCGGCGGTAACCACGTGCATGGCGCATATTATTTCTCCGTTTACATTTTTCTTTGTCTGGGAGCCCATGCGAGTGAACTCCTCCCTATTGGGGCGTTATTGCCCAGCCTTGTAGGTGGCGTGTTTTATTCCACGCTTTTTTTAAAAATTATCTTCTAATCTTTTGGCCAAATCCTCAATGTTATCAGGTGGCCAATCTTCTACATCCATGCCTAAATGAAGACCCATTCCCGAAAGGACCTCTTTAATTTCATTTAAAGACTTACGACCAAAGTTTGGTGTCCGCAGCATTTCTGCTTCAGTCTTCTGAATAAGATCACCAATATAAACAATATTGTCGTTCTTTAGACAATTTGCAGAACGCACCGAAAGTTCTAACTCGTCTACTTTTTTCAATAACAACGGATTGAACTCTAAGCCGTCGTCCTCAGAGTCAGTATTGGCGCTTTCTGGCTCATCGAAGTTAACGAATATTGAAAGCTGGTCTTGTAAAATACGTGCCGCATAAGCCAGCGCATCATCAGGTGTTAAAGATCCGTCTGTGTCTATTTTCATTGTCAGCTTGTCATAGTCTAAAACCTGTCCCTCTCGGGTCGGCTGTACGTCATAACTAACTTTTTTCACAGGTGAAAAAATAGCATCAATTGGTATCAACCCAATAGGCGCATCTTCAGGTCTATTTTTTTCAGCAACGACATAACCCTTACCAGTGCTGACGGTTAGTTCCATGAACAAATCAGCCCCTTCGTCGAGGTGGCATAGAATATGTTCCTTATTCAACACTTCTATATCGGCCGATTCAACAATGTTTCCTGCGGTAACGACACCTGGTCCTTTGGCCTGTACCGTCAAACGTTTGGTACCTTCGACCTCCATTAGTATGGAAACACCTTTCAAATTCAGGACTATGTCAGTGACATCCTCTCTAACACCAGCCACACTCGAAAATTCATGTAAAACATTGTCTATTTGTACGCTTGTAATCGCCGCACCCTGCAGTGAAGACATCAATATACGTCGCAATGCATTGCCTAACGTAAGACCAAAACCACGCTCAAGTGGTTCTGCAGTTAACGTAGCTTGGCGGCTAGGATCATTTCCTGGCTTAACTTCAAGTTGCTGTGGCTTTATCAGCTCTACCCAGTTCTTATGGATCATGCGGTCCTCCATTCTTGTCTTTGTTCCATGTCCTAAAACAAAAACGCTCGAGGGAAAAATTGACAAAGGGCATACGGAAAACCGTTAGCCCTTAGATTATGAAATTATACGCGACGACGCTTTGGTGGACGACAGCCATTGTGTGCCATCGGTGTCACGTCACGTATTGATGTGATATTAAACCCTGCGGCTGCTAAAGCGCGCAACGCGCTTTCCCGGCCTGACCCTGGACCTTGTACTTCCACCTCTAAGGTTTTGACTCCATGGTCTTGCGCCTTCTTACCTACGTCTTCTGCAGCCATCTGAGCAGCATAAGGTGTAGACTTGCGTGAACCTTTAAAACCCATAGTCCCCGAGGACGACCATGCAATTGCATTTCCTTGGACGTCCGATATCAGGATTTTTGTGTTATTAAAGGAGCTGTTTACATGCGCCACTCCAGCTGCAATGTTTTTACGTTCCTTGCGCTTTGGCGCTTTTTTATCACGTGCCATTTATGTGCCCCTACTTCTTCTTGCCAGCGATTGCTCTCGCTGGGCCCTTACGCGTTCGCGCATTGGTGTGAGTACGTTGACCACGTACTGGCAGATTACGACGATGACGGAGCCCGCGGTAGCAACCTAAATCCATTAATCTCTTAATGTTCATTGTTACTTCGCGCCGTAAGTCGCCCTCAACATCATAGGTCGCATCGATATGTTCACGGATGGCAATTGTTTCTGCATCGCTTAGCTCATTTACACGGCGAGTTTCATCAATTTTCACAGCAGAACAAATTAATTTGGCCGATGTTAAGCCAATTCCAGTAATATAAGTTAAAGCGATGGGGACCCGTTTCTGGGTTGGTATATTTACTCCGGCTATACGTGCCAAAACATATTCCTTTTCTACTGCGGTTCCGTAATACCGGAACCTTTTTTCACAGGAACAGGCCCGCAGCTTTCGCATTGGATCCTGCTAATAACACATTCTAAATCAGTATGCAGCCTACTTGATTCTCTCTGCATAACGTTCGTGAATTATTTGGGTTTGCCCAAAACGTCAAGAGCCTAACTCAACACGTTTAATATGGACTCTTTAACCTGCTTAATTTCAGCAAGACCGTCCACTGAACTAAGTAGGTTCTTAGCGTGATAATAACCAATCAAAGGCGAAGTTTCTTTATAATAAGCCATCAGTCTAATCCTGAAACTGTGCTCATTATCGTCTGCGCGGCGCTGGAAATCAGTATTACCGCACTTTGAACAACTCCCATTCGCTGGAATAGGCTTCGAAATTTCATTGTAACCTTCTCCGCAAGACCCACAGGTGGATCGGGCTGTAATACGATTGACTAACGCCTTATCATCTACCTGCATTTCAATTACATGATCTAGATGTGTCCCTTTGGAAGTTAACAAAGCATCCAACGCGTCAGCTTGAGCTAAGGTGCGAGGGAACCCATCAAAAATGAATTCACCACCAGAATTTTTATCTAGTTGTTCTGCGATTAGGTCAATAACGATTCCATCGGTAACTAATTCTCCAGCATCCATTACCGCTGCGACTTTATTTCCCATTGCCGTTCCGGATGTTTTTGCCGCGCGGAGCATATCGCCAGTCGATAACTGCACCATACCGCGCTCTTCAACTAAGATTTTTGCTTGTGTTCCCTTGCCACCACCTGGTGGCCCAAGTAAAACTATGTTCATCGACGAGTAACCCCACCTTTTTTCCCACGCCGTTTGCCACGAAGCTGTGATTTTTCCAGCAAGCCTTCATACTGATGTGCCAATAAGTGTGATTGAACTTGCTGAATCGTATCCATACCCACAGACACAATAATCAATATGGATGTACCGCCGAAATAGGCTGTGATCGCAAATTGACTACGTAAAATTTCTGGCACTAAACACACTAGCGCTAAATATCCAGAACCCAAAACCAGTAGACGAGTAACAACATAATCAAGATACTCAGCAGTCTTTGCTCCTGGACGAATTCCTGGGACGAAACCATTTTGGTTTTTTAAGTTATCTGCCACTTCATCTGTTTTAAAAGACACTTCTTTTGTATAAAAATACGTGAAGAAAATAATCATCGCAGTAAAAAATGCTAAGTACGCAGGTTGACCAGGACCAAAATACGCTAACACCGTCGACATGACTGGGCCTGACTGGCCACCCGAGAAAGTCGCAAGTGTTGTCGGAAGTAATAAAAGGGCTGAAGCAAAAATAGCTGGGATCACACCAGCAGGGTTTACTTTAATTGGCAGATGGCTGGAGCCGCCATCATAGGTTTTCATACCAACTTGGCGCCGTGGATATTGAATATGGATTTTACGTAAACTACGTTCCATAAATACAACAAATCCCAAAGTTGCCAAAAGCATCACGATGACGCCCAGCATAGTACCCGTACCAATTGCTCCTGAACGACCTTGTGTGAAGAACTGGCCGAAGGCCGCTGGCAATTCTGCTATTATGCCAACAAAAATAATAAGTGAGATACCATTTCCAATGCCTCTAGCCGTGATTTGTTCACCCAACCACATTAGGAACATCGTACCCCCAACTAATGTAATTACACAGCTTGCAATAAAGAAGAAACCAGGATCCGATGCTAAGTCGCCAGCTTGCAGACTTACGCCCAAGCCATAAGCCTGAAATGTAGCCAACAATACTGTGCCATAACGCGTATATTGGTTAATTTTTTTCCGCCCAAGCTCGCCCTCTTTCTTAAGCTGCTTTAATGGTTCCCACATAGCACCAAGAAGCTGAACGATGATCGATGCTGATATATATGGCATTATACCAAGAGCAAAAATACCCATTCTTGCCAATGCGCCACCAGTGAACATGGAGAGTACCCCACCTATACCTGAAGCCGCCTGATCCATGAATTGCTTTAACGCAATTGCATCAATACCTGGTACTGGGATGTAGGTGCCTATCCGATAAACAATTAACAGACCAACAGTAAAAACTATACGTTTTCGTAGCTCTGTTGCCTTGCCAAGCGTGCCCCAACTTAGGTTAGAAGCCATTTGTTCTGCGGCAGATGCCATGAGTGAACTCCCTAAAACAAGGCCACCACCAAGGAGGTTCCCCAATGGCAGGGCTTTGAGAACTTACATATATGTAAGAAGCTTATTGTTTTCTCGCAACCACCTAATTAGCTTCAGGCACTGACGGGATAATTGTTATTGAACCACCAGCAGTCTCCACAGCTAACTTAGCCGCGCCAGATATGCCGGTTACAGTAAGTTTGACCTTTGATGAAAAAACACCTTTTGCCAAAATTCGGACGCCATCAAGCTTGCGACGGACTAAGCCAGACTTAACAAGGATGTCTTCAGTGATTTCGCCGGTCAGCTTACCATCGTCGATAAACTTTTGTATGAGCCCTAAATTTACTACGGCATACGATTTACGATTAGGCTTGTTAAAACCTCTCTTTGGCAGGCGTTGGTACAATGGCATTTGCCCGCCCTCATAGCCTTTTATGGCTACACCGGAACGGGACTTCTGTCCCTTCATGCCTCGCCCAGCGGTTTTACCCGTCCCAGAACCTGGGCCACGCGCTATGCGTTTTTTGGTTTTGGTAGCGCCTGGATTATCACGCAGTTCATTTAGTCTCATTTCGCTTCTCCTCTGCCGGATATGACCCCTGAAGCGTAAGCGGGTCAACCTCAGCTCTGATTGATTCTGTGGGGCTAATCTATACCCACCCATTGTCCTTAAGGCGAGGTTAAATCAGGTACAAGTACAAAGCTCAGTAAAGGCAATGAAGTAATTTGTACAAGTTAGGATGAAACCCTGCCGTCGTTTTAAACGCAACTATTATTTAAAACAAAAAAATTTACGCAATAGACTTAAACTTAACCTTTTTCTTCAATTATCTCAACCATATGGGAAATTTTATTAACCATACCTCGTACAGACGGAGTATCTTCCAACTCTTTAGTCCGATGCATTTTATTAAGCCCCAACCCGATAAGCGTTTGACGCTGTTTCGCTGGCCGACGGATTGGTGAGCCGATTTGTTTTACAACTATAGTTTTAGCCATTAGTCCGCTCCTTAAGCTTCAGCAGGTTCAGCAGCCACAACTGGTGCGGTGCCCTTGCTAAGAATATCTGCAACTTTTTTACCACGGCGCTGA
This sequence comes from uncultured Planktomarina sp., assembly GCA_905182325.1. Lineage (GTDB taxonomy): Bacteria > Pseudomonadota > Alphaproteobacteria > Rhodobacterales > Rhodobacteraceae > Planktomarina. The sequence goes on along the minus strand of CAJJBD010000038.1, from coordinate 9,864 downwards.
GCCACCATTCGTGGACTACTCTCTTTTTGTAATCCGTTCATTGTCGCGCGGATCATATTATACGGATTTTGAGATCCAATAGATTTTGCTACAACGTCTTGTAAACCCAGCATTTCGAACACTGCACGCATGGGTCCACCAGCGATAATACCAGTTCCCTGCGGTGCTGAACGCATCACAACTTTTCCGGCGCCGTGCCTGCCTTCCATATCATGGTGCAGTGTACGACCCTCGCGAAGTGGTACTCGGATTATTTGACGTTTGGCTTGCTCTGTAGCTTTTCTAATTGCCTCAGGCACCTCTTTTGCTTTACCCTTGCCAAAGCCTACTCGGCCCTTTTGGTCGCCCACAACAACTAAAGCAGCAAAGCCAAAACGCTTACCACCTTTTACAGTTTTAGATACACGATTGATTGCGACTAAGCGGTCTGCAAATTCGGGGGTTTCCTCGCGATCGCGACGGTTTCCACGTTGGTTGTTTCTTTCAGCCATTTTGGCCTCCCAGGCTATGGGCAACTCGTGCCCTATTTAATAACGATGTCCGTCGATTGAATTCGCAGCATCATCGAGGTAGGCTTCAAAGCCTACCTACACCAATTTTTAAAACTTTAGGCCACCCTCACGGGCAGCATCAGCAAGAGCTTTAACTTTCCCGTGAAATAAGCGGCCGCCTCGGTCAAATAACACTTCAACAACACCTGCTTTTTTTGCACGCTCTGCTACAGCGGAGCCAACTTTTGTTGCTGCATCAATATTATTTTTTCCTAATACACCTAAGCCTTTTTCAAGAGTTGAGGCAGATGCCAAAGTAATCCCCTGCAAATCATCAATCACTTGAACAGAGATGTTTTTAGACGACCGGTGGACCGACAGTCGAGGCTTGCCAGTATTAATTTTTTGTAACTTATTCCGAACGCGCAGGCGGCGCTTTAGAAACAAATCTCTTTTGCTATTTGCCATATCCTGGGTCCCTACTTTTTCTTACCTTCTTTGCGGAATATATACTCATCTTTATATTTGATGCCTTTGCCTTTGTAAGGCTCTGGTTTCCGCCATTCGCGAATGTTCGCCGCGACCTGGCCAACAAGTTGTTCATCAGTTCCTTCAACTGCAATTTCAGTTGGCTTTGCCGCCGTTACTGTTACGCCTGAGGGAATATCAAAGTTTACATCATGGCTGTAACCTAGAGACAATTTCAGAACATTACCCTGAACTTGCGCTCGGTAACCCACACCATTAATCTCCAACTCTTTTTTGAAACCTGTAGAGACGCCTGTCACCATGTTGGCAATCATAGTGCGGCTCATGCCCCACTGCTGGCGCGCCCGCTTGGATTTACCACGTGGCTCAACAGATACATTATTTTCTACTACTGTGATTGTTACATCATCAGCTGCGGTGAAGCTACGGGTCGCTTTCGGACCCTTAACTTCAATAGTCTGACCAGACACAGATGCCGTAACACCTGATGGCAGTCCGACCGGTCGTTTACCAATGCGAGACATACCTTACTCCCTAGAAGACTGTGCAGAGCACTTCGCCGCCAACGTTTTTGGCTCGTGCGTTTGTGTCCGACATCACACCCATTGAGGTGGAGACAATCGACACGCCCAAGCCCTGACGGACAGTAGGAATGTCTTTCATACCTAAATATACACGGCGGCCAGGCTTCGAAACGCGCTTTACTTCGCGTATAACGGGCGTACCATCATAATATTTTAAGCTGATTTCAATAGCTGGGTGGCCATCCTTACCAGTCATGCTTTCATAACCTCGAATGTAACCTTCGTCAGCAAGAACATCTAACACCCATGCACGCAGCTTTGAGGCTGGCGTTTCCACTGTGGACTTGCCACGCAGAGAAGCGTTACGAATTCGTGTCAACATATCACCAATAGGATCGTTCATTTTTTTAAACTCCTCACCAGCTTGACTTAACCATGCCCGGGATTTGGCCTGCTGTGCCAAGCTCCCGCAGCGCAATCCGGCTGACCTTCAACTTACGGTAGTAAGCGTGAGGACGTCCAGTGAGCTGGCAACGGTTATGAAGTCGTGTTGCGGATGAATTTCGCGGTAGTTTTGCTAGTTTTAGCTGGGCTTTGAAACGTTCTTCCATTGGTAGGGATACGTTGCGAGCAATGCCCTTAAGTTCAGCGCGTTTAACGGCGAACTTGTCTACTAACTTTTGCCGCTTCACTTCGCGTGCAATCATTGATTTTTTAGCCATATCGCAGATCCTTAATTGTTGAAAGGCATGTTGAAATGCTTCAACAGCGCTTTGGCTTCAGCATCTGATTTTGCATCAGTGCAGATAATGATGTCCATGCCCAACATATCCACTATAGTGTCGAAGTCGATTTCGGGAAAGACAATGTGTTCTTTAAGGCCCATGGCATAGTTGCCACGACCATCGAACGATGAGGTTTTTACGCCACGAAAATCTCGTACTCGCGGTAACGCTATTGTAGTCAGGCGGTCCATGAATTCATACATCCGATCACCACGCAAGGTGACTTTAGTACCTAAAGGCATGTCTTCGCGAACGCGAAAGCCAGCTATAGAATTTTTAGCTTTTGTGACCACAGCCTTTTGTCCAGCAATCAAGGTCAGCGCTTCCTGGGCGTGCTTAACTTTTTTTGTATCTTTAGTCGCTTCACCGACACCCATGTTTAGAACTACCTTATCCAACCGAGGGATCATCATATCATTTTTATAACCAAACTCTTCCTTCATGGAAGATTTGATTTCTGCAGAATACAGAGCCTTCAAGCGTGGAGTATAGTTTGCTGTATCCAACATTATACCGTCTCCCCAGTTGTTTTAGCAAACCTTACTTTTTTGCCAGCTTCCTCACGAAAACCAACACGCGTGGCCTTCCCATTGCTATCAACTAATGCTAGATTCGAAACCTGTATAGGCATCGCCACTGGAATGCGCCCACCCTGATCAGATTGGGATTGTTTCGTATGGCGGATAGCCATATTCACCCCGTCTATAATGGCTTTCCCAGCGGAAGGGTTCACAGAAGATATTTCTCCCTGTTTTCCTTTATCCTTTCCGGATAAAACTACCACTTTATCACCTTTTTTTAATTTTGCGGCCATATCACAGCACCTCCGGTGCGAGTGAAATAATCTTCATGAAGTTTTTATTTCGTAACTCGCGAACAACTGGGCCAAAAATACGGGTGCCCACTGGTTCATTAGAGTTACTTAGGATCACCGCAGCATTGCGATCAAATCGAATGGCCGTACCATCTTCACGGCGAACCTCTTTAGCTGTACGAACGACAACTGCCTTTCGAACATCTCCTTTTTTGACACGCCCACGTGGAATGGCTTCTTTAACCGAGACAACGATAACGTCGCCAACGGATGCATACTTGCGCTTGGATCCACCAAGAACCTTGATGCACTGCACACGGCGTGCGCCACTATTATCAGCCACGTCTAAGTTTGTCTGCATCTGGATCATTTGTTAACTCCCGACCTGTGGGGTGCGATATCGCGTCATTCCCAGGGTTTCGATTAATCTAAGAGATTATTCTGCAATAACTTCCCAGCGTTTAGTTTTAGACTTTGGCGCGCATTCTTGTATACGAACAAGATCGCCTACGTTGAATACATTTTCTTCATCATGAGCTCTGTATTTTTTTGACTTACGTACTGTTTTTTGTAGCAGCGGATGCTTAAATCTGCGCTCGACTGAAACAGTGACGGTTTGGGCGTTTTGGTTAGATGTGATGACGCCAGATAATATTCGTTTTGGCATAGAGCTTACTCCTCGCCTGCAGCGGCGGCGGCTTTTTGGTTTAAAATAGTGTTAACCCGAGCTACGCCGCGCCGAACTTGTCTCATACGTGACGTATTTTCAATCTGCCCAGTTGCTTGTTGAAAGCGCAAATTAAACGCCTCTTTTTTCAATGAAACAAGTTCATCTCGCAGCTGATCCGGGGATTTTTCCCGAAGTTCATTGGCATTCATTGCCTTATCCTTTCAACATCACCAGAGGGCTCAATAATGGTTACCCTGATTCCGGTGGAGCGTAGTACAAGACTGTCCTTTAAATTGGAAATTACACCTTAGCAACCCCTACCGAGTAATATTGTGAATTAGTTTCAGACTTTTCATCTAACTCCCTGCATTTACTTCAAACATTGTGGTGTCCTGTTAAAATCATTCTTACTCGCATTACAGTAACTGATAGTTTATGGTTGAAAGATGGCTAATATAAAAACGCTCTTTGCGACCCGCATTTACCAAGATAGATTGTCAAAATCCATTAGCGCTTTGGAACTCAAGAAGTCTTGCCTAACGATTGCCGAAGATGATGAGGCTGGCCAGATCTGGTGTGAAAAAAACGGGTTTCCTGGTTATACTAGTTACGCCTCTCTTAACGACCTAGAGTGGCGATTTCCAATTTTTTCAGAAATTGTCACGGAACTTGACAAGCATGTAACTAATTTCGCCATAGATCTTCAATTTGATTTAGGCGAAAAGAAAATCCAACTAGACAGTCTCTGGATTAACATACTGCCTTTTGGAGGTATCCACACGGCTCACGTTCACCCACATTCAATAATCAGTGGAACCACGTACGTTGCAATGCCAGACGGAACTAGCCCAATAAAATTTGAAGACCCTCGGCTAGCTATGATGATGGCTGCTCCACCTCGGGTGAAGGATTCTCGCGAAGACATAAGTACGTTTGTGTATGAATCGCCAAAGGTTGGAGACGTGATGCTATGGGAAAGTTGGCTTCGCCACGAAGTACCAATGAATATGGCCGATGACGATAGGATCAGCGTTAGCTTTAACTACAGTTGGATCTAAAAATTTCTCTGCCATTTAAATAACAGAGAAATTGAGAGTGTATCAACGCAATAGTATTTTTAAATTACCAATCTTCACGCACCACAACACGTGATTTGATGGGTAATTTCATTGCAGCCAGCCGTAGAGCCTCACGAGCAACTACATCTGAGACGCCATCTATCTCAAACATTACTCTCCCTGGCTTGACCTTTGCAGACCAAAAGTCGACTGAGCCTTTACCTTTACCCATCCGGACTTCTGTTGGCTTCGAGGTAACAGGAAGGTCTGGGAAAATCCTTATCCAAACGCGACCCTGACGTTTCATATGACGCGTCATAGCTCTACGCGCTGCCTCAATCTGTCGAGCCGTGATACGCTCAGGCTGGGTAGCTTTAAGACCAAACGACCCAAAATTTAGAGTACTGCCACCCTTGGCTTCTCCATGGATCCGACCTTTATGCATCTTACGAAATTTTGAACGCTTTGGTTGAAGCATTTGTTTTCTCCTTAGCGATCGTTACGGCGATTGCCACCTGCACCACGGGGTGCGGGGCCATCTTGCAATTCTTGAGCTTTGCGATCACGTGCCGCTGGATCATGTTCCATGATCTCACCCTTGAAAATCCAGACCTTGATACCAATGATACCATAAGCAGTCACGGCTTCCGAAGGTGCATAATCAATATCTGCTCTGAGCGTGTGTAAGGGAACACGACCTTCACGGTACCACTCTGTCCGAGCAATTTCAGCACCGCCCAAACGTCCTGCAACATTAACTCGGATGCCTAAAGCCCCCATGCGCATAGCATTTTGAACTGCTCGCTTCATTGCGCGACGGAAGGATACACGACGCTCCAATTGCTGTGCAATACTTTCACCAACTAGGGCGGCGTCAAGCTCAGGTTTGCGAACTTCAACAATGTTTAAATGCAGTTCACTATCGGTCATATTGGCAATTTTTTTCCGCAGACCTTCAATGTCTGCGCCTTTTTTACCAATAATTACACCCGGCCGAGCCGTATGAATTGTTACCCGACACTTTTTATGTGGACGCTCGATAATTACACGGCTGATACCCGATTGCTTACACTCTTCACCGACAAATTCACGGATTCTGAGATCTTCCATAAGTAAATCACCGTAGTCTTTAGTATCTGCATACCAGCGGCTGTCCCACGTACGATTTACCTGGAGACGCATGCCGATCGGATTACTTTTATTTCCCATTACTTTTGCTCCTCAACCTGACGAACCAAAATAGTAAGTTCAGAAAACGGCTTTAAAATCTTACCAAAGCGGCCACGGGCTCTTGGCCTACCACGCTTCATAGTTAAATTCTTACCAACATAGGCCTCAGCCACTACAAGCTCATCAACATCTAAATTATGATTGTTTTCAGCATTGGCAATCGCAGACTGAAGACACTTTTTTACGTCGTCTGCAATCCTTTTCTTGGAGAATGTCAGGTCAGTAATAGCCTTCCCAACTTTCTTTCCACGGATCATTTGCGCAACCAAATTAAGCTTTTGGCCAGATGTCCTCAGCATGCGAGTTTTTGCCATTGCTTCGTTGTCAGCCACGCGGCGGGGATTTTTGTCCTTGCTCATAGCTTATTTCCGCTTCGCTTTTTTATCAGCAGCATGACCGTGGTAGGTCCGTGTTGGTGAAAATTCCCCAAACTTTTGGCCAATCATTTCTTCAGTTACATTTACAGGGATGTGTTTTCGACCGTTGTAAACACCAAAGGTCAAGCCCACAAACTGTGGTAAAATTGTCGAACGTCGAGACCAAATTTTAATAACATTATTACGATCACTTTCACCAGCTGCTTCAGCTTTTTTAAGCACATAAGCATCCACGAAGGGACCTTTCCATACGGAACGAGACATCTATTAGCGCCCCTTCTTTTTGGCGTGACGCGAGCGAATAATAAGCTTTTGCGACGCTTTGTTTTTGTTTCGAGTGCGAGCACCTTTGGTTGGCTTACCCCAAGGAGAGACCGGATGGCGACCCCCAGATGTTCTACCTTCACCACCACCATGTGGGTGATCAACAGGGTTCATGACGACGCCACGTACAGACGGACGCACGCCCTTGTGGCGCATTCTGCCGGCTTTGCCGAAGTTTTGATTTGAGTTGTCAGGGTTAGATACAGCTCCAATGGTCGCTACGCACTCCTGACGAACCAATCTTAGTTCACCCGAAGACAAACGAACTTGTGCATATCCCCCATCCCTGCCTACAAATTGGGCATAAGTTCCAGCAGCACGCGCAATTTGCCCGCCCTTGCCCGCTTTCAGTTCAATATTGTGAATAATAGTGCCGATTGGCATGCCCGAAAAGGGCATCGCATTACCAGGCTTTATATCTGCCTTTGCAGCTGCGACAACTTTATCACCTACCGCCAATCGCTGGGGCGCCAAAATATAGGCCTGCTCACCATCCTCGTATTTAATGAGGGCTATAAAAGCTGTCCTATTTGGATCGTATTCGATCCGCTCTACTGTTGCCGAAACATCAAACTTGTTACGTTTGAAATCAACGATGCGGTAAAGGCGCTTTGCCCCACCACCACGACGACGTGACGTGATACGTCCGGTATTGTTCCGACCGCCCGACTTTGTCAAACCCTCTGTGAGAGATTTGACTGGGCGGCCCTTCCAAAGCTCCGAACGGTCAATCAGTACCAGCCCTCGCTGGCCTGGCGTCGTCGGTTTATACGACTTTAATGCCATGCTTTCTGTCTTCCGTTTGCTTAGCGCGATCTAATAAGACCGCTGGTGTTTAGGGCCCCGAAGGTCCCCAATATTAAGGTAGCTTATTACGCCACCTAGAAGATTGATCAGCCCCGGTAATCTGGGGACAGGTCAAATATTAGGACCTACTATTAAAGGCCAGTCGAAACGTCAATCGTGTTGCCTTCTTCAAGTGTAACGTAAGCCTTCTTAATGTCTTTTCGTTTTCCTAACATCCCACGAAAGCGCTTTGCCTTTCCCTTCGTGATAGTAGTATTCACAGCTTTGACTTTAACGCCAAACAAGTTTTCCACTGCTTCCTTAATACTCGGCTTATTGCTTTCAATAGCTACTTCAAACACAACAGCTCCTGTTTCAGAGGCTAAAGTAGTTTTCTCAGTTACTATAGGCTTTCGAATGACATCATAGTGTTCAGGTTTTACACTCATTTTAAACGAGCCTCCAAAGCTTCGACGCCTGCTTTAGTGATTACTAACGTATCACGTTTTAAAATATCATAAACGTTGGCACCCATTGTAGGCAAAATATCCAAACCCTCAATATTTCGCGCAGCCTGTGCAAAGTTTTCGTTTACCGCGGCCCCATCAATAATCAACGCACGTTTCCAACCAAGGTTTTCGATCATTTTGGCCAATAAACCTGTTTTGCCGTCAGATACTGCTGCATCAATAACAACCAACTCGCCAGCCTTTGCTTTAGCCGATAGGGCATGCTTGAGGCCCAAAGACCTTACTTTCTTGGGCAGTTCGTGCCCATGACTTCGTGGTGTTGGACCCTTGTAGACCCCACCGCCACGAAAAATTGGCGCAGATCTCGCACCGTGGCGTGCCCCACCAGTACCTTTTTGCCGATATATTTTCTTAGTTGAATAGCTAACTTCTGACCTTGTTTTTACCTTGTGAGTACCAGCTTGGGCATTGTTGCGTTGCCAGCGCACAACGCGGTGCAGGATGTCCGCACGAGGCTCTAGGCCAAAAAGGGTTTCGTCTAATTCGACAGACCCAGCCTTGCCACCGTCTAATTTGATTACGTTAAGCTTCATGCTTCACCACCTTCCACAGGAGCTTCTGCCACAGTAGCATCTGCCTTTGTAGCTGTAGTTTTTATCGCTGCAGGAAAAGGAACACCATCCGGTAGTTTCTTTTTAACAGCATCTTTCACGGTAACCCATCCACCTTTGGATCCTGGAACCGCGCCCTTGATCATAATTAGGCCTCTATCAACATCGGTGCGAACAACCTCTAAGTTCTGTGTGGTAACTTTAGCAGCACCCATATGGCCCGCCATTTTTTTACCTTTAAAAACTTTACCAGGATCTTGGCACTGACCAGTTGAACCGTGGGAACGGTGGCTAATGGAAACACCATGAGTGGCCCTTAAGCCCTTAAAGTTCCAACGTTTCATAGCACCCTGGAAACCCTTACCAATTGAGGTGCCAGATACGTCAACTTTTTGCCCTTCAAGAAAGTGCTCTGCTGAAATCTCAGCACCCACATCTATTAAGTTTTCAGCAGACACTCGAAATTCAGCAACCTTGCGCTTTGGCGCAACATTAGATTTCGAAAAATGCCCACGCATTGCCTGACTTGTTCGTTTTGCCTTTGCTGATCCAGCACCTAGCTGAACAGCTGTATAACCATCCGTATCTGCCGTCCGTTGAGCAACAACCTGTAATCCATCTAAAGACAGAACAGTCACAGGAATTTGGTTGCCATCTTCCGTAAACAGACGGGTCATACCTACTTTTTTTGCAATTACTCCAGAGCGCATCTGATATTGCCCCCTTACACTGAAATTTGTACATCAACACCAGCGGCCAGGTCGAGCTTCATCAGCGCGTCCACAGTCTGCGGTGTTGGATCAACGATATCCAGCAGGCGTTTGTGCGTGCGGATTTCAAACTGGTCCCGAGATTTCTTATCAACATGGGGGCCACGAAGAACAGTAAACTTCTCGATTTTATTTGGTAGTGGGATAGGACCACGCACCTGGGCACCCGTGCGCTTAGCGGTGTTAACTATCTCCTGGGTAGACGTATCCAGCACACGATAGTCGAATGCCTTAAGTCTAATCCGTATGTTTTGGCTCTTCATTTCGTTACCCCTTTCCAGGGCTTAAATTTTGTTGATAGGAGGACCAGAAAACTAGACCTCGTCGAACGAAAGCGGGCCCCAATATGGGGCCTGCCTTATTAATTAAGCGTGTATCTTTGACACAACACCAGCGCCAACAGTACGGCCACCCTCACGGATAGCGAAGCGAAGACCAGTCTCCATAGCAATTGGAGCAATCAAC
>CAJJBD010000037.1 GCA_905182325.1 uncultured Planktomarina sp. | reverse complement strand
AGTCTGACTGTAAAGTTTTGAAAACTGCAACGGCCCTTGGCCTGGTGTGCCTTGGTAAAACGCATATGTCGGAACTGGCTTTTTCTGGTCTTGGCTATAACCCTCAGACGGCAACTGCGCCATGTATAAACGATCACTCAGCTGTTTCAGGAGGCTCTTCCTCAGGCGCTGCAGCATCTGTTGCATTTGGGTTGGCAGCCCTAGCGATTGGATCAGATACTGGTGGTTCGGTTAGAGTGCCAGCTGCTTGGAACGACTTAGTTGGGCTCAAGACTACAAGTGACCGATTATCTCTAAATGGTGTAGTGCCGCTGTGTGCCCGTTTTGATACAATCGGCCCCCTCTGTCGTTCAGTTGAAGACGCCTCGCTTGCCTTAGCAGCCCTTGAGGGTGATCGCCCTGTAGATTTAACCAATGCCACATTGGAGGGGTGTCGCTTTGCAGTCTGTGATACAGCTGCATTTGAGGACATCCGCGACGAGCCACAAGCTGGTTTTAATAATGCAAAAAATAGGTTGCAGGCAATGGGCGCAGTGGTTGAAAACCTCAAAATTCCTCAAGTACAAGAAGCTTTGGAGCTTACTGGTGTTTTGTTCACTCCTGAGGCTTATGGAACCTGGAAACATCAAATAGAGGACAAACCTGAAGTAATGTTTGAAGAAATACTTCTGCGGTTCCGCAGTGGAGCCAATGTTTTGGCAGCCGACTATGTGGCTGGTTGGCAAAAGCTGGACCAATTGAGAGCTGAGTATTACGATGCCACAGCAGGATATGACGCCATCTTAATGCCTAGTTCTCCCATTTTGCCGCCTAATATCAATCGTCTGTCTCAAGACCATGATTATTATGTTAATGAAAACCTACTGGCACTGCGTAATACCCGTATCGGAAACTTACTGGGAGCTTGTGCCTTGACCTTGCCCACAGGTACCCCCTCCTGTGGCCTGATGATTGTATGTCCTCCGATGCAAGAGCACCGTTTGCTTAGGCTTGGAGCAGCAGTTGAAAACGCTTTGGCATGAATGTATTTTCAATGTTTGATGCCAGCTAAGTTCCTATAACGATACTGATTAAGAGGAATTAATCCATGAAGCCCGCCCGATTTGACTTACTCCCAACCGCGACTTGGCCTCGATTGCGCACACTTTTGGATGGTCATGCGCCAGGGGGAGATGTGATCAACATGACTATTGGCGAGCCAAAGCATAAGTTTCCTGACTGGGTTGTGCCCGCTCTAATGGACGCCGTTGCTGGTTTTAATAGCTATCCCGATAATAATGGCACGGAGCAACTACGAGGAAGTATCTGTGAATTTCTTACGCGACGATATCAGGTGTCCATGAAAGCAGAAAGTCAGGTTATGGTTCTGAATGGAACGCGGGAAGGCTTATTTAACGCCGTTGTTGCACTTTGCCCAACAGGATCTAAAATCCTCATCCCAAATCCATTTTACCAAGTTTATACTGTAGCAGCTATGGCTGTTGGTGCCCAATCTGTTTACCTACCAACTAGTGTTGAAACAGGCTTCCTCCCTAACTTAGATGAACTTACATCGTCAGAGTTAAATGATGCGTCAGCATTTTTTCTTTGCTCACCTTCTAACCCACAAGGTGCGATAGCTGACGCCTATTACTGGACCCGTCTGTTAGGACTGGCTGAGACCTATGACTTCAAAATTTTTGCAGATGAATGCTACAGTGAAATTTATCGCAATGCCCCACCGCCGGGCGCTTTAGAGATTGCTGCTAAAATTGGCGCTGATCCAGAACGTGTGGTTGCGTTTCATTCGTTATCTAAGCGCTCGAACTTACCGGGTCTGCGTTCAGGATTTGTAGCTTCTGGGCCGAAGAACATATCCCAGATTAAACAGTTGCGCGCCTACGCAGGTTGCCCAGTAGCTGGGCCAATACAGGATGTTTCTGCCAAAGTATGGGCGGATGAAGATCATGTTGTTGCTAACAGGCAACTATATTGTGACAAGTTTGAGGTGTCTGATCGTATTTTTGATGGTATTAATGCGTATAATTCACCTGAAGCCGGGTTTTTCTTGTGGTTGCCTGTTGAAGATGATCAAATAGCTACAATAAAGCTTTGGACCGAAAAAGGGGTGCGGGTGCTACCAGGATCATACTTGGGGCACACCGCGAACGAGCAGAATCCTGGGTCCGGTTACGTCCGAGTCGCTCTAGTGGCTCCAAAAGAAGAAACGCAGCGTGGTTTAACTATTATCCGCGACTGTTTGTATAAATGATGTTGAGGTACAAATGGCTTATCCAACCCGCGGACGTGATCCGCTTTTGGACGCTACAACGCAGGCTTTTTTGGAGAAGCGTGGCGTTGAAGCTCTTGGTTTAATTTTATTTCTGGTAGGTTTATTTTTAACACTTACATTGGCAAGCTATTCGCCACAGGATGCGGCATGGATGAGTTCTGGTGGCCGCGATAGTGGAAATTTGGCCGGCCAACTTGGTGCTACAATTTCAGGACCCTTAATGAAAATTATGGGACTTGGCAGTTGGAGTCTGCCATTTCTTTTTGTTGTGTGGGGCTTGCGCCTAATGACCCATGTTGGTTCAGAGCGTATGTTAATCCGCCTTATTTATGCACCAATTTTTTGGGCACTGTGTTCTTTGTACTTAGCCACTGTTACACCACATTCTGGCTGGATTCATAATTTTTCTTTGGGTGGGCTTTTTGGTGATACTGTTCTCTACATAATATTACAATTGTTGCCTGGCTCAGCTGCTTTAGGAGCAAATGTTATTGCAGTTTTACTGGGACTGCTTGTTGTTCTTCTAGGGTACTACGTGACTGGTCTTGTGTTTACTGAGGTGAAACTAGGCTTTAGGACCCTCGGTCTGGTAGGTAGTAGATCATTTTTTTTTACAGGCAATCTATTTGCGTCTGGCATAGTGCGTGGCCTAACAACTCTTAAAAGTAGTCGCAAAACACCGGAAAAACCACTTAATTTAGAGCCCTCTTTGCCAAGAAATTCAGATAGAGTGTTTGCGTCTCTTGGGCCGAAAATCCATAGTAATTCTGAGCCACAGGATGCATTAATGCTGGAGCCAGCACCAATAACTAAATCCTTCTTTTCGCGAATGCCTGGAATTTCAAAACGACCACCCGCCACACCTGAAAAAACTATTTTAAACCCTAATGACTTGAACCAATTGGGGGTTCGACAGGAAGACCGAATTAAGGATAAAATTGCAGATGTTATACGTCTAAGAACACCACAAGTGAGCTTAGACAGTGACGAAAAGGAAATGTTGGTTACACCAAAAGTTGGACGGCCGACGGGACCGCTTCCTATAGTTTTGCAGTCTGTATCTGATTTACAGGATGAAAACAGCTCGAGTGATCTGTCAAATGATAGTTATCGTACAAATCCTGAATTATTGCCCTTAGATCATAGTTCAGCCCTACCGGACGGCAATACTATTAGGCCAGTCGTACAGCACTCAATAAAAAAATCTATCCAGCCATCCTCACAAGCAATTAATGAGGCGCAACCAAAATTACAATTTGAGTCGCAAAGCCTATCACAGAATTATGAAAAGCCGCCACTTGGTCTTTTGATGAATCCTACTTCAATACAACGCCATGTGTTGAGTGACGACTCATTGGAGAGCAATGCCCGTATGCTTGAAAGCGTATTAGATGACTACGGTGTGAAGGGCGATATCGTAAGTGTTCGTCCAGGACCGGTTGTTACAATGTATGAACTTGAACCTGCACCTGGGTTAAAGGCTAGCCGAGTAATTGGTCTGTCAGATGATATAGCCAGGTCCATGTCGGCACTTTCTGCCAGGGTCAGTACCGTCCCAGGACGTACTGTGATTGGAATTGAGTTACCAAACGATAATCGAGAAATGTGTGCATTAAGAGAAATATTATCTGCACGTGATTTTGGTGACGCGAACATGAGGCTGCCTTTAGCGTTAGGCAAGGACATTGGTGGTGAGCCAATCGTGGTAAATCTTGCAAAGATGCCTCATCTTTTGATTGCAGGAACTACTGGCTCCGGCAAGTCTGTCGCCATCAATACGATGATCCTTTCATTGCTCTATAGACTGACACCGGAAGAATGCCGGATGATAATGATCGACCCAAAAATGCTTGAATTGAGTGTTTACGACGGTATCCCGCACCTACTAAGCCCAGTTGTTACAGACCCAAAAAAGGCTGTAGTAGCGCTAAAATGGACAGTGGGCGAAATGGAAGACCGTTACCGCAAAATGTCAAAAATGGGTGTCCGTAATATTGACGGCTATAATAGTCGTGTGAAGGACGCTCAGTCAAAAGGTGAGATGTTTAGCCGTACTGTGCAAACTGGTTTTGATGATGGAACTGGTGAGCCGGTGTTTGAGACTGAAGAGTTTGCCCCAGAGACTTTGCCGTACATTGTAGTAATTGTTGACGAAATGGCAGATCTAATGATGGTCGCTGGCAAAGAAATTGAGGCTTGCATTCAACGCTTGGCGCAAATGGCACGCGCTTCTGGTATCCACATAATTATGGCAACTCAAAGGCCATCTGTGGATGTTATTACTGGTACTATCAAAGCGAATTTTCCAACTCGTATCTCGTTCCAAGTCACATCAAAAATAGACAGTCGGACAATTCTGGGTGAGATGGGTGCTGAACAGCTGCTGGGCATGGGGGATATGCTCTATATGGCGGGTGGTGGAAAAATTACTCGTGTACACGGTCCATTTTGCTCAGATGAAGAGGTAGAAGATGTTGTTAATCATCTAAAGACCTTTGGCCCTCCAGAATATCTATCAGGTGTCGTTGATGGGCCACCCGGCGGCAAAGAAAATGACATCGATGTAGTTTTAGGTCTTGGAGGCAATTCTGATGTGGAGGATGCCCTCTACGACACCGCAGTTCAAATTGTGATCAAGGATCGTAAATGTTCTACAAGCTACATTCAGCGGAAACTAGCAATTGGTTACAACAAGGCGGCACGTTTGGTTGAACAGATGGAAGATAGTGGCCTCGTAAGTGCTGCAAACCATGTTGGTAAGCGAGAAATTTTGGTGCCAGAACGGGGATAAATTTCCGTCTTTAATGTTGACAATAAAAAAATACTTAAGGTATTTTACCTTTCCCAGACATATAAATAGTATATAAAATAGTTATGAAAATCCTAACTTTTTTATTACTTTTAATCTCTTGCCCCGTTTCTGCTGAAAAAATAAGCCTGGACGATCTTTCGGCCTATATGAACGGAATCATTACAGTTGAGTCTACTTTTACCCAAATAAATGAGAACGGGAGTTCTTCTACTGGTAAAATGCATTTAAAACGTCCCGGTAGAATACGATTTGATTATGATCCACCTAATATGGGAATAGTTGTTGTCGGTGGTGGGCAGGTGGCAGTTTTTGATCCGAAGTCAGACAACGAACCTTTTCGATTTCCCTTAAGGCACACGCCCCTTAATATTATTCTCGAAGAAACTGTGGATTTCAAAAAGCGAAATATGGTACTTGAGCATGTTTCTGATGGCCCAAGTACGGTATTGAGCCTTCAAGACCCATCTAAGGCTGAATATGGATATATTAAGCTCTTTTTTACAAATAACCCAATCCAATTGCGTCAATGGGTAGTAGATAATAATTCTGGAAATAGATCTATAGTAGTAGTTGAAGGCTGGAGTGAAGGGCAGGATGTTCCAGACATTTTATTTAATATAGGTGCTGAAACTATGAAACAGTCCAGATAAGCAGCCGTACAATTTAACCCTTACCACAATTTATAAGTTGTGATTTATACATTTCGGTACGTTTCTGGAGTTTGTTGGCTACATTGATAAGCCAGCGCTTCGATTTATAAGAACCTCTCCGGTATCCATTTCTACCCTCATGATATGCTAAATATTGATTTCGGGTATCCCACATCGAAATTCCAAGTTTTTGCCTGCTTTGTGCCATATACCAACCCATGAAGTCGGTTGCATCGCGAATGTTACTCCTATGTGCTCCCCAGCGGCCAGCTGTTGACTTGTACTCCTCCCAGGTAGCATCGAGGACTTGTGCATAACCATAAGCTGAGCTTTGCCGGCCAGTAGGAACAACCCAAAGAAAATAGGTTTTTGGTGTTTTAGCTTTTGATTTAAACTTACTTTCCTGCCAAATAATGGCCATTTGTACAGAGATAGGGACCCCATATTTACGTTTGGCCGCCCTGAAAGCTGGAAGAAAACTGCGACGCTGATCCAGAATTGAACACGCATTGTTCAATGATCTTGGCGCATTCGCATAATTCCCTGAAAAGGAACACCCAGCAAGAAGGCTTATTAAGATAAGGGTGCGAAAGGTGCTGCTCATTTTGCCACTCGCTTAATGAATTTTTTTTACCTATAGCGGGTTGGAATAATTATGCAACGCTGCGAAGCTTTGATAGAAATTTTTATTGGATTAAAAAAACTCTACCTGTTGGGCTGGCAAAAGTTTTGTGAAACCATGGACATTTTTGTGAAAGATTGTTTATTGAAAATATTAGATGGGGGCGTGTTGTGCAGACTGAAGCCAAATATCATTTGGGCCAAATCGTATGCCATAAAAAACATCCCTTCCGCGGGGTGATTTTTGACGTGGACCCTGAATTTGCAAATACAGAGGAATGGTATGCCGCGATTCCTGAGGAGGCGCGCCCGATTAAGGATCAACCCTTCTACCATTTATTGGCAGAAAATGATCAGAGCTATTACATCGCATATGTTTCAGAACAAAACTTAATTGCAGATATTTCTGGTGAACCGGTTGATCATCCAGATGTTCCGGACCTGTTCGGTCCTTTTGAAGATGGAACATATTCGCTGCATTTCCAATTTAATTAGTATTAGTAACCCAAGGCGCATCCATCTTTACGTGGATCAGACGCGCCCGTTAAGATACCATCATCCCCAATAAAGATTGCCTGACCGCCACCGATTGGTCCTTCAGGAATTTCAATTTTATGGCCCATTTTAGAAAGGCTCTGATGGACCTCTGGAGCATAGCCGCGTTCAATTTTTAGCACGCCGTTATCAAAGAAAGATCTGGGTGCATCTACTGCAGCCTGAATGTCTAGGCCAAAATCTAGCATATTTGATAATAACCTTGCATGCCCGTTTGGCTGATAAGCACCTCCCATAACTCCAAACGGCATGGTGACCTGTCCGTTATGTGCCAACATGCCTGGTATTATGGTATGCATGGGCCGCTTACCTCCGCCGAGCTCATTGGGATGACCTTCCTCAAGTGTGAATCCGGCACCTCGGTTCTGGAAAAGGATCCCATACCTATCAGATGCAATACCAGACCCAAAGGAATGAAAAATAGAATATATCAAGGATACAGCCATTCTATCTTTGTCCACGACAGTTATGTAAACGGTATCTTTATGAATAGCTCCTGTGGCCGATGAAAGATTTTTCATGGCTTGTTTGGGGTTAACGAGTGAGGCCAGGCTTGCCGCAGTTTCGGGAGCTAGCATGTGGTCAATACGAGTTGTATAATCAGTATCTGCAATAAACCTGTTGCGGGCGTCATAGGCTAGTTTTGCGACTTCAGCTTCAATGTGCGCGCGTTTAGCACCAAATGGGTTTAGATTAGAGAATTCAAAATGTTTCATTATATTAAGCATTAAAAGAGCTGTTGCACCTTGTCCGTTGGCTGGGTGTTCCAACATTTCAACGCCTTTGTAGCTGCCACGCAGTGGGGTGCTGTAGGTCGCTTTTGTAGAAGCAAATTCTTCCAGGGTATGTGCACCACCGAGTGCTTGGAGACTTTTGACCATATCTAGGGCTACGGGTCCTCTGTAAAAACCATCTCGCCCCTCAGTTGCAATTAATTCTAATGCTTCTGCTTGGGCTGGTGAGCAGAACATTTGGCCTACTTTTGGCGCGCAGCCACCTATCAAAAACCTATCTATGGCGGAGCCTTGCAACGCAACGGTGCCTTCATTCCAATCGAAGGCGACCCGTGGTGCCACTGGCACACCCTCACGGGCGTAATGAATTGCTGGTGCTAAGATTTCGTCCAAGTTTAAGTTACCAAAATCTTTGGTTATCTGACAAAATCCATCAACTGCACCTGGAAGTGTTACTGCATCTATGCCACGCAGTGGCACAGCACTGAATCCTTTTGCCCTCAAAGCTGCAGCATTAGCTAACTTTGGTGCACGTCCAGATCCATTTAGGGCCACAACATCTGAGGTTGGATCTTTCTGAATTAGGGCAAACATATCGCCACCTAACCCCGTCATCTGCGGTTCACAAATTCCAAGCAGTACTGCTCCTGCAACTGCCGCATCTACAGCGTTTCCTCCTTTCTTTAAAATTTCTATCGCAGTCGTGGCTGCCAAAGGATGAGATGTGGCACACATACCGTTTGTTGCTAAAACAGCTGAGCGGCCTGGCAGGTGAAAATCACGCATGTTATTAAGTGCCCTTTAATTTTTTATGATTATAATATTTATTACATCAGATGCGAAGGGCTACGTGTTAAATAGCATTTTATTTTTTAGTTATTATTGAATGTGAGGTGCTGGGTCTTGTGTAGATGGGTATGCAATGCATAACTTACCCAACAGTTAGAATGGGACTTTTTATGGAAAAAGTATATATTCTTGGAGCTGCACGAACGCCAATTGGTGGGCTGCAGGGTTCATTTGCAGGTACGTCAGCAAGTAAGTTAGGTGGGGCGGCTATTGCGGGAGCACTCGCAGCTGCGGAAGTAGCCACTGACCAGGTTGATGAACTTATTATGGGCTGTGTCCTGGCAGCGGGTCAGGGACAGGCCCCTGCACGTCAGGCTGGATTTGCTGCGGCTCTCAGCCAGGATGTACCGGCAACTACGGTAAACAAGATGTGTGGCTCCGGAATGAAAACAACGATGATGGGCTTCGATCAACTTGCTCTGAACGGTAATGAAATTATGGTTGTGGGTGGTATGGAGAGCATGACCCAGGCTCCCTATTTACTACCAAAAATGCGTGTTGGTGCGCGCCTGGGCCATGGGCAGGTTCACGACAGTATGTTCTTAGACGGGCTGGAGGATGCCTATGACCAAGGACGCCTAATGGGCACATTTGCAGAAGATTGTGCGACTAAATTCCAGTTTACAAGAGAGGCTCAGGATGCTTATGCATTGCGCTCTTTAGAAAGAGCTCTCAGCGCGCAATCTAGTGGAGCCTTTGCTAGTGAAATTGTTTCTGTGTTCTGCACAACGCGTAAAGAACCAATACAAATTTTTGTTGATGAACAGCCTGCAAATGCTAGGCCGGAAAAAATTCAAAACCTTAAACCTGCTTTTCGTGAAGGCGGCACGGTGACCGCTGCCAATTCCTCGTCAATTTCTGATGGAGCTGCCGCTTTGGTTTTGGCTGGGCAATCAGCAGTTGATTCCCGAAGCCTAGTACCGCGCGCGCGGATTAGGGGCCATGCAAGCCACGCTCAGGAACCAGGATGGTTCACCACGGCACCAGTGCCAGCGGCTCAAAAGTTGTTGAAAAAACTGGGTTGGAGTATTGATGAAGTTGATCTCTGGGAGGTCAATGAGGCTTTTGCAGTGGTGCCGATGGCCTTCATGCAAGAAATGAATTTAAGTACAGATATTGTAAATGTCTATGGTGGAGCCTGTGCATTAGGGCATCCCATTGGAGCTTCTGGAGCTCGAATTATAGTGACACTTCTGAACGCATTGGAACTTCGTGGTTTAAAACGTGGGGTGGCTGCGATTTGTATTGGTGGTGGAGAGGGTACGGCCATTGCAATTGAACGTATTTGAGTAGTAAGCCGATGGCCTTTATCGATTATGAAAGTTTTAAAAAATCTATAGCTAGTCTTACTGATGGTGAAGATGACGTAATTGCCTTAATGGCTACTGTTGCCTCTGAGTTGCACCATAGTGATGATCGCTTTGATTGGACTGGATTTTACAGAGTTACATCGCCGCAGATGCTGAAGATTGGCCCCTATCAGGGTGGGCATGGCTGTCTACAAATTTCGTTTAATCGTGGAGTTTGCGGAGCTGCGGCACGGCTTGAAAAGACACAATTGGTGGTAGATGTCGCCACCTTTCCTGGGCACATTGCATGCTCAAGCCTAACCCGCTCTGAGATAGTTTTACCAGTATGGGACCGATCAGGTTCATTGTTGGCGGTTCTAGATATCGATAGTAATCAGCTGAATGCATTTACTCAAACGGATGTGGATGCGTTAGCTCCAATATTTGCCTCGGTATTTTCGTCTTAAAAGCAATAGAATTTTCTTGTTTTTTTGTTTCTGGTGTGTTGCTTGGAGGTGCTGAGATGTCATTAGAAACAACAAATTTTAGAGTGTTTTGAATAAAATGATTTAATTCTGTATGGCGGCTTGTGGCGCCTCTGACTATCAACTGAGGGATGCTTGAATGAATGATTTTCCAACTACGGCGCGCGTTGTGATTATAGGGGGTGGTGTTGTTGGCGTTTCCACCTTGTACCACTTGGCTAAGGAAGGCTGGACCAACTGCGTTTTACTAGAAAAAAACGAGTTAACAGCTGGATCCACCTGGCATGCTGCGGGAAATTGTCCATCCTTTAGCACGAGCTGGGCTGTCATGAACATGCAGCGGTACTCCCTTAGTCTTTATGCGGGCTTAGCGGATGAAGTTGATTATCCAATGAATTATCACGTTACGGGCTCTATACGTTTAGCACATGATAAAAAAAGAATGCAGGAATTTGAGCGTGCTCGCACGATGGGTCGGTATCAAGGCTTGTTCATAGAGATGATGTCTGTAGCCGATATGAAGGACGCCTACCCGTTCCTTGAAACGCATGATTTGGCGGGTGGCCTTTGGGATCCGGATGACGGAGATATTGATCCGGCCCAACTTACACAGGCGCTGGCTAAGGGAGCTCGCGACATGGGCGCAACTATCCAAAGATTTTGTCCTGCAACAGGTGTGACCCAAGTCGGTGATGAGTGGATTGTTCACACGGACAAAGGCGATATTCGCTGTGAAAAAGTAGTAAACTGTGCGGGTTATTATGCACAGCGTGTAGGTGAATGGTTTAAGCCATACGGTGGCCGTACGGTACCAATGACTGTAATGAGCCACCAATTTTTTCTCACTGAAGAAATTCCAGAGCTTAAAGAATGGACAGAAACTAATGGTCGAAAGGTTCCACTCCTAAGAGACGTTGATTCGTCTTATTATTTACGTCAGGATAAAAATGGACTGAATTTGGGTCCCTATGAACGCAACTGTAAGGCGCATTGGGTCACACCAGAAGACCCAATGCCAGAAGACTTCAGCTTCCAGCTCTACCCAGATGATCTAGAGCGTTTAGAATGGTATATCGAAGACGCCATGGAACGTGTGCCAATTTTAGGCTCTCAGGGGGTTGGCCGCGTGATTAATGGCCCAATCCCATACGCGCCAGATGGATTGCCATTGGTTGGTCCAATGCCTGGTGTAAAAAATGCATATGAGGGGTGTGTGTTTACTTTTGGCATAACCCAAGGTGGCGGAGCAGGAAAAGTTTTAGCTGAGTGGATTACCGCTGGTGAAACAGAGTGGGATATGTGGGCAGTCGATCCACGAAGATACACAGATTATACTGACCAAGACTACTGTAACCAAAAAGCTATGGAAGTTTACGGCCATGAATATGCAATGCATTTCCCACATCATGAATGGCCTGCTGCCCGGGATAAGAAGCTATCTCCGGTACATGACAAGGTAGTGAATGCAGGTGGAGTAATGGGTGCATATAATGGCTGGGAGCGGGCAAATTGGTTTGCACGGCAAGGAGATGACGTATCTGAAGAAGCCTCGCATACATGGGAGCGGCATGGGCCATGGGCGCCAAGGATTAAAGAAGAAGTTGAGAATGTTCGAGATAATTGTGGTGTGCTCGACTTACCGGGGTTTAGCCGATTTAACCTCTCGGGTACAGGCTCTTCACATTATTTGCTTGGGCTTATTACTGGAGGTTTGCCCAAGATCGGTCGGATGAACCTTGCATATTTTGCTGATACGCGGGGACGAATTTTAACTGAGATGTCCGTCATTCGTCATGAGCATGATCGCTTTACGTTGATCACGGCTGCCTCTGCACAGTGGCATGACTTTGATGTTTTGAACACTACGCTGCCAGAAACTTTGACGCTCACAGATAATACAAATGACATTTCCACCTTAATTGTGACGGGACCCAAGTCCCGGGATGTTCTGACTAAAATGGTTACAGATGCAGACTTGTCACTTGGATGGTTAAGCCACCAGTCGGCAACTTTGGCTGATCAAGCTTGTAAGCTAATACGTGTTTCATTTGCAGGAGAACTGGGCTGGGAAATCCATACGGAAAACGTAAAAGTCCCAGCACTGTATGATGCCGTAATTGCTGCTGGTGCCAAACCTTTTGGAATGTACGCACTAAACAGTTTGCGAATTGAGAAAGGGTATCGAGCTTGGAAGGGTGACCTCTCCACTGACTACAGTCTTTTCGAAGGTGGCCTTGGGCGTTTTGTTAAACTAGATAAATCTGAAAACTTTCCTGGTAAGGCTGCGCTCCAAAGTGAAAAACAGCAGGGTTCAAAAAAGTTTTTTGCAACTTTAATAGTCGAGGCAGGAGCGTCTGACGCTCCATATATGTCAACCATTTGGCATGGTGGTGAAGTTGTTGGTGAAACCACCTCTGGTGCTTTTGGCTATCGTGTGGGTAAGTCGATTGCCCTGTGCGTCCTGCGTAGCGATTTGGCAGCCGTTGGGACGGAGGTCGAAGTAGAGATTTTTGGTCATCGATGCAAGGCTACTGTACAACGAGATCAACCACTTTGGGATGCTGATAATGATCGCCTACGTGCCTAGTTTACTGGCACTTAAAAATTGGAATTGAATCGGTGGTTGCCTATTACGAAATGTTAGGTCTCACTAAAAATTGAGTCTAGAAGGGTTGGAGTTAGATATGATTATTTTGGATGGTGGAATGGGGCAAGAGTTAGTAGGCCGGACAGGGGCTGCGACAGATCTTTGGTCGATGCAGGCTCTTCTCGATGAACCCAATTTAGTTCGTCAGGTACACGATGAGTATTTTAATGCTGGGGCCCATATTGCTACCACTAATACATATTCAATTTTGCCAGATCGGCTGGAGTCTAAAGGCTTGATCGAACATTTAGTGCCGATGACACGGGTTGCGTGTCAAATGGCTACCGAGGCAAGGGACAGCCACGGATCAGGACAGGTAGCTGGCTCACTGGGCCCGCAAGGTTTTTCCTACCAGCCTGATAAGGCTCCACCGTCAGAGCAAGCAGCTGAGGTATATGCTGAATTGGCTCGCTTGCATGCCACTTATGTAGATTTTCATATTTTAGAAACCATGTCGTCAATTGATCAGGCGCGGGGTGGCCTAATGGGCGCCAGTATTACTGGACTGCCGGTTTGGGTTTCACTGTCGGTTGACGATAGGGATGGTACCAAATTACGCTCAGGTGAATTTTTGACAGATGCCATAGCTATGCTGAAAGAATTTGACCCTGCGGCTGTTTTGATAAATTGCTCTTTGCCTGAGGCGGTATCGCAGGGGCTTCCAGTTTTGTCTGGTAGTGGATTTACTCTGGGTGCCTACGCCAACGGATTCACAGGCATTCATTCAGATTTTAATTCAATTCATGCGACTGTTGATTTGCTTGAGCCTCGAGCTGACCTTGGTCCGTCAGAGTACCTCCGCTTTGCGAAAACTTGGGCTGACAGCGGCGCGACCGTAATTGGTGGCTGCTGTGAGGTTGGCCCCGACCATATTTTGGCATTGGCAAAACATTTTAAAACCCAAGAAGGCGTGTAAATTTGAATTTGATAGGAGAGTTTCATGGCTCTGGTTCCCACTAAAGCAAGAGCAGTAATTATTGGTGGCGGTATTGTGGGATGTTCAGTGGCGTACCATTTAGCAAAGCTTGGTTGGAAAGATGTTGCCTTACTTGAGCGCAAACAGCTTACCTCTGGAACCACGTGGCATGCCGCAGGTCTGATTGCGCAGCTTCGCGCTACTGCTAATATGACCAAATTAGCTAAATATAGCCAAGAACTTTATGGGAATTTAGAGACTGAAACTGGTGTTGCCACGGGCTTTAAGCGCTGTGGATCTATAACTGTCGCCCTTACTGAGGAGCGCAAGGAAGAGATTTTCCGGCAAGCTGCTATGGCTCGTGCGTTTGGCGTGGAAGTAGAGGAAATTACCCCTTCAGAGGTTAAGTCCAAATACAAGCATCTTAATATTGAGGGGGTGACTGGTGGGGTCTGGCTGCCACTAGATGGTCAGGGGGATCCAGCTAATATCGCTTTAGCTCTAGCAAAAGGCGCTCGGCAAATGGGCGCGCAGATAATTGAGCGTACTAAGGCTACAGCTGTAAAACACGCTGACCGAAGGGTCTCATCTATACAGTGGGAAAATGAGCAAGGAGAAAATGGTACAATTGAATGCGAAAATGTGATTAATTGTGGTGGTATGTGGGGCCATGAAGTTGGCCGCATGTTGGGCGTTAGCGTGCCCCTTCACGCGTGTGAACATTTCTATATAGTCACTGAACCTATTGATGGGCTAACCCAGATGCCAGTACTTCGGGTGCCTGACGAGTGCGCCTATTATAAGGAAGATGCAGGGAAAATGCTACTTGGCGCATTTGAGCCTCTATCCAAGCCCTGGGCTATGGATGGAATTCCACGAGACTTTGAATTTGATCAACTGCCAGAAGATTTTGATCATTTTGAGCCAATTTTGGAATCGGCTGTTGGGCGGATGCCAATGTTAGCAGAGGCAGGTATCCACACGTTTTTTAATGGTCCGGAGAGCTTCACACCCGATGATGCCTATCATTTAGGCCTTGCCCCGGAAATGGACAACGTTTGGGTAGCTGCTGGGTTTAATTCTGTCGGAATCCAATCTGCTGGGGGAGCAGGTCAGGCGTTGGCGCAGTGGATGGAAGATGGCCAAAAACCTTTTGATTTGGGTGACGTCGATATTAATCGAATGCAGCCCTTTCAGGGAAATAAGCACTACTTATTTGAGCGCTCTAAAGAGACACTCGGATTGCTCTATGCAGATCACTTTCCTTATCTGCAGAAAAAAACTGCGCGAGGTGTAAGGCGTACGCCTTTTCACCATCACCTAAAAGAAAATGGTGCAGTTTTTGGTGAGACGGCTGGTTGGGAGCGGGCAAATTGGTTTGCAAGTTCAGGACAAACTCCTGAATACAAGTACAGCTGGAAACGCCAAAACTTCTTTGAAAACGTTGCGGCTGAACACAAGGCAGTGCGTGAAAACGTTGGCCTTTATGACATGTCATCTTTTGGCAAAATCCGAGTTGATGGCCCAGATGCCTGCGTATTTATGAACTATATTGGCGGTGGGCAATATGATGTTGAGATAGGAAAGATTGTATATACTCAATTTCTTAATGATAATGCGGGTATAGAAGCTGACGTGACTGTGACCCGTATGTCTGAAACTGGGTATTTGGTCGTGACTCCGGCAGCAACAAGACTGGCCGATCAAACTTGGATGCTACGCCACAAGGGTAAATTTAACGTAGTTATTACCGATGTCACCTCTGGCGAAGGCGTATTAGCCGTTATGGGGCCCAATTCACGAAAACTGCTTGAAATGGTTTCACCTAATGACTTCAGTAACGCTAAAAACCCTTTTGGCACTTCGCAAGAAATTGAAATTGGAATGGGTTTAGCACGGGCGCATCGAGTAACTTATGTTGGTGAACTAGGCTGGGAGGTTTATGTCAGCTCTGATATGGCAGGGCATGTATTTGAGACCATTTGGGAGGCTGGACAGACACAAAATGCCAAGCTTTGCGGTATGCATATGATGGATACCTGCCGAATCGAAAAAGGCTTCAGACATTTTGGCCATGACATCACTTGTGAGGATCACGTTCTGGAGGCTGGACTTGGTTTTGCAGTCAAAACTGAAAAATCTAATTTCATTGGACGAGATGCGGTACTGCGTAAGAAAGATACCGGGCTTTCTATGCGATTGCTGCAGTTCAAACTGACAGACCCAGAGCCGCTCCTTTATCATAACGAAACTGTAATTCGCGATGGTAAAATTGTGGGGTATCTATCTTCTGGTAACTATGGCCATCATTTGGGCGGAGCCATCGGTTTAGGCTATGTTCCGTGTCTGGGAGAGAGTGCGCCAGATGTGTTGTCGTCAAGTTATGAAATTGATGTGTCTGGAACACGTGTCAAAGCCGAAGTGTCACTCAAGTCGATGTATGACCCCACTGGTTCGCGTACTAAAGTGTAAAAATTTGTCTGCAGGCTTTGGTGCAACGCATACATTCTCTAAATTAGGCAAAGACTTCTGATTTAATCTTAACAATTAATTTTAAAATTTGGAAAATACAAAACTATCAGAAAACTTTTATGGTGACCCAGGCAGGATTCGAACCTGCAACCTGCCCCTTAGGAGGGGGCTGCTCTATCCAGTTGAGCCACTGAGTCACATTTTTAAAAGTCTAGTTTGTTCAACAATATGGATTTATCAAGTATTCGCAGTATACCTTCCTTTTCGTTAACAACATCATCAAAATATCTATTACTATTCTTTGCTAGAATATCTAATTCATGCCAGCAATTTATGCAAATTTCGGTATCGTATGTTTTAATTTTAAGTTTGGTTATAACGATTGGTTCATCAAAGTCTGGATGTGGATTTTCTGTTCTGTTACAAAAGTGGCAAACCGCATCAATTTTATTGTAAATAAAGTCAGGGTTACGCATTATCTTTTGTCTTTCTGCCGCTTGAAGCCTTTGCCATTAGCCGCTTTTTTTCATTACTACAGGTGTAGGGCAATAGAGTTTATATCAGAATTTAATTTATGATTAGGCCTAAATAATTTAAAAGATCTGTCGTTTCTATTTTTATGACGGATAATGAAATTATTTACACGATTTGGGGAACAGGTCCGCTCAAGAAGCAGTTTGACGTTGCACCCTATTCGTTAAATCCTGACGAGTTAAAAATTCTGCAGGGTTTGGATCGTATAAAGTCATCCGTGAATGCCAAAGGTTTAGTAACTTTAAGCACTGAAACAGCTTAATAGCCAGCATCGGATAAAGATCTAACAGCGCGTTATTAATTATGACAAATTTTTTTACTTGTCTGTCCTACCTCACAAAAAGCAGTGTATATAATTATATAATATCATTTTTTTGTAGATTCATGAATACAGTTTAGACAT
>CAJJBD010000036.1 GCA_905182325.1 uncultured Planktomarina sp. | reverse complement strand
TCCAAGTGATCAATACTGCGACGCCGATTACCATACCAAAGGCATAGTTAAATATATATCCAGATTGCATCTTACCTGCCCACTTTGTGAAGAAAGGAATAATTACCATGGCGACACCATTTAATGCGCCATCTATAATTTTGCCATCACCAAGCTTCCACAAAGTTCGTCCTAACCATTGGGTTGGCCTAACAAATATGACATTATAAACCTCGTCAAAGTACCACTTATTTAACAAAAATTTATATAATATTGGATTACTTGCCACTACACGCCGCGGCAATTCTAACTTTGTCATGTAAAACAACCAAGCAGTTAAAAACCCTAGCAACATTGCTAAAAATGGAGACATTTTTACTAACCAGTGGACATGATGTGCATCATCAAGGACATGGTTTTCTGGAGCCATGTATATAGCCCCTTTGCCCAACTTATCATTTAGGTTTAGACCGCCACCAACTTTGTGACCATCAACAACTGTATCCACTTTCATTGTATTGTTTATAGATACTTCTTCCACCAAAGCTGATGATATAAAAGAAAAACCAATATCTCCATTATCAGAACTATAATTGTTGCCGTTATCTACTATACCAAAAAATACTTCCACTTTATGGTGATCACCAAAGAATGGCTTATAAAAAACCATGCCTGAAAAAATTGCACCAACTGCCAGAACTGCAAGCGGTAATAACATCACCGCAGGGCTCTCATGCGCATGGTCATGTGTATGTTTTTGGCCGCGCGCACTACCAAAAAAGGTCATAAACATGAGGCGCCAACTATAAAAGCTTGTAAATAGGGCCGCTATTAACAGCATCCAAAATGCGTAGCCCCCTTGAGTACCCGCATAAGCGCTTTCAATAACTGCGTCTTTCGATAGAAAACCTGCAAAACCGTAATGAGTTAACGGAATACCCACGCCAGTAATAGCTAGCGTACCAATCATCATAGCCCAAAAAGTGTAAGGCATTTTTTTTCGCAAGCCACCAAAGTTACGCATGTCTTGTTCATGGTGCATGCCATGGATTACCGAACCTGCACCTAGAAACAACATCGCCTTGAAAAAGGCATGAGTTAAAAGGTGAAACATGGCTACAGAGTAAACACCCAAGCCTGCAGCCACGAACATATAGCCCAGCTGTGAACAAGTGGAGTATGCAATTACCCTTTTGATGTCATTCTGAACAAGCCCAACTGATGCGGCAAAAAATGCGGTAGAGGCACCGATAAAGACGATAAAACCCATTGTATCAGGCGCAAACTCCATTATTGGCGACATGCGACAAATCAGAAATACGCCGGCCGTCACCATGGTCGCTGCATGGATTAAAGCCGACACTGGGGTCGGACCCTCCATCGCATCAGGTAGCCAAGTATGTAATATAAGCTGTGCTGACTTACCCATCGCGCCTACAAACAACAAGAATGCTATTAAATTGGCGGCATTCCAGTCACGCCAGAGGAAATTCAATTCGGTTTTTGACAATTCGGGCCCAATTAGGAATATGTCATCAAACTTTAAGCTATCAGCCACATAATATAGCGCAAAAATTCCCAGTAAAAACCCAAAATCGCCAACACGGTTCACAACAAAAGCTTTTATCGCAGCTGCACCAGCACTCTGTTTGCGAATGTAAAATCCAATCAACAAATAGGAAGCAACACCAACACCCTCCCACCCAAAGAACAATTGTAAAAGGTTATCCGACGTCACAAGCATCAGCATTGTAAAAGTGAAGAAAGATAAATACGCAAAAAAGCGAGGCCTATAACTTTCTCCATCCCCAAAATGCTCATCATTGGCCATGTACCCCAAAGAATACAGGTGAACCAATGAGGAAACTGTGGTCACAACTATCAACATAATTGCTGTGAGACGGTCAATACGGATGGCCCAATCAGTAACTAAAGTTCCACTTTCAATCCAACGTAGAATTTGGATATTTTCCGTTTGGCCATCAAAGCTTAAAAAAATAACCCAAGATAAAATTGCGGAAAGAAAAAGAAACCCTGTGGCTACTATTTGGGCAAGTTTATCACCTATAGTACGATGACCAAATCCCGCAATCAAAGCCCCAACTAGAGGCGCAAAAAGAAGTACCATTTCCATAACTCTTTACCCTTTCATTACATTGACATCTTCAACGTCAATTGAGCCTTTGTTACGGAAAAAACAGACCAAAATTGCGAGCCCTATCGCCGCTTCAGCAGCAGCGACAGTTAACACAAATAATGTAAATATTTGTCCAACGTAGTCGTTGAGAAAGGCTGAGAAAGCAACAAAATTAATATTTACACTTAGAAGCATTAACTCAATGCTCATAAGTAGAATTATAATATTTTTACGGTTTAAAAACAGACCAAAAATACCAATTACAAAAAGCGCAGCGGCAACTATCAGATAGTGTTCAAGTCCAATCATAGTCCCTGCCCCGGCTTTATGTCTTTTAATTCCATAGCCTTTTCGGGGTCACGCATCATTTGTGTAAATACATCCTGACGCTTTATATCCTCCCGATGTCGCAGTGTGAGGACTATTGCTCCGATCATAGCAACCAATAAAATCAACCCAGATAGCTGAAATATCAATATATATTCATCATAGATAATGGCACCAAGCTCAGCAGTATTTGTTCCATTGCCTATTACTTCAGAAATTCTCTGCTGGTATCCTTGTGAATAATCCCAAACACCAAACGCAAACATCAGCTGTATAAGAACGACTACTCCAATTAGCAGACCCAGCGGCAAGTACCTTGCCATCTCAGCCTTTAATTCTGCAAAATCTACATCCAGCATCATAACTACAAAGAGAAAAAGAACAGCTACAGCGCCCACGTATACAATAATAAGAAGCATTGCCACAAACTCAGCACCTAAAAGTACGAACAAACCCGCCGCAGAAATAAAAGATAAGATTAGCCATAAGACTGAGTGGACCGGATTGCGCGAAACAACAGTAAAAACTCCCCCAACTAGGGTGGACATTGAAAATGCATAAAATGCGACTGCAGCGATACTCATTACGTTCTCTCCTTATGCCACTCAACGATAAGGCGCGTCGATTTCTAGATTACGAGCAATTTCTGATTCCCAGCGGTCACCATTTTCTAAAAGTTTTGATTTATCATAAAAAAGTTCTTCGCGTGTCTCAGTAGCATATTCAAAATTAGGACCTTCTACAATCGCGTCCACAGGACAAGCCTCTTGGCAAAAACCACAATAGATACATTTTGTCATGTCAATATCATAACGCGTAGTTCGACGGCTTCCGTCGTCACGCGGCTCTGCATCAATCGTGATGGCCTGTGCTGGACAGATAGCCTCACATAACTTACAAGCAATACACCGCTCCTCACCATTTGGATAACGCCGTAAAGCGTGTTCCCCACGAAAACGTGCGCTTAAAGGACCCTTCTCATGTGGGTAATTCAAAGTAACTTTTGGTCTAAAAAAATATCGCAGGCCGAGCTTAAATGCTACCCAGAAGTCCTGAAGTAAGAAGTATTTTACAGCGCGCTTGTAATCAATATTATCCATCAGCTTAAGCCCCTACAGTCCAGCGGGCATAGAAGCCCCAAAACCAACCAAATTTCGCAGCAAAGGCAACAAAAACTACCCAAATTAATGATAATGGCAAGAAAACCTTCCAGCCCAAACGCATTAATTGATCATATCTGTAGCGTGGAACAAGAGCCTTCACCATCGCTATAAGAAAAAAGAAAATGGCCATTTTCCCAACCATCCAAAGAGGTCCGTCTGATATGAAAGGCAGAGGTGATGTCCAACCACCGAAAAAAAGCAAAGTAATTAATGCACACATCAAGAAAATGGCAATGTACTCTCCAGCCATAAATAAAAGAAAAGGTGTAGATGAGTATTCAACTTGATAACCTGCAACTAATTCTGACTCTGCCTCTGGAAGGTCAAAAGGTGGGCGATTAGTTTCTGCCAAGGCGCTAATAAAAAACAAAAATACCATTGGGAAATGAGGTATAAAATACCAATTAAAAAAGCCAAGGCTACCGTTCTGTGCTGCAACAATATTGCCAAAGTTCATTGAACCCGTAGAAATTATCACACCGATAATTATTAACCCCATTGAGACTTCATAAGAGATCATTTGAGCCGCTGAGCGCAGTGAACCTAAAAATGGATACTTCGAGTTAGAAGCCCAACCCCCCATTATTACCCCATAGACCTCAAGGGATGACACCGCAAAAACAAACAATAGAGCGACATTAATATCAGCTAGAACCCAAGTACTGTTGAAGGGTATTACGGCCCACGCCAGCATAGCGAGGACGAACGACACCAAGGGCGCTAAAATAAACACAGGACGATCCGCGCCAGCTGGAATTATAATTTCTTTTAAAACATATTTCAGCGCGTCAGCTACGGTTTGAAGCATACCAAACAGACCAACAACGTTTGGACCCCGGCGCATCTGAACTGCAGCCCAAATTTTCCTGTCACCATAGACTAAAAATAGTAGGCTGATCATCACAAAGCCTACAACAGCTAATGTTTGTGCAAAAAGGATTACTGCAATTCCAAGATTTGTTGAAAAGAACTCATTCATACCGCTATTATTTCTCGTTCATTATGATTGCAGATAGTGGTTCTACTTCAATTGTAACCAAACTCATGAATACTCTCTTTAGCTTTTGGTAAACTGTATCTTCTAGATAAATACTAGCCTTACTATGATAGTTTATCAAAGAATTGCAGGCTATTTTAATAGTAATCAAGAAAACAGCAATGTTCATAATAAACTCACTGAACCGCGCACTGATACGATGCTAAAACCATTCTGTAAAAATATAGAATAGAACATATTATTCGGCTGCCATCGGAGCTATAATTCTAGCTTTGGCCTTGGACGATAATTCTGCCATCAAAGCGCTTGCACGCGCTATTGGATTGCTCAAATAGTAGTCATCAACTGCGCCACCAAAGGCACCAGTCCCAAGTTTGCCACTTGCCACTACGGACCAATCATTAATGGGTACCTGGTCAATCATCGATAGGTGTGGAAATTCAGTGACCAGTACTTGCCGCAACTGCGCGAGTGAATCATAAGCCAATACGGAGCCTAACTCTGCCGAGAGTGCCCGCAAGATAGCCCAGTTTTCTTTTGCCTCACCTGGCGCAAATCCAGCGCGTTGTGCTAATTGTGGACGACCTTCAGTATTAACAAATAAACCGTTTTCCTCTGTGTAAGCCGCTCCTGGCAAGATGATATCAGCACGATGTGCGCCACGATCACCATGGCTGCCTTGGTAAATAACGAACGCACCTGGATCGACATCAATTTCATCTACACCAAGATTATAAACAACCTCAGCTTTTTCAATTAACGTTTTAAGCCCACCCTCTGTAGTACAGCCTACATCCATCGCACCAACACGTGACGCCGCAGTATGTAAAATCATTAATTTACTGTCAGTCTTCGTACATAGCTCCATGACGGCCGCTAGAACTGCTGATCCATCCTCACTCTGTAGTGCAGCCTGCCCCACGATCACTATCGAAGGTCCCTTCAGTAACTCCGTAGCTTTTTTCTTTAGCAAAACTGCCAAGTCCGCGCGGCTGTCACCCATGTGAACATAGTCGTAGGTCAGATCTATTTTCTCGCCCACAAGACCAATATTAGCACCTTTACCCCAAGCTTTGCGGATACGGGCATTCAAAACAGGGGCTTCTATCTTTGGGTTAGTCCCAATCAGCTGGATCGCCTTCGCACTATCTATATCTTCTATTGTCGCCGTACCAACATATGCACTGCGATTACCGGCAGGCAACTTGGTACCATCCGTTCGGCATTCTACCGAGCCACCCAACCCCACAACTAATTGCTTTAAGGCAAAAGCCGCTTCTACAGGTACCAAGTCACCAATCAAGCCAGCAACTTTTTTATCGGTCATGGCGAGTGCTGCTTTTTCTAGTGCGTTAGTCCATGTTGTGGGTCGCAGCTTGCCATCCTCACGTATGTAGGGTTGGTCCAGACGTTGCCGACGCAATCCGTCCCAAACAAAACGTGACTTATCCGCAAGCCACTCCTCATTAACACCGTCATGGTTGCGTGGCAGAAAGCGCATAACTTCGCGCCCCTTAGTATCTACCCGGATGTTTGATCCAAGTGCATCCATGACATCGATAGATTCAGTTTTGCCAAGTTCCCAAGGGCGCGCAGTAAACGCATATGGCTTTGAAACCAAAGCTCCAACGGGACACAAATCTATAATATTGCCTTGTAAATTACTGTCAAGGGTCTGCCCCAAGTAACTAGTAATTTCAGAGTCTTCTCCCCGACCAGTTTGACCCATTTGCATCACACCAGCAACTTCAGAAGTAAATCTTACACACCGCGTACAAGAGATACATCGGGTCATATGCGTTTCAACTAGAGGCCCTAAATCCAAATCTTCTGTTGCACGCTTTGGCTCACGAAAGCGGCTAAAATCGACCCCGTAGGCCATCGCCTGATCTTGTAAGTCACATTCACCACCTTGATCGCAAATTGGACAATCAAGCGGGTGATTAATCAAAAGAAATTCCATCACCCCTTCTCGGGCTTTTTTTACCATTGGAGAATTTGTCTTTACCACCGGTAACTGCCCCTCCGGTCCAGGCCGTAAGTCACGAACTTGCATGGCACATGACGCTGCAGGCTTTGGAGGACCACCGACGACCTCCACCAAACACATCCGACAATTACCGGCAATTGAGAGGCGCTCATGATAGCAAAATCGTGGAATCTCAACCCCAACCTGCTCACAGGCCTGAATTAATGTCATAGCTCCATCTACTTCGATTTCCTGGTCATCAATGATGATTTTACGCAATACGGTCATATTCACTTCACTCTCAGCAATTTTCCAATGGCAGACCCTGTTTCAATTTCTTTCAGGCCTAAAACACAATAACTTGATGGCACATCTAACAAAGCACCAAGTTTCACCAACCGAGTTCTGGCCACTTTCAGTAGTCGTTCTTTTTCATTTTCATCTTTAATAAAAGTCTTAATTTCGGTAGTGCTGTACCCCAACAGAATAGCGTGCTCTTTCAAAGAGCTAAGATATAGCATTGCCGGTATCCATTGGGCTGAAATAGTTGGGCATTCCTTTCGAACCGTGTCAGCCATACTAATAGCAATCAACCCCTCAGTAATATGCGTTTCATCTGGTAATCCCTGATTAGCCATTAATTTTCCAGGCATGAAGCAAACAACTAAGAGCAAAGACTGCAAAAGCAATCGCATCTGGCCTAAATATTGGTTTGTCAAAAGCAACATATCACTCCGCAGCTATAGAACGACGCGTTTTGCGCTTATGCGCTATTCGCTCTTCAATATCGTCGCGAAAGTGTCTTATAAGTCCCTGGATTGGCCAAGCTGCTGCGTCACCAAGCGCACAAATTGTATGCCCCTCAACTTGCTTGGTAACATCAAGCAACACATCAACCTCATCTGGTTCCGCGTCTCCAGAGACTAATCTTTCCATCACGCGCATCATCCAACCAGTGCCTTCACGACACGGAGTGCACTGACCACAGCTTTCGTGTTTATAAAACTTGGATAGGCGCCAAATTGCTTTTATGACGTCAGTAGAATTATCCATTACTATTACAGCTGCAGTGCCAAGTCCGGATCGTTGCTCCCGCAACCAATCAAAGTCCATAATGGCGTCTTTCCGCATTACATACCCGGGCAGCATCGGGACTGATGAGCCCCCAGGAATAACTGCTTTTAGGTTGTCCCATCCTCCCCTTATTCCACCACAGTGCTTATCAATGAGCTCATCAAATGTAATCGACATTTCCTCCTCGACTACGCAACGATGATTAACGTGACCCGAAATCGCAAACAGTTTTGTTCCAGTATTATTAGGACGCCCAAATCCAGCAAACCAGTCACCCCCTCTGCGAAGTATTGTTGGCACCACAGCAATTGACTCAACGTTATTTACCGTTGTCGGGCATCCATATAGTCCTGCACCGGCAGGAAACGGCGGCTTCATACGTGGCATGCCTTTTTTGCCTTCAAGGCTTTCCAGCAACGCTGTTTCCTCTCCACAGATATAAGCCCCTGCCCCGTGGTGCAGATAAATATCAAAATCCCATCCAGATTTTGCCGCGTTGGGTCCAACCAAACCAGCCTCATAAGCTTGATCTATTGCAGCCTGTAGAGCTTCACGTTCCCGGATATACTCGCCTCGGATATAAATATAGCAAACATTCGCATTCATTGCGAAAGAAGCTATCAAGCAGCCTTCAATCAGAGTGTGCGGATCGTGGCGCATAATTTCCCGATCCTTGCATGTACCAGGCTCGGACTCATCAGCATTAACCACCAAATAGGATGGCCTTCCATCACTTTCCTTCGGCATGAAGGACCACTTTAAACCAGTTGGAAATCCCGCACCGCCACGGCCACGCAAGCCAGACTTCTTCATCTCATCGATGATCCAGTCCCTACCTTTTTTGATTATCTTAGCAGTTCCATCCCAATGACCGCGCTCCTTAGCGCCTCTCAACGTACGTTCATGCATCCCGTAGAGGTTAGTAAAAATACGATCTTTATCTTTCAACATTTTGGTGCACCTCTACCAGAGTGACGGCGCGCACGCCAAATTTGAAAAGTGATGATAAGCGACCATAACATTGCGGCCATTACAAACAAATCTATTAACAACATTATTCTACCCGATATTTCAAGCTCGACTGCGACCCACTGCAATCCAAGCCAAAGCAACATAGAACCTGCAATTACTAGTCCCGCCAACTTACCCTTTTTAGATTGACTTTGATCTCTTTTCACAAACACTGGATCGTCACCTTAATTTTTCTTTTTAAAATAAATCATAATTACAATGTATTTTGTATGTAGTACTTGACGGCTCGTCTTCTAGTTTATTTACTTTTAAATCTTATGTCTTTGGCAGCATCTTTTTTGATTTTTTCATTTTACTCAGCCACGGCGTAAGCAGCGGTACCTCTGTCCCATCAATACGTTTCACAGTGTCGCTTAAGTCCACTGCTGTTTGCACAGAAGCATTATAAATAGGCGCACCTTTTGTGTAAGCCTTTAGACTGGTCAATCCACCTTCAGGCTCAGCGGCATATCGGCCATTTTGAGGGCCAGGGATTGGAACGTTACCATTATCAAATTCATCAATGAGATCTGAAAATTTTTCCGTAGTTAAATCTTCATAATAGTCTTTCCCAATTTGCACCATCGGCGCATTAGCACACGCTCCCAAGCACTCAACTTCCTCCCAACTAAACTTTCCATTTTGAGAAATATCATGTGGCTTTGACGCTATCTTCTCCTTGCACACCGAGATTAAGTCTTCAGCACCACAGATAAGACAAGATGTCGTTCCACAAACCTGAAAATGTGCAATTTTTCCAACAGGCTGTAGTTGAAACATAAAGTAAAAAGTTGCAACTTCTAAAACCCGTATATAAGCCATACCAAGCATTTCAGCAACACATTCCAAGGCTGGCCTGGTCAGCCATCCTTCCTGCTCCTGAGCGCGCCACAGCAACGGAATAACCGCACTGGCCTGTCGACCTTCAGGAAATTTGGTAATCTGTGCCTCAGCCCAAGCATGATTAGCTGGCGCAAAGGTGAAAGTGTCTGGTTGATCCGGATGAAGGCGACGAAGCATGTGTTAACCCTATTATTAAACGTTCAAAATGAGGTAAAGAATTCAACCTGACAAATGCTACTATTCATCTATCTATTTCTCCAAAAACTACATCCATTGTACCTATGATGGCAGCTACATCTGCAAGTTGATGTCCCTTACAGAGATAATCCATTGCCTGTAAATGCAGAAAACCTGGAGCACGTATTTTTGCGCGATATGGTTTGTTACTGCCGTCTGCAACTAAATAAACACCAAATTCTCCCTTTGGAGCCTCTACAGACGCGTAGACCTCACCTTTTGGTACGCGAAATCCCTCTGTATATAACTTAAAATGGTGTATCAGCGCTTCCATAGATTGCTTCATTTCATGCCGTTTCGGCGGACTCAACTTGCCACGAGCAATTATGTCACCCGGAGCGCTGTGAAGTTTGGTAATTGCCTGTCTAATAATAGATACAGATTGCCGCATCTCTTCCATTCTACACAGGTAGCGATCGTAACAATCTCCATTTTTGCCAACTGGTATTTGAAAATCAAATTCATCATAACATTCGTATGGTTGTGATCGGCGTAGATCCCAAGCCAAACCTGAACCACGCACCATTACGCCGCTGAAACCATACTTTTGAATGTCTTCCTCTGTTACAACACCGATATCGGCATTGCGTTGTTTAAAGATCCTATTCTCAGTGAGA
>CAJJBD010000035.1 GCA_905182325.1 uncultured Planktomarina sp. | reverse complement strand
CAGAGAAAAATTCATTGATTTACATGGTAATGATGCGTTTCAAGGTAAAAAACATTTTTATAGCAAAATTGTTGAATTCTTTTCTGATTCATTTATTTCAGGTATGCGCTTGGTTGCTAAAAAAATTATACCCAACACTCAGGATCTTTCCTAAAAAATTATATTTAATTATTCAGGCTAACACTTTTTATAAACTACTATAAAAAAGGTTTACACGAGATTGTTGCTGCGAACCTAGTTCCAGAAATCTCTACTTCAAAAATTCCATTTAATAATTTTTCAGCCCAGTCTGCGTCACCATAATTCACATATGCCGGCCCAACACTGCGCCCAAGTGTGTAGCCAAAAGCTCCAGAAGTAGTGGAGCCAACGATTAAATTGTCACACCAAATAGGCTCATCGTGCAGTAAAATTGGGTTAGCATCCTTCAGTTTAACATATACTAGGCGTCTCTTAAGACCCTTTTTAATTTGCTGAGCGATAGCATTTCGACCAATATAATTGGTTTTTCCTTAGATAAAGCGAACCCAAGACCAGCTTCAAGTACTCTATCGCCAAGAGTAATATCGTGGACCCAATGCCGATATCCTTTTTCCTGCCGGAGACTATCAAGTGCGTGATAGCCAGCTAATCTTAAGCCAAATTTGGCACCAGTATTTTGCAATTTGTCAAATATTGGCCCTGTCATGTCAGTAGTTGGGTAAAGCTCCCAACCAAGTTCACCCACATAACTGACACGCAAGGCCCAAACCGCACCATTTCCAACACATATTTCTTGAGCGGTGCCAAAGGGGAATAACTCATCAGTAGTTTTTAGTGGCGCAGATGAACTTATACCCTATGCTTTAGGCTTAAATAACAATGGAAAACCCAAACAATGACCAACCTAAAGCATTTGTTTTCACCGCTGACTATACGCGATGTCACAATTCGTAATAGGATACTATCGACAGGCCACCAAACTTTTCTTGCTTCTAAGGGTAAAATTACTGATGAGTTAATCGCCTATCATGAAGCCAGGGCCAAAGGCGGTGTTGGGATGATTATTCTTGAGTCTGCTCGCTTTCATAAAAGTTCTATTAGCAACCTGCCAGAAATTCATATTACTAGTGATGAACATATCGACGGATTTCGTAAGCTCGCAGCTTCGATACATCAACATGGAGCGAAAGTGATTGGCCAGCTTTCACATTCCGGTCGGTGCAGCCAAATGCGACGTGACGGATTGCGTGGGGTTGTCTATGCGCCGTCGGCTATTCCAGATCATAGGTTTCATACGATGCCGCGCGCTATGCCCACCGAAATGGTCGATGAAATCATTCTATCTGTAGGCCAATCCGCCAAACGAATTGCAGACGCCAATTTAGATGGTGTTGAAATACTTGTGAGCCATGGGTTACTTTTTGCTCAATTCATAAACGAAGAAACTAATGAACGAAATGATAAGTATGGTGGCTCATTTGAGAATCGCATGCGTGCACTTTGTGATTCCTTGAAAGCCATTCGCAAAGCTGTTGGGACAAAACGAATAGTTGGCATTCGAATTTCTGTGGAAGAACTCGAACCAAACGGAATGGAAGAAGATGTGGCTCAAGCTGCCTGCAAGTTCCTTTCAGATCGTGGATTAGTTGATTATATTAATACTACTATTGGCTCTATGGCTGGCCCAGGCGGATCGATTCATGTTGTACCACCAATGGAAATTTCTAACGGTTATGTAGTTCCACAAGCGAAGGCCATTCGAAAGGCAACAGGCTTACCAGTTTTTGTTGCAGGGCGGATTAACCAACCGCAAGACGCGGACCAATTTATTAGTTCAGGTGATGTTGACATGTGTGGCATGACACGAGCAATGATTGCGGATGAACAAATGCCAAATAAAGCAGCATCTGGCAATCTGGATTCTATTCGTGCTTGTATTGCCTGCAACCAAGGCTGCATTGGGCATTTTCATCAGGGGTACTCAATTACCTGCATTCAGCACCCAGTATCTGGCCGAGAAACTAAACTATCAAATCCAACAATATCAGAAAATTTAAAAAATGTATTAATAGCAGGGGGTGGTCCTGCTGGACTGAAGGCTGCAGTGGTGGCAGCACAATCAGGCCATAAAGTAACGCTGTGTGAAACCAGCCACGAACTAGGTGGACAAGTTAATTTAGCTGTAAAACTACCCGGCCGTAATGAGTTTGGTGGCCTAATTTCTAACCTAATGGCCGAATTAGGCCAATTAAATGTTAAGGCGCATTTAAACACAAAAGTCACTCGTACTTTTGTTGAAAAGCAAGCGCCTGATGCCTTGATCATTGCAACAGGATCAAAAGCCTATTGGCCCAAAATTGAAGGTAAAGATGATGCACACATTGTCGATTCCAACCAAGTTTTACTTGAAAAAGTGAATCCGGGTGGCCGTGTCTTAATTGCAGATTGGCGCTGCGATTGGGTAGGCATGGGGATAGCAGAGAAGTTAGCACTGACAGGGCGGCATGTGCGATTGGCGGTGAATGGAATCCAAGCTGGTATGGAATTACAACCTTACCAACGCGATCACCTGATTGGAAAGTTACATCGTGCAGGTGTTGAAATCATTCCTTATGCGCGGCTGTTTGGTGTAGATGAGGATACAGCATATCTAATTCATACAGTTACGCATGACCCAATTCTCTGCGAAGAAGTTGACACAGTAGTTTTAGCCTATGGCACCTCCGCAGATACTCAGCTTGAAAACGAGCTTGTCGGTCTAAATATCCAAACCCACCTTGCAGGAGATTGTCTTTCGCCCCGAACAGCAGAAGAGGCCATACTTGAAGGAATGCAGGCAGCCTTTTCTATATAAACTACCGCTCATGGAGAAAATAATGACAAACAAGGACCCAACTGCTGGCCGTACTCGTTCAGAGGGAAGCGGGCGAGCCGCTCGAGTGCGGTCACGAAAGCAACCAGTGATAGAACGCTCTCCAAATGGACCATTGGCGGGTCGATTTAATCCACTGACCACAGGTGAACTAGAACGAATTTTAGAAAGCGCCTATCATGTATTGGAAACGGTGGGCATGGAAGTTATGGGGGATATGCCGCCAGCAGCGCTTAAGATGTTAGAAGAAGGTGCCACGCTAAGTGACCATGGCCGGATTCTCATACCTAGGTCCAAAGTGGAAGATGCATTGGCACTCACACCAAAGTCTTTCACCTTACATGGCTTTGATTCAGACCGTTCAATAGAAGTTGCTGCTGGTCGTCCACATTTTGGAACTGCAGGTGGTGCTGTCTCAATACTGGATTGCGAAACTGGAGAATATCGAGAAACAGGCCTACAAGATGTATATGATATGGCGCGGCTGGTTGACACGCTACCCAACATTCACTGGTGTTACCGCTCTCCAATAGCGCGAGATATGGAAACGGTTGAGTTACTGGATAATAATACCGCCTATTCGTTGCTGCGTGGTACAACAATGCCTTTAGGAATTACTCTTGGGTCTGTTCAGAATGTAAAAAATGTGACCCGTATGTTCGATCTAGCCCTTGGAGGTGAAGGGCGTTTTAGTGAAACACCAATTGCTCATATGGTTCAGGGTGCAGGTGTGCCACCGTTACGCTTCGCATATGAACGTTGCATTATAAAAGAAGAGGCCATTCGCCAAGGTTTTCCAATCATGATTGCATCAGCCCCGCAAGCAGGGGCAACCTCGCCAGCAGCCTTGGCTGGATCAGTGGTGCAATCTACGGCGGAGGCGCTAGCAGGAATTGTCTATGCCAATACAGTCAAACCTGGCTGTCCGTTAACATTTGCAGCGTGGCCATTCGTATCAGATTTGCGCACAGGTGCAATGTCAGGGGGGTCAGGAGAGCAAGCATTATTGATGGCAGCAGTAGCGCAGGTAGCACTTTATTTGGGCATTCCATCCAGCGTTGCTGCGGGAATGACGGACTCCAAGTTGCCTGATGCACAATCTGGTTTTGAAAAAAGTCTAAATATCGCACTAGCCGGCCATGCTGGCGCTGCGATGATCCACGAAAGCGCAGGCATGCACGCAAGCCTTATGGGGTGCTGTCTAGAAAGTTATGTAATCGATAATGACATGCTTGGAAATATTTTGCGTACAATCGAAGGCATCACAGTGTCTGATGATATGCTTTCCATTGCACCAATCAAAGAGGTGAACATTGACGGTGCTGGCCATTATTTAGGAGAATCCCAGACTCTAGAATTAATGCAATCTGAATATATTTATCCTGCCCATAGCAATCGCAATACAATTGAAGAGTGGAAAGAAGCTGGATCTAAAAGTATTGTTGATCGTGCTATGGAATATACTAAAAATACCCTTGAAAACCACCATCCAACGCATATTTCTAACGAAATAGACGACAAAATCAGACAAGCCTTCGACATCCGGTTGTCAAAAGAAGCGATAGGCCGCCCTTAATGGCACAAAGTTAGTGAACGCAGAAAAATCATAAATTTTAGTTTTAAAATATATCAGCGACTGCCAGGTACGTTAAGAATGCCACCATACACCAACTTATACCGATAAGTCATCTCAAACCACTTGATCAATCCAAAATCTAATACCAATCAAAACAGAATTTGCAGCACCCAAAAACTAACAAAAAAAATTTGATAAGTCACAATAAAGTTTTTATTCAAAAATGTTCCCACTACCAAATAATTTGCTAACGTAGATTTTACCCTTGGACTGATGGATTAGACAATGTCAGTCCTGGTTTTTACAAACCTGTCTAGCCAGGTTGCATCCATTTCTGGAACTGATGCCAATAAACGCTGCGTATAATCTGGGTGTGGTGGTTGAAGAACTTCGCTCTTCAAACCCTGTTCGATAACCTCACCTTGATACATTACTACAATTTCGTCAGAAATGGCCTTAACTACAGCAATATCATGGGTGATAAACAGATACGTTACCCCAAGTTCTTTTTGTAATTTTAGGAGAAGAGTTAGAATTCCCTCTTGAACTATTTGATCCAGCGCTGAAGTAACCTCGTCACAGATGATAACCTCAGGCTCCGCCGCGAGCGCGCGTGCAATACAAATTCTCTGTTTTTGACCACCTGACAGCTCACTAGGCAGACGGTCTAAAAACGTTTCATCAAGTTCAATCATTTTTAGCAATTCTATTACTCTGCGCTCTTCCTCAACAGCTGATATATTATGGTAAAACTTCAACGGCCGTCCAATAATTTCACTCACTGTTTGCTTTGGGTTCATCGCAGTATCAGCCATTTGATA
Organism: uncultured Planktomarina sp.; assembly: GCA_905182325.1. Lineage (GTDB taxonomy): Bacteria > Pseudomonadota > Alphaproteobacteria > Rhodobacterales > Rhodobacteraceae > Planktomarina. The sequence goes on along the minus strand of CAJJBD010000035.1, from coordinate 48,619 downwards.
AATCATCTGGATACGGCGCAACTGATCTTTGCTTCGGTCCTTGATCGATGGTGGTAATGTTTCACCGTTAAATGTGATTGAGCCTGTTACAGGCGGCATTAGGCCTGTCAAAACGCGGGCTGCAGTTGATTTTCCAGAACCAGATTCTCCGACAATGGACACTGTTCTACCTCGAGGTACTTTAATAGAGACATTTTTTAGTACTTTAACAGAACGGCTGTATGCAGCGTCGATATTTTTAATATCAAGAATAATGTCATCAGACGGATCTTCAGGCTTCTCTAATGAACGTACAGACCAAAGGGATTTAGTGTAGTCCTCTTTTGGAGAACTCAACATTGATTTGGTTTCAGCATCTTCAACTTCTTCACCGTAGCGAAGGACTTTTATACGGTCAGCCATTTGCGCGACCACAGCTAAGTCATGCGTTATATAAATTGCTGCAGTATTGAAATGTTCGACAATAGAACGCATTGATAACAATACTTCCACTTGCGTCGTGACATCAAGTGCGGTGGTTGGTTCGTCAAAAATAATAAGGTCTGGGCGCGGCGACATTGCCATTGCAGTCATCACACGTTGTAATTGTCCACCAGAAACTTGGTGAGGATATCGTTCACCAATCGTGCCTGGGTCTGGCAAACTAAGCGTACTATAAAGTTCAACTGCGTCCACTCGTGCCTCTTTGACAGTCGCTTCAGCATGGCCAATTGTCGCTTCAATTGTTTGGTCAATTAATCGATGTGCTGGATTGAATGATGCGGCGGCGGACTGAGCGACATAGGCGATACGCGAGCCCCATATAGCCATTTTCTCAGATTCGCTCGCAGCCAGTAAATCCAAACCATCAAAAACAATAGAGCCAGACTTTATGGAGCATCCTGGCTGTGCATAGCCCATAGCCGCTTTACCTAATGTAGATTTGCCAGCTCCAGATTCTCCAATCAACCCTAAGACTTCACCACGCTTTAGCGTTAGGTCAACACCTTTAATGATTGGGTGCCATTGCTCATCACTAAAGCCATCAATATGGACATTTCGCATTTCTAGAAGCAGGTCATCGTTTGAACCGCGGGAGTTAGATTTAATTTTCATCTCTTAGCCCACTTGTCTTGTGTAAAAACCAATCGACCACGAAATTAACCGCAACAGTTAACAATGCTACAGCGCCAGCAGGTAGCAAAGACGGTAATGCTAACTTCCAATCAAAAGCTACAAATTGTATAAAGCGCGATCCATCACGCACCATTGAGCCCCAATCAGCCGTTGGCGGCTGGATCCCTAAGCCCAGAAAAGAAAGTGAGGCTATCGTTAAGAAAACAAATGAAAACCTTAGCCCAAACTCAGCAACAAGTGGCGGCATAATATTTGGCAGAATTTCACGTCGCATTATCCAGCCCAATCCTTCACCTCTGAGAGTGGCAGCCTCCACGTAATCCATTATAACGACATTAATCGCTACAGAACGAGTTAGTCGAAATACACGCGTCGAATCGAGTACAGCAATAATTAAAATCAGCGAAGGAATTGAGGAACCAGCAATACTCAAAAGCATAAGAGCAAAAATAAGGCTTGGTATCGACATCAACACATCAACTCCGCGACTTAGCAACTGATCTAACCAAGACCGGTTGATAGCAGCGATTAGTCCGAGAGAACCACCAATCAAAAAGGAAAGACAGGTAGTGACCAATGCAATCCCAATTGTATTTCTTGCACCATAAATCAAACGGGAAAGAGTATCTCGGCCAATTTGATCAGTTCCAAAGAAAAATTTACTTTCACCACCGTGCCAAGCCCAAGGCAAATCAGCTTTGACAAAAATTTCAGCTTCGCCATAGGGAGCCAAAAGTGGAGCAAAGATAGCAACAACCGCATAACATGCGACGACAATCATACCAAACCAAGCAGAAATTGGTGCCCTACCCAGAGCCGTTTTAATCCGGCTCCATCTTGAACGCCTCAGACGCACATTTGCTGCTTCACCAGTAGCTGAATATTTTGTTTGTTTATTCATCGCGGATGCAAAAGCCTTGGGTTTGTAACAATTCCAACAATGTCAGCAAGTAAATTTAGAAGAATGTAGGTCGCTGCGAATATTAATGCGCAGGCTTGGGCCACAGGTATATCACGCGAGCTAACGGCATCTACCATCAATTGACCAGCTCCTGGGTAGACAAATACAACTTCAACAACAACAACTCCGACAACTAAATAGGCAAGGTTAAACGCAATAACTGTTGCAATTGGAGCCCAAGCGTTTGGCATCACATGTCTTAAAATTACTTGAGTTTTTGACACGCCCTTTAATTGCGCCATTTCAACATAGGGGCTTGATAGCAGATTGATAATTGACGCTCGGGTCATGCGCATCATGTGCGCGACAATAACCAGCGTCATAGTGAGTGACGGAAGAGCAATTTTGTAGAGGCGTTCTCCCAAAGACATGGCGTCAGTAACATTTGCAAGCGTTGGGAAATACTGAGCCAATAAAACAATCAACAGGTATGCCACAAAAAACTCTGGAAACGAAATTGTCGTTAATGTCACGACATTAACCGTTCGATCATATACCGTATTTCGTTTCAGTGCGGCTGTGATACCAAGGAATAAGGATAAGGGTATGGCGATAACGGCTGTCACGCCTGCAAGAAACAAAGTGTTCGATAGTCGAGGGGCGATTAGCTCTGCGACTAAGCGAGAATTGTCATTCCCAGAATGATTTCTTCCAGAAAATGATACGCCTAAATCACCCTGAACGACTGAGCCAATCCATAATAAATATTGTTTCCAAGCTGGCTGATCCAACCCTAGCTCTCGACGGAAGGCAGCTACTGTTTCTGGCAGGGCCTGCTGGCCTAAAACAATTTGGCCAAAATCGCCAGGAAGCAGCCCTATCGCAGAGAATATGATGATCGAGACCAGGAACAACGTTAATAGACCCAGGCTAAGACGCTGTAAAATTGTTTTGATTACTGGATTCAATCAAGCGCCTCCCAAATCTCAAATTGCTCAGCGACTTTAATACTGAATTTAATGAAACTAAACGAACAGGCTCTAAAGTGTAAAGCAATTTCAAAATATATTTCACAAATTCACTTTCTTTTGTAGCTAATTTGTGCTGAACTAAACACCTAATTATAATAAAACTAACACTGGGAGAATGTTATGCGTAATATGAAATCAATCTTTATAAAAGATCAGGCAGATAAGCTTGGCAATGGGCAGATTGGACGACGTCAGTTTATAACCTCAATGCTCGCCGCTGGTATCGTTTTGCCAACAGCGATGACAATGGCTACCGACGTAATGGCGGCTACGCCTAAAAGAGGCGGCAAGTTACGCCACGGAACAGGCTACGGCGGCACAACAGACACAGTAGATCCTACAATTTCTTCGAATGGTTTTTCACAGAATGTTTTATACACCCGAGGTAATCACCTTACTGAAGTGGGAAATGATGGCAAACTGCGTCCAGAGTTGGCCGAGAGCTATGAATCCTCGAATGGTGCTACAAAGTGGGTTTTTAATCTACGAAAAGGTGTCACATTCCACAATGGAAAATCCCTAACAGCAGACGATGTAATTGCCACTTTTAATTATAGCCGTGGCGAAGACACAAAATCAGCTGCCAAAGGTTTGGTAACGCAAGTTAAAGACATCACAAAAGATGGTGATCATCGCGTGATCTTCGAACTTAACGGTGGGAATGCAGACTTTCCATATATTGTGAGTGATTATCACTTCATGATCATGGCATCAGATGGAAATGGTAATATTGACGCCACCCAGACAGATAACGGTACTGGTGGCTACACAGTGCAAAACTATGATGCAGGTGTGCGCGCAGTCTTCAAGCGCAATCCAGATTATTGGAAAGAGGGCAATGCGCACTTTGACGAAGTTGAAATAGTAACAATTTTGGATGGGACAGCTCGTCAATCCGCTATGATAAATGGCGACGTTGACATTATTGACAACGTCTCTCCAACCACTGTGGATTTACTCGCTCGGGTTCCAACTTTGGAAATTTTAGAGACGACGGGAACACAACATTATACATTCCCAATGAGGTTGGACGTACCGCCGTTTGGAAACGCTGATTTGCGCATGGCCTTAAAATACGCCATCGACCGTGACGAACTGGTAGATAAAATATTGCTAGGTCACGGCGTTGCTGGCAATGATATCCCCGTTTCAGCGTCAATGCCTTTCCTAAATACTGATATTGCGCAGCGGTCATTCGATCCTGAGAAAGCTGCTGAACATTATAAAAAATCTGGCCACTCAGGGCCAATACAATTATCAGTTGCCGATGCCGCATTTTCAGGAGCGGTCGACGCAGGACAATTAATTGCTGCTTCTGCAAAGAAAGCCGGAATTGATATTGAACTAGTACGTGAACCAAACGACGGGTATTGGTCGAACGTTTGGAACAAAAAAGGCTGGTGTGCATGCTATTGGGGTGGTCGTCCAACTCAAGACTGGATGTATTCATCTGCTTATACTGCAGACAACAATTGGAATGATACAGCTTGGAGAGACACTCCTTCAGCGATACGTTTCAACGAAGTCATTACAGACGCACGCTCCGAAACCGACAATGTCAAACGTCAAACACAATACAACGAGGCACAGCAACTGCTTCACGATGACGGTGGAGCAATTGTCGCTATGTGGGCAAACTACATTCATGCGCATAGCAAAAAGTTAGCGCATGGTCCTGATGTAGCCGCTAACTGGATAAATGACGGTAACAAAGTTTCAGAGCGTTGGTGGTTTGCGTAAACGTTGATTACTTAATTTTGAAATTAAGGGGCTACAACTTAGTTGTAGCCCCTTTTTTAATATTTTATGTAGATTGCACAATCAGTATACCTGAGCCTCAATAAAGCCATTTCTAACAGGCTACGAGGATTGTAATATCTAGACTCAACTGCTTGACGCAAAATTCCTACCGATATCATTCCTAATCCTTCAGAAAAATAACTAACTGGAACCAAAGGCTTTCGTGAAGTGACATTAAGAAAGAGTATAAAATTTCCATTTGAAAACTTTGACAACCAACGTTAATCAAAAAATTTTAATAAAAAGATGGTGTGTAAGTCTCGTTTAAAGGCACCAAAAAAACCTTTTCTAATAATACCAGTAATCTAATTGTGGTACCCGCGGCCGGACTCGAACCGGCACGGCCGTTAAGCCTGAGGATTTTAAGTCCTCTATGTCTACCATTCCATCACGCGGGCGGTGACGCGAACATAGGCAAATAAGCTGGCGTGTAAAGCCAGATTCTTTATAAATCTACGCCCAAATTAGGGATCATATTCCGTTCAGGCATAAACGGGTTTAAAGCTAATGCTTTACGAAATTCAATTTCAGCCTTACGCTCTTTCCCCATGGCTTTATGGGTAAGGCCTTTGCCAGATAAGGCACCCAAGTGCCGCGGACGCAATTCTAGAGCTCTTATAAGATCAGGCAAAGCATTTTCAAAATCAAGAGCCAGATACCGCGCAAAAGCGCGCTGGTTATATCCCTCTGCATAATTTGGGCAATAATCAATTAATCTTGTTAGATCTGCCTCTGCTTTAACTAAATCACCTTGGCGCATTCTCAACATCCCACTTTTTAGAAGTTGTTGCGCCCTCTCATCAGGAGCCTTTATCCACAGTCCCCATAGTTGGTTTACTACCAACTGCGCATCTTCTGGAAATTTTGCAAATTTAAGTTTTTCGTATGCATTATTTAGTTCGGCTTCTATTGGTGGGTTGTCAGGGCATTCCGCTGACCCAACACCGGCTAAGAGCGCCACAAACAATATCAGAAATACTTTCACACTGATTTAGTTGACCCGTAGGTATATTATGTCAAGGTCTATCGTCTGTTAACTTAGTTACTTTTTCGAATAGCTTTAGCAAATTGAGCAAAGATTTGATCATTAGAACAGATTACAGTTCCATCTTTCATAAAACTTTTACTAGATTGAATAGATTCAATAAATCCACCTGCTTCTTTTAATATTATAACACCTGCGGCTATATCCCAAACTTTGAGCCCACGCTTCCAGAAACCATCAAAACGACCTGCCGCGACATATGCCAAATCAAGGGCTGCTACACCAAGAGTTCGTATACCAGCAGTAGTTGGAAGGATTTGCGCCAACTCCCTCAGACTGAGCGATATGTCATCTTGCCCTGCACTAGGCAAACCCGTTGCAAATACGCAATCAATCATTGAACGACGACCAGAAACCCTTAGTCGGGTTTCATTCATCCATGAACCTTGGCCCTTCTCAGCAAAAAAACATTCGTCTTGCGCAGCATCATAGATCACACCTGCAATAATTTCATTCTTATGCTCCAAGGCAATACTTACTGCATAATGGGGCATCCCATGTAAGAAATTCGTGGTGCCAGCCAATGAATCAACTATCCAACGGCGGGTTGGGTCTTTGCCTTCTATTTCTTCATGCTCCGCCGCTAAGAACCCGTAGGTAGGGCGTGCAGCCGTCAACTCGTCCTTAACTACTTGATCCGCATAAATGTCAGCGCGAGACACAAAATCACTCGCACCTTTTATTGATACTTGCAGGTTCTCTACTTCACGAAAATCTTTTGCTAATGCTCGTCCAGCCTTCCGGGCTGTTGCGATCATTACATTCATGTTTGCACTTTGTGCCATGTCAATACCCCTGCCAGTAGGGTTGGGCTATACGCTCCAAAAGCATACTTGCCAAGTGCTGGTGAAGTTACACTTTCAAAGAGTTATTTTCTGACAGAATAAGCAAGTTACTTACGATTTAATATCACTAAAATAGTACTGCCACTAAAATTTAGCCAGCCTGGAACCACTACACTTGAAGCTATTAATGGAGCAAGTTAGCCTCCATCTCATCACAAGGGAAAACAGATGCCTGATGCAACCAACTTGTCCGACCTGCCAGACAAAAACAAAGTCCTGTCTATGTCAGGACTCGAATTCATGAAAGAAATTTATAAGGGCAACTTGCCCCGTCCTCCAATTGCACGTCTGCTAAATTTTTACCTTACTGACGTGATTGAGGGCGGGATCACTTATACCGGCACTCCAAACTTTGATCACACAAACCCAATGGGATCCTTGCATGGTGGTTGGTATGGCACTATTCTCGATAGCTGCATGGCCTGCGCCGTAATGACTAAAGTCCCAAAAGGAAGCATGTACACCACGCTAGAGTATAAGGTAAATATAACCCGCAGCATCCCTTTAGGCATGGAAGTAACTGCACGCGGTTGGGTTCAACACGTAGGCAGATCTACAGGTGTGGCGGCAAGTGAAATTAGAGGTGTCGACGATCAAAAAACCTACGCTACCGGTTCAACTACTTGCCTGATCATGAAGGTAAGTTGAAGAGCCTAGCGCATTTACTGGTACCGAGCCATGAATAAGTTCTGATGGATTATGGCCAATTTGGCGCTTAGATCGAGACAAACAAAATAGTTTTTCTCTCCACCAATTTGCAGTTGAGGGAGCCATTACATCTAGGGCAAACTCATCCCTCCAGCCCAGTCTCAGGTTCAAACCTACATCCTCTAGGCGCTGCATTATCCAGACAAATGGAATATTCGCTAAAGGCCTACTCTTAGGCCATCCAGATATCTGACCACCAATATCTCTATGATTACCTCGAAACCAACGTTGCTCCAAAACACCCTGCCAATCTACCGGGGCAGTCCACATTACTGGTCTGTAAGCATTGCGCGTTTCATCAAGCGCCAAAGCGTGAAAACCATTGCCAACACTTTTACTTATTTGATCGTTATGAAACTGATGTTTTGAATTAAAAAATCGCGAAACTAATGGCAACGGAAGCCCAAGAGCTTTTACAGTATCCCACACACCTATTGCTGTAATCTTAACAGTGGGATGACATTTCTCTTTTTGAAAAACTAGCGCTGTCTCAGATTTAGTACCATTTTTGTAATACCGGAAAGCGGTAACTACATTTCGTTGAGTTGCGTGGACACCTCTTAAAAGTCCAATAATATCAATTATGCCAGCAAGCGACCTTACTGCAAACGCGCCACGCGAATAACCAATTAAAATGATTTGATCACCATATTGATAGCGGCTAGCCAATGCACCGTAGGCCTTCATTATTTGAAGGTTTATTCCATTACCGGTTATAATAGCCCAGCAAGATGACAAAAATTTATCACTTTGTAATTGGATACCTGGAAAGTAGTGTAGTATAGTATTTTTAGTCAAACTGCCCTTAATTAACTTATATGCTTGACCTGCATTTGTCTCAATCCCTGGACGCAAAGCGGACATTGTTCCGTCTATGATAATAACGTGTGTTAGTGAGGCCCTAAAACGATCAGGCGCATTTTCAATAGTAAGGCTACCATTTCTCCGAAAATTTGAGATTATTTTACGCCATAATATCATAAAACTTTACCTGGCAGCCTGAAGCATTTTCCAAACTCTTTGCGGCGTGAATGGCATATCCGCAATTTTCACATTGTGCTCTGCTAGGGCATTCATCATCGCATTCGACACAGCTGCCATTGAACCGATCGTACCCGCTTCTCCACAGCCTTTCATCCCTATAGGATTGGCTGTGGAAGGCACCACAATATTGTTAAATTCAAACATTGGAACGTCAGCAGCTCGTGGCATTCCATAATCCATGAAACTTGCAGTTAATAGTTGTCCATTCTCATCATAAACAACTTGTTCCATCATCGCTTGACCAAGACCTTGTACAACCCCCCCGTGCACTTGCCCCTCAACCAACATCGGGTTTAACAAATATCCAAAATCATCAACAATTACGTAGCGAACTACTACAGAGTAGCCAGTTTCAGGATCAATTTCTACCTCAGCAACATGCGCGCCATTTGGAAAACTTAAATCATCTAAAGTTGCGGATTGAGTGATATCAAGCAAACCAACTTCACCCACCGCTCGGGCAACATCTGTCACATCAATCAGGCTCATTACAACATTAGAGCCATCTATCCGAAAAACTTCATCATCAAAGCTAACTGAAGTAATTTCTACATTATTTTGTTCCGCTAGAAACGCACAGTAACGATCTTTAATGGTCCTTACCAAAGCTAAGGTTGCAGTGTTTTGTACAGTCGCCGAGCGCGACCCACCAGTACCACCACCCGTTGGGATTTTGTCACTATCACCCTGAATTACTCGGATTAGATCCACAGAGATGCCACTCTGGTCAGACAGGTATTGAGCATAAACTGTTTCATGCCCCTGCCCGTTTGATTGGGTTCCCACAAATAAATCAACTGTGCCATCCACATTAAAACAAACACGTGAAGTTTCTGTTGGACTACCTAAAATACTCTCAATATAGCAGCAAAGCCCAATACCGCGCAGCTTGCCTTTGGAAGCGCTTTGCAAACGACGTTTTTCAAAGTCATCCAATCCACATTTTTCTACTGCAGCATCGAGAACTTTATTGAAATCTCCAACATCATATGTAACTTTACTAGATGTTTTATAGGGGAATTTATTTACTGGGATGAAATTTCGACGCCTCAGGTCCCATGGATCAACACCTAGACTGCGCGCAGCATAATCAATTGCTCTTTCCAGTACATAAATTGCCTCTGGACGTCCTGCGCCTCTGTAAGCATCAACTTGAGTTGTATTGGTATAGATCCCAGTTACTTGTAAATAAGCTAACGGAATATCATACACTCCAGTTAAAACCTTAGAAAATAATTGCGTCTGAATGGGTTGGGCAAATTGGCTCGAATAGGCACCCATATTTGCAAACGTTTCGACTGCATAACACAGTATTTTTAAATCCTTATCGAACGCTAGGGTCGCTATTGACGTCAAATCACGCCCAGAGTTGTCCGAAACCATAGCCTCTGATCTGTCAGACATCCAGCGGACAGAGACACCCAATAGACGAGTGGCGTGGGCAACTAAAAAATATTCGGGGTAGCTCATAGCCTTCATACCAAACCCACCGCCAACATCCGGGTTAGTCACGCGTATTTCGCTTTCATCTATTTTAAACATATTTGCGAGATGCGTTTTTTGTGCCCAAACGCCTTGGCCATTAACACATAAATGAAGTCGCCCATCTTCAAGGCTAGACCAGCAGCCACGGGGCTCCATAGAATTACAGATAATGCGGTTATCAGAAATTTTATAACTTAACACATGTGCAGCACCTGCCTTAACCATATCTATTTCATTCAGGTCACCCATGGCCCAATCAAATGCTATATTATCGGGTGCGGCGTCATGCAGTGCAGGGCCACCAGCGCAAACCTCTAGATGAACAGGCAAGTCATCTATCTCAAATACGATCAATTCAGCAGCAGCACGCGCTTGTGCAAAAGTCTCAGCAAAAACCATAGCAACAGGCTCACCAACAAACCGAACCTTTTCTTTTGCAAGAAGAAAGCGATCAGTATTTGGTGCTAAACTACCGTCCTGATTTTTTAAAAGGCTTGCTTCCATTTTGGATGAGACACCTCCCTCTTCTAACGCTTTGGCCGTTAACACCAGCCTTACACCTAGGGCAGTCTGCGCTACTTCAATATTCAAAGTTTTGATTTTTCCATGTGGGTAGACTGAGCGAAAAACATAGCTATGCAGAGCATCTTCAGGAGCAGTATCGTCCACATACTTTCCAAGACCAGTGATAAACCGGTCGTCCTCACGGCGTTCAACAGACTGACTTTTACCAAACTTTTCCATTGGGCATGCTCCTACTCCACTGCAACATTATCAGCAGACTGTCACCTGTCCAGTATCTTGTTCAGTACTCTTCAACCACTACCAACTCCATGAATGTGATACTCCAACAATATATCACTATGGAATAATAACTCGAGGAACGTTGTGTAAAAAAAATTGTTAACCAATGATGATGTATCGCAATATAAAAAAAGACTTAATTACACTAAACGTCTTACTAGCTAGCTTTAGACACAACAAAGAGATGTATTTATAATGGGCCATGTTAAATTTCGAGCGATGAAAGACGGTGACAAAGAAGATTACACCTTTTTGAATAGGCATGAAATTGAGTATACCAAGGGTACGTCAAGCAAGCTCTTAAAAGCACTCACGGACCTTGATGAAGGCCTTTCAGGCTACCAAATAACCCGGTTGGGACATTCCCTTCAATCAGAAACACGCGCTGAGCGGGATGGAGCAGATACCGATTAGATTGTTTCGACCTTGCTTCATGACATTGGAGATATTTTTGCGCCTTATAATCATGATGAATATGCAGCCTCAATATTACGCCCTTTTGTAAGAGAACAATGTAGCTGGGTTGTAGAAAAACATGGCGACTTTCAGATAGTTTACTACGGACAACATGTTGGAGGAAACCAAAACAAACGCGAGAAACACCGCGGTCATACCTTTTTTGATGATTGCGCCACTTTTTGTGAACGTTGGGATCAAAGCAGCTTTGATCCTGACTGTGATACATTGCCAGTTAGCCATTTTGAGGCACGCGTTCATGAAATCTTCGCTCGAACCCCTTACGATCCAGCCGTCCTACGCCCAGGAGCTCAAGAAAAGTTGGTAAACTAATCAGGCTACTGGAACAAACTAATTATCGTCAACAGCTGTCACAATCACACCAAATGTTGTTACAAAATTGATCGTCAGTGTGTGCTTGGAGCGGATTTCGTCCTCTTTTTTTAATCAATCTACATTTTAACAGTAATTGATGGACCCGTTTTAAACGAAGGGCTTTTCCTTGGCTCTGGAAATAGGTATTCCAGTGTAAATTCATAGGGTAGTTAAGATATGGCAATGGACAAATTCAACGCGGCTGAAGCTGAAGATCGCCTATACAAAGCCTGGGAGGCAGCAGGTTGCTTTACTGCCGGAGCTAACGCAAAGCCCGGTGCTTCTAGCTACTGCATAATGATCCCACCACCAAATGTAACGGGCGTTTTACATATGGGCCATGCTTTTAATAATACATTGCAAGATATTCTTGTGCGTTGGCATAGAATGCGGGGCTTCGATACACTTTGGCAGGCCGGTACTGACCACGCCGGCATAGCAACACAAATGGTAGTGGAACGGCAACTGGCGGGAGCCGGACAGCCAGGTCGCGTGGAGCTAGGACGTGAGAAATTCCTTGAAAAGGTTTGGTCTTGGAAGGAGGAATCCGGTGGAACAATCGTCAACCAATTAAAACGTCTAGGCGCGTCTTGTGATTGGAGCCGTACAGCATTTACGATGGCCGGCGCACACGGGGATACTCGAACTGGCCATGAAAATAGTCCGAATTTCCATGATGCAGTGATCAAAGTTTTTGTTGAGATGTATAACAAAGGTTTGATCTATCGCGGCAAGCGCTTAGTCAACTGGGATCCACATTTTGAAACTGCAATTTCAGATCTGGAGGTAGAAAATATAGAAGTGGCTGGTCACATGTGGCACTTCAAGTATCCGCTCGCAGGTGGAGCAACGTATACTTATGTTGAAAAAGATGAAAATGGGGAAATCACGCTAAAAGAAGAGCGTAATTATATTTCCATCGCAACAACGCGCCCTGAAACTATGTTAGGCGATGGTGCCGTTGCCGTGCACCCATCAGATGAACGATATGCTCCAATAGTAGGAATGCTCTGCGAAATACCAGTAGGGCCCCAAGCACAGCGCCGCTTGATACCTATAATAACGGATGAATATCCAGACAAAGACTTTGGGTCTGGTGCCGTAAAAATTACAGGAGCCCACGATTTTAACGATTATCAAGTTGCTAAACGTAATAACATTCCGACGTACAATCTGATGGATGTACAAGCTAATATGCGTAACGATGGAAAGTCTTATGCTGAAGAGGTGGCAATTGCGCAGCGGATCGCTAATGGCCAAGAAAGCTTCAACGAAGCAACAATTGCGTCAATGAATTTAGTTCCAGAAGAGTATCGGGGCATAGGACGCTTTGAGGCACGCAAAAAAGTTGTAGAAGATATTACTGCTGAGGGTTTGGCCGTGATGGAAACTATTTCCAATATTGATGCCAACGGTAATGAGTTTTCTGAATACCGCCCAAAGGTAGATAGTAAACCAATAATGCAACCATTTGGAGACCGTTCAAAGGTTGTGATCGAGCCAATGCTCACTAACCAATGGTTTGTTGATACAAATAAAATTGTTAAACCCGCTCTAGACGCTGTTCGTGACGGCACAGTTAAAGTTTTACCAGAGTCGGAAAAGAAGGTTTATTACCACTGGCTTGAGAATATCGAGCCCTGGTGCATCTCACGACAATTATGGTGGGGCCACCAAATTCCAGTTTGGTTCGACGATAATGGAGTACAATATTGCGCACCAACTCATGCAGAAGCCCAACAGATGGCTGGAACACAAGTCAAACTAACTCGCGATCCTGATGTTCTTGATACGTGGTTCTCCTCTGGCCTATGGCCAATCGGCACATTAGGCTGGACTGGTGAGGAAAAGTCCGATGCACAAAATGATATGCTAAAACGCTTTTTTCCCACGTCAGACCTAATTACGGGCTCTGACATTTTATTTTTCTGGGTTGCGCGAATGATGATGATGCAACTCGCTGTTGTAGATACAGTTCCATTCAAAACAATATATTTACATGGCCTGGTCCGTGACGCAAAAGGCAAAAAGATGAGTAAATCAACAGGTAATGTTGTCGATCCTCTAGAAATAATAGACGAATTTGGGGCAGACGCGTTGCGATTTACCAATGCTTCAATGGCATCACTTGGAGGCGTTTTAAAGCTAGACCTGCAGCGTATTTCTGGTTATCGAAACTTTGGTACAAAGCTCTGGAATGCATGCTCCTTTGCAGAATTCAATCAGGCCTTTGAGGAGCGTGGCGATGTTCCTCCAACTCCAGAATTAGCATTGAATAAATGGATAATTGGCGAGGTGGGCCGTGTTCGAGTTGCTGTGGACAATGCACTGGAGGGTTATCGATTTAACGATTCAGCGTCGGCGCTGTATACCTTTGTTTGGGGTAGTGTTTGCGATAGGTATTTAGAACTATCCAAACCAATTTTAAAAGGTGAGCACTCAAGTGGGCAGGCTGGTCGGTTAGAAACCCGGACAACTCTTGCTTGGGTATTAGAGCAAAGTATGGTGTTACTGCACCCAATCATGCCGTTCATTACGGAAGAGCTTTGGGGACTTACTGCCAAACGCGATAACATGCTCGTCCATCAAACTTGGCCCACATATGGCTTAGATTTAATCGACGAGCCCGCAACAAATGAGATCAGTTGGACTATTAGCTTGATAGATGCCATTCGATCAGCGCGAGCACAAATGAACGTCCCCGCAGGAGCAAAAGTGCCTTTAGTACAGGTTTCAAACGACCTTAATGGAAAAAACGCACTTGCTGCTAACATGGCTCAAATCAAACAAATGGCACGGATTACCGAGGTCACAGAGGCAGAAATAATGCCCAAAGGAGCAATTACCGTTTCAGCGCCAGGCGCAACCTTTGGATTACCCCTAGCGGACATCATAGACGTATCTGCTGAGAAGGCTCGTTTGGAAAAAAATCTCGGTAAATTAGCTAAGGAATTGGGCGGATTACGCGGCCGACTTAATAATCCAAAATTTGCGTCTTCTGCACCTCCAGAAGTATTGGCAGAAACGCAAGAAAATCTGGTGGCGCGCGAGGAAGAAGAGGGAAAAATATTGGAAGCGTTGGCGCGATTGGCAGAGATTGTTTAAGGTTAAGTTTAGGTAACCCCAACAGTGAAAGCAAGATGAGGAAATGCATGACAGAAATTGCGTTAACGGCACTGGCTGAAACCCTACCTTCAACTGTACCCTTTGTAGGGCCTGAAACTCAGGAGAGGGCAATGGGAAAACAATTCACCGCCCGTCTAGGAGCAAATGAGAGCGTCTTTGGCCCATCTCCAGTGGCCATTGCAGCCATGACCAAAGCTGCATCTGATGTTTGGAAATACGGAGATCCAGAAAATTACAATCTCCGCGAAGCACTAGCACAGCATCACAGCATTGCTCCAGAACATATAATTATTGGTGAGGGTATTGATGGGCTTTTGGCCTATCTTGCGAGGTTATTAATAGAGCCTGGTACGCCAGTGGTTACATCAGCTGGAGCTTATCCAACATTTAATTTTCACGTCACAGGGTATGGCGGAAAACTACACACTGTACCCTATGTAAATGACTGTGAGGATCCAGAAAGTCTAATTGCTAAGGCAATCGAGGTTTCAGCTAAAATGATTTACTTTGCCAACCCTGACAATCCTATGGGTAGCTGGCACAGTGCGAATGTAGTAAATAGTTTAATAGATGACCTACCCAAATCTACGCTGCTCGTATTAGACGAGGCATATGTAGAGCTGGCGCCAGTAGGAACAGCACCCGCGCTACGTCCTAATACACCAAATGTTATTCGTATGAGGACGTTTTCAAAAGCCTATGGCATGGCTGGTGCACGAGTAGGTTACGCTATTGGACCAAAAAAACTGATTGCAGCTTTTGATAAGGTGCGAAATCATTTTGGTATGTCACGGATTTCACAGGCGGGAGCCTTGGCTGCACTTTCAGACCAAAACTATTTTGACAGTGTGATTGAGAAAGTTCAAATAAGTCGGCAACAGATTACTGATATTGCTCAAGTTAACGGATTAGAGGCGCTGCCCTCAGCCACAAATTTTGTTACAATAGATTGTGGTCAAGATGGGAGATTTGCGCACGCTGTATTGCAAAGTCTTATTGCAGACGGAATTTTTATACGCATGCCCTCTATTGTGCCAATGGACCGTTGCATCCGTGTGTCTTGTGGTGATGCCAGTGAGATGGATGCCTTTGCAAAAGCACTACCTACTGCATTAAAGGCGGCTCAAATAATATAATTTAGTAAGGTTTACCAGAATTTGCTAGCACCTGAGCGGCTGCATCTAAACCGCCTACTCCGTGGGGAATATCCAACGCTATTAAACCCGCTTGTACAGAACCTAGCGCGCCCATAATCATCTGGGCATTAACATGTCCCATGTGACCAATTCGAAAGGATCCTTCTGCCTTTGGATCCTCCAACGTATTCATACCAAGCCCGATCCCAAGAGTAAGACCAGCTTCATTCTCAGTCCACTTCCGCAGTTGCATCCCATTTGGGGCCCCTATTGATAGCGCTGTAACCGCTTTACTTCGTAAATTTTCATCAGAAACATTCAGCTTCAGCGGCCCAGATTGTGCCCATGTCTCACACGACGCCCAAACCGCTTTTGCTAAAACTTTATGTCTTTCCCAAATATGCGGAAGCCCCTCTTCATTGATCATGTCTAAGGCTTCTCGCAGACCAAGCAAATGCTGAGTTGGCGCAGTACCACAAAAATATTCATAAAAAAGATTAGGGTTGGTGCGCGGATTCCAGTCCCAGTAAGAACTCACACGCTCCATTTTGTTGCGAGCACTAGCTGCGTGATCTGAAAAATACACGAAGGATAAAGCTGGAGGGGTCATCAAGCCTTTTTGACAAGCCGAAACCATAATATCGACACCCCAGTCATCCATCAGAAATTCATCACATCCAAGGCTTGCGATACAATCCACCATCAAAAGCGCGCCATGGCCTGTATCAGAAATTACACTACGTAATTCTGATATATCATTGCGTATAGAAGTTGAGGTATCCACATGAACCGCCATTACCGCCTTAATTCGGCCATTTTTATCAGCTCGCAAGTGATCGCGGACCACTTCCAAATTAATTGTATCATGAGTACCAAAATCTAGGGTTTCAACATTCACTCCTAAGTTTTGAGCCATCTCCCCCCAGCCGATACAAAATCGGCCAGTTGCTAAAACTAGGACTGTATCATCAGGAGCAAGAACATTCGAAACAGCAGCCTCCCAAGCGCCGTGTCCATTTGCTATATAAATCGCAACATTGCCTTTTGTTTGTGCAACATGCTTCAAATCAGGGGCCAAGCTATGGGTTAGCTCTATTAGATCACCGTCATATATATTCGGACAGGGCTGATTCATTGCTTGAAGCACCCTGTCTGGTATTACCGACGGCCCAGGAATAGCGAGATACTGACGGCCTTGAGAAAGTGACATGATAGTAACCCAAAAAAATTAATAATTTATCGATATTCATCGTTTCAGTTAAGGTCAACCAGGTAGCCTTCTCTTGCAGGAAGGTTAACAAAATACTAACACGAAATTATGATTAAAGAAAAAATAAACTCTAATCTCATAAATCAAGGGCAGTTATTTGGGTGGCTCTGGAATAGCTACCTAAAAAAGCATGGCTGGTTGTTGACGCTAGTGATCATTTTAATGATGGTCGAGGGTAGCATGATCGGCGGGTTGGCTTGGATGATGCAACCTTTGTTCGATAACGTGTTTGTGGGCGGCAGCTATACTCAATTATGGGGTGTCGCCATCGTTGTGTTGTGCCTGTTTTTAGCAAGAGGAATCCTTTCAGTTAGCCATCGAGTAATGATGACTAAAATTGCCAGATATTCCGTAGCGGATTTGCAGAATGACCTTTTAAATCACCTTCTACGCCTTGATATGAACTTTTTTTCTCAAAACGCACCTGGATACCTGATTGAACGTGTGCAAGGCGACGTGCAGTCGGTAGCACAAACGTGGGGCTTAGTCGTACGTGGTGGAGCCCGTGATTTAATCGGACTTCTTTCATTATTGGTGGTCATGTTATCAATTGACTGGTTGTGGACTATCTTCGCTTTGCTAGGAGCTCCCCTTCTTTTAATACCTTCTTTAATTGCGCATCGTTATACTCGCAAACAAGCCTCCAAAGCTAGGGAAGTGGCCGCTAACATGGCAGCTCGTTTAGATGAAGCTTTTCACGGAATTGCGACAATTAAACTTAACGGTCTGGAGAAGTACTACTCAACTCAATACCGTAAGCTTACCCAAAATCAAATTAAGGTAGAGTTAAAAACTTTATTTGGAACCTCTATCCTTCCATCATTAGTAGACATTATGAGCGGTATTGGGTTTGCTGGTGTTATTTTATATGGCGGTTATGAAATCATCAGTGGAGAAAAGTCTGTTGGCCAATTCATGGCTTTTTTTAGTGCACTCGGGTTAGCCTTTGAGCCTTTACGCCGACTTGCTGGAATTTCTGGTCTAATCAATGCAGCAGGAGTATCTGTTCACCGAATGTATTCTATTTTAGACCAAAGCCCACAGCTTATGGGTCCAAAAAACCCAGCTAAATTTTCTGCAAAAGGTGATATAAGGTTTAAAAATGTAAATCTCAGTTTTGGCCATATGAATGTTTTGAGTAATATTTCATTCACAGCACCAACCGGAAAAACCACTGCATTGGTTGGTGCATCAGGCGCTGGAAAAACTACAATATTTAACTCACTGACCCGGCTTTACGCACATCAGACAGGCGACATCACTATTTCTGGTGTAAAAAATACAGAACTTGATCCAACCGCATTACGTGCTGAAATTTCCATTGTATCACAAGATACTCTGCTGTTCGACGAAACACTGCACGAAAACATAACAGTTGGTCATAAAAATGTAGATCCACAGGTGTTGCAGGATGTTATTAAAGCAGCCCACATTGCCGACTTTTTACCAACGTTGCCTCTAGGCCTAGAAACGCCCGTAGGGCCTCGCGGATCTAATCTCTCTGGTGGCCAACGCCAACGCGTCGCAATTGCAAGAGCATTACTACGCGACACTCCAATTTTACTACTAGACGAAGCTACGTCAGCATTGGATACAAAGTCTGAAGCATTGGTACAAAACGCTCTGGAACGGCTATCTAAAAATCGCACAACTTTGGTGATTGCGCATAGAATGTCCACCATTATAGCTGCGGATCAAATTTTAGTGATGGATAAAGGTAAGATTATCGAGTCTGGAACGCATGAAGAGCTTTACAGTTCAGGCGGCTACTATGCGGACCTGTGTCGTCTTCAGTTTGGCCCGTCAGAGGGGCGATAATAGCTCCGAGCGAGTACATCAGGTTCAGTACCTAACAGATACCGAACAAGTAAAATCAAGTTTTTACTACCGCGATAGATCCACCCCTGCGTTTGGTACTTTTCCGAACTTGTATAAGCCCTGCTACGCATTCGTTTTACTGGGGCGGTGAGAGCAATCACCAAAGCAACATCCTCCATTAACCGCTGATCCGGATATCCACCAGCCATATCGTATTCTTCACGGCTAAGGAAAAGCCCTTGATCGCCGAAAGGAAGGCGTAGCCAGTCCGTGCGTACGTTCGCCCAAAATGCTACTAAGAAAGGCGCAATTCCAGAAGCGCGAAAGGCTAATGAAAAACAAGAAGGGCCATCTGACAGCTTACTTTTTAATTCTGATGCCCAGCCTGCCTCTAAAATTGTGTCCGAGTGGACTATGAGCAGCAAAGCGCCACAGGCTTTAGCTACCCCTTGGCGCAATTGTCCCCCACGCGAAGCGTCCCCCGAAACAAATTCTGCACCCCATTTGATAGCAATACTTTGTGTCCCATCAGTTGACCCACCATCTGAAATTATCACTTCTCGGATTAAACCAGCATCAACTCCCTCCATGAGAGACAATAATGTCTTGGGCAACTGACACTCAGAATTAAATGTGGGGATGACTACTGAAATGGGTGCGGACATATATGCTCTAGCGCTTAATTGAAAACTCACTATACCTTAGATTTAAATATAGGAATAGCCCATGGGTCAGCCTGAACAACAGCGTGGCATAATCCAAATAACTGGCTCTGATCGGCTCAGTTTTTTACAAAATTTGATAACTAACGAAACTAGTGCAATGGGTTTGCACTATGCGGCCTTATTGAACCCTCAAGGTAAGTATATTGCAGACTTTTTTGTTTTAGTAAGACAAAATGATATTTTAGTTGATGTTGCAAAAGTTTTACAATCAGCCCTTGCATCCCGACTGACGATGTACAGGCTGAGAGCAGACGTCAAAATTGAAATGATCGAATGTGATGTTAGTTGTGGGTTAGGTCTTATCCCAGAAACCGCTTTCATGGACCCAAGATCCACGGCACTTGGCTGGAGGATGTACGGAACCACTTCTAGTGGTTTTATAGACTGGCAGGCTTTAAGGGTTGAGCACATTATTCCTGAAACTGGCATAGAACTTGGGCCGGATAAATTTTTATTAGAGATGGACTTTGAGCGATTAAATGGCATCAATTTCCAAAAAGGATGTTACGTTGGGCAAGAGATTGTAGCCCGGATGAAGCATAAAACTGTACTTCGAAAAGGGTTAAAACAAATTAAAATATTAGGATCAGCAACTCCTGGTTCACCAATTTTAGCAAATGGAAAGCCAGCTGGTGTTATTTATACTCAGCATAACGGTCGTGCATTAGCTTACCTAAGATTCGACCGCGTAACATCACAAATGACTGCTGAGGATGCGATAATAAATCTTTAGGCGCGTTCTGTATACTCCATAGAAATGGTATCTACTATAACAAGCTCATCTGGACCAACAAACGGCGGTACCATAATTTTTATACCGTTTTCCAGAATTGCTGGTTTAAATGAGTTTGCAGCCGTCTGCCCTTTAACAACAGGCTCAGTTTCAACGATTTTACAGGTTACCTTCTGCGGAACTGTTGCGTGTAGGGCTTCAGACTCATGAAATTCAATTTGAACAGTCATACCATCTTGCAAAAATGGCCGGCGATCACCTAACAACTCTACTGGCAGCTCAATTTGGTCGTAGGTTTCCATATCCATAAAAATTAACATTCCATCATTTTCGTAAAGAAACTGTTGGTCCTTTTGTTCAAGCCGAACTTTTTCCACTTTATCAGCAGAGCGAAACCGTTCATTTAGTTTTGATCCATTACGTAAATTTCGCATTTCAACTTGTGCAAATGCCCCACCCTTTCCTGGTTTTACATGGTCAACTTTAACTGCACTCCAAAGGCCTCCGTTATGCTCAAGAACATTTCCAATGCGAATTTCATTTCCATTAATTTTTGGCATTTAGTAAAACCTAGGTTAAAATTGTTAAATTAAATTAGAACGGGATATAGCGAACGCAATCACACGTTTCAAGTCTCAAGAAGATTGTAGGCGTTCAAATAGCTATGCGCTAAACGCATAGCAGCCATTCCAAAAAAGGGCACCCGAATCACTAAAGTTCCGTCATAAGGATGAAACAGCTTCAAACTAAAATGTGACAACAAAAGGATACGAGATGAAAGATTTCGTCGACGGGAATGCCTTTAATAATGAACAGGGCAATCGCGCCCGTAAATTATTTGCCGCCGTAGTTTTAGCTGCATTAGATGATGCGATTGCTGATGATAAAAAATATGGTAATGGGCCGGAACAAATTGCTCGTTGGGCCCGATCGCGTGACGGGCGAGAAGTTTTATCATGTGCGGGCATCGATCCAAATGAGCGGGTCGTTACAGGCTTAATGGACTTTGTTGGGAAAGGTATACGCACGTCCGTAGCCCTAAGCCGCGAAGAAAGCGAACGTCGCCAACAGGCTGAAGCAGCTTAAGACTTTTATAAAAATGTAAAATAAAAGCGCTCGCCTCAGAACGCTTTTTTTATGGTCTTAAATAATTTTATATTTATCGCTTACTTTTGCTCAGATGGTGCTGCCAATGTGGAGTTCGTCGATATAAAAAGTTCAAAACTTAACTATTTTTTAAATTGTTGGCCAACTTTCCAAAATAGATAAAAACATTCTGATAATAGAAGATTTTAGATATTATAAAGAAATTGAAAGCTGCTTGAACAAAATTAAATTAGGTAGTGGGCTTAAAAATTAAACTTGGTAATTATACTGTTTCTTTATCAAAGAGCTGGTTATGTTAGCTCTGGGGAGAGCTAAGAATGACTAAGGCAATCATGGTACAGGGCGCTGGCTCTAATGTTGGAAAGTCCATGTTGGTTGCAGGTATTTGCCGCGCTCTTGTAAAACGTGGACACAGAGTTGTGCCATTTAAACCACAAAATATGTCTAATAATGCTGCAGTCACTACAGACGGTGGCGAAATTGGCCGAGCTCAAGCCCTACAGGCGATGGCCTGCCAACAACCTGCGATAGTCGATATGAACCCAGTTCTATTGAAGCCTGAAACTGACATTGGCGCCCAAGTCATAGTACAGGGCAAACATATGACAACAGTTAAAGCCCGCGAATATTCTTCTTTAAAACCTCAATTAATGCCGAAAGTTTTAGAATCATTTTTCCGTGTAGCTAATTCCACTGATTTTATAATCATTGAGGGGGCGGGAAGCCCTGCAGAAATAAACTTACGTGAAGGGGATATTGCCAATATGGGTTTTGCAGAAGCCGCCAACGTACCAGTTATTTTGATAGGTGATATCGATCGTGGGGGCGTAATCGCACAAATGATTGGCACGAATATAGTACTACCTGAAAGTGATCGAATTAGAATTAAAGGATTTGCCATTAATAAATTTCGTGGTGATGTCTCACTATTTGACGGCGGTGTAACCGCTATTGAGAAGCAAACTAATTGGCAAAATCTAGGGGTTTTGCCCTGGTTTTCAGATGCTTGGAAATTACCAGCTGAAGACGTCATGGATATTGCCACGCGACCTGGTGGAAAGATTAAAATAGCTGTCCCCCGGCTCGCTCGAATTTCAAATTTTGATGACCTCGATCCGTTAGTTGCTGAACCAAATGTAACTGTTGAAATAGTTGAGCCCGGACGACCCCTCCCTGGTGATGCGGCACTTATTATATTGCCTGGTAGCAAATCAACAATAAGTGATCTAGAAAATTTTCGTACAAATGGATGGGATATTGATCTTCAAGGACATTATAGACGTCGAGGACATATTCTTGGAATATGTGGCGGTTATCAGATGCTTGGAAGAAAAATTCATGATCCAGATGGAATTGAAGGGCCGCCTAGGACTGTAAGCGGACTTGGTTATTTAAATGTTGAGACAGTCATGAGCCCTAAAAAAAACTTATCGTTAACTAACGCCTTTACAATTGATACAAAGGTACCAGTGACTGGTTATGAAATTCATATTGGGGAAACATCTGGGCCAGACTGTGAACGCAGCTGGTTAAAGCTCCCAAATCGTAATGAAGGGGCGATGAATGACGGCAGAAATGTACGCGGTTCTTATTTACATGGCTTATTTAACTCAGACTTATTTCGGTCACAATTTCTTAGTAACCTAGGGGCTGCATCAAACTTAGTTTCATATCAAGCTGATGTGGAAACGACCTTAGATGAATTGGGAGAGTTCATTGAAAAGCATCTGGACATCGACAAATTAATTTCACTTTGTAGTACTATTCCAAAATAATACTTCACTAAGGCAGTATCATAAAGTTGCTTAACCTTTTAATTTGCGTAGCCGCTTTGATTTAAATCAAACCAAATGCTGTTTAATAAAAAACTATGTCACTAATTAATTTTCTACCAAATTTTTCAATATATTATCCAACACCGTACCCTCAGTACTTTTCGTCCGTGGGCCCGTCTTCACAAAATTATAATATTCGATTGGATCATAAGTTTTTAAGCCTAGGCCTAGTGATACAGCATTTAATTTTCCTATTGAGGCTAAGACTGTATACGCTGCAATTTGCTCATCGATACCCGCAGAAATACTACTAGCTCGGGCATCAAGTAACTCCTGCTCTGCATTTAAGACATCCAGTGTAGTACGAGCACCTAGTGAGGCTTCTTCTCGGATACCTCGAAATGCCACTTCAGCCGCCTTGACTTGCCGTTCGCTCGCCTCTCCACTAGCACGAGCAACATTAAATAACACAAATGAGTTTCTGACTTCTTGCTCCATACTTAAAGAAGCAATGTGCGATTGCGCCCGCGTACTGTCGCGTCGCGCCATCGCGGCGCGAACTCCAGACGCATTAGCGCCACCGCTATAGATAGGACCAGAAACTGTAATGCTGACGCTTTCGGATACACCTGAACCAGAGTCATTAACGGCAAGGCCAGCACGCCCTGAAACAGAAAACTGATCTGCAGCATTAGCAATTTTTATGCGTAATTCGGCAGCATTTACAGTATGACGCATTCGTTTTAAATCTGGATGTATCATCCTCGCTTGCGCAATTCCCATTTCAACATTCTCAGGTAAAGCTGGCAATTCAACAGGCGTTCCCAAATCCTTCGGTAGCTTGCCTGTAACCGCCTGATATTCAGCAGAAGCCCTTAACCTATTACCTTCAGCACCAGAAAGACTGGCTCGGGCACTAGCTAGCCGAGCTTCGGCCAGAGCAACATCCGTGCGCGTAACCTCCCCAACATCAAAGCGATCCTGCGCAGCACTCAATTCTTGAAAAATCAACTCAACATTTGTGGATCTGAGCAATGCGAACTCAACTGTACGACGATAATTCATATGAGCAGACACGCCGCGCAAAAGAACGTCCTGCTCAATTGACATTAAAGACTGACGCGTTGCCAAGACAGTCTCTTTAAGGGCTTCAGTTTTAGTTTTCGAGCGGCCAAAATCGTAAAGTAACCAATTAGCACTAAGGCTACCGCTTAGAGAGGTTTTATCTGATGGTGATGCACCAGTATATGAGTAAGTAGACGACCAATTTATCACAGGACGCAGCAACGCCATACTGCCAGACATATCTTCATCCGCTGCTCGAAGTAGCGCTCTATTTTGAACTAAAAGCCCGCTAGTCTTATAAGCATTACGCAGCGTATCACTCAAGGATTGAGCACTTAAAATGCCCGGTCCAAAAAACATTAAAACAAAAAGACCTAAGGCCGTCGTTGTCTTTTTAAACATTTTGAATATCCCCTAAAAAAGTAATAATGATCAAAATCTACAATAAAAACCTGTGCGTTTTGTGAAATCCAGTAAGCACTGGCGCATAAGCATTACATACAAATCGCCAAGACATTTTACCCTGAGTTTTGTAGCCAACACGCATTACTCCTTGACCCTTTTGACTGAAAATAGCTGCCATCCGACCGCCATCAGCTAATTGTGAAACTAGTCCATCTGAAACTTCTTCAACTGCACCTTCAATTACGATCACGTCGAATGGTGCATGTTTGGCCGCCCCTTCCGTCAAGGTACCCTGCAATACTGCAACGTTCAAGCAACCTTCCGTAGCTAGAATTGTTTCAGACTCCAATGCCATATCTTCGTTTTCTTCTAAAGCCACGACAGCCTCGCAGAATTTTCCTATTACAGCCGCTGAATACCCCAGGCCACTCCCCACATCCAGAACAAGCTCGTCGCTTTGTATATTAACCGCATCTAACATTTTTCCAAATGAACGTGGATCAAGAACACTGCGATCTCCTCCCAAATGAACGATAGAATCTGCATAGGCTATTTGCCGCATTTGGTCTGGAACAAACATTTCGCGTCGCACATTGAGCATTGCGTCAATAATTGGAAATTTTGTTATATCAGCCGGACGAATTTGTGTATCAACCATTGTAGTTCGGAGAGTGATATAATCAGTCATTTTCATCGATTCTACGGTGTAATATTATTAGACCTTATTCCACACGAAAGGTATCGCCGCAACGGCAAGAACGGCTTGCAGACGAAATCCTGTTAGTATAACCCAAATATTGCAAACTATTGGCGGGTTGGTAGAGTGGTTATGCAGCGGATTGCAAATCCGTGTACACCGGTTCGATTCCGGTACCCGCCTCCAAACCTTCTTTAAGCCATTAAAACTTTTATATGGGCACGATTAATAGGTTTGTTAGTTTAGCTAATGTTAAAAAACATGCGTAAACGAACGTACCCACACCCTTTACAGATTAGCGGCATTATTGTGACTGCTTTTGTAGCAAAACAGCTGTTAGTCCGTTTCGTTATTTTACAAAATTAGCAGTATAAGTTTGTCCACTAAGTTGAAACGTAATTGTTGAGTGTGAGTACTGCTCCCTTTGAGTTTCCACAATCCTGTATTTTCTTGAGCATACCTCTTTCTTTTCATAACCAACAATTTGTTTAGAGTTATTTTTTTGGCTTTCGTTCGCCAAAGCTCCACCTAAAACGGCACCTACGGCGGCACCACCATCCTCTTTAGTAATTACTTTACCTAAAATTCCACCCATGATTGCGCCGCTAACAAATGCACCAACGTCATCGGTTCCCGTCCCAGTGTTTTGAAATATAGGCAGCTTTTGAATTTCGCATTTGGTTATAGGAATATCCTCATAGATAGTTTCAAATGAGAAGTTATCTACTACGGTACCACCACTCACCTGACGACTTGGTTTTTCAACATAAGTACCCAGCGATGTGTCAGAACGGCATATTGCAAGGTAGCGGGTGTACGCATATTCACTTTGCCTACCCCATTGGCCATCATCGGCTGTTCCAATAATTTGTTGCAAGTTTCTAACCCGAAAAGTACTCGATACATTTTTTGGAAGGCTTTCGAACTCGAACACCGCTTCACTTAAACGGCTACAATCCATTGCGGCTGCCGATGAACTAACGACGCAAATAAATAGAAATTTATGTATAATTTTTAACATTGCGAATGATACCTATAATTAGTTGCAATCGAAGCTTTTATTTTTATTATAGTTTTTGTTATATTTAACTGATTTTACAAGTCCAAACTTTACTCTTCTTTTTTTGAAGCTCTTTTTTGCCGAAACTTGTGAAGGCTAAACAACATAGGTGCTAAGAAAATTGAATACATATTATCTGCTAAAAACTTTACTGGTGGCAGCTTAACAAATGTAGCTAAAATCCAATAATAGGGAAGTTTGGCCCATATTTCTACGAATGCATCCACTCCAACTATTTTTTTTCCACCTAACCTAGCATGTAGCTTTTTTGCTGCTTGGTTTTCGCTAAGGCCCCAAGAATTCAAGCTTGCTGGTGAAATTGGGACGTAAGAGATATCACTATTTGATATCTTTTTGTAATGCTTGATTTCTCTGTCACAAATAGGGCATTCAGAATTATATAATACTTCTAGTTTGGCCATACTTGTAACACCCTTAAAACTGTGAATAAAAGGTAGCTCGGAAGCGTCAAAATTCAAGCTATCTGTGGTCATTTTCTAGAGTTGTAGTGACTTCAAATTAATACAGATGCTGTTTCGCCTAGCAAGTTGATGCAGGTTTAAAAAACCGACATCAACATCTAAAATTATTTGATTTAGTCCGCATCATCAAAATTTTAACAATATGTAATTTGCCATCACTTTCACCTTTTCTACCCACAGTTTTTACAACTAATTAATTGTAATTATTCATCTATGGCTACCTCAAAAAAACTGTTTCCAAAAATAAGAAATCAAAAGCACTATTTAATCATTGCAAATTGTTCAAAAAATGCGACCAACATATCATAATAACAGTAAATTTAGCCAAATGGCAGGGAGGATTGATAATGTCCTATATAGAAGCGGGGAGCACAGTTACTGTCGTGTCTGATTCAGGCGTTGAAGCGGAAGCACTTGTTGTCTCGTCCTCTGCCAAAAAAATCCGCATCAACATGCAGGGCGTCCCACTAAACTTTCTTATTGATAGCAAAGGAAATTGGATTGCAAAGTTTTCCGGCCTAAATTTTTCAATCCTAAAAAATGATAACTGATTAATCTAAGTAGTCCACTTGCCCAAATTATTGTTTTCTAAAATTCAATGTCTACCAAACTACTTGTTTGAAAATGTACGTTATGATTAAAATCAGATATTTAATTTACAGGAGATTTTAAATGACTAAACCCTTTGTCATAATTGTCACACTATTCATTTTAGCAGCATGTGATATACCTTTCATTCCATTCATTTAATTTGATTGAGCCGGTCTTACTCAAAGGCAATGTTTTGAAAACAGCTTCAAGCATGAACCTCACAAAAGTTTAATTGAATATAGAATTGGCACATCCGACTATTACCGATATTTCATTTGCTAAATGTGAGACACCTTTTTAAATAATGACAGATATCCATGTTCCTCAACGTCTGCTAATAATTTACTATAGCTAAGTCATTATCCGTTTTAAGGAAGTTTTATGAAAATTACTAAAGCTGGATCCGTGCCTGCAAAAAAAGCACCGTCAGAATGGTTTACTGGCACGGTATGGCAGAATCCCATAGTTGAAGCCCCAGAACCCGCAAGAGTTCGTGCGTTAACTGTGACCTTTGATCCGGGCGCCAGAACGGCTTGGCATACACATCCATTAGGTCAGACACTGCACGTGATTAGCGGCATTGGTCTTGTTGCAATTAGAAATCAGCCTCCAGAACTTATAGAAGCTGGAGATAATGTCTGGATACCGCCAGGTCAGGAACATTGGCATGGCGCAACGGCGGATAGCAGTATGGCGCACATTGCTATTCAGGAGGCTTTGGATGGACGTGTCGCGGTTTGGCTGGAAAAGGTGTCTGAAGAAGACTACTCAATTCCGACTGCTCACTAACAAATCAAAGTGAGAGTAATTAATTCACACAGTTCCAATTTATATTTCTGCAATTAGCAACATAATTTAATTACAAGGCATATCACATAAAGTTAGTCCAATGATATTGTCATGGAGTCTGCTTTCAACTACCCGTTTTTTATGGAGTTATCTGCACTAAGTTTTAAAGATTTTCGAGTTTACGTTGGTGGGAATGTATTTGCCCTGAACGCGCTTTGGATGCAGAGAATTACTATAGGGTGGATTGCCTGGGAACTTACGTCATCCGCCACATTCGTTGGATTTATTGCTTTTGTAAATTTCGCACCATCGATGATCATGGGGCCACTTTTTGGGGTCTTAATCGATAGGGTCCCAATAAAGAAAGCGGCGCTAGTGACGCAGTTTCTGCTATTCCTAATTTCCTTAAGCTTTTACCTTTTTTTTACCTTTGGACTAATTGACGAAATCGTGTTGGCCATCTTGGCTGCATCATCAGGAATAATTGCTTCTGCGTACAACCCTGTACGAATGTCACTTGGGCCAAGGTTAGTTAGCCATGCATCCATTTCATCTGTTGTTACCATTGGCGCCATAAATTTCAATCTGGCAAGATTGATTGGTCCTGCAATTGGTGGTTGGATGATCACTGTCTGGGGTGTTGGCATGGCCTTACTCATCCAAACACTCTGCTATCTACCTTTTATATTTGCGCTAAGCTTATTACGCCCCCGTGAACTGCCATATTCATCATCTATTAAGGAGCCATTCCTAAGTGCACTGAGATCTGGCATTCGCCATGTTTCTGAAAATTCGTTCATAAGTCGTGCGCTTTTAATCACAGCTCTTTTTGCGTTCCTCATTCGTGGTACTTTGGAAATTCTCCCTGTCATTGCAGATGGTGTGTTTAGCAAGGGCGCTGTTGGTCTTGGGTTGCTAACTTCAAGCGCAGGCCTCGGAGCCCTTTTCGCCGGTTTAGCGAAAGTCTTTATGCCAAATCAGAGCGTGGGAGAAATACCAAAAGCAGCCATTTTAAGTACTTTAGCGGGTATTAGTCTTATACCTGTAGTCGGGTTTT
The DNA here is from genome assembly GCA_905182325.1 of uncultured Planktomarina sp. Lineage (GTDB taxonomy): Bacteria > Pseudomonadota > Alphaproteobacteria > Rhodobacterales > Rhodobacteraceae > Planktomarina. The sequence continues at coordinate 19,173 of CAJJBD010000035.1, read as the reverse complement.
CTAATGAGTGGGAGTTAACAATTGGATGTATTGCGTGCCTTGGCTTTGCAGGTACGTTTTCTGCAATTACACTTCAAACAGCGATCCAAATTGATCTAGATGATAACCTCCGCGGGCGGGTAATGAGCATTTGGATAATGGTTAGCATTGGAGCTGCTGCAACTGGTGCATTAATTATGGGTGGACTAGCTGATTACATTGGGTTTCCAATGGCACTTGGTTTTGCTGGCAGTTTAGGGATCTTAATTTTAGTGATCTCATTTATTAGGCGTGCAAAAACTTTGACGGATAGTAAAAGGTTTTTTAGCACAAAATAGATTAACATTATAAGAAATTAACTCCCTATTTAACTTCTGATTTCTGAAAAACATATAATTTGAGATTAACCAGCACATCTGCATCTGACAACTTAATGGGCCATAAATCATCAATAGACGTCACTACGTTAATCTTTTGTATCCACTCCACTCGCCTTTTGCGCCATTGATATAAACAATGTGCGTTCTTCAACACTCAGATGTTCAAGAATTTCATCCTGTAGCGCCCGAACAGTCAATGTAAGAAGCTCCACTGCGTGACTACCCTTGCTACTGAGTGTAACCTCGCGAGCACGCCTATCTAGTTTACTAACGGTCCTAGTTACATAACCTTTTTTCTCCAACCGCTCCACAACTCCACCTATTGTCGCGCGGTCATATGCTATAAGAGTTGCAATCTTTGCCTGCTCAATCCCCGGGTTCACCTTAAGGGCCTGCATTGCCGCAAGCTGTATAGGTGTTAAATCAAACCCAGCTTCCTTCACGCGCAACATGAATGCGTGCGTAGAAATCTGATGAAGCCGGCGAATTAAGTGTCCAGGGTAAGAGTACGTTTCTATCGTCTCTACTTTCTTTTATTATCTACCCTGAGAGTGGACCAGTAACGAAAAAGTTACCACTTAATTTGTAATAAATAAAATATTAATATGTATACATATTATTTTAGTTGACGAGTTGGTGACGCAGAAATACTAATACCTTTAAAGTGAATGCTATGAGTAAGGAAAAAAGAAATGCAGTTTCATCATAATGGTTTTCACGCTGGCGACCCAGACATTTACAAGCTTGCCAAAGGCCAAAAAGAGCCGACACTGGATATGCCCAATGAAGTCGATGTGTTGATTGTTGGATCGGGACCCGCCGGCTTAACCCTTGCTGCGCAACTGGCAGCGCATCCAGACATTGTTACCAGAATTGTTGATCTGAAACCTGGCCCAATGGAAAAGGGTCAAGCAGATGGTATATCCTGCAGGTCAATGGAGATGTTTCAGGCATTCGACTTTGCTGAAAAGGTCAAGCGTGAAGCATGCTGGGTGAATGAAACCAGTTTCTGGAACCCAAAACCAGAAAAGCCCAGCGAAATACATCGTACTGGCCGAATCCAAGATGTTGAAGATGGTCTATCAGAAATGCCTCATGTCATTCTAAATCAAGCTCGGGTTCATGACCGGTATTTAGAAGTCATGCGAAACGCCCCGACGCGGTTAGTACCCCACTACTCTCGAAAATTAATTGACCTAACCCTAACAGAAAAAGAGGCAACCCATCCCATTACTGTCACCCATGAACGTAGCGATGCTGGCCATGAGGGACAATTAGAGACCGTCCGTGCCCAGTATGTTGTCGGCTGTGATGGTGCACGGAGTGGTGTTCGTAACTCTATCGGGAGGGAACTAGTCGGCGACAAGGCTAATCAAGCCTGGGGGGTCATGGATGTGTTGGCCCAAACCGATTTTCCCGACTTCCGTATGAAATCTCTGGTCAAATCTGAGAACGAAGGGAGCATCATTTTCATACCCCGCGAGGGTGGGCATATGGTCCGAGTGTATATCGAGATGGACAAACTGGCCAATAATGAACGTATTTCAAAAAGTGATATGGACGTTGAAAAGCTGATCGATGCCACTAATCGTGTACTCAACCCATATACAATTAACGTAAAAGAGGTTGTCTGGTGGTCTATATATGAAGTTGGCCACAGCGTGACAGACAAGTTTGATGATGTGCCTGCCAAAAATGTAGAGACACAACTTCCGCGTATTTTTATTGCTGGAGACGCATGTCATACACATTCTGCCAAGGCGGGTCAGGGTATGAATGTATCGATGGGGGATACATTTAATCTAGGCTGGAAATTGATCTTAGTCCTTCAAAAGCGCTGCGATCCCAAGCTTTTGCACACGTATTCTGCAGAACGGCGGACAGTAGCCAAAGACCTAATTGATTTCGACCACGAATGGTCCCGAATAATTGGGGCGCCACCTGAGCCAGGTACACCTCTAGAGGAAACCCCAAAGTTCCAACGCTATTTTATTGAGCACAGCCGCTACACGGCAGGCTTGTCAGTCAAATATACTCCCTCTGTTCTGACGGGTCATGGCGACTGGCAGCATCTTGCCCCTGGTTTTGAAGTTGGCACTCGATTCCACTCCGCACCAGTCACGCGACTAGCCGATGCCAAACCAGTTCAACTGGGGCATACCATTAAGGCAGATGCACGCTGGCGTCTCTACGCCTTCACAGGTGCGGGAAGTCCAGCTTCGCCGCAGTCGGATATACAGAAGCTCTGTAATTTTCTTGGAACATCTTTGGACTCACCCCTACAAAAATTTACACCTAAAGAGATGGACTCTAATAGAGTGATAGACGTCATGGCAGTGTTTCAGCAGTCTCACCAAGACTTAGATATTGGGGCAATGCCAGATTTATTGCGGCCTAAAGTTGGACTTCTACAGCTTACTGACTACGAAAAAATGTTCTGTCCAGACCAGACAGCAGAAGATATTTACACTATGCGTGGAATAAACCGAGAAGTTGGATGCATTGTAATTGTACGACCAGATCAGCATATCGCAAATGTACTTCCAATTGATGGATTTAAGGAATTGAGTTCATTTTTTGAGGGCTTCCTAATCGCCCCACTTACAAAATCTATCCCAAATCAATTCAGTGGTTAAAAAATTTAAAGGCTATTGCCCCAAACCCCATCTTAGGGGATCAGCAGAGTAGGACAGTGTTTAGCCAAAAGTCTGTAGCTGCCTATTTAAAGACGTTAAACAATCGGCACCATCCGGACCAACGTGAATATCGTCTTCAATACGGACACCTAATTCACCATGCTTATATAGCCCTGGCTCCACCGTGAACACCATTCCTTGGGCCATAGGAATATTGTTTCCTCGCATAATTTGTGGTGCTTCATGGATGTCATGCCCCAGGCCATGGCCTGTTTTGTGTAAAATTAAATCCGCGTAGCTCGACTTCTCAAGCACACTAGTTGCTGCATCATCAACAGATCCAACCGGCATACCAACTCTAACTGCATACCTGCCCGCCTCATTCGCCAACCGAACTACGTTATAAATTCGTTGATGTTCGTCACTGACATATTGGCAAAAAAAAGTGCGTGTAATGTCAGCGTGCATACCTCCATAAGAAGCACCAAAGTCAATCAGAAGGCAAGCCCCTGGTATAATTGGACCACCACCAGATGTACCGTGTGGATTGGCCGCTGCCGACCCAGTGAGCACAATTGGATCGCAGGCAAAGCCCTCGGCTCCATGGGACAGCATGGCTTGTTGAAGCCTTGACTTAACCTGTAGCTCCGTCTGGCCAACCCGAGTAGCTTCTATTGTCTCCAACAAGGCGGACTCACTAATCTTAATCGCACGGCTTAAAGCTTCAACTTCATTTTTATCTTTTAACATACGTAATTCAGCAAGCGCCACATCTGCATTGATAACTTGTTTTTTGTGCCAATGGCTCACGAGCAAGGCATATTCAGCCATCCGCATACGCAGACCTTCAACGCCAAGTATGATGGGACCACATTGATCTGAGAGCCAAGCAAAGGCAGCGTCAGGGCCTTCCGCATCTTTCCAATAAAATGTCTCAACATCAGGCATCGCCTGGGACCATTTCTGTTCCTCCAACGACGGCATAATCGCAAATTTACTGCCACCTTTACACACCACGAAAATTGTGGGACGCTCCATCAGGTGCAATTCAACTCCCGTGAGGTAGGTAAAATTTGCGCCCGGCACCACGGCGAAGGCATCTATTTCTTTGGTAACGGCAATACCAATCAAGCGCTCGCAGCGTTTAGAATGAATGCTCAACGACTGTGACAGGTTTTAAACCACCCACGCGCAACCTCTTGAAATGGACCAGGCCGGTTAGCATCCAGATAAATTTGAAGTAATTTTTGGTTTAGATTAAATCTTTTCATCAGGCACTCCTTTTCAAGTATGGGATACGATACCTTTTCTAATAACAAGGCAAATTATATAGCCCCACCCATCAACATTTATTAAAATAATAAATGGGATAGTAAAAGTAATAGAGATTTCTAGGATGAAATTAAAAATGATGCTCCAGCTGTCGCACCTACTGGGGCTGCAATTGAGAAACTTATGAGTTTAAAAATGAGTCTTGGCTACCAAGCTTGATGTTTAAGGAATGCTGCAATGACTAAATCAATTATAGTCCGTCATGAAATTGCGGAGTGGACGGACGACTACCTGCTCAAGCTTTCTCCAATGTTTCCTGAAATTATATTTCATGCGGCATATTCAGTCAAAGATGCCATGGCTCTAGCAGCAGAAGCCAACGTATTTATGGGGATTGGTGTGCATGTCCCGCCTGCATTGATTGGCGCCATGCCAAAGTTGGAATGGGTACAGACCCTGACCACTGGTGTGGATAATTTTCTTAACATGGCTGAGTTGCCAGATTATGTTCCTGTCACAAATATTAAAGGTGTTCAGGGTCCACAGGTTTCAGAGACAGCACTTATGCTGATGATGAGCCTGGCGCGACGGCTGCCTGACATGTTTGAAGCGCAGAAGATAGCTAATTGGGATCGCCAGGTGCAAACTGCTCTTCATGGCAAGACCTTATGTATTTTAGGACTTGGTGACATTTCTGAGACCCTTGCCTTATATGCCAAAACCCTAGGTATGATTGTACTTGGAGTATCAGATGGGCGCACCAGTGCGCTAAATGTGGACCATATCTATCCACGCAATGACCTCATTATAGCAGCAGCTAAGGCTGACTTTCTTGTCGTGTTGGTGCCTTTAACCGACAAGACCCGCCACATTATTAACGCAGAGGTCCTATCAGCTATGAAACCAACAGGCTTTTTTTTGAACCTGGCCCGTGGCGGCTGCGTTGATGAAACTGCACTGATCAAGGCCCTTCAGACAGGTACAATTGCAGGGGCTGGACTGGACGTCTTTGAGCATGAGCCCTTAACACATGCAGACCCAATGTGGTCTGCACCTAATGTCGTACTGACCCCCCACATTGCTGGCTTTGCAGATATTTTCGCCAAACAGTGCCTGCCAACTGTTATAAAAAACCTCAAAATTTATGTCAAAGAAGGTCCATCTGGCCTGATTTCAGCTATTCCAAATAGGCTGGAATAAATACGAACTCCCGGCATCGAAGAAATATTTGTTAGCGATAGAGAACACTCAAAAGTAATCAGTGCTTGTCGTCACTAAGTACCAACACTTGTCCAAGACCAGAAACTTCCAGATGGTTTTCAAAATAGTCATGAAAGAATGGCAATCCTTCAGCAAGTTTTAAAAACTCATCTCGAGTTAGACCTAAAACTTTTGTGTCATCCACAGCAACTGCAGTGGCAATTCTGCGGGTAGCTCCTTTTAATAATCGTTCACCAAAGTGCTCTCCTACTCCAAGAACCCGAGAGGTTTCTTTTCCTGTATTCTCGTCGATGCCAGTTATCCTAACACTTCCAGATACAATTGTGTAGAACCCATCCGCACGAGCCCCAGTTTCATAAATTCTATCACCCGCGCGGTAAAGTACATCGCGTACACCGTGCTGCTTCTCAGAATTGATTTGAACAACCGAGCGGCTAGAGAACCAATCCATCAACCAGTTCCAAAGAACCGAGATCCGCGTCTGCATACCAGGCAGAAACGCAAGGTAATAAACCCGCCAAAGTAGCCAGGCGGTTCGGCCGGTTAGTTTTATACCAAAAATTTCAGCCACACCTCGCCCGGCTCCAAGCGAAGCCAAAGAACCCTTAGAGGTATATTTAAAAGTCTCTAAAGGCTGCTTTCCAATAACGGCTTTGATGTTTAATGCAATTTGCTTTGCTTCTTGCACGGCAAATTGCGCCGTTGGTGGGGCAAAATCATCTCGGTGGCTGGCGTCTTCCTTCATTGGAATCAGAGCGCAATCACCAATAGACCAAATGTTCTGATGCCCGTGCACACGGAAGTCACGCCCGACTAAAATACGCCCATGCTGAAAAGTTAATGGCATTTTCGATACCGCCAAAGATGGGGAGTTACCTATTGTTGCAACAATGGTCCGAGTGTCAATAATCTCGTCTGCTGTTGTAACAAGCTGCGTGCCAGTACATCCTGAAACACCGACACCCAACTGAATTTCAATTCCTCGCTTAGTAAGGTTTTTTTGTGCGTATTTCGCCAAACTTTCGGGCATTTCATTCAAGATGCGGTCAGCAAATTCTAATACAACAACCCGTATTTCTGCCTTTTTTATATTAGGGTAATAACGAAGCGATCGATCAATCAGCTCCTTGATTTCGCCAACGGTTTCAATACCTGAAAAACCTCCACCAATAACAGTAAACGTAAGGGCACCTTTTTTAACTTCAGGTAAACGGGTGACATCGGCATGTTCTAGCCGCTCAATTACATGCGCGCGCAAACTCTGTGCATCGCTGAGGGTTTTCATTGTAAAAGCGTGTTCGTGTAATCCCGGCGTACGCGATAAATCGCTTCCAGACCCTAATGCGATTATTAAGTGGTCATAATTTAATATTGTTGGACGTCGCTGAACCCCTTGAAAAACAGTAACTGTTTGTGACGTCGGATCAATGCTATCGATCTCAGCTTTACGCATTGAGATCCCCTTCGTTAGGAACCGCAGAGGCGAAACAGCATTTACTGCCGATATAGCGCCTCCGGCAACCTCCGGTAAAAGCGGTTGGAACACAAAATAGTTTTCACGATTGACTATTTCTATATCAACATTTCTGCCCATTAAACGTTGAATGTTACGAGCAGCGTATAGCCCAGCGAAACCACCCCCCAAGATTAAAACACGACATCCCATAAATAACGACCTTTTTATTTTTTCTCAAAATACCCATATGTGGAGGGCACCCTATTCATGTTTTTAATTATGTACCTCGCCATATAAATTGTAACATGAGAGTGGTTTAAACATTGGAGACTCTGGTTTCATTGTATTTCGGACTATGTAGCTTGTTTTAGAGGTTGCAAGCAATACTGCCTGATCTTCTGTTTTGTTAGGCTATTTCGTTATGAATGGTGATTGCTTCATTTTTTATAATTCAATCAAAACAAAAATTTAGAAAAGCGTTATGGCGGAGGAAACCACTCCCATTATACCCTTAAGAGAAATCTTTGGAATTGGTCATATTTTAACAGGCTTTTACTTCGACGGCATCAAGCCAAAGTCACACCTAAGAGTGGCATGATTATTTAGTTTGGCATGTTTGTTGCACTCATACAAATGACGCTGTCGGTGTCAAACTTCGACAGCCCAAAAGAGACTAGAGCGTATAATACAAACCGCCAGGAGGTAATAATTATGAATCCGCAACCACATTTCTTAAAGTTCGAAGCTGTTTTGGCTCATTGTGAACAACGAGTAACTGAGCCGTCTCTACAAGCTGCGATGAAATATGGCCGTGCAATGGACTTTTTTGACACCCGCAACAAACTCTCGCAATCGGGTGAGCTTTTAGCTGAGATATTACTGCCGCAATATGCCTAACTTAGTTACCACCTAAGATTGGTCTTTTCACTCTGGTGGCCGGTAGTTACGGCTAAACCCATGGATACTTGCTCACGTGGAATTGTTGCCTAGGTACGATTTGGTACGGCTGAAGTTAGGTCTCAGAGGCCAAGGAATTTTGCGATCGCCATATTGAAAATATCCGCTTGATTGATGTTTGCAATATGTGCGGCCCCTTCAATCTCAACATAGGACGAGCCAGGTGTCACCTTCGCGACCACCTGCATATCTTCCGGCGGTGCCCCTTTATCTTCACTGCCGCATACGTAAAGCACAGGTAGCGAGACTGACCCAAGATCTTTCAGATAGTCGAGATCCCGCAATGCCTGACAACTTGCTATATAGCCTTGAGGATCAGTGCCAAGGATCATCATGCGGGCCACAGCAGTAGCTTTAGGGTTGGCGGTACGCCAGCCCTCAGTGAACCACAGACCAAGGGATCCGTCCGCAATCGCCTCCATTCCACCAGAGGTGACCGCTTCGATGCGCTGATCCCACATGGCCTTATACCCATCGGTTGCAACGGCGCGGGCGTCGGCCAGAACCATGCGGCCAAAGCGTTCAGGGTGGTTTATAGCAAGCCCCATGCCAGTCATAGCGCCCTTAGAGATGCCAATCCAATCAGCCGTTTTAATTTTGTGATGATCCAGCAGTGCAATTACATCCTCAAGTAGGTCATCAAAAGAATACGGCCCCGTAGGAGCATCGCTTTCACCATGCCCCCGAGCATCATAGCGAAGCACACGATACTTAGCCGTTAGCATTGAGATTTGGTTATCCCACATACTAAGGTCTGCACCAAGAGAGTTAGACATTACTAGCCAAGGGGAACCCTCTGGCCCATCTACTTTGCAATTTAGTGTAATATTATTTGACAGAGTTACACGTGCCATTGGAGGCTCCTAAATATTTTATTTTTAGTATTGACGACTAGGTCCAGTCATTTCTTTCAGCCGCATTAGATTAAGGTGAACGCATCATGATAAGCGCCCTGGACACTGCCGCCCGGCAGTGGGCCTCCGCCAGGAACGTGGACCATATCACCAATTACTGCGACAGTTGATCCGTGCAATCCGTGGCGCGGTAGCACCATGGGAGCCAGTGCTTCCCAACTATCGGTTTTCGGGTCGTAGGCTTCGTTGGTGCCAAAGACCTTGCCTGTCGCTTCGCCTCCGAACACCACAATGCGCCCACCAGTGAAAGCTGCCGAGGGCCCACTGCGTGGCACTGGAAGTGGAGCACGAAAGCTCCAACCGTCAGTCTGAGGATCATAAACACCGTGCAATCCAGTGTTGAAATCATACGAATCCATCCGCCCACCAATGGCGTGAATTTTGCCATCCACCACAACTACACCCATATGATCCCGCTGCCCAGCAAAGGGCTGAGTTTTGGTTGACCCCATCATTGAGCCACGTTCTTCGTAGCTATCACTAACCGGATCGTAGACCTCATGCCATTCAACCGAGCGCACGTCACGCCCACCAAGCAGGTGAATTTTGCCATTCAGCGTTTGGGCTGAAATAGCACCGCGCGGGCGCGAAATAGGGGCAATCGAGGACCATTTGTCACTTTTTGTATCGTAAACAAAACAGTTCGAGAATGGGCACCGGTTTTGTTCGACAAAGCCGCCAAAGGTATAAATTTTATCATCCACAGATGCTGCAGAGACGTGGTTACAGCGATGCGGGAAAGACGATTTAAGTGTCCACTGACCCATCACCGGATCGAACACTTGATGATAGTTGCCATCGACCCGGTGGTTAGAATAGCCGGCAAGGATGTGAACCATGCCACCACATTCTACCACCCCCATCTCACCCACCGGGTGTGGTAGGCGCGGCTGCTTCACCCAACGGCCTTGATTTGCCGCTTGCGGGGCAACGCTGGTCAGATAGCGCTGCTTTTCCACGGTGGTAGGAACATCCGTGATAGTTTTGTCAAAAAGTCCAATAAATAGGGGATCACTCATAATCTTTGTACCTTCACTAGGGTTAGGGGCGCTGACAGTTAGGATAGGTTTCCTTGCAGCGAGTTGCAGATAAGTTGGTTGGTGAGGTCGACGCCTTCCTTACAGACATCGATAGGTGACCGATTCCATTGCTCGGGATTTGGAGCCTCAAAACTCATTAGGCCAGTATAGCCCTTTTCGTTGAGTAGCTGGAAGATCTCAGACCACAGTATGGCACCTTTGCCCGGCATCAGCCGGTCAGTTGGGCGTTTTACACCAGTGACAGGTTTTTCAGGCAAGTCTGAATATTGGAAATGCATGATATCCTTGCCAGGCACATCTTCGAACGCGCGGCCGGGACGGCCACTACGCGCGAGATGATATGCATCGAGGAGGAGCCCAACGTTCTTCTTGCCTGCCGCGGTCACAAGATCTCGCTGCGTTTCAACTGAATTTAAATTGGCATGTTGGGAGTTGAACTCTATTGAAAGCTTTAGCCCATATTCACCTGCAATATCGGCGGCAGTTCGAAGGTGGCCAACGGCATCCTTCAACGATCCTTCAATTGGTCCTGGTGCAGACATCAACTGCGAACAACTTAACGCAACAGCATTCTGGCATGAGATGTGGAAATCCTTAAATATCCGTTTACTTTCAGCGCCCGTGGCGAACAACCAGCCGTATTCAACGCCGAGTACGCTGACAGTTACGCCACTGCCCTTGATCATTTGGAGCACCTGGCTGTTGGTCATACCAACTTCATAACACCGCTTGAAATCGATGCGCCGTAGCTCAGCCGCGTCATATCCGGCGAGGCGAATCGCCTCAAGTGCTGTGCCGAGTGGTGTCGTATCTATTGTCCAAGTATGCAGAGCAAGGCGCCCAAATTTTTTAGTCATGTCTTTAGTCCTTTCCCAGTTTGTTAGGTTAATCTATTTTAGGTTTTCATCATGCTCAAAGTGACAGCAGGCGCTCGGCATTGGTCGCAAAAATTTTCTGCTTGGTCGCATCATCGGCGGGATTGGCTTTCAACCAGTTGACCCCATCGGCATTAGCCACAAACGGCCAATCGACAGCGAACATAATACGGTCTTTGCCCATCTCATCGAGACAGAAGCGAAGTGCACTATCTGAAAAGAACCCACTTGTCGTCAGGTGAACGTGCTTGCGAAAGGTATTGGCGAAATCTGATGGCTCATTACCGGGGCGGGAAAATGCCTCGTCAATCCGGGCCAGTTGAAACGTGATCCCCTCACCCAGATGGCCAAGGATAATTTGTAAAGCTGGGTATTCCTGAAACACACCGCTGAGAACCATGCGAATGCCTAGCGTTCCCGTCTCCACGCCAAAGCCCCAAGCCGCACCCAGAATTGCAGGGTGGGATTTTTCGTAAGTTCCATAATAGATATTGCGGACGGTCGGATTTGGCATCGAGGGGTGCAAATAAACAGGAACGTGCAACTGTGCAGCACGCCTGAAAATCGGCCAAAATACCTTTTCATCAAGGAATTGGCCATTAGTCAGGCCGAACATCATGGCCCCCTTTAAACCAAGGTCTTCGACAGAACGCTGTAGTTCATCCGCCGCCGCTGCGGGGTCGAATTGCGGTAACGTGGCAAAGCCTGCAAAGCGGTCTGGAGCTTTTGAAATAATGTTGGCCAACAGATTATTTACTTCCCGACAAGCTACAATACCCATTTTTTGAAGCAACCTCTGCCCACCTGGCGGCGCATGGGAAATGACCTGAACGTCAATCCCAGCCGCATCCATGTCAGCCAGACGTGTGTTAGTATAATCTTCAAGCTTCTGCATCAGATCGGGTGAACGCTCCCCACGCGGACCTGAAAAATGATCGGCAAATTCCTTGCTCCAGAAATGCTCTTCAATCGCTATGACTTTCATCAGCAACTCCTTTGTCGTTCAACCGAACCAAAAACTGCTAAACAACAGTACCATCAACTTTTTCGATAAGCGCCTGCGCTACTGCCACGCATTCGCCAGCAAGCGCATGGGCATCAATTTGGTCCCGCCCCACCAAAAATGCGGTCTGAGCGTGTACAGCAAGGTCTAGCAGTTCTTCGCGTAAATCCTCATTACCATTGCAAATTACCGCATCCACTTTTTCGATTAGGCATTGGGCGACCGCCATACATTCGCCAAGCAGATCATCAACGCTCATATCTGGGCGTCCTTTTAACAGGGCAGAAAGCGCATGGACCGACATGTCCAGTAATTCATCACGCTCTACACCTTTAGTCTTGGCAGCCGTGTAATCGACGCATGAGACCAACCTATAGGCAATGTCCAGTGCATCCTCGAACAGGTCATAGGCTGATGCATGTTGCTGGGCGCTCATCAGCGGCGCTAGCGCATGGATCGCCATATCTAAAATTTCTTCGCGTTTTGACAATGGTTCGCCCTCCAATGAGTTATTAGTACAGACCCAAGCTGCACAATAGGTAGATTTGGGTGGCAAGGCTCATCTTAGCGCCTTGCCAGATTTTGGATCGAAAAAGTGCAATGCGCCGAGTTCATAATGCAAGTCCACCAACTCACCTACGCGTGGCAAAACTTGCGGTGCCAAACGCGCGACGATGGTGTATTTTTGCGACCGTTTGAAAATGCCTTCGGCAACGGGTCGGTCTGGAATGCTTGCACTACTAATGGGCTGAGCATCAGATTGCAGATAAACCAGTGCCTCAGCACCCAGCATTTCAACCAGATCAACCTTCGTGCGGATGCGTGAGGCCTCACCAGCCGAACCATCAGCCATGAAGAAGCTTTCTGGGCGGGTCCCCAGCACGATTTGCCGTCCAGCCATTTTTTCTACTTTCGGGAACTTAGACAAACAAGTTTGATCAATACCCAAGGTCATCTTTCCAAACCTCACCTGAAGCCCGTCTGGGCCATCCTCAACCATCGCATTGCATAGATTCATGGGTGGGGATCCTATGAAGCTCGCAACAAAAACTGTTTCAGGTTCAGCATAGAGCATGGCAGGTGATGCTAGTTGCTGTAACACGCCTTCGTGCATCACGGCTACGCGATCCCCTAGCGTCATCGCCTCGACCTGATCATGTGTTACATATACCGTCGTTGTCTTGAGGGCGCGCTGAAGATGCGAGATTTCACCGCGCATTTGCACCCGCAACTTGGCATCAAGGTTTGACAGGGGTTCGTCCATCAAGAACACGCGCGGTTCTCGAACGATAGCGCGGCCCATAGCGACGCGTTGACGCTGACCACCGGATAATTCACGCGGAAAGCGGCCTAAAAGATCAGCGATATCCAGAATATCTGCTGCCTCAGCAACACGTCTTTTCTTTTGGTCACCACTGATCTTAGCCATACGCAATGGAAAGGCAATATTCTGTTCTACATTCATATGTGGATAAAGTGCATAGGTCTGAAAAACCATTGCAATATCGCGTTCGCGCGGGGTCAAGTTATTGACTACTTCCCCATCAATAGTAATTTCGCCACGAGTGATTTCTTCCAGGCCAGCGACCATCCGAAGGGAGGTTGATTTACCACACCCTGACGGACCAACCAATACTAGAAATTCGCCTTCAGCCACATCAAAATTTAGCTTGTTCACGGCGGTGGTGCCGTCTGGAAATCGTTTGACAACATTCTTAAATGATACTTCACCCATGTAAGGCTCCTGACAGCGCAATTGGCATCTTGTTTATATTAGGTTGCAAGTTTCTTCCTTTTTTTGGATAGCTGCGTCGCATCGTCATTTCACCGCACCGCTCAGCAAACCCTCCGCCACGTAACGTTCAATTCTGAGGTAGACCAATATCAGTGGCACGATAGTAAGCAGGGCAAACGCATTCTGGATTGGATAATCCGCCAGGCCCGTGGCGTCCTGCATCAGATAGAGCTCATACGGCAAGGTACGCGAATTTGCCGTCTGGGTCAGTGCTAGGACTAATTCAAATTCGTTCCAAGCTTCACGGAAAGCCAGTACCGCAACCGTAAGAAGAGCCGGGATAGACAGCGGCAGGATTATGGTGCGGATTGCGGCAAACTGGGTCGCACCATCGACAGCAGCAGCCTCTTCTAATTCTCTTGGGATGGCTTGGAAAAACCCAACCAACAGCCAGACCGCGAGCGGTAATAACATGCCGGTGAACACTAGAATCATGAAAATGCGGGAATCAAAACCACCAACTTTGACTGCCAGCAAGAACAATGGGAACATCAGCCCCACCTTGGGCACCAACATCGGCAAAAGTGAGAACATTAGTAGAAGGTGACGCCCGCGAAATCGATATCGGGCAAATGCATAGGCCGCCGGAACTCCGACCACTAAAGTCAGAATTAGGCTGCCAAACGCAATTACAACACTGTTCCAGAGCGCGCGCTGAAACCCAGGCCGATCAATTGTTCGGGCATAGGCATTAAGCGTCGGGTCATCAGGGATCAGGCTTGCATCTGAAAACACATGCGCAGGTTCTTTAAACGATACAGACGCTGATATCAAGAACGGCCCCAGCGTCCACAACACCAGCATTGTTAGCGGCAACCAAATAATTATTTTACGAAGGGGGCCTGCAAACCAAGACCAACGGCGAAAGCGAGCAAGTTTTTCTTGACTATTTTGGATGTCTGGCACCATCTATTTCATCCCAAATTTGCGCTGTAGGCCGAGGTAAAGCAGGGTTAGGCCCGCATTCAGAACGAAGATGATCATCACCATTGCCATTGCAGTTCCAGTATCGTACTCATCAAAACCCAACCGCACCATTTCCAGTGTCAGCAGCTGGGTCGCATCCCTTGGTCCACCGCCCGTCAACGCCAGTACAGTCCCCAGCGACGTGACCGCCTTGAAGCTCAGCCAGACCGTTGCAAGGGTAATTTGAGGTGCTATCAACGGCAGTGAAATATAGAGTGCGCTCCGCCAACCTGTGGCTCCATCAACCAATGCAGCCTCGTTCAGTTGCTTGTCGATGGTTTGCAACCCACCAAGAATGAAGAGCAAGGCAAGCGGCAGATCAGTCCACACTTGGGCGACAATCACCACAATCATTGCCCAAAAACCACTAGCCAGCCATGGGATACCCGCAAAGCCCATAAACTCTAAAACTTGGTTGGGGAAGCCAAAGTCTGCGTTGAACATGGTGCGGAAAATCAGCGCTGCCGCAACGCTGGAAACAATATAGGGAAGGATTGCCAGCCCTCTTATGAACCGCAAGCCAGAGACAACCCTATTCAGAGCAAAGCCGAATATGATGCTGAGTGTCAGACCAAGAGCGATGACCCCAAAAACGAATATACCAGTACGGCCAAGGGCCGACCAGAACTGCTCCGTGCCAAAAATATGGACATAGTTTGCGACGCCAACAAAGGGTTGTTCACCCCGGTTAAGCGGGCTTACATCATATAAGCTCTGCCACGCGGCAAATAGCATAGGAAAGGCCAGAAACACAGCAACAATAATCATCGCTGGTGCAGAGCTGAGATAGGCAATGCCCGCATGCTGCCAGCCCACAATTCGTGTCGCTGTTGCTGCGTCAGTGCTCAGTTCTCCTGCCATAACCTGATCCTTTTAGAGTAACATTCAATTACGAAAACGAACACTCTGCTGCTTCTACAATACTCATAAAATCAGAGTGATGACGGTAGTTCGTGCCAAAGTGGTATGATCGCCCCAAGCAAGGGGGCGATCTGTTGATAGTGTTGAGTTCAGCCTCGAATGGCGTCAAACTTAGCCTGCCATTCGTCCGCTACAGCCATAGGGTCCATTTCGGGGTTTGAGACCACAAATTCATTCAAACGCTCCATCACGTCCTCAGCTGCAGGGAAATCAAGATCGACTGGGAAGCTGCCCATGCCCTTGAATGCTGCGACGTTGTCCGCATCCCATATCGGCAACCACTGCTGCAATGCGCTGGCATCCGTCAGAACTTCGTCGGTGCGGTGCGGGTCGGACCCTGCCAGCATCAGTTCCAGCGCTACATCAGGCTGCATCAGCAAGCGAAAGACTAGGCCAGCTTCATCCTTGGCACCACGCTTGACTGCGTCGTTCGTAATGAAAAAAGTCCGGGCCGGAGCAACTAAAACGCCATCAACGCTACCGCCATGGCGACTGGTCGGCATAGGAACTATGTTGAAGTTCAAGTCCGGCTTAAGCCCGGCACCCTGCGCGTCCACTGAAGTTGGCGCGGAATCTAACATCATGCCGATGTTCGACGCGACATAGCCTCCACGCATATCATCTTCATTCCATGCTACGGCGTATGGGCTCATCAGTCCTTCGCGTGCAAGTGTTTGCACAAAACTGATCCAATACTGACCACCTTCACCTTTCAAATTAGGAACCGAACCGTCGAAAGTCACACCCATGGCGCTCATCGTCGAGTAGAACAGATTGGCGCCATTGCCACGCTGTGCCCACCAACCAAAAGGAACTACATTGGGCTTAGCACCCTTGATCGCACGAGCAAAATCGAGCACTTCATCCCAGCTACTAGGCACGCCGGTCACACCAGCTGCAGCAAGCCAGTCACTACGAAAGTAAACTTCTTCCATTGAACCAGTATTGGCCATACCGAACAGCTCTCCATTCCACATGGCGTCGTCCCATGTAGCAGGGTAAATCTGCGCAAAGCCCTCGGGATCATTCGCGGCCCATTGGTTAATTACATCTTGAATTGGCGCAACAATCCCAGCTTCAGCCACAACAGGTCGCAAAAAACCATCAAGATGGACTATATCAGGCAGTTTAAGTCCGGCATCACTCATTCGGATCAGCTGCTGAAACAGATTGTCATCAGGCTGAACATCAACAGACAATTCGATGCCCGTCGCCTTTGTAAAAGCGTTACGCTTTTCGCGTGACGGAACCGTATATTCCCGCGCGAACCAGACGGTAACTTCGTCGATATCTTGAGCCATAATAGGGCTTGAAAACCCTGAGGCAGTTACCAAAGCTGCAGCAGCCGTCAGCATTCTAACATATTTTTTTGCCAAATTCAGTCTAGAAAGTTCAAAGTGGAAATAGGTTTTTTTGTAAAGCATTTCTTCCTCCCAGTTAGCTGTGTTAAAAATTGTATACAATAATACTATACACAGTATACATTGACTAGATTCGTGCAAGATAAATTAGTTATACAACTGAAAATGAAGATTTCTGTGGCAGCGTGCCGCCCCAACAAAAAATGACGGGATGCGTGACACAGGCTTCACAGTATTGGGGACAGTCCCCAAACAGGAGAATGTATTGAATAAAGCAATTCAGATTAGACTAGGGGGTTATGGGCCTGAAACTACGGCCTTTAGCCGTTCACTGAAGTTTATCGGTGACCGCATCGAGGCGCAGTTTAACAGCCAAGTGGAGATAAAGTACGTTTGGAATATCATGGATCTGGGATATCGTGGCGAAGATATTTTGTGGTTGGTAGAAAACGGTATACTGACGGTTGGGTATCAATCTAGCAGCTACATGACCGACCGCGTACCTGAACTTGGTTTCGTTGATCTACCATTTTTGTTTGACAGCAATGAACAGGCGCGCTTTGCGATCGATGGCGCATTGGGGGAACATCTGACTACGAAGATCGAGGAACAAATGAACTACCGGATCCTCGGGTATTTCGAAAATGGATTCCGTCATATTTCAAACCGGCTACGTAATGTGCATGTCCCAGGTGACCTAAAAGGCATGAAAATAAGGGTGCTTCCAAGCGACGTTCATGCCCGAACATTCGAGTTACTTGGGGCAGTGCCGATGCAAATGGATCTAACAGAAGCGATTTCAGGAGTTGTTAACAGCAGCGTAGACGCGCAAGAAAATCCCTTTGCGAATACAGTTACCTATGGTGTTCATAAGCATCATCACTATCACACACTTTCAAACCACTTTTATGTTTCTCGCCCTATCTTTGCCCATCGCAACAGCGTTGATGCATGGCCTGAGGATCTGCGCATAGCTATGTATGAGGCGACCAGTGCTTCGGTCATATTCCAGCGCAAATTGTCAGCACAAGAAGCGCTAGACTCAGCCAAGGCAATCGAAGGCGAAGGCGGTGAAATCACGCAACTGAGTGCTGGCGAGCAAGCTGCGTTTAGACAAGCAGTTAAACCACAACTTGAAGACGCCCACGCTACGTTTGGGCACGAAGTATTCGCACTAGTAGGACTTTAACCAACACTATAAGACCACCCACAGATTTGGCTAATTAATCAAAAATGATAACTGGAATGGCCCTGGTGGGCCCATAGGAGCCAACATGGACGCAGCAATTATGAGACCCGACGAACTTCCTGTGAACGACCGTGGCAACGGGGCGCGTACGGTTCCGCTGGTAACACAAAAATGCGGTTCGACTAGCATGATAAACGGCATCACTGCCTTTGAACCTGGCGCAAAAATTGAAGTGCATTTACACAATTGCGAGGAAAGCGTGATGATCCTTGAAGGTGAGGCGATCGCCGAAATAGACGGTGTTCGGCACCATCTCAAAACTGGAGACACCACTTGGTTGCCAGCCAATATCCCCCATCGTTTTATCAATGAAAGCGATAGCACCATGCGAATATTTTGGATATATGCAGATATTCACGCAACCCGTACGATGGTTGCCACCGGAATCACACGGTCAATCAACGAAGAACATCAGAAGGCCAAAAAGATATAACTCGCGTAGGTGCTGTCGGACAAATGAGAGCTCGCATCATATTGTAAGTCAGATGACTTCAGGACTAGTTTTAAAGTAGCGAAATGGAGAGTGTTTTGTCATTAGAAAGCCCTATAAAAAGGCCTGCCCGCTTCAGGCAAGTTTGAGCTGACATCGCCTAATTCTAGTACCTAGACTCGACAACACCGAAAAATCCAGTTCTAATTTAATAATCAAACCAACAAAAAAATGGAGTGAATTATGATTTTTATGTGCCACTACCAAATTGACCGAGACAAGCAGTCAGATACCCAAGCATTTTTTGCGAATATGACCCCAGAACAAATTTCTGGAGAACACCCTGATGGTGTAAAACAAATTGGACGTTGGCATGACCTGCCAAACGGCTGTGGCTGGATTGTTGTTGAATCTGATAATCAAGAAGCCCTAACTTCTTGGATTATGGGCTGGTCAGGACAAGCTACTTTCCCAACTGTGACGCCAGTAGCAGATGATGACACTGCGCGAAAATTGGTGAAAGCAATGCTTGCTTCGCAGCAAGGTTAATATAATTCAAAATAAACTAAACCTTGTGCAGCAACAGTTGCTCAAGGATTTTATTTAAACCCAGTATCAGTACCAATGCCCGCACAAAGATACTATTCATGAGCCATTTGACGGTGCCTAGTTATCGGGCTTCAAGGGCTTGAACAGGGTCAATGTTCCATTGAAATCT
>CAJJBD010000034.1 GCA_905182325.1 uncultured Planktomarina sp. | reverse complement strand
ACCACCCATCACGTCCCCTATACTAGTAACGATAAGGAATTACGTCAGGCACACGTACAGTGACTGCACATGGCTGTGGTACGACACAGTAGACAAAGATAGCCACTTGCGTTTCAAAGTGGTTGCCATAACTTGTTGATATTGCTTACGTGGGTACGTTATTGGTGCATGCGTTAGGAAACTAACCCTACCGCCAGAGCCATATTAATTATATATAATTGTTAATAATTATATATTTGTCACAGTTGGGGCCAGTTGTACTGTTGATGAAGATACTGAGGATCGATGCTGGAGTAACACAATGTATAATAGAACGATAGTTCCAACGGGATTTGTAGTACCAGAAGGCATTAAAACAGATGAATTTGTATTAAAGCCTTTGACGGTAAATAATCTGATAAAGGATTACGACGCCGTAATGAGTAGCCAGAAACATTTACAAGGCTTAATGGGAGACGATGATGATTGGCCACTTGGTTTAACTTTAGAGGAGAACCTTGTTGACCTTGGCTGGCATCAAAGAGAATTTACATTGAGACATTCGTTTGCATACTCGGTCATGTCAAAAAATGATCAACAGTGTCTTGGCTGCTGTTACATTTATCCATCTGGAAAACCAGAATATGATGCTCAGGTATTTCATTGGATACGGCAGGAATACCTTTCCAGTGGCCTCGAAAAGAGACTGGGATTAGCATTCCAAAATTGGCTTGAAAAAGATTGGCCATTTTCTAGAATAGACTTTCCGGATCACAGCTAATATTATTGATTTTAGGAGTATTTCATTATTTAATAGATTATAATAAAATAAGATTTATATTTTATTATAAAAAAATTTGGATAAGTTTTATGCGACTAATAATAACTTTTAGAGTTTTTGCCATAATTCAGGTTTTTATGGTTTTAACCACTTTAACCGCTCCGGAAACTGTGGTGAAAAGTTTTGGGTTAAGTTATAATACCGATACGTTATTATTCATGCAGTTTTGCGCAGTCTTTCAATTAATGCTTGCCTTGGTTACTTTTGTACTACCAAGTTGGCTGGGGATTAATCTTTGGAAAGCTGCACCTACTTACGTTTGGTTAAGTCTACTGCCATTTTTTTTAAAAGTGTACCATATTTCTTTTGGTATTGTAGCGATTACAAATACATTTTATGTTGAAAGTTCTTTTTGGTTAGGCTTCGCAGTGGTATTTTATTCATTTGGAAAACGAATGAAACTCCGCTTCTGAGGATTATTAAGTTAGATACCTCTTTTAAAAAGTGCGCTGTAATTGTAATTTATATTTACCTTGCAGAGACATAAAAAACAAAGATCTGTTATGTGTGAAAGCATAATATAACAACTCACTAAAATAGAATAAACATAAAAGGATTTTTAAATATGATGTTAACTCAAATCGCTGCTGGTATTTTCATGTCTGTTATTGCGTTGGCCGTTTTTATTTTAATACTAAAGCTCATCAGAGACACTCTGCAAACAATGAAAAATCAAAAGAAATCAAAAGATTAAAAATTACGGCCAGGATATAAATTTAAACAAAAGGTTTGGTTTAAAATTCTACTGAATAATTCTCTTAACAACAAAATAGTTAATATTTAAAACCAATAAAGTCATGCACGCAGTTTTTTTCCGGTTGGATCAAAAGGTGGTTTCTCCAGTACCACAGCAGAATGAGGCCTACCGAGAACCATGACATCCAGCTGGTCACCAGGGCTGACATTCTTTAAATAGCAAAGCGCAAGAGACTTTTTTACACTATAGCCATAAGAGCCTGATGTAACCCGACCAACACCATTACCAGCTTTGTCAAATATCGGCTCCCCTCCAGTAGCATCGGCAGTTTCTACATTTAATACTTCAACAATAGAAAGTATTTCACGTGGAGGATTATCCTTAACCGCTAGGTATGCGGACTTATGCAAGAAATCTTTTTCTAACTTAATTAATCCAGCCAGTCCCACTTCATGTGGCCAGTATTCTGGGCTATATTCACGTGACCACGATCCATACCCTTTTTCAATTCTGAGACTCATCAGCGCCCGAGCTCCAACAGGCCCAGCCCCAAATGATTTCCCAGTTTCAAGTAGTGCTTTGTACAATCTTTGCTGATCTGACGTATCACAGTGCAACTCCCAGCCCAAGTCTCCAGTAAAAGATACACGTAACGCCACACATGCCACACCAGCTAATTCAATCTTTTTAGACCTCATAAATGGAAATTTTTTAGTAGAAAGAGATTCATTTGTTAATCTTTTTAACAACTCACGCGACTTTGGACCCGCGACGTTAAACCCACACATGGCTTCCGTGAGGCTCTCAAAAGTAACGCCATGTGGCATTGGAACCATATTCCAAAAACGTTGATGATAACGTTCTGCCATCCCTGATCCAATGATCATGAACTCATTCTCAGACAGAAGGGTCACTGTAAAGTCACCAGCAATACCACCGCGGACACCAATAAGCGGCGTAAGACAAGACTTGCCCACAATTTCAGGCATATTATTGGCAAATATTGAGTTTAGCCAACTAGCAGCTTCCTCACCTTTAACACTATATTTAGCAAAATTAGAGATATCAATGATCCCCGCATTTTCACGCAACATTATGCATTCCTGGCCAACTGGCTCAAACCAATTCTGTCGAGTGTATCCAATCGTATCTTTTACACCGGGTTTATCAGCAAACCATTGCGCATGTTCCCACCCATAATTTAGTCCAAAAACTGCTCCAAGAGCTTTTTGCGTTTCATATATAGGTCGAACCCGCACTGGCCTCCCAGCGCTGCGCTCCTCGTTTGGGAAGTGAATAGAAAACCTTTTAGAATATTGATCGCCTACCCTAGCCTTTGTGAAAGCTTTTCCAGCCCAATTTCCAAATCGCGCCACATCCCAAGTGAACATATCATAATGACTTTCACCCTCAACCATCCATTGCGCTGACATCAAACCCATCCCACCTGATTGACTGAACCCAGGAATAATGCCGTTACAACAGAAATAATTTTTAAGATCAGGATGCGGTCCATATAAAACATTGCTGTCCGGAGACCAGATCATGGGACCATTGATAACACGTTTAATGCCGGCAGTGCCAACAACAGGAACACGTTCGATCGCACGCATCATGTTTTCTTCAATTCTATCAAGATCATCAGCAAAGAGTTCATGTGCAAAATCAAGGGGGGTCCCACCTTCAGCCCAAAACCTTAAATCTTTTTCATAGGCACCTATTAGTAGGCCTTTACCTTCTTGTCTCAAATAATACTCACCATCACGGTCAGCTACTGACGGCAAGCGCCTATCCATGTTGGCTACTTCTGCGATGGTCTCAGTGACAAAATATTGATGCTCTGTTGGCTGGAGCGGCAGCTCTATTCCCGCTAATGCGGCGACCTCACGGCCCCAAAGACCAGCAGCATTCACAACCCACTGGGTATGTATATCACCATTCTCTGTCCGAACAATCCAGCTCCCATTCGCTTGCTGCTCGGTACCTGTCACCGGTTTAAATCTATGGATCTCAGCACCTCTAGCTCGTGCACCAGCAGCGTATGCGTTAGTTACACCGGAAGGATCAACATTTCCGCCATCTGGCTCAAACATTATACAACGCACACCATCATAATCGACAAGTGGATGTAGCTTTTCAGCTTCGTCTCGACTAACCTCGTAAAAGTTCATTCCGTAAAACTTTGCTTTAGCAGCTTGTAGTCTTAGCTGATGTTCACGATTTTCTGTTTGGGCAAGGTAAAGGCTTCCCGGTTGGAAAACTCCGCAGCCTTGTCCCGTTTCTACTTCCAGTTCTTTATATAAGTTCATCGTATAATGCTGAATACGGCTGATATTGGTACTATCATGCAACCCATGAATGTTAGCCGCTGCGTGCCAAGTTGATCCTGAGGTTAGCTCATTTCGTTCAAGTAAAACAGAATCAGTCCAGCCTAATTTGGCCAGATGATATAAAATTGAACATCCAATTACTCCACCACCAATCACAACAGCTTGGGCATGTGTGCGCATCATTCGAAACCTTCGTTTTGATAAGAATATTTATGCCCAGACCATGGCCAAAGTCTGCATTTGCCGCAAGCCAATATTTACTCTTTTGAACTTCATCATTATTTAAACTTACAAACTTTCATTATCAAACATTTACAAATTTGGATTTACTAAATCCATCAATAAAAGTGTCAGTTTTAATCATCAGATGTCGCGATTAGCACTCTGTTAACAAATTGAAACTTTAATATTTGTTAAAATAGAAGGAGGAGACTGATGCAAACTACCACCCGGGTTGCAATTATTGGCGGCGGCGTTGTCGGATGTTCAGTTTTATATCATCTAACCAAACTGGGTTGGGCAGACGTTATGCTACTCGAACGTTCTGAATTGACGTCAGGGTCGACTTGGCATGCTGCTGGAGGTTTTCACACCCTTAATGGCGATACAAATATGGCAGCCCTGCAGGGGTATACGATAAAACTTTACAGGGAATTAGAGAAGTTAACAGGATTATCTTGTGGACTTCACCACGTGGGAGCTGTGACCCTTGCTGACAACCAAGATCGCTTTGATATGTTGGTCGCTGAACGCGCAAAGCACCGCTACATGGGCCTCGAAACTACTATTATTGGCCCGGAAGAAATTGCTAAAATTGCCCCAGTTACTAATGTTGAAGGTGTCATCGGCGGTTTGTATGATCCATTAGACGGGCATCTGGACCCATCAGGCACCACACATGCCTACGCCAAAGCGGCGCGTATGGGTGGCGCAACTATTGAAACCAATTGCAAAGTGTCAGAAACAAATCAACGTCCAGATGGAACTTGGAATGTTGTTACTGACAAGGGGACCATTCACGCGGAACATGTAGTAAATGCTGCAGGACTATGGGCTCGAGAAGTAGGCGCAATGGCAAACATTTATTTCCCCCTGCTTCCAATGGAGCATCAGTATCTGATTACAGAAGAGGTTCCAGAGATTGCAGCTATCGCAGATGCTGGAGGAGAACATCCTGGCGTGACAGACCTTTCTGGAGAAAGCTATTTACGCCAAGAGAGTCGTGGTCTTTGTATTGGCTTTTATGAGCAACGCTGCCGTCCATGGGCAGTCAATGGAACTCCATGGAATTTTGGACAAGAGCTTCTACCAGATGATTTTGACAAAATAGAGGACAGTATTGCATTTGCATACAAGCGGTTTCCTGCATTGGAACGCAGTGGTATCAAATCAGTAATTCATGGACCGTTCACTTTTGCCCCAGATGGAAATCCCCTGGTTGGTCCAGTTCCTGGAATGCGCAACTACTGGTCAGCTTGTGCAGTTATGGCTGGCTTTAGTCAGGGAGGTGGTGTTGGGCTTTCACTTGCGCAGTGGATGGTGGAAGGAGAGCCAGAACGAGATGTGTTTGCGATGGACTGCGCTCGTTTTGGGAAGTGGGTTACCTCAGGTTATACCATTCCAAAAGTTATCGAAAACTATCAACGTCGTTTCTCAGTTACATTCCCAAATGAGGAGCTTCCTGCCGCACGGGGTGTACGCAAAACTCCCATGTACGAGACCTTCAATCAGATGGGTGCAGTTTGGGGTGCCGACTTCGGCTTGGAGGTCCCCAACTACTTTGCCAAAGGTAATGAACCAGGCTTCGAAACTCCATCCTTTAGACGTTCAAACGCTTGGAGTGCCATTGCACGAGAGGTAAACGCTGTTCGTAGCAGTGTTGGAATTAACGAGGTCCATAACTTTTCTAAGTTCCTTATCACAGGTCAAAATTCGCGATCATGGCTTGATCGAATAATGGCAGGCCGCATCCCAGAGCCTGGCAGACTAGCTTTAAATCCAATGTTATCACACAAAGGTAGGCTCATAGGCGATTTTACGGTGTCATGTATTTCTGAAGAAAAGTTTCAACTCACTGCTAGCTATGCAAGCCAAGACTTTCATCACAGATGGTTCACTCAAAACATTGATGAGGGGGTACATATTGAAAATATCTCTGACCGCCGCAATGGATTTCAAATTGCTGGTCCAAGAGCCGTCGAAGTCCTCCAAGAATGCACAGACTTCAAGGTTGATAGCCTCAAGTTTCTTGATCTTATAGAAATCACCGTGGGCAGCACAGAGTGTCTAGTTCAAAGGGTCAGCTACACGGGCGACCAAGGTTTTGAAATATATTGTGACGTAATGGCTCAACAGTCTCTATGGAATACGCTTTGGACTGCTGGTCAGCCATATGGAATGACACCTTTTGGCATGAGAGCTATGATGTCACTGCGGCTAGATCGTTTTTTTGGTTCCTGGATGTCAGAGTTCTCACCTGATTACACCGCAGCAGAAACAGGGCTGGATCGTTTTATTAGCTTTAAGAAAAATGCAGACTTTATTGGTCGGCCAGTCGCGGAGGCTGAACGTGCCTCCCCACCAGAAAGGCAACTTGTAGTTTTTGAGGTGGATGCCTTGGAGGCAGATATTGTGTCTTATGAGCCAGTCTTCATAAATGATGAAGTAATGGGGTATTGTACGTCTGGTGGCTTTTCGCACCATTCAAAAAAATCAATAGCCTTCGCCTTAGTCCCCCGCGCAAGTGTAACAGATGACCTCACAGTAGAAATTGAAATCCTAGGTCAACGCCGCAAAGCAAAGCGTATCTTAGAACAGCTTTTATAGAAAGTTTAGCATAACCTACGAGATGATCTCCAAGGACATATCTCCCATGATACTTATATGCGCTGCGGGAGCATCCTCACGAATGGCGCCGATTGATAAGTTGATGTTGCCTATTGATGGCAAACCCTTATTACGTCGTTTGGCTCAGAATGTGTTACAGGCAAAATTACCTACTATTGTCGCGTTACCTCCAAGGCCTCACACACGTTGGCAGGCATTGAGTGGTTTGCAACTATCAGTAACTTCATACGCAGATAGCTTGGAAGGGTTATCTGGTACCATCAGAGCCACCGTGGCCAACTTACCCAAAGACATTAGCCATTTATGTGTCGTTTTAGCTGATTTACCAGGTATACGAGCAGAAGATATTAGTAATGTCTTTGAAGAGGTTGTGAAGCATCCCAACGCATTAATATGGCGCCCAATAGGACCTGAAGGCCAACCTGCCCATCCTACAGTATTTCACCGCCATACTTTTAGCGCTTTTGCTAAAATTTCAGGTGATGCAGGAGCAAAGGATGTAATTAAAAAATTTAGATCACACACGTTCAAATTCATAAATAAAACTGATTCAGGTTCAATGGATATTGACCACCCAGAAGATTACCAATTTTTCTTAAAACAATCAGATGCCACAGATCTAAAATAAAAGTTTAAAGATTGGCTAAGCAAATAAAAAGACCCCTGCCTGAAGGTAGGGGTCTTTTAATATATATCGACTTGCGCCGCTTAAGGAGAAGTTAAAATTACACTTCCCGTTCCAGCTTTTTCCGCGCTAGCTTACGAGCGCGTCGTATGGCTTCAGCTTTTTGACGTGCTTTTTTCTCAGATGGTTTCTCGAAATGCTGCTTGAGCTTCATCTCGCGAAACACACCTTCACGTTGTAGCTTCTTCTTAAGAGCCCTAAGGGCTTGATCGACATTATTGTCGCGAACACTAACCTGCATGTGGTTTTCACCACCTCTCTAGTTTAAATTGCAAAAATTTACAGGAGCTTTTTGTTAACGTAGGTAATATGGTTTGTCTAGTTAAACAAAATTAAATTACATAGTTGTCACACGGAATAATTGAAATACAAAATATTTCACCTAATTATAAGTGAACAACACTCAAGTTTGGTAAAACCGATGATAAATAAAAAAAATATAAATGCGTTTGCCCTAGTTGGTAGTTTCTTAATTTTTACTTGTGGAGGGGCTTTGGCTGATAATCTTATTAAAACCGGACAGTGGTCCTACTTTTCTGATACCGTTATGGGCGGTGTATCAGAAGGAAGTGCTAGCTTTAAAAACAGCGGGTCAGAAAAGTTTTTACGGCTCACAGGCGAAGTTTCTACTGAAAATAACGGTGGATTTGTGCAAGTCAGGTCAGCTGTGCCCCAGGGAATTGCAAAAGCAAAAACAGGCATAAAAATAAAAGTCAAAGGAAATGGAGAACAATATTATCTTCACATAAGAAACTCTAGCACACAGCTTCCATGGCACTATTACCAGCAAGGCTTTGATGCAAAAGACACCTGGCAAGAAATAATCTTGCCCTTTGATTTGTTTGAAAAGTCTTCATCGCTTATGTGGAGTAAAATGAAGGAAAGCACGATAAAAACCATCGGAATAGTAGCATATGGTAAAGATCACACTGCTGATGTTTCCATAATGAGTCTAGAGTTTTACTGAAGTACCCAAAAATGATAATAAATTTTTATAAATTAAAAGAACTTTTAATTAGGTTAATCTTGCGGATTTGTTGGTACCCATGGCCGGACTCGAACCGGCACACCCGTTAGGGCGGGGGATTTTGAATCCCCTGCGTCTACCATTCCGCCACATGGGCACTTCCGCGTAATTGCGACAGGTAGGGTCTACTGTCAACGATAATAAGCATCAAACAAGAATTTTTTCTAAGACAGTTGATTAATTAACGTTTCGAGGTGCTTACCTCTGTCTTTTGAATAAGACTTGTGGCAATTAAAACAAAATTACTTTTAGAGGCAAATATGATAAAGCGCATGTATGATTGGACATTATCAATGTCTGGGCACCCACGCTCTTTATGGGTTCTAGCCTTTGTTGCCTTTATAGAAAGTTCCTTTTTTCCAATTCCCCCAGATTTACTTTTAATTCCTCTAATTCTAGCCGCACCCACACGAGCTTTTGGGATAGCTCTAATTGCTGTTATCGCCTCTGTCGCTGGTGGCGTCTTTGGCTACCTCATTGGTGCGTTTGCCTTTGAAGCCATTGGGCAGCCAATACTGGCAAGCCTAGGAAAAATGGACTACATGACAGATTTTAACGAAAAATTTAACCAATATGGTTTATGGGCTGTTTTGATAGCTGGAATAACCCCCTTCCCGTTCAAAGTAATTACGATTATGTCGGGATGGACTTCTATGCCATTTGGCGTTTTTGTTTTCAGTTCCCTTGCTGCTCGTTCTATACGTTTTTTCGCAGTTGCAGCACTTCTTTACTATTGTGGGGTCCCAATTCGACACTTCATAGAGAGGCGACTAAACTTGGTGTTTACTGTTTTTATATTTGTACTAATTGCTGGATTTTTTATAATTAGGGTTATGTGAGGCAAAAACTATCAATATCAAAGTGTCCAATCTAGTAAGAACACCACAACTCGCGGCCCTAGGCTCAGCGTTCCTACTTGCCGGTGCGTTCATTTTTGAAGGATTGGGCTATGCGCCTTGCCAAATGTGCTTATGGCAACGATATCCACATGCGATAGCCGTAATTGTCGGTCTTGTACTAATTGTTTTCACAAGTCGCTGGTTAATTGGCTTGGGAGCTATAGCTACCTTAACAACTGCAGGTATTGGTTTCTTCCATTCTGGTGTTGAACAAAATTGGTGGGATGGTCCAAGTTCATGTACCGGTAGTGGCAGCGGCTTGAGTGGAATTTCTGGGGTAGACCTTTTGTCCACGAATGTAATCGACAAAGTGGTGATGTGTGATCAGATTTCATGGGCATTCATGGGCCTTTCAATGCCAACATGGAATGCGATTTTTTCAATAATTCTAGTTCTGATCTGGACCCTTGCACTGCGACAAGACAAATCAAAAACATTACCAACGTCAGACTAGGCACTCACCAGTCCAAAGATCCTTAAAAATGGTTCTAATAGACCCAAACAACTAAGAAAATTTGTTTGTTTTCGTCATTTATCAAAAAAAACTGTTTCAAAATTGATTTGAATGCAAACAGGCAGCTGTAATCAATTGCATAGCATATGTTTGGGTAGTAACGTTTGAATTAACTATATGTGGGATAAACCCAGACAGGTGGCAAGAATGGTTGATGATCCAAACGTACCAGATGAAGGTGAAATTAAGACGCCAGTTGTGTCTGCATATGACGGCCCATCGATAAGTATAACGCAGGAAATGAAAACCTCCTATCTTGATTATGCCATGAGCGTGATTGTGAGCCGGGCGATACCTGATCTACGTGATGGCCTAAAGCCTGTGCATCGACGTATTCTTTACGCGATGCATGAAACAAATAATACCCATGACAAACCGTATAGAAAGTCATCACGGCCAGTTGCCGAGGCAATGGGTAAATATCATCCACACGGCGATGGAGCGATATATGACGCATTAGTCCGGATGGCTCAGGACTTTTCAATGTCATTAGTTTTACTTGACGGACAAGGTAACTTTGGTTCGATGGATGGAGATAAGGCTGCAGCCTATCGATATACAGAAGTGCGTATGGAAAAGTCTGCGCAAGCACTCTTGGCCGATATAGATAAAGATACTGTTGACTTTCAATTAAACTACGACGGAAAGGACACCGAACCTACGGTGCTTCCTGCCCGGTATCCTAATATGTTAGTAAATGGTGCCAGCGGCATTGCAGTAGGAATGGCAACAAATATCCCACCGCACAATCTCGGTGAAGTTGTAGATGCTACATTGGCCCTAATTGAAAATCCCGATTTAACCTCCGAACAATTAATTGAATATATTCCCGGCCCTGACTTTCCAACTGGCGGCGTAATGCTTGGAAGGTCTGGAGCACACAAGGCATATTTGGAAGGGCGCGGTAGCGTAATCAACCGAGCTAAAACCCGTTTTGAGGAGATTCGAAAAGATCGATGGGCAATTATAATCGAGGAAATACCATACCAAGTTAACAAAGCGGCCATGATTGAAAAAATTGCCGCCGAAGTGCGTGATAAGCGGATAGAGGGCGTTTCCCACGTCCAGGATGAGTCAGATCGAAACGGTGTTCGAGTTGTTGTAGAATTAAAACGTGATGCGACAGCTGAGGTGGTTTTAAATCAGTTATTTCGCTTTACACCTGCCCAAACATCGTTTGGTTGCAATATGTTAGCACTAAATGGTGGACGTCCAGAGCAATTGACACTACGACGTTTCCTGACCTGCTTTATTGATTTCAGAGAAGAAGTTGTTGCACGCAGAACAGCCTTTGAATTGCGAAAAGCCCGTGAACGCAGTCATGTCTTGTGCGGATTGGCTGTTGCAGTATCCAATGTTGATGAAATTGTTGCCACGATACGTAAATCTGCTGATGCTTCTGAGGCACGGACAGCATTAATGGAACGACGTTGGCCTGCCTTGGAAATAGGCGATTACATTAAATTAATAGATGACCCAACCCATCCAATTAACGACGATGGAACCTATAATCTCTCTGAGGCACAGGCCAGAGCAATTCTTGAATTACGCCTGCAACGTTTGACACAAATCGGTGTCAAAGAAGTTACAGATGAGCTTGAAGTGCTAGCTGGAAAAATCAAAGAATATTTAGAAATTCTTTCATCACGCGAGCGGATCATGGGCATAATCTCTGATGAACTTATAGAGGTCAAAACCAATTTTGCAGTGCCCCGTCGTACAGAGATCATTGAGTGGTCCGGCGACATGATGGATGAAGATTTAATCGAACGAGAAGAAATGGTAGTGACTATAACTGCCAGTGGGTACATTAAGAGAACTGCTTTAACCGATTTCCGAGCCCAGAAGCGTGGTGGAAAAGGCTTACAGGGGATGTCGACTAAAGATGAAGATGTCGTGACAACACTGTTTGTCGCGAATACTCACACCCAGCTTCTGTTTTTTAGTACCGATGGCATGGCTTACAAGATGAAGACTTGGCGCTTACCTTTAGGTAGTAGGACAGCCAAGGGAAAAGCAATTATAAACATATTACCTATCCCAGTTGGAGTATCAGTAGCCGCTATTATGCCAGTTGACCGTGACGAGGCAGATTGGGGCGATTTGCAAATTGTTTTTGCAACTACCCAAGGAGATGTACGACGCAATCGACTGTCAGATTTCACTAACGTCAGATCTAATGGTAAAATTGCTATGAAGCTTCCAGAAGGCGTCGAATTAGTTAACGCTCGCATATGCAGCGAGGACGATGATGTTATGCTAACAACTAACAGTGGACGCGCTATTCGGTTCTCATCTACAGATCTTCGAGTCATGAATTCACGTGCATCAACTGGGGTCCGTGGAATAAGACTAACAGGGAATGATCACGTAGTATCAATGTCGGTCATTAGCCACTTTAAAGCCACACCGGAAGAACGATCCGCTTACTTGAAAATGCGTAGAGCCTTAGCTGGTCTTACAGATGAGGACACTAGTGATGAGGATGTTCCAGCAGATCCAAACTTTAGCCAAGAGCGCTTTGCAGAGATGTCGGCAACTGAGAATTTAATACTTACAGTCACCCAAGGTGGAGCAGGAAAGCTCTCTTCCAGTCATGATTACCCGGTCAGAGGCCGTGGCGGTATGGGAGTGACTGCAATGGATAAAGCCATGCGAGGCGGACCAGTAATCGCTAGTTTCCCCGTTGAAATTGCAGATCAAATTATGCTTGTTACCAGCACGGGCCAATCTATTCGCTGCCCCATTAATGGAATTTCATTTAGGTCAAGAAGTGCTGGTGGTGTGCGGGTTTTCAATACAAATGGTGATGAGAAAGTTGTGAGCGTAGCCTATATTCCAGACCAAGGTGATGAACCAGAGGAAGAGCAATCTGAAGATTTGCAACCAGAAAGTTAACGCCCAGGGCCACCATATTTTAAACCAAACCTATCTAAACTTTGTCCTATAAGTCATAGATTTCTGAAAATTTTGTCTGCAAGTACTTTAAAAGAGGTGCCTCAGAGGGTTCAAATCCACAGGCGTCTGAAATCGTTTGACTAGGTAATTTTAGTGCCCCATGGCGCTGTAGGTTTTCGCGCAACCAATCCGTTGCCGGCGTCAAGTTTCCCTCGCGCAAATCATTGTCCAACTGGGGAAGTTTTTTACGCAGCCTTTCATGTAAACATCCAGCATATACATTACCTAGAGAATACGTTGGGAAATAACCGAATAAGCCAACAGACCAGTGGACATCTTGTAGGCAACCGTCAGATGCACTTTGCACATTATATCCAAAGTCGTCATAAAAACGGTCATTCCAAGCGCTCTCAAGGTCTTTAACTTTTAAGTCTCCAGAAACTAATGCACGTTCTAAATCAAACCTTAAAAGGACATGGAGATTATATTGAACTTCATCTGCTTCAGTCCGAATAAAACCTTTACTCACGCTATTTACTGTTTTGTAAAAATCGTCAGCATTGCTGATGCCAAAATCACCAAATTGTTGTTTCATTTGATTAAACAACCATGTTGTAAACGCACGGCTTCGGCCTAACTGATTCTCATAAATCCGTGATTGGCTTTCATGGACCCCCATTGATGCTCCCTGCCCAATAGCAGTCAGAGTATATTTTTGATCAATATTCTGCTCATAACTACCATGGCCAACCTCATGAATTGTCGAGTAAAAGCAATTAAACGGATCGTGCAAATCTGTTCTTGTTGTAATCCGGACGTCTTGGCCCGAACCCGAGGAGAACGGATGTACTGCCTTGTCAATCCGGCCTCTGGTTAAATCATACCCGTAAGTTTCTGCCAATAAGGTAGAAATTTTCATCTGAGTGGTCTCATCAAAGGGTCCCCGTAGTTTTACGGCCGGGTCCTTTTCTAAAATTCTACCGCGCAGCTCAACTAAGCCAGGCCTTAATGCACCAAACATTGTGGACAATTTTTTCGCCGTGGCACCAGGCTCGTAATCAGTCAGCATAGTATCATATACATCAGCATTCTCAGCTAACGCTTGGCCCTCCTGCTGTTTAAGGTTCAAGACTTCCTCTAAAACTGGAACAAAAGCAGGAAAATCATTATCAGCCCGCGCAGCTGCCCACTTACCTTGGGCCGTTGAAGTCGTACGTGCGATTAACTGTGCAAGGTCTCCAGGTACTTTTGCAGCACGGTCAAAAGAGCGTTTTATCTCACGTATTTGAGCTTTAATCATTTCATCTGCAGTGCCTGGCTTAATATTTGAAAGCCAGTCTCCTACCTGTGGATTACGTCTACGCGCATGTATAACACCTTCTAAAGCAGCGATCTCAATACCCCGTTGTTCTGCTGAACCGGACGCCATCATAGTCTCTTGATCCCACCCCAATCGTCCAGAAACCTGAGCTAGAGCCTGTGTTTCGCCATCAAATTGTAAAAGATTCTGTAAGTCACTCATGAACTAGACCTAACCGAGGCAACTATAGGAAACCCGGCCAGAAAGCGTCCACGGATTACAGCCAGCCACAATAAAATTGCAGAAAATTGATGAAAAATTGCTAGGTTCCAAGGGGAAGAATTCATAACAGTGATAATTCCTAAAATTAATTGAAAAATGATTAGTAACCAAACTAAGGAGAAAGCGGACCTTGTTCTTTTATGAGCAGAAGATCTAACTTTCAGCCCAACTAATACCGCATAAATAAACAGGCAATAGGCACTGAGCCTGTGAATAAATTGAACTAGGCCATCATTTTCGAAGAAATTACGCCACCAAGGAGTAAGGTCAAAGATATCTGGAGGTACAAACCCACCTGCCATGAGTGGCCAATCAGTGTAATTACGCCCTGCGTCAATACCGGCGACTAATGCGCCTAACAGAATTTGTAACGCTACAAAGTACATTAAAATTGTCGACATCCTTAAGAGCTTATGTTCACGCAGACGTCGCGATTGTAATAGATCAGCGTCACTCCGCTCAATGATCTGCAAGTACCAAAAAATATAACCAAGCAACGCAAACGCCGCGCCAAGATGAGCCATTAGCCAATAAGAGGCTACATCTACACGAATGCCATCTAGCCCCGAATTAACCATAAGCCAGCCTATAAATCCCTGTATTCCAATAAATGGTCCAACGATAAAAAGTGACCATCGTCGCGTTTTTGGTAATTTTCCAAGCAAAAAAAGAATTGTAAAACCAAAAAACCAAAAAAGACCAATAAAACGACCCAGCTGCCGATGTGCCCACTCCCACCAAAATATTATTTTGAATTCAGCTAAGGTCATAGACAAATTTTGAGACGTATATTCAGCAGTCACTTTATAAGAGTCAAATGCTGCGTTCCAAGCCAGCGTACTTAATGGTGGTATGGCCCCCATTACAGGATCCCATTCAGTTATAGAAAGTCCACTGTCGGTAAGGCGAGTAAGGCCTCCAACCGTAATCATCGCCACAATAAGTCCAATTAAACACCGAAGCCAGATGCACGTTAAGTTTCGGTCACCACCATCATTACGCGAAATAGCACCAACAACTGCTGCCACAGTTTTAGTGTCGCTACCGACTTCCTCAAAAATACTACGTTTTTCAGACATTATTAGCCCCTTTGGTAACGTTCAATATAGGCTGGCAGTGGGCACCTTCAACCACGCTCTTTCCATCGGACCATTTGGCGTATTATTCCGTGAAATATTTGAACATCAGCTTTGGTAAAAGGCATCCGAGACCAGAGGTTCCGCAGGTTAACCTTCATCCCAGCTGCCTTTGTTTCAGGAAAGAAAAAACCTGCTGTTTCGAGCCTTTGCTCGAAATGTTCCGCTAATTTTTCAATTTCATTACCATTAGCCCAATCACTTTTCGCCATATCAACTCTTTCAGAAACAACGTCTACTTGATGCCGTTGTAATTCGTAACTAATTAAC
Source organism: uncultured Planktomarina sp. (assembly GCA_905182325.1). Taxonomy (GTDB): domain Bacteria; phylum Pseudomonadota; class Alphaproteobacteria; order Rhodobacterales; family Rhodobacteraceae; genus Planktomarina. The sequence goes on along the minus strand of CAJJBD010000034.1, from coordinate 9,688 downwards.
AAAACGCACTGCGCTAAATTCAAAGACGCAAATTTTGGATTTACTGGCACCGAGATAATAGCATTTGCCCGAGCGATATCTTCATTCTCTAATCCCGCACGTTCGGGTCCAAACATCACTGCTACCTTTTGACCATCAGCAATTCGCCGCGCAGCTTCAGCCATTGCGTGCTCAGGACTAAAAATTGGTTTTGTCAGGTCGCGAGCGCGAGCCGTCGTAGCCATAACAAAAGTAGTGTCAGCCAAAGCCTCAGCTGTTGTATCAAATAAACGAGCCTCATCAAGCAAGCGCCCAGCCCCACTGGCCATCGCAACAGCCTTAGGATTTGGCCAGCCATCCCGTGGAGCCACAATACTCATACGATCTAAACCAAAATTCCACATTGCTCTGGCAGCAGCACCAATATTTTCTCCCATTTGAGGACGAATGAGCAGCATTGTGGGTTGTGGTAGCGATTTATAGGTCATACATTCTTTTACCGATGGAAAAGCCACACGACAAGCGTTAGCCAAAGCTATTTAGTATAGCTATACCGTAGCTTAAGCTAGTCCAACTGGAGCCTTTTGAAATGAGTACTCAAGACTTACCACAGATTTATCTAATTACTCCCAATGTAATCGATATTAAAAGCTTTCCTGAGGAACTCTCAAGAATTTTGGATACAGTTGATGTAGCTTGCTTGCGACTTAGCCTATCCAGTTCAAATGAAGATAAAATTGCGCGAACGGTGGACGCTGTACGCGAAGTGGCACATGAGCGCGATATAGCACTGGTCATTGAGAAACATACCCTTTTAGTGAATCGTCTTGGACTGGACGGCGTTCATTTAATGGATGGTGGCCGTAATCTGCGCCAATTACGCCAAGATCTGGGCAAAGATGCTATTCTAGGCGCATTTTGTTCCACCTCTCGCCACGCAGGGTTGAATGCAGGCGAAGCTGGGGCTGATTATATAAGCTTTGGACCTATTGCAGGCTCAGCGTTAGGTGACGGCGACCAAGTTAACCCAGAGTTGCTCGAATGGTGGAGTGAAATGATTGAAATTCCAGTTGTGGTTGAAGGTGGAATTACTGAAGAACTTATAAGATCACTGTCAGATAAAGTGGATTTCTTTGCTATTGGTCCAGAGATTTGGGAAGCCGAGGAACCCGTAGCCAAGTTGAAAAGCTTGTCAGCCGCGCTTAACGGCTAATATCCCAAAACCTTATGCTTATGACCTCCAGGGCAAAGCACTGGCAACCTGATCCTCCAAGTGGCGAGCTAATACCTTGCGATCTGAAAAATTTTTTACAACTACGGGAGGATGATAGACAACCTGCACAGAGCCATGTTGCTTGGTCGCAAGCGCTTTTAAAACATGCCCAAAAAGGTTGCTGTCACCCCACCAGGCGTAAAAACGTGGATCTTGGCCTTCTGGCGCATGAAATATCAAAGTTACAGGCTGTATTGCAATTTTTTTATATAATTCTGGTACCAGAAAGGCTTCGAAGAGCGTTGGTTTAAAAGGCAGAATGCGCCTGCCATCCGATGAAGTACCCTCAGGGAAAAATAATAGTCTATGACCGTGCAATAACCTCATTTGTATTGCTTTATTATTATGTAGAGCCTTTTCTCGCTCCCGCACAATGAATTCTGTGCCTGTCGCCTTTGCTAGCCATCCAATTAATGGCCATTTTGCGACTTCTGACTTAGCCACAAAATAGATATCATCAAACGCGTTAAGCGCAAATATGTCCAACCAGCTGGAATGGTTAGCAACTAGTGCACCCTCCTCACGCATTGGCGTACCGATAACCTCGTGTTTCATACCCAAAACTAGAAATGCAAATTTACATACAGATTGTGTAATCTTGGGTGTCCAAGGGCGTCGTGACCCATGCAAAGGTCTTTCAATAATCCTCAGTAGTAGCAAAACAGCCAAGCAGCTAAAAATATATAAACCCAAAAGTAAAAAGCGTATAAAAAGGCGTATTGAATCAATTAGTGTAACTTTAGCTAGGCCAGGTTCTGGTTCAGACATCCAAGTGGGTGGTGGCATCACTTCAGCTTTCTAAAGTAGATTAATTTCTGACGTAAACTCATTTGCTCTAGGTCCAGTACCATACAGATATCTGTAGTGTTAAAATTACTATCTATAAAGGCACCATCTCCAACACCTCCACCAAGCCGAAGATATGCTTTTATAAGTGCTGGCATAGCCTTTAATGCTGTAAGACGTTCTATACGCGAGGTCTCTAGCTGATTTAAGGAAACATACGAAGAAGGCACCACCTTAGGCCTTATACTTAGCGGTGTTAAATATTCTTGATGCAAAAGTGAAAGCGGCTGAGCTAAAGAGGCAATGTCAGTCCCCTTGAAACTAGCTGAACCAAAAAGAATTTCAGCATCTTGTTCAACAATTAGCGCACTAAGCCCCTGCCAAAGATAGAACATTGCATTCCCACCACGATAAGGTTTTCTTAAACAAGAACGCCCCAACTCAAGGAGTTTTCGTCCACTCTTTAAAAGTGGATCAAGATCAAATTCAGCAGCGCTGTAAAATCCACCCGCCGCCTCGGCACCCGCAGGCGTAAGTATCCGATAAACTCCAATCAATTGTTCTAGTGGGTTAGAACTTCGGTCTATGTCTAACAGCATCAGGTGCAGGCAATGAGCGTCATAAATATCCTGTTCGAGCATTTTATCATGATCAATGTCGGCGCAGTCAGCTCCCATCTCAATAACAAATACTTCATAGCGCAGCCGTTGGATCGCAACTAAATCCGCTGGAGTTTCTGCTAGTCGTACCTGGAAATTTGGTGAGTTCTCCATCAAAAACTAATCAAAAGGAGAGATGCAATAGATAACGGTTAGCGATCATAAAGTCTGTCTCCATATAAGAACAAACATAAATTTTCAATACATGCCATTGTTTCTAGTTAATTAAAATAAGACTGATATTGGTAACATTAATCACTACTTTTCCCATTTCTGGAAAATTAACTGTAACATGGTTATTAATGTTTGATTGAACTTGCCCAATACCCCAGTCGGGTTGATCAGGATGTTGAACCCGTTGCCCAGGTTCCAGAAAAGAACTTAAATTTTCCATATGATCCATCTTATACCATCACTTAAAAATGAACATAATATTTTTAACTAACTCTATTTATAGTTGCTCTACGCGCGAGTGGTACCGTTTCCCCGTACCAAATACTTAAAGCTAGTCAGCTGCATGGCACCAACCGGTCCACGTGCATGCATCTTACCAGTAGCTATTCCAATCTCTGCACCCATGCCAAATTCTCCTCCATCAGAAAACTGAGTAGAGGCATTGTGCATCAATATTGCGCTATCAAGACGTCCGAAGAAAAGGTCTACTTCTTTTGTGCTTTCAGACATAATACAGTCAGTATGATGTGAGCCATAAGTTCGAATGTGAGCTATTGCGTCATCAATATTATCAACTGTTTTGACTGCAATTTCCATATCCAGAAATTCATGTCCCCAATGCTGATCTTTAGCTGGTTTTGTACCTACAATTTTTTGTAGAGCCCTATCAGCATTAACCGTCACTCCCTTTGAAATTAGAGTACTAATTAGATCCTGGCCCCAGGTGGCAGCCACATCTTTATGTAACAACAAACATTCCGCTGCGCCACAAATCCCCGGTCGTCTCGTTTTAGCATTTATTACCACGTCAAAAGTTTTTTCTGGGTCAGCGGAAGCATCAACGTAGATATGAACAATACCCTCAAGGTGCGCAAACACAGGAACGCGCGCTTCTCTTTGAACCAAATTTACTAAACTCTTTCCTCCACGAGGAATAATTACATCAATATAATCAGTCATGGTGAGCATTTTATTAACCGCCGCACGATCCCGAGTTGGTACCAATTGGATTGCTGCGTCAGGTAGCCCTACAGAAACTAATCCTTGGACCATTGCGCTGTGGATGGCTCTGCAGGAATGAAAACTTTCAGAACCTCCGCGCAATATCACCGCATTACCTGCCTTTATACAAAGTGCACCGGCATCTGCTGTAACATTTGGTCGACTTTCATATATGACACCAACAACGCCCAAAGGTGTGCGGATACGTTGGATATTTAGGCCATTAGGCCTATTCCATTCTTCCATCACTTGACCAACAGGTTCAGCCTGTTCGGCAACAGCTTGCATGCTTTCTTTTATACTTTGAACGCGAGTTTCATCAAGCATCAAGCGATCTAACATTGCATCAGACAGACTTTTTGTTTTGCCAAATTCTATGTCTTTGGAATTTGCTAGCATAATTTCAGAACGAGATTTCCACAAAAACTCCGCCGCATTGATAAGTGCTAATTTCTTTAGTTCTGGATTAGCAAAAGCTAATTCAGCGGCCGCCCTTTTTGCGGCAATACCGATGTTTTCAAGAGTCGCACTCACGTCCATAGCCATCTCCCGGTTAACCCTGTAGTACCATATCATCACGATGAATTAATGCGCCACGACTAGCATATCCTAAGATGGCTTCGACCTCTTTGGTGTGACAGCCTAATATTTGCAGTGCCTCTTCACTATCAAACGCTATCAGACCGCAACCAAAGTCTTTTCCATCTAGGGTGAGTATGCGGACTAGTTCTCCACGCGCAAAATCGCCATGCAAAGTAGTAACACCTGCAGGCAATAGGCTTTTTCCATTTTTTAAAGCCCGGACCGCACCATCATCTAAGACAACTGAACCGTTTGGCTTTAAAGATGAAATCCACTTTTTACGAGCAGTTGTGGGATCAAGTTTAGGTATAAACCAAGTAGCATTTGCACCATTTAATAGGTTTTGTAGCGGATTAAGAGGGGATCCTAATGTAATTGCCATAGCACAGCCTGCGCCCATTGCCATCTTGGCAGCCATAAGTTTAGTTATCATGCCACCTTTCGATAAATCTGAGACAGCGTCTCCAGCCATAGCTTCAATTTCCGGGCTAATTTCTTCAAGTCTATCAAAACGTATTGCGGTAGCATCTTCATTTGGATTTGCAGAGTAAAATCCATCTACATCTGATAGCAATACTAAACAATCAGCTCCAATAGTAACCGCAATTTGAGCTGCTAGACGGTCATTATCGCCATAACGAATTTCGTCAGTAGCGACGGTGTCATTTTCATTAACAATGGGAACAACTCCATACTTTAACAATTGTCCAAGCGTGGCTCGGGAATTGAGGTATCGTCTGCGGTCTGAGCTATCCTCTAAAGTTACTAAAACCTGCGCAGTAACTACATTGTGTGGAGCTAGGTGCTGTTCATACGCTCGAGCCAATTGGATCTGGCCAACCGCCGCAGCAGCTTGGCTTTGATCTAAGGTTAATTTATCCGATCCCAGACCAAGCACAGAAACGCCTAAAGCAATTGAGCCTGAAGATACTATTACCACGTCCGAACCACTTGCACGCAACTGACTTACATCCTTGGCCAACGAAGCTAACCATTCTTGATAAAGGGCACCTGTTTGCTTGTTAACTAGAAGCGCAGAGCCAATCTTAACAACAATTCGTTTGGCTTTATCTAGGGTTGCCACGACCGCTCCTCTGGTTCTTGTTCACGGACAATCTGAATTTGTGTAACTAGCTGACGAAGTACCTCAGAAGTACCGTCACCAGTCCCACCCGACATGGCTAAAACTGGCATTCCACCAGACGCGCCTCGCAGTGCCGCTACGGCAAAATCGATATCATCGTCATCCAGTTCATCGATTTTATTAAGCACCGTAATTCTTGGTTTGTCGATAAGCCCAACCCCGTAAGCATCAATCTCATTAATTATCGTATTGTAGTCCTGGCCAATACTTTCAGATGTACCATCAACAATATGCAAAAGAACTGCGCATCTTTCAATATGTCCCAAAAACCGATCACCAATGCCACGACCTTCATGCGCGCCCTCTATGAGGCCTGGAATATCGGCTATTACAAACTGATCATTATCAATCTGGGCAACCCCAAGGCTTGGATACAAAGTGGTGAACGCATAATCAGCAATCTTTGGTTTTGCGTTCGTTGTTTCCCCTAGGAAGGTCGATTTCCCAGCGTTTGGAAGACCAACTAGTCCCACTTCTGCGATCAATTTTAAATTCAGCCAAAGCGTTCTCTCAACTCCCAAAAGTCCCGAATTTGCTCTACGCGGTGCCTGATTAGTAGAAGACTTAAAATATAAGTTTCCAAACCCGCCATTACCACCTTTAGCTATAATAGTTTTTTGACCAATTTCAGTAAGGTCAACAAGAACGGTTTCTCCGTCTTCATCCATAATCTGTGTGCCTACAGGCACTTTCAGCGTTATGTCTTCGCCATCTTTACCTGTACGCTGCTTTCCCATGCCATGTTGGCCATTTTTAGCGAAAAAATGTTGCTGAAAGCGAAAATCAATAAGTGTGTTAAGCCCATGTACGGCTTCCACAATCACGTCACCACCTCGGCCACCATTGCCACCATCGGGCCCACCAAACTCTACGTGCTTCTCACGACGAAAAGAAACCGCTCCGCCGCCGCCGCTACCAGAACGTATTATCACTTTGGCTAGATCCAAGAATTTCATATTTCAGCCTCAAGTTCTTTCCGTTTTAGCCGATAGAGGGTATCAGCCTCATCCTCAAGCCTTGCTAATAATTTAGACCAATATCATTGCTTTCCAATATCGCCTAAGAACTAATATAAGTTTTTCATACTTTAAATTGCATCACCAAAAAGGACATAAAAAACGGCAATTACTGTTAGTAGTGCTAGCGCTAAAAAAACGCCTCTCTCCGCGCGCGTTCCCTGGATTGTAGAGGCAATAACTTGGCCAGCACCGGCCCAGAGAGGGTGAAGTATTGCCTGGCATACAATAAGTACAAGCGCGACAGATAGTGTTGCCGTAAATACATCGGAGCCCGGGGTAACAAAATTTGTAAAAGCTGCAGTTATCATTCCCCAAGCTTTTGGGTTTAGTGGATGGACAATTAAACCAGCAACAAAACCCGGAATGGTCCCTTCAACCGGATTTGTCTTTAACCGCATGTTTGCCACCCGCCACGCTAGATAGAGAATATAGGCTGCAGATAGGTATTTCATCGCTAAGAATATACCAGGCCAGCTTTCAGCGAGTTGCATCAGTCCAAAGCCTAAAGGCCAAATAATTATTTGTTTTCCTACCACTACGCCAGCTACGAATGGCAGAGCACGTCTAAGACCATAGCCAGCTCCAGTCGCCAATAATGCCATGTTAGCGGGGCCAGGTGTTCCAATTTGTGCTAAAGCAAAAAATATCAAAGGAATAAATTCAACCGACATATTTTACCCCAAAAAAAAGGACTGACTTTTAGTCAATCCTTTTGAACTTATAATTTTATAAATCCGGATTATTCTGCAGCTTCAGCCATTGGAATAACCGAAATAAATTGCCGGCGCTTAAGGCCAGTATGAAACTTCACGTTGCCTTCAACAACAGCAAAAATTGTATGATCTTTGCCCATACCTACGCCATCGCCTGGCCAAAACTTTGTGCCACGCTGGCGTACAATTATGTTACCCGGAATAACTTCCTGGCCGCCATAAAGCTTTACTCCCAATCTGCGACCCGCTGAGTCACGACCATTACGGGATGAACCACCTGCTTTTTTATGTGCCATTTGTGATTATTCCTTCTTAGCTGCTGGTTTTTTCGCCACTGGCGGCTTAGCTTTGGTAGCTGCTGGTTTTTTAGCTACTGCCGGCTTAGCTTTAGAAGCAGCTGGTTTTTTAACCGCTGCAGGCTTAGCTTTAGTAGCAGCTGGTTTTTTAACCACCGCAGGCTCTACTTTAGAAGCGGCAGGTTTACCTTTAACAGCAGCTGGTTTAGCTTTCACAGCTTTCACAGCTTTATTAGCGATTGGCTTAACAGGCTCACTGCGTTCTGAATACGGAACAGAACCAGCTCCCATTGCTGCTTTAACACCAGACTTATCAGCGCCTTTTTCTAAAATATCCTTTATACGTACTAAAGTAAGTTTTTGACGATGGCCTTTGGTACGTTTTGAAGAGTGCTTCCGACGGCGTTTCACAAAATTTATTAATTTTGGGCCTTTGATTTGATCAATCACCTCAGCTTGAACGCCGGCGTCCCCAACAAGTGGCGTGCCTATAGTTGCGCCAACCATTAAAACTTCATTAAATTGGATTGTTTCGCCAGCATTTGCCGCTAGCTTCTCGACGCGCAACACATCACCAGATTTTACCCGGTATTGCTTACCGCCAGTTTTCATTACCGCAAACATTTGCGTTTCCTTAATTTACCGCGCTTTTTGGTCCCCAGATTTGGGTGTTTTGGCTATGGCCACCGGAAGCTGCGCGTCCAACAGAATGGACGTATTACAATAAAAGCAACCCCAAGATTACTCCGCGCTCTTATCTCCGCACTTCTTGATAGAGTCAAGTTTAATCAAAGCTCTTGAAGTGGGTGCAATTTTGCCATTTTCACAGCCAACCGTTCATAGCGATCCGCCATAATAGCAAAGTGTATTGCATTCATAAGCTCGTAAACCTCCTTCATTTCGTCGGTGGCTAACGCATCGCGATACTGAGCCACTTCAACATCAGTAAAATCACGGTATGTATACGCATTTGCGGTTACAATATTTTCTAACATTAATTTTTTTATATTAGCATCTTCTTGTGCCAACATACTGCGTAAGTCTGGCTCATCCAAGCGCCGCTGAATAAGGCCAGAGCCCATTGCCGCAATTAAAAAACGCACCTGAACTTCACGAAAAGATCGGATGCCTGAATCAACAGCGCCAATATCTTTAGCCATATCGCGGAAATACTGCGGTTGGGGAGAAGCTCGCTCCAACAGCTGTGCCACTAGAGTTTCGCCCTGCTGTTTCTTTCTATCAGGATCTTCAAGGTGACTTAAATTTTCCGCTACCACCAATCGTCGGCCTAATTCAGACGCATAAAATTCACTTGCGTGGGCCAAAACATCGTCGCTTAAAGCTTGCTTTAGAATACCCAAAGCATCTTCTTTTAAGCCCTCAGGAGAAAATACCTCATCGGCTGTTAACTTCCAGCTTCTTCCAAAATCCGCTGAATCTAACCCTAACATTGCAGGTGCATCACTGGCAGAAACCCGCATTGACTCAAGCGATACGTCAAAACCAGTAACTTCCATGAAGGCTTTAATTTTGTCGCGGTCTGCCGCATGGAGCGGAAAACCAATCAAAATTATTGTTAGTACATTAAAGCTAAACTTGAAGATGAATGACATTACAAATCCTTAATCATGTTTGCTTAAGGTAAAGCATATTGATATGATTTCAATTGATAATCAGGCTTGCACAGCAACATTTCAGTTAGTAAACACTAGCACCTACTAGTTGTGGAGAGGTGCCGGAGTGGTCGAACGGGACGGATTCGAAATCCGTTGTACCTGCAAGGGTACCCAGGGTTCGAATCCCTGTCTCTCTGCCAATTACTGCCTTACTAGCAGTAGCATATCCCAGATAAGCATCAGTTATTACTCATATCTTTTAGCATGGCGCTTGTAATGCCGCATGTGAGTACTGAACAGAATGCTGACCAAATCTATTCCATATACCTTCGTCCATGGCGGTTATTTCTACTTCTCTCGCCGTGTCCCTGCTGATTTATGCCAGCATTATTCTTATCATCGTGTCGTCCAAGGGCTTCACACATCGTCTTCGCAGACGGCTACA
>CAJJBD010000033.1 GCA_905182325.1 uncultured Planktomarina sp. | reverse complement strand
AAACTCGACCAATCTTAGGTCACCTGGAAGTTCCCACAGGCTGGCGGCTTGGTTGCTGGCAACTGGCTTTAATGTACGCCGAGTTAAACTGAAACGCTGCGTGCCTTCAGGAAGGCTTACTGGCTTTAATACTGGAGGATCTTCAAAGTTTAGCACCATTAGTGTGCCGGCGTCTGCTTTGTAAAAACAACCATGCTGGGCTGATATTGAAAGCGCCAGTGGAATTTCACAACCGGCCTCCTTGGCCAATTCAATTACAGTAGCTGCTCCCAATGCATCTATCATTTCAAATGGCCCTCGGATCCAGTTAAACCCCATTTTCATTGCATCGTCGATATCTTGTGGAGTGCGGGTCACTTCTGGAATTAGAGCGGCCGCATAGGCCAGCACACGTCCAAGAAAGTTACGGCAAAAACGGGTATGCGGTCCGTCTCCTTCAATCATCAACGGTAATGTTTCACGGCCCTCTTGTTGGGCAATTGCAGCGGCTTGGGCCATTTGTGGAAGTTGTGTAGTCCGCGGTCGCATCCTGCCGTTAAACAGCTCAATTGCGTTATCTTCGCGATAAAAGCCACCTTTGCCTGATTTTTGTCCTGTGAAGCCTTCTCCAATCATTGAGTTCACTAGACCATTAGCGGGATTATTTGATCGTCCTACGGCATGAAAAACGTCATTTTCTGGTAAAATGTCGCCTAATGTATCAACAACGTCTGACATTAGGTCGACACCAATCATATCATAAAGCCCAAAAACACCTGTTTTTGGTATACCCATTGGCCTACCCATGAGTGCGTCAGCATGTTCAATGCTAAGGCCCTGCTTGAAAGCTTCGTCCATACCAACCTGTAGGGCAAAGACGCCAACGCGGTTACCTAAGAAACCTGGTGTATCGTCACAGGGAACGACGCCCTTACCTAAAACTTTATCATTATAAGTAGACAACTTATCTATAACATCAGTGCGCGTATCTGCGCCTCTTACAAGCTCTAACAAACGCATATAGCGTACAGGATTGAAATAATGAGTAATCGCAAAACGTTGACGGAATGCAAGCGGCATCTCAGCGACCAAGAGTTTGATTGGGATGGTTGAGGTGTTTGAGGTGACGATACAATCATCGTTGATGACATCATCTAGGCGCTTGTAGAGATTACGTTTGATATCGAGGCGTTCTACAACTGCTTCCACAATCCAATCACACTCGGCTAGTTTGTTAAAGTCAGACTCAATAGTCCCAGTTTCGATTAAGTCTATATTGCTGCGTTGATGCAGTGGTGCTGGCTCTGACTTTTGGAGACGTTCCAGAGCGTACTCTGTTGCTTCTTTGGTGAGATCTAAAAGCAAAACCTTTTGGCCTGCATTGGCGATCTGGCCAGCAATTCCTGACCCCATAGTACCGGCGCCGATGACTGCAATGCGTTTAAATATCATGTCTTACTTTCGTTTTTTACAAAAACTCCTTGAGAGCTTTATTAACATCAAATGGTTGCTCGGATGGCGACATATGCCCTGAGTGGGTAATCTCTACAAGCTTTCCGCCTAGTGCTGCGTTTAGTGCTAATCCAGTTTTACGAGGCGTCATACGATCTTGACCACATACGATTGTGAGTGTGGGGCACTTTATAGATTCAGCGGCTACAGCTCCTTTTGTGTAAGAATTGCACGCAATAAGATCAGCATATAATGCACCTGGTGCATTGTTGGCCATCAGCTGGCTCCCAAACTGCATATGGGAGGTACCTGGCACTGAGTGATCGTGAATGTGACCGGCTGGCCCGTGCCCCCAATCCATCATCGCGGCAATAGCTTCACTTTGCTTATTGCTAGCCAGATCTAACAGAGCTTTGTCCACAGGAATGGCTAGCGCTGTACTTATAAATGCGGCCTTGGAGATCAGGTGTGGATAGTGGCTCGCCAGCTCTAGTTCAATCAAGCCTCCCATGGAATGGCCGACTAAAGAGGCACTATTTACTCCCATAGTTTGCATAAATTCTACGTACCAATCAGCCATTTCCTCAATTGTTTTCAGGGGGTCTCCTTTTGATAAGCCGTGTCCGGGCATGTCTGGTGTGATGCACTGGAAACCACGATTTGCAAAGAACCGATGTTGAAGCATAAACCCTAGTTGGGATTGGCCTGATCCATGAATAAATAACACGACATTTCCTACTGGATCAAAATTGCGGCCACCTGTTGAAGCGAAAACGTCATTATTTCGAACTTTGATCCTCACAAAGCAGCTCCTTGAGAGGCAACCAGTTTGGCGGCCGCACGCAAAGCTTGTTTGAAATCATTTTTAAGATCTTCAATATCTTCAAGGCCTACCGATATTCTGATTAAATCATCTGTCAATCCTGAGGAAAGCATCGCATCTTCAGATAGGTGAGAGTGGGTGGTGGAGCCAGGGTGTATCACGAGAGTTTTCGCGTCACCAACATTGGCTAGGTGGCTCGCCAGTTTTACGTTTTCAATAAATGCACGGCCTGCATCACGGCCTCCTTTAATACCGCAGGCAATGACTGAGCCTTGACCTTTTGGCATCAGACGCATCGCAGTCTCATGGTCGGGGTGGTCAGGTAAGCTTGGATGCTTAACCCAAGAAATTTGTTCATGATTGACAAGAAAATCTAACATGGCAGTGGTGTTGGACATATGTTTTTCCATGCGCAAGCCAAGGGTTTCCAGCCCTTGCAAGATGTAGAAAGCATTTTGGGGTGACATGCAGGGACCGACGTTCATCATACCTTCAGACCGGATCCTCACTGACAGGGCAGCAGGCCCAAATTCCTCCCATAATATTGCCCCTTGATATCCAAAATGCGGACTTGTCAGTGTGGGAAACTTGTCATTTTGACCCCAGTTAAAGTTACCGCCATCAATCACGGCTCCGCCCAACGCGATACCATGACCACCTATCCACTTAGTCAGCGAGTGGATTAATACATTTGCTCCTAATTCAATAGGCTTGATCATCCAGGGAGTATTAAAGGTAGCATCAATTACTAATGGAATACCGGCAGCTTTGGTGATTTTAGCTACAGCTGGTACGTCCATAATGTCCATTCCAGGGTTTCCAATTATCTCACCAAAAAACATCTTTGAATTTGGACGTATAGCGTCTGCAATAGCGCTTGGATCGTTTGGTGCAACGAAAGTCGTCTCGATGCCAAACCTCTTTAAGGTATGTTCAAATAGGTTTATGTTAGCCCCATACATCCTGGATGACGCAACAACGTGATCACCGGCCGAGCAGAGCGCCAATACTGTGACAAATAATGCAGACATTCCAGATGCGGTAGCAACTGCCGCCACTCCACAGTCTAAGGCAGCCAAACGTTGTTCAAGAACTGCGACAGTTGGATTTGTGAGGCGCGAGTATACGTTGCCGCCAAGCTCCATGTTATAGAGCGCAGCCGCATGCTCAGTACTCTCAAAAACATAGCTGGTAGTTTGGTGAATCGGTACGGCTCGGCTCCCGAAGCGGGCATCAGGGCTTTGGCCAGCATGCAAGGAAAGGGTATCAAATTTATATTTGGCCATGTTAGATTCCACCACTGTAGTTACCATTAGGTTCGTAAACCTCAATGGGCTTCAGCTCAAGCGTTTGATATTTAAAAATCATTTTAACAGTTTTTAGAAAAATTATGTAATTAGCGAGCCGTTCAATGTGGTCTTAACCTAGGGCTGCAACTGGCCCTAAATATATCATTGGCTATAACCTATTAAAAGCTTAGATTTAATTCGAGAAGATTCTCGTGACCTCAATACGCTTTTAAGGAGCTGCTTCCATGAAAATGACCACTGAAGAGGCATTTGTAAAAACACTACAAATGCATGGTATTCGCCACGCATTTGGAATTATTGGCTCTGCCATGATGCCTATTTCTGATATTTTTCCTAAAGCTGGGATCATGTTTTGGGATTGTGCCCATGAAGGTTCAGCTGGGATGATGGCTGATGGTTACACGCGGGCTACTGGCGAAATGTCAATGATGATCGCGCAAAATGGTCCTGGGATTACGAATTTTGTTACAGCCGTAAAAACTGCCTATTGGAACCACACACCATTGCTCTTGGTGACACCACAGGCAGCTAACAAGACAATTGGCCAGGGTGGCTTCCAAGAAGTTGAGCAAATGAAATTATTTGAGGACATGGTTGCATATCAGGAGGAAGTTCGCGACCCCACTCGAGTTGCCGAAGTTTTGAATAGGGTAATAATGCAAGCTCACCGCGCTTCAGCGCCAGCTCAGATAAACATACCAAGGGATATGTGGACACAAGTCGTGGACATAGAACTTCCCAAGATTGTGGCTTTTGAACGTCCACAAGGTGGTGAAAGTGCTGTTAAAGAAGCTGCTGAATTAATCTCAAATGCAAAGTTTCCAGTAATTTTAAATGGAGCTGGGGTCGTTTTAGCTGAGGCTTTTGATGCTGTTGCAGCATTGGCAGAGCGTCTAGATGCACCGGTATGTGTCGGTTATCAGCATAATGATGCATTTCCTGGATCCCACCCATTGTTTGCGGGCCCTCTGGGTTACAATGGATCAAAGGCTGGTATGGAATTAATTTCTAAGGCTGACGTTGTATTGGCTTTGGGTACTCGCCTGAACCCGTTCTCAACGTTACCTGGTTATGGCATTGATTATTGGCCGACAGATGCAAAAATTATTCAAGTTGATATCAATCCAGATAGGATCGGCTTGACCAAGCCAGTAGCCGTAGGAATTATTGGTGATGCAAAAAAAGTGGCGCAGGGCATTTTAGGGCGTCTGTCGACTACTGCTGGTGACTTAGGCCGTGAGGACCGTAAAAACCTGATAGCAACAACTAAATCTGCGTGGGCCCAAGAGCTTACATCTATGGACCATGAAGATGATGATCCTGGTACAACATGGAACCAGCGAGCCAGAGCCGACAAGCCTGACTGGATGTCTCCTCGTATGGCTTGGCGTGCAATTCAATCGGCGCTGCCAAAAAATGCGATCATTTCGTCAGATATTGGTAACAACTGTGCTATTGGTAATGCTTATCCGTCATTCGACGAGGGCCGTAAGTACTTAGCACCAGGTCTCTTTGGTCCCTGTGGTTATGGCTTGCCTTCCATTGTTGGCGCCAAAATTGGCCAACCGGAAGTTCCAGTTGTTGGTTTTGCTGGCGATGGTGCCTTTGGAATTGCTGTCAATGAATTGACAGCAATTGGACGGGACGAATGGCCTGCTATAACGCAGATCGTGTTTCGTAACTATCAGTGGGGTGCAGAAAAGCGCAATTCGACACTTTGGTTTGATGATAATTTTGTTGGAACCGAACTCGATACAAAAGTATCTTATGCTGGTATTGCGCAAGCCTGTGGCCTAAACGGTGTTCAGGTCAAGACTATGGATGATCTTACAGCTGTCTTGAACCAAGCGATTAAGGATCAGATGGAAAATAATAAAACTACGCTGATTGAGGTGATCTTGAACCAGGAGCTTGGTGAGCCTTTCCGACGTGATGCAATGAAAAAACCGGTTCAGGTTGCTGGTGTAGTTGCCGCGGATATGGCTGCCGAGTAAGGAGTTTGAGGGTGACGGCATTTCGAGAAATTCTTGCCGTCTCCTCAGACGCTAAACCTACAATCGTGCTGAGTGAGGGGTGTGACCCCCGCGTTGCAGAGGCAGCAGTCTTAGCTTCAGAGTCAAATCTCGCTAAGATTATTTGTGTTGGCGAGGAGGCGGCGGTGCATGCAGCCTTAAACTCTTTTAGGCCTGTCAATAATATTAAAGTTGAAGATCCCTCAACCAGCTTACGCATGGATGGTTACGTTGAGAACTATTTAAACAAGCGTGCACTTAAAGGGATAACTCCTGACGAGGCTTACGCAGACCTTTTGCAGCCTAATTTCTTTGCCGCTGCCATGGTTGCTGCTGGTGATGCGGATGGGACAATTGGGGGTGCCGTTTATTCTACTCCTGATATTATCCGCGCAGCGCTCAAAGTAATTGGCACAGCGGATGGAACTAAACTTTTATCGTCCTTCTTTTTTATATTATTTGAAGGCCGTATAGACTTACCCAGCCAAGTAAATGTATTCTCTGATTGTGGCTTAGTGATTGATCCAAATGTACAGGAGCTTGCTGAAATTGCAATTGCATCGGCAGAATCGATGAAAAGTTTGACTGGGATTGATCCCAAAATTGCGATGCTATCCTTCTCATCCTGGGGCAGTGCTGAGCATCCAAGTGTAACCAAAGTAGTGGAGGCTACAGCGCTGACGCGTGAGCTGCGTCCAGACCTTAGCGTTGATGGTGAGTTGCAATTTGATGCAGCGATAGTCCCGTCTGTGGGCGCAACCAAAGCGCCTGGATCACAGGTTGCCGGTAGGGCGAATGTATTTATATTTCCGAATCTTGATGCTGGGAACATTAGCTATAAAATAGCGCAACGTTTTGGTGGAGCCAAGGCAATTGGACCAGTTTTGCAGGGACTGGCAAAGCCTGCGAACGATTTGTCACGGGGATGCACGTCTGACGATATTGTTGATATGATTTATGTTACAGTGGCTCAAGCAGCTGCAGAAAACAGCTATAGTGGTAAGAAATAAGAGGGTATTTATGGGATTTGTGGAACCAGAATTGAACCTGTCACCAAAAGTCAGTGATGAGATTAGGAAGACTACTTGCTACATGTGTGCATGCCGCTGTGGAATAGATGTACACATGAAAAATGATAAGGTTGCCTATATTGAGGGCAACCGCGATCATCCTGTTAACAAAGGCGTGCTATGCGCTAAAGGTTCGGCTGGTATTATGCAAGTGAACGCACCGTCGCGCCTGCGTGCACCACTTAAACGGGTGGGTGAACGCGGTTCAGGTGAGTTTGAGGAAATTTCCTGGGACGAGGCTTTGCAGTTGGCGCAAGATTGGCTGGAACCAGTACATAAAGAAAATCCAGAAAAACTTGCGTTTTTTACGGGTAGGGATCAATCACAAAGCTTTACATCGTTCTGGGCACAGGGCTTCGGTACCCCAAACTATGCTGCCCATGGTGGCTTCTGTTCAGTAAACATGGCCGCCGGTGGGATTTATACTATGGGTGGTGCTTTTTGGGAGTTTGGTCAGCCAGATTGGGAAAGAACCAAGTTGTTTATGTTATTTGGAGTTGCCGAAGATCACGACAGCAATCCCATAAAAATGGGCCTAGGCAAGCTGAAAGAGCGGGGAGCCAAGGTGATTGGAGTTAACCCAATTCGGTCGGGTTACAATGCAATAGCAGATGAGTGGGTTGGCATTACACCCGGTACCGATGGGCTGTTCATATTGTCTATGGTGCATCTATTGCTGAAAGCTGGAAAAGTTGATTTGAACTATTTAGCGCAATTGACCAATGCGCCTGCGCTTATTGACAGCACAGAGGGGCCTAATAAAGGCCTTTTACTACGCGATAATGATGGAAAATTATTAGTTATCGATCGCAAAACTGGAAAGCCAGCGGCCTTTGATAAACATGGCATTACTCCAGATTTGGCTGCTAGTTATAAGGGTCACCGTACAGTTTTTCAGCATTTAGCCGAGCGCTATATGTCCGATGAATATGCACCAGAAAAAGTTGCAGAAAGATGTGGCATAACAGCAGATCGCATTCGGGCTATCGCTGCAGATTTGGCTCGGGTAGCCTTTGATGAAGCCTTTGAACTCGATCAGCCATGGACTGATTTTCGTGGTAATAAGCACGAAAAAATGATTGGCCGCCCAGTATCTTTCCACGCGATGCGCGGTGTTTCGGCTCATTCAAATGGGTTTCAAACTTGCCGCAGTCTGCACCTTCTGCAAATCATTTTGGGTACTGTTGAGGTGCCGGGTGGATTTCGTTTTAAACCGCCTTACCCAAAACCTGTTTCGGCACACCCAAAGCCTCATTATAAAGTTACTCCGGGGGCTGCCCTTGATGGCCCACATTTGGGCTATGTGCAGGGTCCCGATGATCTTTGTCTTAAAGAAGACGGAAGCCCTGCACGAATTGATAAGGCATTCACTTGGGAAAACCCAATGTCTGCTCACGGTTTAATGCACATGGTTATTTCTAACGCTTACGCTGGCGACCCTTACAAGATTGATGTTCTTTTTATGTATATGGCAAATATGAGCTGGAATAGCTCAATGAACACTGGCGGCGTGATGAAAATGCTAACTGATAAGGACACCAATGGTGAGTATGTGATCCCCAAAATAATCTATTCTGATGCCTATTCCTCTGAGATGGTGGCCTATGCAGACTTGATACTACCCGACACCACTTACCTTGAGCGTCATGACTGTATTTCACTTTTAGATCGGCCAATTTGTGAGGCTGATGGAGCGGCGGATAGTATACGCTGGCCAGTTGTAGAGCCTGACCGTGATGTGCGTGGATTCCAATCCGTTCTGGTAGATCTTGGTGCGCGCATGGGACTGAAAGGGTTTGTGAATGAGGATGGTTCGGCCAAATATAAGGATTATGCGGACTACATCGTTAACCATGAGCGTCGGCCTGGTATTGGCCCATTGATTGGATTTCGAGGTGAGGATGGCCTTGAGGAAGGGCGTGGTAAACCAAACCCAGATCAAATGCAGTCCTACATAGATAATGGTGGGTTTTATGAGATTAGCATACCTGATGGAGCAAATTTCTACAAACCATGGAATGCAGCCTATCAAGACTGGGCTGTAAAAGTTGGTATCTATGATACGCCCCAGCCTTATCTTTTTGATATTTATTCTGAACCTATGCGAAAATTTCAATTGGCTGCTGAAGGCTATGGCGACCGTCAGCCACCAGATGAATTACGAACTCGGATTAAAGAAACATTGGACCCTTTACCAGTATGGTATGCCCCATTTGAAGACGAAAATGTAGATACTTCTGAATTTAATGTTCATGCACTGACTCAACGTCCAATGGCGATGTACCACAGCTGGGGCACGCAAAACGCTTGGCTTCGGCAGATACATGGGCAAAATCCATTGTTTGTGCCAACCAAGTTGTGGGAAGCTAATGGCTTCAATGAGGGAGATTGGGCTCGAGTTACCTCTGTACATGGAGCGATTGTTGTTCCTGTGGCACATATGGCGGCATTGAATGAAAATACAATATGGACGTGGAATGCGATTGGTAAACGCAAAGGTACTTGGGCGCTCGATGAACAAGCGCCCGAGGCTACAAAGGGGTTCTTACTCAATCATCTTATACATGAGCTAATGCCGGAAAAAGGTGATGGTATGCGTTGGTCAAACTCTGATCCAGTTACTGGTCAAGCTGCTTGGTTTGATCTTCGAGTAAAAATTGAGCCGTGCGAGGCACCAAACCATTGCTCGCCTGAGCTACCACCAATTAAATCTCCTGTAGGACAAGGACCAAAAAACCTGGAATGGAAAGTGGGCGAATGAGCTGGACTCCTCAAATAAGTGGACCCAATAGTACCCAACAGATAGACAAGAAATCTGTCCACTTCCCCTTTTGGGAGGAGGCTGAAAAATTTAATGTGAAACTTGCTACTTTTGCTGACTTGACGGAGGCTCCATGACTACTTTACCCCAAACAACTGAAAAAAAACTGGGTCTGGTAATTGACTTGGACACCTGTGTGGGTTGCCATGCATGCGTTGTGTCTTGCAAAGGCTGGAACACTGAAAATTATGGTGCACCGTTGTCTGATCAGGACGCTTATGGAGCTGATCCAACTGGAACCTTCCTTAACAGGGTACATAGTTATGAAGTTCAGCCTGAAGAAGGTCCGGCCCAACTTATTCACTTTCCAAAATCATGTTTGCATTGTGATGATGCGCCTTGTGTAACTGTCTGCCCCACTGGCGCGAGCTATAAACGCCAAGAAGACGGCATTGTGTTGGTTAATGAAGATGCATGTATAGGGTGTGGGCTTTGTGCCTGGGCTTGTCCATATGGTGCTCGCGAAATGGATCAAGCGGCAGGTGTTATGAAGAAATGTACTCTTTGTGTTGATCGTATTTATAATGAGAACTTGCCTGAGGAAGATCGGGTACCATCTTGTGTTCGTACGTGTCCGTCAGGTGCTCGCCACTTTGGTGATTTAGGTGATGAAACATCAGAAGTATCCGTATTAGTTGCCGCGCGAGGTGGCATGGATTTAATGCCAGAATTAGGCACTAAACCAGTAAATAAATACTTGCCACCGCGCCCAAAAGATGTAGTTCCAGAGCTTGATATTTTGGCCCCTTATTTGAAACCGGTGGCTGATACCCAAAAAGGATTTCTCGGCTGGCTTGATAAAGCATTGGAGAAAATCTAATGCATCCTGCTAGCTCAGTAATAATCTTCACTGTAGCTTCTGGTCTAGGCTTTGGATTGCTCACATGGCTGGGACTGGGGTTGCCGAATGCTAATGGTTGGGCAGCATTTTGGTACTATGCGCTTGGTTTTGCTTTGGCTGGGGGAGGGCTGTTAGCTTCAACCTTTCATCTGGGAAATCCACAACGATTTCTAAAAGCTTTTTCGCAATGGCGCAGTAGCTGGCTTAGTCGTGAAGGCTGTCTTTCTGTTTTTGCGATGGCCATCCTGGGCATATTTGCATTTGGTGCGATTTTTCTGGGCGCCAACTGGCAGCCATTGGGCTACATTGGTTCTGTTCTTGCGGTGCTAACTATCATAGCAACGTCAATGATTTATGCACAACTCAAAACTGTACCCCGGTGGAACCACTGGACAACGCCATTATTGTTCTTGCTTTTATCTCTGGGCGGTGGTGCGTTACTGGCCCTCCAAACCTCGCTAGGCTTGATATTGTTGACTTTTGCTGGCGCAGTTCAGCTTTTGGCTTGGTACTTAGGAGATGGACGTTTTCAGCGGCGTGGAACTAATATTGGCACTGCCACCGGCCTTGGCGATCGCGGCAAAGTACGTGCTTTTGAGCCACCGCACACTGGCAACAACTACTTACTGAAGGAAATGGTTCATCAAGTGGGTCGCAAGCACGCTGTAAAGCTGCGCGTAATCGCCTTTATTATGATGATCCTGATGCCAATAGGTTTATTGATGATCTCTTACGCTGTGCCCATAGTCGTTTTGGCTCTATTGGTGCATATGATAGGTACCTTTGTTCAACGTTGGCTTTTCTTTGCCGAAGCTGAACATGTAGTTGGATTATACTATGGAAAGCGCTGATTTCTCCATTAAAAGCTTTTTGAATTAGATTCAGTAGTTAAGGGGTTTGCACCCGACTTAATTGGTTGTGCCAGGGAGCATTTATCAGGGTTCAAATAGGTAGTTCTGGATGTGTCTCATCCATGACTGTTTCACGATAGTGTTTCCTGCATAATGATAAATAAGTTTCGTTTCCACCTATTTGGACTTGATTTCCAGCGGTTACAGCCTTCCCCGTGCTATTGAGCCGGACGACCATAGTGGCCTTCTTGCCGCAATGGCAGATGGTTCGAATTTCCCGCATTTCGTCTGCCAGTGCTAGCAGTGCAGCTGACCCTGGAAATAACTCTCCCATAAAGTCGACCCGTAGCCCATAACATATTACTGGAACCTTAAGGTCATCTACAACTCGGGCTAGCCCCCATACCTGGTCTCTAGTGAGGAATTGTGCCTCATCGATAAAGATGCAGGAAATTTTACTAAGTGCATGCTTAAGTTTTATTTTTTCAAACAGATCTTCCTGTGGATTAAAGGTATTGGAGTCCTCCTCAATACCAATGCGTGAGGCGATTTTACCTTGGCCCGCTCGCGTGTCCATTTGTGCAGTTAACAGGTACGTCTCCATCCCACGCTCACGATAATTATGCGCTGCCTGCAATAGTAAAGTCGATTTGCCAGCATTCATTGTGGAGTAATTGAAGTAAAGTTTAGCCATGTAGATTATTTGCACTGAGGCTATGGTTGATGCAAGAGGCAGTTAGATGAATATTTTTGGAAAACTTAGAGTGTTTTGGTATTTTTGATAATACGATTATTAAAGTTAGTCTTTTGTAATCAGATACTATTATGTGAAGCATTACTCTTGTAGTGCCTTAACGCCAATATCTCCCTTAGCATTAGCTTTAATGGCAAAAGCCGCTGCGTGGCTGGCGGAGATGGTGGTAAAGTAAGGAACTCCATCCATCAAGGCTGACGCCCGCATGCTGCGGCTATCTTCCACAGCCTGGGTGCCCGCTGTCGTATTAAAGATTAGGGCAATGTCGCCATTTTTGATTTGGTCTACGATGTTAGGGCGACCCTCATAGACCTTATTTACCACAACACTTTTGATGCCTGACTTGGCCAAGAAAGAAGCTGTTCCTCGTGTGGCAGTGAGTGTGAAGTCCATTTCGAGCAAGCAAGAGGCTAGTTCAAGAAGAGTTGCGTCCTTTTCCTCATCCTTGATGGATAGAAATACTTTGCCAGATTTTGGTAGCACAGTACCGGCACCCAGCTGTGCTTTGTAGAAGGCGCGGTGGAACTTACTGTCAAAGCCCATGACCTCGCCCGTTGATCGCATTTCGGGCCCCAGAAGAGTATCGACACCTGGGAAACGTGCAAAAGGTAGTACGGCTTCTTTGACCGCGAACCCTTTGATATTGGCGGGGTCTATCAAATTGAAATCTTTTAGTTTTTCGCCTGCCATTATACGTGCTGCGATAGCAGCAATTGGGCTGCGCACCGCTTTGGCCACAAAGGGAACGGTACGACTTGCGCGAGGGTTAACTTCAATTAGGTAGATCTCGCCATCTTTAATTGCAAACTGCACATTCATGAGGCCAACAACATTTAGTGACAGTGCCAAATCTTTGGTTTGACGTTTTAACTCAACGATTATGTCTTGGGACAATGAATAAGGTGGAAGGGAGCAAGCGCTATCGCCAGAGTGCACACCGGCTTCTTCGATATGCTGCATTATTCCAGCCACATGCACTGAAGTTCCGTCACAAAGCGCATCCACATCAATCTCGATTGCGCCAGACAAATAGCTATCTAGCAATACCGGGCTATCGCCAGAAACAACCACAGCTTCAGAGATATAGCGCTCTAGGTTAGTTTGATCTCGTACAATTTCCATTGCTCTACCACCCAGGACATAGGACGGACGGATTACTAGTGGGAACCCAATTTTAGCAGCAACTTCGAAAGCTTCTTCACTGGAATGTGCGAGGCCGTTGTTTGGTTGTTTGAGTTTGAGTTGGGTCACCAAAGCCTGGAAGCGTTCCCGGTCTTCTGCTAAGTCAATCGCATCTGGGCTGGTGCCGAGGATAGGAATGCCAGACTTCTCTAAGGCACTAGCCAATTTCAATGGAGTTTGACCACCAAACTGAACAATCACGCCGTGTAGTGTGCCGTTCTCTTGTTCGACCCGCATGATTTCCATCACATGTTCAAAGGTCAATGGTTCAAAATAGAGGCGGTCTGAAGTATCATAATCAGTGCTTACCGTTTCCGGGTTGCAATTGATCATTATGGTTTCATATCCTTGCTCCGTTAGTGAGTAGCAGGCGTGGCAGCAGCAGTAATCAAATTCAATACCTTGGCCAATTCTGTTTGGACCACCGCCTAAAATTATGATTTTCTTGCTACTGGAAGGCCGTGCCTCACATTCACTGAAACCCATCGCTGGCGCCTCATAAGTAGAATACATGTAGGGGGTTTGCGCTTCAAATTCTGCGGCACATGTATCGATGCGTTTGAATACAGCTACAACGCCAAGGCTTTGCCGGTTATTACGGATAGTGGTCTCGGTGTTACCGGTTAAAAATGCCAAGCGTGCATCCGAGAAGCCCATCATTTTGAGATTGCGTATACCAAGTTCATCCCGTGGAATGCCTTGAACTTTAAGAATATTCTCTGTTTCTATAATTTCACGAATCTGAGCTAAAAACCATGGATCAAACCGTGTAATTTCATAAATCTCAACATCTGAAAAACCAAATCGCATTGCCTGTGCAATAACGCGCATTCGGTCTGGTGACTGAATGGCCAATTCACGAGTCATTGCCTTATCGATTACTGTTTGGATTTCTGCTGTTTTACCTAATAGAATACCTTCTTGTAGAA
This sequence comes from uncultured Planktomarina sp., assembly GCA_905182325.1. Classification (GTDB taxonomy): domain Bacteria; phylum Pseudomonadota; class Alphaproteobacteria; order Rhodobacterales; family Rhodobacteraceae; genus Planktomarina. The sequence goes on along the minus strand of CAJJBD010000033.1, from coordinate 9,513 downwards.
CCATCTGATCTTCAAATGGCATTCCCTCTACATGTACTTCGTCAAAACCAGTCAACCCTGTTTCCATTGACGACAGAGCTTTTTGTACAGACTCTTGAAAGCCGCGACCAATAGCCATTGCTTCACCGACAGATTTCATTGCTGTCGAAAGAACAGCTGGAGACCCTGGAAATTTTTCAAAGGCAAAGCGTGGAATTTTAGTAACCACATAATCTATTGACGGTTCAAAGCTGGCAGGTGTGGCTTTCGTAATATCGTTCTCTAGTTCATCAAGCGTGTAGCCTACCGCTAATTTTGCTGCAATTTTTGCAATTGGAAACCCTGTAGCTTTAGATGCCAAAGCTGAGGATCGAGATACCCGTGGGTTCATCTCAATCACAACCATACGTCCGTCCTCTGGGTTTACAGCCCATTGCACGTTGGATCCACCAGTTTCAACACCGATTTCGCGTAGCACAGCGATACTAGCATTGCGCATAATTTGATATTCTTTGTCGGTTAGTGTTAGTGCAGGTGCGACGGTTATACTGTCGCCAGTATGGACGCCCATTGGATCAATATTCTCAATTGAGCACACGATTATGGCATTGTCCGCGGTATCGCGAACCACTTCCATTTCATATTCCTTCCACCCCAGAAGGCTTTCATCAATTAGGATCTGGTTAACAGGTGAAGCATCTAACCCAGTTTTGCAAAAGTGTTCATAGTCCTCTCGGTTATAAGCTACTCCACCTCCAGTTCCACCAAGGGTGAAAGCAGGCCGAATGATTGCTGGTAGACCAATATCATCAAGGGCTTCCAGACAGTCACTCATATTCTCAGCGATAGTTGCGCGAGGGTTCTCTAGCCCTAATCTGGTCATTGCTTCGCGAAACAACTTTCGATCCTCTGCCATTTCAATGGCTGGCCGCTTAGCTCCAATCATTTCAACGTTAAATTTGTCTAGAACGCCCATTTCTTCGAGTGCCAGGGAGGTATTTAATCCAGTCTGTCCACCCATTGTGGGCAGAAGTGCATCTGGTCGCTCAATTTCAATAATTTTTGCAACCGTTTCTGGTGTAATTGGTTCTATATATGTGGCATCTGCCATCTCAGGATCTGTCATTATTGTTGCTGGGTTTGAGTTAACAAGGACAACCCGATAGCCCTCTTCTTTTAAGGCTTTACATGCCTGGGTGCCAGAATAATCAAACTCACAGGCTTGGCCAATAATAATTGGACCTGCGCCAATAATCATGATTGAGTTAATATCCGTTCTTTTTGGCATAAACTGTCCTTGATTAGCGCAGCGAAAACTGGCCTAACTTATATGTAAAGGAACCTTAGGCGCAAGGGATCTCTTTCATTTCACATTTTGTTAATCGAAATAGAAATTCTTTCGCAACAGTTCTAACACACAGCTCTATGGCAATGGCAATTCGGTTGTGTTTTTTAGTTCTTCCATAACAAAACTAGCGCTAACGTCTGCCAGTTCTATTTGTGAAATAAGTCGCTGATAAAGGTCGTCATAAGCTTGTACATCGCTGACGCGGGCTTTTATTAAATAGTCCTGGTTTCCAGAAGTTCGATACGCTGACTGTACTTGTGGAAGGCTATCAATTACTTTCGCAAATTTATCTGCCCAGTCTTTACTGTGTGTGCGTACGGAAATTGAGATAAAAACTATAAGTCCTAGGCCCACGGATTGCGCATCGAGCAATGCAACCCGCGCCTTTATAATCCCACTGTCTTGAAGTCGCTTAATTCTACGCCAAACGGCGTTACGGGAGAGGCTGACTGCTTGCGCTAAATCTTCTAATGATTGGCTTGAGTCTCGCTGCATATGTTGCAGTATATGTCTATCATAATCATCATATGTTGCAATATTTTTAACCATAGTGGGATATTATCACAAAATTTATGGAAATTAAAGAATATTTGGGAAAAATTTTTAATCTTGATGAGTTAGGATCAGATTAAGAAACAGAATTGGAGCTTCGTCATGCAGGTGTCACCAAAACTTTTAACCAAACATTTAAATGATGTTGATGAGACTTATCGGGAGCATTTTTTTCATGCTGCATGGTATTTTGTTATGCTTTCAACGGCAGCCATATGCGCATTAGTGCATTCAGTTTTACCGTTTTTATTCGAAAATACTGCAAGCCGAATAATTTATGCCTTACATGCAAAAATGGAAGCTCGTCAGCTGTTTGATGCTTGATATCGTTCTAACATACAATTTTGAGCTGGTAACTGTGCGAAAGTAGCGGATTGGCTTGACTTTATGGCTCTGCCGGGATGTATCGGCCCGACTGCATTGAGGAGCCCGACCATGCACGCATACCGTAGCCACACTTGTGCCGATCTGACTGAAAATAACGTTGGTGATACTATACGCCTGTCTGGATGGGTGCACCGTGTGCGAGATCACGGTGGTGTCTTATTCATAGATTTACGAGACCATTATGGTATGACCCAGGTTCTGTGTGATCCAGATAGCCCTGTTTTTAATGAGGTTGAAAAGCTGAGAAGCGAATGGTGCATCCGTATTGATGGAACTGTAAAGGCGCGTGATGCGACTCTGGTGAACGCAAAGATCTCAACTGGTAAAATTGAGGTTTTTATTCTTGATCTTGAGGTATTGGGTGCTTCAGAGGAATTACCATTGATGGTGTTTGGAGATCAGGAATATCCTGAGGAAACACGCCTTAAGTACCGTTACCTCGATTTGCGGCGTGAAAAGCTGCAAAATAATATGAAACTGCGCTCCGATGTAGTTGCATCGATGCGTAAACGGATGTGGGATAAAGGATTTAGGGAGTTTCAAACGCCAATTATCACTTCCTCTAGCCCGGAGGGTGCTCGCGACTTTTTAGTACCCTCTCGACTGCATCCCGGTAAGTTTTATGCCCTGCCGCAAGCACCCCAGCAGTTTAAACAGCTAATTATGGTTTCAGGATACGATAAGTATTTCCAAATTGCGCCATGTTTTCGTGATGAGGATCCGCGGGCCGACCGCTCTCCCACAGATTTTTATCAGCTAGATTTAGAAATGTCCTTTGTTGAGCAGCAGGATATCTTTGATACAATTCAACCAGTTCTTACAGGTGTATTTGAGGAATTTGGTGGTGATCGCCAGGTTGATAAAATTTGGCAACAGATAAGCTACCGTGATGCCGCCCTTTGGTATGGAAGTGATAAACCAGATTTGCGTAACCCAATTAAAATGCAAGTTGTGTCTGATCACTTTAGAGGTTCGGGGTTCGCCATTTTTGCTAAGCTCCTAGAACAAGAGGGCACTGAGATCAGGGCTATTCCTGCACCTACTGGTGGTAGCCGAAAGTTCTGTGACCGAATGAATGCGTTTGCCCAAAAAGAAGGTTTGCCTGGTATGGGCTATATTTTTTGGCGTGATCAGGGAGAAGGTATGGAGGCTGCAGGCCCCCTAGCTAAAAACATTGGTCCCGAGCGAACTGAAGCCATTCGTGAGCAATTGGGATTAGGTGTTGGAGACGCAGCATTTTTCCTTGGGGGTAAACCTAAAGCTTTTGAAGCAGTGGCTGGTCGAGCCAGAAACTCCATTGGAGAGGAGCTCGGCCTTACGGATAGAGATCGGTTTGCGTTTGCCTGGGTTGTGGACTTTCCAATTTACGAAAAAGATGACGAGACTGGTAAAGTCGACTTTGAGCACAATCCATTCTCTATGCCGCAGGGTGGGATGGACGCATTGCAAGGTGATCCACTTAAAGTGTTGGGCTACCAGTATGACCTTGCTTGTAATGGTTACGAATTGTTGAGTGGTGCTATACGAAACCACCGGCCTGAAATAATGTTTAAAGCTTTTGAGATTGCTGGCTATGGAAAAGATGAAGTCGAAAAACGATTTGGCGCCATGGTAAATGCATTTCAATATGGGGCGCCACCGCATGGCGGCTGTGCAGCTGGTATTGACCGTATTGTAATGCTCTTGGCAGATGAGGCTAACATTCGTGAAGTAATTATGTTCCCAATGAACCAACGTGCAGAAGATTTAATGATGTCTGCGCCCTCTGACCCAATGAATGAACAGCTGCGAGAACTTTCTTTACGGGTGATAAAGACTGAGTGAAATAAACTAGTTCTGGGACGCAGATGATAAAAAGGGGACAGTTATGATTGGCCGGTTGAACCATGTCGCTATTGCTGTGCCTGATCTGGAGGCTGCATGCGCCCAGTACTCTTCCATATTAGGTGCAGAAGTTGGCAAGCCGCAACATGAGCCCAATCACGGAGTGACAGTTGTTTTCATAGAACTCCCAAATACCAAAATTGAATTACTTCATCCCTTGGGTGTCCATTCTCCTATTGCCAGTTTTCTGGATAAGAACCCATCTGGGGGTATTCACCATATATGTTATGAGGTAGATGATATTTTGTCTGCGCGGGATCAATTAATGGCGTCAGGTGCTAGGGTTTTGGGTGGGGGTGAACCTAAAATTGGCGCTCACGGAAAATTAGTAATTTTTTTACACCCCAAGGACTTCAATGGCTGCCTAATCGAGCTAGAACAAGTTTAAGTTTAAGTTGAGGTTAAGGATTTTTTATGGCTATCACATCTGCCATCGTACTTTTTGCGGTTATTTGGTTTCTCGCGCTTTTAATTGTGCTACCTTTGAGGCTACAAACTCAAGGGGACTTAGGTAAAGTTGAGTATGGTACACACGCTGGAAGCCCAGAAAACCCACAGATGAAAAAACGATTTTTGGTAACGACAGTTGCCGCAGTAATCGTTTGGGTGTTTGTAGTGGGTAGTATTTTGAGTGGGTTTTTCTCAATCAGGGATTTTGATTGGTTTAACAGGATGGCTACACCTGAAGTAACAACAAAAAATCAATAACTATATATTAACGTATCTTTAGGTTTTAAAAATAATTATTACGAATTTACCCAGTTAGTTAGTGCGTAAACGTCAGGGCGTGGACGATCAGGAACCTCTGCAGGTCCAGTACCTATATGAATAATGCCTGCAACGCGCTCATGTGGTTCGAGTGAAAGCCCTTCACTACAGAATTTTTGTTGGTGTGACGCCCAGCCTGACAACCAATTAGCTCCCCAACCACTTGCTAAAGACGCGTTTAATAGTGAAAGGCAAACCGCTCCAGCCGAATAGGTTTGTTCGATTTCAGGAAACTTATGACATTCTTTAGGACTTTCCACTACTACTACTGCAAGTGTGCCAGTCTCATACTGACGGCTAGTTTTATTTGCGTCGACTACATCTGGTCCAGCTGTCTCTGCTAAAGATCTGGCTAAAATAGCTAATCTGCGCAGCGCAGCTTGTTTCAAAACAATGAACCGCCAAGGCTCTAATTTCCCATGATCTGGGCTTCGGGCTGCAATAATTAGAAGTTCTTCAAGTGCCGTTTTACTTGGCACCGGTCCAGTCAAAATTTTTGCAGGTCGAGAGCGGCGGGTTTTTAAGAATGATAATGCATCTGTCATGGGATTTTAATTGATGCATTATGGCACAATTCGCAAGGCCTTCGACTATTAAATTAGTTAGGTTTTGTGAGAATTAGTTTCTCTCCAGTCTCAAGAATTCAAATTTAATATGCTACTGGGCATGGAATTGAGCGAGCTCGTCGACCCAGGTATCTAAAAAGTTCTGAAATCTTTTTGAGGGCTGCCGTGTTGAAAAAGTGGATGCAAATGGATCTGGAGCATCTATTTTGCTGCCAGATAAAGTTTTGATTGTTGCGTGGCCACAAAAAGGTACGTAGACTTCCGAATACCCACCCTCATGTACGAGCACTAATCGTCCACCACAAAGATCGGTGGCGGCAGCCTTGACTGAAGAGGTCATCAAGGCAAAGGTCTCTGCTGTAGCCATCATCCGAGACAGTGGATCAATCGCGGCTGCATCATACCCACAGGCTACCACAATCAAGTCAGGTTGAAACTTGTCTAGTGCTGGTCTGACGATTTTATCCATAACCTGTAAGTAAGTTGAATGGCCTCCACCGGGTGGCAATGGAACATTGATGTTGCTATTATCTATACCGCGTATGTCGGCTTCACCGCTATTCAAGGGATAATTATGTTCTTGGTGTATTGAGAGGGTGAGTGTGCTAGGGTCGTCTAGGAAAATAGTTTCTGTACCATTCCCATGGTGTACATCCCAGTCTAAGATGGCGATCTTTAAATCAGCTTGTTTAGCGCGTGCAGATCTCACAGCTACTGCTATGTTTGCGAGCAAACAAAACCCATTTGGAAAGTCAGGTAGGCAGTGATGGCCCGGTGGCCGTGACAAAGCATAAGCATTTGAAATATTTCCTGACATAACGTCGGCAACGGCTCGGCAGGCGAGCCCGGCGGATAATGCGGCTTGTTGATATCCTCCGTGGCCAAATGGCACGCGAAGCCCCAACTCACCTCCAGCTCCCTTTGAAGTGGTCTCAAAAGCTTTAATATACTCAGCAGTGTGTACTCGCAGAAGGGCTTTTTTGCTGGCCTCGTCTGCATTTTTACTTGCAAGTTCTTGTGTTAGACCCGTCACGTCCATTAAGTTTTTTAATCGACGTTTAGTTTCTGGGCTTTCGGGGATACCACCAGAGGCTAGTGGCTGTACTAAGCCACCAACTGGCATAGTGAACGCATAGTTGCCACCTGAGAACCAAAAGCAGCGTTCGTCCCAATAAAATCCAGTTGTCATTTGTGCATTCACCAAATTATGTAATGTTTAAATTCTTTCAACTTCATGCATACTCTTTTTTTAAATAAAGGGTTTGCCAATTGTATAATCTTTTAATCACTCCAATAGTTGGGTTCTTACAGAGATATCTAGTGAAGATAATTTTGGTAATATTAGCGAATTTTAATAATTGGGCAAGCCACAGGGCTGGCTCGCAGCATTTTAGGTGATAAGATACAAAGCATTAATGTGGAGACTTCTATGCGTGTAATTATTTCGGGTTTATTGTTTTTTTCAATAGCCTGCTCGCCACAAATGACTCTGGCGCCACAGCCAAACTTAACCCAGTCCTCAAATATGCAGGTGCTTGTAGCAAAAGACCTACCAAAAAGGTTTGTCATGGCAGTTAGAAGTATGCGACCAGTTCTTGTCGAAACCTGCCTTAAATTGCGGGAGGACAGGAACTGTGATTTTGTAATTTCAGTCAACCTAGACCCTATGAGCCCTCCCAATGCTTTCCAAACAGTTGACGAACAGGGTAGGCCTTTGCTACTTTTTTACATAACTTTGATTGATGATATGAAAAACGCTGATGAAATTGCTTTTGTTATAGGCCATGAAGGAGCCCATCACATACTAGGGCATCTTGAACATCAGAAAAAGTCAGCGGCTGGTGGTGCTACATTATTTGAGGTTTTGGCTGCTGCTCTTGGAGGATCTGCACAGTCTGTGGGTGCGGCTAGTGATATTGGGGCGGCAGTCGGTGCGCGAAATTACTCAAAAAACTATGAACTTGAAGCAGATCGACTCGGGGCCCAGATGACATTGAGTGGTGGGTTTGACCCAGTAATTGGGGCAGCGTATTTCACCCGCATTCCAGACCCTGGAAACAAATTTTTAGGAACACATCCCCCAAACCGTGACCGCATCTTTGCCGTACGGACGGCAGTTGGGCGATGAAACTAGATCTACCCCTTGAATGGCAGCGCTTCAAAAGCCGCTGTGTATATTCAAGCGCTGGTTTGGTTCTGGCCTGGCGTGGGTGTTTGCTGTGATTGTTCTTTTGTCGGCATGATAGTTTAAAAAAGTAGACCATTTAAACATACTTTGCTTCAGAGCAGTTTTCCAAAAAAAATTCAGGTTTAACTTTGATAGAAGTACTAAAATTCCAGTTCTTTTATCCGTTATTAAATAGGATATCTTTAAATTACTAAATCTAAGATAATACTAATGATTTAAATGGCCCCAGAGATCATATTCGCCTGCTTCGTCGACCTTAACTGTTGCTATGTCTCCCGGCACCAATGTGTCTGTGTCTTGGTCAATAAATAAATTTCCATCAATCTCTGGCGCGTCTGCCTTGGTCCGACATGTTGCGATACCATCAGAGTCCACCTGATCGACGATGACCTCAACTACGTTGCCCACTTTAGATTTAAGTTTTGCTTCTGAAATTATTTGCGCTTTTGTCATGAAACGATCCCAACGGTCCTGTTTAATTTCTTCTGGAACGTGATTTTCTAATTCGTTTGAGCGCGCTCCAGCTACATTTTCATATTGAAAACAGCCAACACGATCTAATTGAGCTTCATCCATCCAATCCAGCAAAGTCTGAAACTCAGCCTCTGTTTCCCCCGGGAAGCCCACTATGAAGGTAGACCTCAGAGTAATGCTGGGGCAATCAGCACGCCATGCTTCGATCTCATTTAAGGTTTTTGCTGCGGCAGCTGGCCGGGCCATACGTTTTAGCACACTGGGGTGTGCATGTTGAAAGGGGATGTCGAGATATGGCAAAATTAATCCCTCATCCATTAATGGGATCAGATTACGCACGTGTGGGTAAGGGTACACATAATGCAATCTCACCCAAGCACCTAATTGGCCAAGTTCGCGCGCTAGATCGGTTATGTGTGGGAGGATTTCATGATCCGAACCCGACCTAATGTCGATGCCATATGCGCTAGTGTCTTGGGATATGACTAAAAGCTCTTTTACGCCAGCTTCGACTAATTTTTCAGCTTCCCGCAGGATTGCTCGTGGAGGGCGACTTTTTAGTTTACCTCGCATATTTGGAATGATGCAGAATTTACACTTGTGGTTGCAGCCTTCCGAAATTTTTAGGTAACTGTAATGCCGTGGTGTGAGCGATACACTAGTCGTAGGCAACAAATCGAAGAATGGATCTGGGCGCGGCGGTACAACCGCATGGACCGCATCCAGAACTTTTTCGTATTGGTGTGGTCCAGTAACTGCCAACACTTTTGGGTGCGCTCCTGTTATGTAATCTGGTTCGGCACCCAGACAGCCAGTCACTATAACCTTACCATTTTGGTCTAAAGCCTCTCCAATGGCCTCTAAACTTTCAGCTTTTGCACTGTCAAGAAACCCACATGTGTTAACGATGACTGCTTCGGCGCCCTCATAGTTGGGGCTAATTGCGTAACCTTCTGCACGCAGTCGGGTCAGAATACGTTCACTATCAACTAAAGCTTTGGGACAGCCAAGTGATACCATTCCAATTGTGGGTTGACTATTGTGTTGCGGATTAATTATCGCCTGTGGAGCGATGTCAGGGCGCAAATTTAAAGGATTTTTTGTCATACTTTTGTTTTTAGCATAGAAAAACTAAGGTGTATGACACACTTTTTCCTAAGTGACCTTTTTGTGAATTACCGACGACGATCACGGCGACTTGACATTGGCTGAAATGCTACACTCACGTGAGCCTCACAATAGGGTTTTCCAGTTTTAACACCCAAACCACAGAACCAAAAATCGTCGGTTGCGGGATCGCCTACAGGCCACTTACAGGTTTTTTCAGTGAGTTCCATTAGAGTAATTCTTTTTGCTGTTTTTTCTAC
>CAJJBD010000032.1 GCA_905182325.1 uncultured Planktomarina sp. | reverse complement strand
GCTTTCGGGATCAGAGATAAAATAAACCCAACCTCTAAAGACTGCGTTTGTGGTCATGCACCCTAACATTTTTTGTTAAAACAGGCACTGGGATACACTGTCCAGAAGAGAGAATGGTACAACAACTTTAGATTTAATTTGGCCTTATATAGATATTAAAACTGGCCCTATTTTCAAAGCTGGAATTCTGCGCTTTTATGTTACAAGGTGCTTAGCAACGAATCTGCCTAATCACAAAAAGGAATTTGTTACATGGATGGTAATTTACCCAATGACCTGAGTGAAGTTGTAGCCAACGACAAGGCACACGTTTGGCATCACCTTATACAAAATAAAATATTTGAAACAGTAGATCCAAATATTATTGTGGAGGGTAAAGGTTTACGTGTTTGGAACCAAGCGGGGAAAGAACATATAGACGCCGTATCTGGTGGAGTTTGGACCGTAAATGTAGGTTATGGGCGCGAAAGCATGGCTGATGCTGTGCGCGATCAACTAGTTAAAATGAACTACTTTGCAGGCGCTGCAGGTTCAATTCCCGCTGCCAATTTTGCGAAGCGTCTAATAGAAAAAATGCCAGGCATGAGCCGGGTCTACTTTTCAAATTCTGGATCTGAAGCAAATGAAAAAGGCTTCAAAATGATCCGCCAAATTGCCCATAAAAAATATGGTGGCAAAAAAAATAAAATTTTATTTAGAGAACGTGATTATCACGGAACTACCATAGCCACCATGGCTGCCGGTGGCCACCATCAGCGCAACGCACAATATGGGCCGTTTCCAGAAGGCTTTATTTCTGTACCCCATTGTCTCGAATATCGTGAACCCCTTCAAGATAATTTGGGGCAGGGTGAAACTTATGCATTGCGAGCGGCCAATGCTATAGAGGACGTAATTTTACGAGAGGGTGCAGACACTGTTGGCGGTTTGATTTTAGAACCTATCACTGCCGGTGGTGGCGTGATTGTGCCACCAGACGGTTATTGGGAGCGTGTCCAAGAAATATGTAGAAAATATGATGTCTTATTAATGATTGACGAAGTCGTTTGTGGCTTGGGTCGTACCGGCACGTGGTTTGGATATCAGCATTACAACATTCAGCCAGATATCGTGACTATGGCTAAGGGCGTGGCATCTGGGTACGCAGCGATTTCATTGACCGTCACGACCGAAGAAATTTTTGACTTATTCAAAGACACCTCAGATGAACTTAGCTATTTCCGTGACATATCAACTTTTGGTGGATGTACGGCAGGACCAGCCGCCGCCCTAGAGAATATGCGTATTATCGAAGATGAAAATCTTTTGGATAACTGCATTGCGCGTGGCGAACAACTAATGGGCAATTTGCATTCTTTAGCTGATAAGCACGAATGCATTGGGGAAGTTCGTGGCAAAGGCCTGTTCTGTGGCGCCGAGTTAGTAGCTAACCGTGAGACACGTGAACCCGCAGCAGAGAGTAAGGTGGCAGCAGTTGTAAAGGACTGCATGGGCCAGGGTGTGATTATTGGGGCCACCAACCGATCCTTTCCAGGATTTAATAATACACTTTGTCTATCGCCTGCATTAATTTGTACTGCTGAGGATATCGACCTTATTACTGATGCTATCGACCAAGCGCTCACAAGGGTATTTGGATAAAGCTAAAGAGATTATTATTTCAGAATGGCAGGGTAAACGCCCTGCCATTGCTTATTTTAAGCCTAGAATAAAAATTTGGGCACTTAATTTAACCAAACTTACCGATGGACATCGGCTCCTAATCAGTCATACGTAAGTCCAGTTGAGACACGGGTACCAGTCCAAAAATGGCCATTCCAAAAGAAACATTCTTTTTACTACCTGGTTCGGAAGGCACCTTACAAAACCAAATCCAGCAGTTAGTAGCCGAAGCAATTTTAAGTGGGCGATTCCGTCCCAATGAAAAAATGCCATCCAGTAGGAAGTTGGCTAAGCATCTATCCGTTAGTCGAATTACCGTAACCCTGGCATATACAGAGCTGTTGGCAGATGATTACCTTACCAGCCGTGGTCGCAGTGGTTACTATATTAGTGAAAATGCTCCTCAGCCGCCTAAATTTCCAGTCACGCCGCGAGAAGACAAAGTAGATTGGAGCCGAGCAATAGGGCAAAAGTTTTCAGGAGGCGTTTCACTAATGAAGCCTCAGGATTGGGGTCAATACAAATACCCATTCATTTACGGCCAGGCCGATGAAACCCTATTTGATCGTTCCAATTGGCGGCTTTGCGCTCTGCAGGCTTTGGGATCCAAAGACTATGACGCGCTGACATCTGATTATTTTGATCGTGACGATCCAAAACTAATAGAATTTATTCTGCGCCACACTCTACCACGCCGAGGCATAAAAGCAGATCCAGATGAAGTATTGGTCACAATGGGCGCCCAAAATGCGTTGTGGCTTTCAGCGAATGTCCTACTAAATCAACGTCGGACAGCTGCTTTGGAAAACCCCTGCTACCCCTCATTACGTGACATACTTACACAATCACGCTGCCAAGTCGCGTCAGTAGAAGTGGATTCTTCAGGTTTGCCTCCAGATAAGCTCCCAGACGACGTTGACGTTGTTTTTACCACTCCTTCGCATCAATGCCCAACAGCAACAACGATGCCAATAGATCGTAGGCAGGCTTTACTAAAGCGCGCTTCCGATAATGATTTTCTTATTGTCGAGGATGATTATGAGTTTGAGATGTCTTTTCTTAAAGCACCATCCCCAGCGCTTAAATCCCTAGACCAAGAAGGTCGTGTAATTTACGTTGGAAGCTTTTCAAAATCACTCTTTCCCGGTTTGCGGCTTGGTTACCTTGTTGGCTCAAAACATTTTATCCGTGAGGCTCGTGCACTACGGTCAACCGTCCTACGGCATCCACCTGGCCACCTCCAGCGGACTGCTGCATATTTTCTTTCTCTTGGGCATTACGACGCATTAATTCGCCGAATGGGGAATGCATTTCATGAGCGTCGGCAGGCCATGGAATTGGCATTTCAACAAAATGACCTCACCGTGGCAGGCCAAGGGGCGTTTGGGGGTAGTTCATTTTGGATGCAAGCACCTGATGGTATAGATACTGAAATTGTAGCAGAACGGTTACGCAAAAAAGGTGTGTTGATTGAACCTGGACGGCCGTTTTTTACAAATGATGATGCATTAAAAAATTATTACCGCTTGGCTTACAGTTCACTACCTGTGCAAAAAGTTACAGATGGCGTTGCTTTAATTGCACAGGAGCTGCACAAATAATCACAGGCGCCCAAACACAGATCTCCCAAGGAGCCACCACATGCCGATCGCCAAATATAGCGATTTGAAAGAAATTTATTCAAACTTACCTAGCCCATCCTGTATTCACCACGCTAGCATGATGAATACAGGATGAGCATCAAGGCCGATTGGGTCGCAGTAGATTGGGGCTCTCTCTCGCTGCGCGCTTGGGCGATGGATGCCGAAGGCCAAGACTTAGCAACCACATCTTTGGATCAAGGGACGGAGAAACTGTCTCAAACTGCATTTGAGGCCACCCTATGCGGCTCAATCTCACCTTGGTTGGTGGATGGTCAAACCGATGTGATTGCCTGCGGCATGGTCGGATCTCAGAATGGCTGGTTTGAGACTCCCTATGTTCTTGCGCCATGCAAACCTCTATCTAAACTAGTAAAGGCACCTTCGACTGATCCACGACTAAATGTTCAAATCATAGCAGGCATATCGCAAGCACATCCAGCAGATGTGATGCATGGCGAGGAAACCCAAATTGCAGGGTTTCAAAAATTAAATCCCAATTGGGATGGAGTAATTTGTTTACCTGGCAATCATACTAAATGGGTGCAAATGAGCGCAGGCGAGATTGTAAGCTTTCAAACCTTCATGACCGGTGAGATGTTTGCCCTCCTCTCAACATCATCCATCCTGCGCCGTTCAGTAGCCGGCAAAGATTGGGATCAATCAGCTTTTGATCAGGCGGTAGATGAGGCCATATCACGACCTGAGTCCATTGCGGCACGCCTGTTTGGATTGCGCGCTGAACACCTGTTGAATAATCAACCCACCGCCACAGCTAGATCGCGGTTGTCAGGCCTGTTGATCGGAGCTGAACTAGCAGCTGCAAAACCCTATTGGCTCGGACAGTCCCTGGCTATTATTGGACCTAAGACTATCAGTGATGGATATGCCACAGCCTTGGCGGCGCAGCATGCACCCGTGACCCGAACCGACACCAAACAGATGACATTAACCGGCCTAAAAGTTGCCTATTCCCATTATAAGGAACGCCAATGACCAACCACATTACTGTCACCGCCCTGACTTTAAATTGGAGGGCTCTGTGAAACAAATTACCCCATTTGGAAGCACCCAAGATGGCTGCGACGTGGCCCAGATCACAATCAGCTCAGATGAGCTGACAGTTAACATATTAACCCTTGGCAGCGTGATCAATGATGTACGGCTAACCGGGGTCGCTTGGCCTTTGACCTTGGGCAGTTCAGAAGTTGCTGCTTATGAGGGCAAAATGAGTAGTTTTGGCTCTCTGATGGGCCCAGTCATAAATCGAATTAAAGGCTGTTCTGCTGATATAGATGGGCAGATATTTACATTCGAAAAACACCATTCTGGCGACCTTACTCAACATTCGGGTAGCTCAGGGATGCACAACCAAATCTGGAATATTGCGGACCACGGGCCAGGTTTTGTGGTGCTAAAGCTGGCGCTGGCTGATGGCTTGGGAGGCTTTCCTGGGAATAGAGAGATTGAGCTGCGCTATACCGTGCATCAGGCCACCCTCAGTATGGCTGTGCAGGCCACAACTGACGCGCCCACCCCGTTCAATCCGGCCAATCATTCCTACTGGTCGCTAGACCCAACGGTTGGGTTCTCAGGTCAAACGTTTCAACTTCAAGCAGATCACTACAGCGAGCCGGACGAAGATCTAATGCCCACCGGCCAGATTTTACCAGTTGCAGGCTCCCAATATGATTTCCGCAGTGGTATCAAAATGGCTGGGGATGCATCCCAGTTCTTCGATTTAAACCTCTGCATCTCTGACAGCAAGCATCCACTGAGACCAGTGGCAACTCTGACCGGTGCGCAGGGCGTGCGCATGGAGGTGGCCACCACAGAATGTGGGCTCCAGGTCTATGATGGCGGCACCATCCACGCGCCAGACTATGGCACCCACCACGGCGCACCATATGGCGCCTATGCCGCTCTGGCCTTGGAGGCGCAGAGCTGGCCCGGATCGCTCGCCCATGCGCATTTCCCAAACATTATTTTGCGTCCCACCAAACAATATGAGCAAATCACCAGCTGGACCTTTTCAGCGGAAGGTCTAGGGTAAAGGCATATTTTTGAAAAGTTTGACCCATGCGCGACATCTCTATCCATCAACTCACCCATGCAGATTTTGCCCCCTTTGGTGACATTATCACTCTGAAAGGTACTCCAGACAAACTGATAAATCAGGACCTATGCGGAAGACATCATGACTTGGCCAATATGTATTTTGGACCTAACGGCAAAGCCGGGATTAGCCTATTTGACGCCGAGCCCCGAAGCTTGCCATATGTACTGGAATTGATGGAACGTCATCCAGAGGGATCACAAGCCTTTTTGCCTATGACACAAAATCCATTCTTGGTGATTGTTGCACCTGATAACGACGGCGTGCCCGGTAAACCTTTGGCCTTTCGCACAGCACCGGGTCAAGGGATCAACTTTTACTGTAATATTTGGCATGGTGTTTTGACGCCCCTGTTCGCACCCGGCTTATTTGCTGTCGTGGATCGGATAGGCACCAGTACAAATTTAGAGGAATATTGGTTTGAAAAGCCATTCACTGTCTCAGGAGATTTAAAATGAAAGATATCCAAGAGTTAAAAGACCTCAACGCAAAACAACTGTGGCACCCCATGGGGCACCCCGGAGATTTACAAGCCAACGCACCCACCATCATAGACCGCGCCGAAGGCGTGCGTATCATCGACTTAGACGGTCATGAAACTGTTGATGCCGTGGGTGGCCTTTGGTGCGCCAATCTTGGCTACTCCAACAATGTGGTTAAGCAAGCGATATCAGATCAGCTATTTAAGCTGCCCTATTATTCCTCCTTTGCAGGTACGAGCAACGCTCCAGCTATTGAGGCAGCAGAGGCGGTAGTTAATTTCTTTAAAGAGGACGGCATGGCTCGGGTATTTTTTACCTCTGGCGGCTCTGACTCTGTCGACACGGCAATGCGCATGGCGCGGCAGTATCACCGACTGCGGGGCCAGCCCCAACGTATCAAGTACCTAAGCCTTAAGAAAGGCTATCACGGTACGCATTTTGGTGGTGCCTCGGTAAATGGCAACCAAAGATTTCGTACAGCCTATGAGCCATTACTGCCCGGCTGCTATCACCTGCCCTCCCCCTACACTTACCGCAATCCGTTTAACGAAAGCGATCCAGCCAAGCTGGCACAACTGGTGGCGCAGGCAATGGAAGATGAGATCATGTTTCAAGATCCCTCCACTATTGCCGCCTTCATTATGGAGCCAATCCAGGGAGCTGGTGGTGTAATAGTACCCGACGCTTCCTTTATGAAACTGGCACGTGATATATGCGACAAGCATGGAATTTTAATGATTTCAGATGAGGTGATTACAGGGTTTGGCCGAACTGGTGACTGGTCTGGCGCCCGACATTGGGGTGTTCAGCCTGATATGATGACCGTGGCCAAGGGTATCACCTCAGCTTATTTTCCTGTGGGTGCGACACTGGTTAATGCCACGATTGCAGAAGCTTTTGAAAGCGACCAATCAGGTGAAGGATCAATCTACCATGGTTACACATATTCTGCGCATCCCGTTGGTATGGCAGCAGTGAATGCCTGTGTCAGTGAAACGCTGCGGTTAGATCTTAAAACTAATGCCGCAGCACGCGGGCAACAACTACACCATGGTCTGTTGGCCCTTCAGGCCGACTTTGATATCATTGGGGATGTACGTGGCGGACACGGGCTGATGGCGGCTATTGAACTGGTCTCAGATAGAACTACCAAAGCACCTCTAGATATGGGTGCCATAAAGCGCGCGCACAAGGCCACATATGAGGCTGGGACCATGGTTCGAATTGGTGGCAGTAATCTGTTGATGTCACCACCATTGGTTCTGACCGAAGCCGACGTAGTCAAGATTTTAGAGAACTTGCGCAGTGGACTATCAGTACTCTAACAAGGCTAAAGCCATGCTCCATCTCTTCAAGCGTGGCTTTAGAGAGGTATGGTAGCCATGTGGCAAAAATAATAATTAATGCCACTTGGTATCAGTTAGTTACCTACAGTTTACTAGGATAAGTGTTGCCCAGTGAGTTACCAATTAGGTAGATCCCCATCCTCCCCCACCGGGCGTGGCGAGCCCAAATACAGACCCAGCCGGCAAGTCAATCTCGTCATTACCCTTCAAATCAACCCGCGTTCCATCCGGTAATTCAGCCCAGTTTTTACCTGTGGATCCGTGATTGCCTCCAGCAGTACCAAACGGCGGAACCTCCCGATGTGAACATAAGGTCGTAACTGTAACATCAGTCAAAAACTCCAACCGCCGGTATGCGCCGTGGCCACCCCGATAAGCACCACGGCCACCCGATCCTTTCCGAATGGAAAATGTCCGTAATCGCACAGGAAAGCGTTTTTCCAGGATTTCAGGGTCAGTCATCTTTGTGTTGGTCATATGGGTTTGCACCGCGTCACAGCCTTTAAAGCCTGGGCCTGCCCCAGCACCACCCGCGATAGTTTCATAATTCTGAAAAACGTCATTGCCCCATACAAAGTTATTCATTGTACCTTGGCTAGCCGCCATTATTCCCAGCGCGCCTATCAACGCATTGCAAGCAGCTTGACTGACTTCTGTATTACCCGCAATTACAGCAGCCGGGAATTGAGGGTTAAGCATCGAGTTTTCCGGAATAATGATACTCAGAGGCTTAAGGCAGCCCTCATTCAATGGAATATTTTTTCCAACCATTAGCCTAAATACATACAACACCACTGCCCGCGATACGGCGTAGGGAGCGTTGTAATTTCCTGCATGTTGGACACTCGTCCCAGTGAAATCCACACACGCCGAACGCTTTTTACGATCCACTATAATTGCAACTTTCACTTGTTGGCCGGTGTCCATCTTATACAGAAAATTACCATCTTGGAGGCCTGCGATCACCTCTCGCACGCTTTCTTCGGCATTATCCTGCACATGTGCCATGTAAGCAGTTACTGCTGGCTGACCATAATTTGCTACCATACGAAGTAATTCTCGGCATCCAGTTTCATTGGCTGCAACTTGGGCTTTGAGATCCGCCATATTTTGCGGAATATTGCGGCAGGGATATTTGCCCGACGAAAGTGTCTTAGTCGCCTCATCTTCGCACAGCTGACCAGCACGGACTAGTTGTACGTTGTCAATTAGTACGCCTTCCTGCTCGATATGCGTGCTGTCAGGTGGGGCAGAGCCAGGCGTACGCCCTCCAATATCTGCATGATGGCCACGCGAACCCAGCCAGTAAGCAGCCTTGCCATCTACAAACACTGGAGTGACCACAGTCACGTCTGGCAAATGTGTGCCGCCATTGTAAGGTGAATTGAGCATGTAGGCATCTCCCTCACCGATACCTAAGTTTTGTTGCATGACTGTTTTTATGCTGTCCGACATTGAGCCTAAATGGACAGGTACATGCGGAGCATTAGCCACCAAATCTCCATATTTATCAAAAATAGCACAGGAAAAATCAAACCGTTCTTTGATATTCACAGACCAACTAGTATTGGCCAGAGTTGCCCCCATTTGATCGGCAATAGACATGAAGCGGTTTGACATAACCTCTAATAATATTGGATCAGCCTTAGTACTGGCTAAATCACGCGACGGCCGCGCCACATGGTCAAGGACTAAATTACCAAAAGCATCCTGCCGCACCTGCCATCCTAGCTCTACAACATTGGTGCCTGTTGGCTCAAGAATAATGGCTGGCCCATCAATAACTTGATCACGGCACAGCTTGGTTCGGTCGTAAACCTTGGTGTCATACCAACCTTTGCGGTAAAGTTTGCTCTCTCCTACCGGATGGCCATCGCCAAAGCTTAGTTGCGGATTACCAGCTCCACTCATCTCACCAATCGCCTCAACACTGAGCATCTCAAATTGGAGTTTGCGGTCCGGAGAAGAAAAGCCAAATCGTGCGATATGCGCAGTTTCAAAATCTTGGACCATCTGGGTGGCAGTAGCAAAGACGACCTCTAAAGCCTGATGTGAGCCTTCATAACGCAAATGCGCCATAATCTCGATGCGAGGGTCTGTAATACCTTGCGCCGCCAACTCATGCTTTGCCACCTTTTGCAAACTGTTCAAAGTAGCTTGAACCTGAACATTATCTTCCAGATCACAATCCAATTGACCTTCGCGCAGGCAGCGAACATCTGCCAACCCCATACCATAGGCCGAAAGTACACCCGCGAAGGGGTGCACCATCACCCGAGACATGCCCAGCGCTTCAGCTACCAAACACGCATGTTGGCCGCCCGCCCCACCAAAGCTTTGCAGGGTATAGGTGGTGATATCATGACCACGCTCAACACTAATTTTCTTGATTGCGTTGGCCATGTTTTGGACAGCAATTTCAAGAAAACCCTGCGCAATATCTTCCAGATTGCCATGGAGGCCATTATGAAAAGATAGCTCCTTTGCCTTTCGTAAGGCAGCCTCCTGGTCCAAGGGCATTTTGCCAGATGCCCCAAAAACTGCAGGAAAATAATCCACCGACAATGCACCCAACAGCACGTTGCAATCAGTAACTGTTAGTGGCCCACCACGTCGGTAGCTGGCAGGACCAGGATCGGCGCCAGCACTTTCAGGGCCCACTTGGAACCTGCCATCACGATAACTACAAATGGAACCACCTCCAGCAGCAACTGTATGAATATCCATCATTGGTGCGCGCATCCGCACACCAGCCACTTCTGTTTCGAAACTGCGTTCAAACTTGCCTGCAAAATGGCTGACATCAGTTGAGGTGCCACCCATATCAAAGCCAATCAACCTATCAAATCCAGCTTGCTGCCCAGTTTGAACCATCCCAACAATTCCACCAGCAGGCCCTGATAAAACTGCATCTTTTCCCTGAAATTTTTGTGCGTCTGTTAAGCCACCATTCGATTGCATGAACATAAGGGCCTTGCAGTTTTCACCCACATTCAAGGCATCAGCCACCTGATCTACATAACGCCTTAAAATGGGAGACAGGTACGCGTCCACCACAGTTGTATCACCACGGCCCACCAATTTAGCCAAGCCAGACACCTGATGCGAGGTTGAAATTTGGTCAAACCCAATTTCTTTTGCCAGGGCTGCCAATTGCTGCTCATGGTTTGGATTTAAATAGGCATGAAGCAGTGCAATGGCGATGGATTTCACTCCAGACGCTCGAGCTGCCTGCATGCTATGCCGGGCCTGTACCATATCCAGCGGAGTGAGAACTTGGCCCTCGGCACTCAACCTTTCTGACACCTCCACTACTGATTTATATAGTAGTTCAGGGCGCTGGATATGCATGGCAAAAAGTTCAGGGCGGGTCTGATATCCAATTTCCAAAAGATCACCAAACCCCTCAGTTATCATGAGTAAGACAGCGGCACCCTTTCGCTCCAAAAGCGCGTTCGTAGCCACCGTTGTACCCATCTTAACCGCGTCAATATTAGCCTGGCTAATAGAAACATTCTCTAAGATGCTTGAGATGCCTTTTACTGCTGCATCTTTATATTGCTCTGGGTTTTCTGATAAAAGCTTATGGGTTTGTAGGTTGCCTTCTGGATCTTGGGAAACAATGTCAGTAAATGTTCCACCACGATCAATCCAAAATTCCCAAGCCATCTTTTTCCCCAATTCACTTAAAAGTAGAAAAGTCAAAAATCCAGAGGGTTATAACCACTTCTCTCAGAAGAAAATTAGCCAATAGCAGCACGAATTGCATTAATATTAATGCCATACGGAGATGGATTAGAAACTGAACCACCTTTAAACACAGCAGACCCGGCCACCAAGACATCTGCACCAGCACGCACCAAACCCGGAGCGGTTTCTTTAGTAACGCCTCCATCAATCTCGATGTGGATGGGTCTGTCGCCTATCATAGCGCGTAACTCCGCAACTTTGGCTTCTAGGGGAATAAACGACTGTCCCCCAAACCCAGGGTTAACCGTCATTACACAAACCAAATCCGTGATATCAAGTACATCTGCTACTGCACTTGCAGGAGTTCCCGGATTCAGTGCTACACCAGCTTTTACGCCATTTGCGCGTATTGACTGAAGTGTTCGGTGGATATGTGGGCCCGCTTCAACATGCGCTGTAATAATATCTGCACCAGCCGCGGCAAAGGCCTCCACGTAAGGGTCCACAGGAGCAATCATCAAGTGCACATCCATGACCGTCGAAATATGCGGTCGAATAGCCGCACAGGTGTTTGGGCCAAAGGTAATATTGGGAACAAAGTGTCCGTCCATCACGTCAACATGTATCCAATCAGCGCCTTCAGCCTCGACACACCTTATCTCCGCACCAAAATTTGAAAAATCCGCTGCTAAGATTGATGGTGCAATTTTCACTGCTCTGTCAAAAGACATTGTGTCACCTCTAAGTCGTTTTCTGGCAATTATCCTGCTCTATCCTGTTTGTCACGCGCTAGAATACTTGATCTAACGGTGAAACCCATGCACATAAGTCAAATGGAACAGCTCGCCACATCAATTGCGCACCTACCGCAAAGTACTGAACCCCGTAATATTGGGATGAAGCTTGATCTCGATTGGGCACTTGCTGTGCAGGCCAATACATCTGCAATTGAACGGAGATGCAGCAGTTTTCCTGGTCGGAGATCAGTGAAAAAAGAACACCAAGCCGCATGGCTAGCACGTTCAGTTTCATGCATTGACCTGACCACACTGTCTGGCGATGACACAGCAGGGAGAGTTAGGCGTTTATGTGCAAAGGCTCGTCAGCCCGTCCGGCAAGATATCCTTAATCAGATTGGCCTACCAAATCTAAAAACCGGCGCCGTTTGCGTTTATCATGATATGGTCAGCCCCGCCGTCGAGGCCCTTCAGGGGACTGGCATTCCAGTGGCAGCCGTTAGCACTGGCTTTCCGGCAGGTCTCTCACCATTACGACTACGAATTGAAGAAATCCACGAGAGTGTAAAAGCTGGAGCTTCCGAAATCGATATCGTGATTTCAAGACGCCATGTCTTGACGCAAAACTGGCAAGCACTTTACGACGAGGTGGCAGCGTTCCGCGCGGCATGCGGTGATGCACATATTAAAGTAATTCTGGCAACAGGAGAATTGGGGAGCCTGCGCAATGTTGGGCGGGCGAGTTTGGTTTGCATGATGGCAGGGGCAGATTTTATCAAAACCTCAACTGGTAAAGAAAGCGTAAATGCGACCCTACCAGTGACCTTAGTTATGTTGCGCGCCATTCGCGCCTACTACAACCGAACTGGATATCATGTTGGTTATAAGCCAGCAGGTGGTATTTCAAAAGCCAAAGATGCGATAACTTACCTCGCACTGGTTAAAGAAGAGTTAGGTGACCGCTGGCTGCGCCCCGATCTTTTCCGTTTTGGAGCATCTTCACTTTTGGGAGATATTGAGCGCCAACTTGAACATCACTTGACCGGTGCATACTCTGCCAATCACCGCCACTCAATTGGATAATCTTATGAGCATAGCGACTATTTTTGATACAATGGATTACGGCTCAGCCCCAGAGGACCGAGGTCCAGCACTTAAGTGGATTAGAGATCACGGAGGAATTGCTGGCCCTTACGTTAATGGCAAGTGGGGACCGTTTCGCAACGACCTCACCATTCATAATCCAGCAACAGGTGAGAAAATCGCTGGGATGACACTGACATCTGCCAAGGAGGTAGCTGTAGCTGTAAAATCCGCAAGAGCAGCCCAACCAGCATGGGAGGCATCAGGAGGGCCAGCGCGGGCAAGAGTTTTATATGCCATCGCCCGTATAATGCAAAAACACGCACGACTCTTAGCTGTTATGGAATCATTAGATAACGGCAAACCAATCCGCGAAAGCCGTGACATTGATATCCCCCTTGCCATTCGCCATTTCTACCACCACGCCGGTCACGCTCAATTAATGCAAACAGCTTTGCCTGATCGCAAGGCCGTAGGCGTTTGCGGTCAAATAATTCCTTGGAATTTTCCATTGTTAATGCTGGCATGGAAAATTGCGCCCGCTTTAGCTATGGGAAATACAGTAGTTTTAAAACCAGCAGAATATACGCCTATGACTGCAATGCTCTTTGCAGATATTTGCGCGCAGGCAGAAGTACCGGCTGGTGTAGTAAATATAATCACTGGAGATGGTAGCACTGGCGAGGCTCTAGTAAATTCTGACGTCGACAAAATTGCTTTTACTGGCTCCACAGCGGTAGGTCGAAAAATTCAAGATTCAGTTGCGATTAATGATAAATCTCTCACTTTAGAGTTAGGAGGGAAATCTCCGTATATCGTGTTTGATGATGCCGATATCGACAGCGCAATTGAAGGTCTAGTTGATGCCATTTGGTTCAATCAAGGCCAAGTATGCTGTGCAGGATCAAGACTTTTAGTTCACGAGGCCATTGCTGAAGATTTTCACAGACGGCTAAAGGTACGGATGGACAAACTGCGGATAGGCGACCCACTCGATAAATCCATTGACGTAGGCGCAATCGTGGATCCTATCCAGCTGGCACAAATTAAAAAGCTCGTCTCAGCTAATACTGCTGGTGAAACATACCATGCCAATATTACTGTACCTGAGGGGTGTTACTATCCACCTACACTCATAACGGGGCTCCACACTTCGGATACCTTGATGCAGGAAGAAATTTTTGGCCCCGTCTTGGTTTCTACCACATTTAGAACGCCTAGCGAGGCAATTGAGGTGGCCAACAACACGCGATATGGGCTGGCTGCAACACTATGGACTGAGAATATAAATCTAGCTCTAGAGATTGCTCCAAAATTAGTAGCAGGAGTGGTTTGGGTTAATGCAACCAACCTATTTGATGCAGCCGCAGGGTTTGGTGGTGTGCGTGAAAGTGGGTTTGGACGTGAAGGCGGTTGGGAAGGTTTGCAAGCATATACAAAGAGCACCAACCCAGAAGTACCTGCTTTAGAAGTTGCAGCTTTCAAGGGGAGCAGTGCGGGTTCCGATCCAGTTGACCGGACTGCAAAACTCTACATTGGGGGTAAGCAATCAAGGCCTGATGGAGGATATAGTCAAGCTATCTACGCTCCCAAAGGTGAATTTTTGGGACACGTACCAATAGCCAACCGTAAGGACGTTCGAAATGCAGTACAGGCACAAACAGCGTGCGGATGGGGGAATACCTCTGGACACCTAAGAGCGCAAATTTTGTTTTATATCGCGGAAAATCTCTCGGCCCAAAGAGAGAGTTTTGCCCAGCGAATTGATGAAATGTGTGGTGGAGACGCAGGCCTCAAGGAGGTCAATGACGCCATAGATATATTATTTTGCTATGCTGCGTGGGCGGATAAATTTGAGGGACGGGCTAAGTCTGTGCCGATTCGTGGCATAGCTTTAGCTATGCGTGAACCAGTCGGACGTATTGCAGCACTCTGCCCAGATTCGACACCACTATTGGGACTTGTTGCGCCAATGGCTACGGCACTAGCAACTGGCAATACAATTACCTTATGCGCCAGCCAGCCATTCCCGTTGTCTGGAACAGATTTTTACCACATTCTTGAAACTTCTGACGTACCAGCAGGTGCCGTTAACATCTTGACCGGTCCACAGAATGAGCTTGCGTCACATATAGGTGCCCACATGGACCTAGACAGCGTGTGGTGCCTATCTACTAAAAAGGTAGCAGTAACTACCAAAGAAAAAGCGAGCAGTAATGTAAAGCGGATATGGCAAGGTGCTGCATTGGATGATCACAATAGCTGGTTGAATGCAGGAACTGAAATCAAAACGATATGGGTTCCATACGGAGAGTAAGCGTAATAAGTATCACCACCTCTAGACACATTTCCATCAAATGCTACGATAGTAAAAATTAACAATGAAAAGGTTTTTTAGTATGTCAAAAAGAATTTTAGTCGCAACATTTTCACTGGCTCTATTGGCCACAAATGCACTTGCAGGTGGGCACTGCGCCGCTGACAAAACGCTCACACAAGGCAAATTTACTATTGCAACAGGTAACCCAGCCTATTTTCCTTGGGTTTTGGATGATGCACCGGAAAGTGGGCAAGGTTTTGAAGCTGCTGTTGCCTATGCCGTCGCAAAAGAAATGGGTTTTACTGAGCAGGATGTCGTCTGGGTAAGATCTTCTTTTGATGAGGCTATTCAACCAGGTGTCAAAAACTTTGACGTAAACATGCAGCAATATTCAATTACTGCTGAGCGCGACCAAGTCGTAGACTTTTCTGTACCATATTACACAGCACCAATGGCTGTCTTGGTTGGGGCAAGCGCTACAGATACCAAGCCCACAATTGCGGCATTAAAGAGCCTAAAATGGGGCGCGGTTGGTTCCACAACCGCCGTTCAAAAGATAGCAAGCATCATCCAGCCAACCAATGACCCATTACTGTATGGGGACAATGCAGACGTGAACGCCGCCATTAGCGCCAATCAAATCGACGGGGCAATGTTTGACCTGCCAACAGCTTTGTTTCTCAGCGCCGTCATGATTGAAGGTTCGAAAGTTATCGGACAATTTCCAGCAGCTTCAAGCGATAATGCCGACCAATTCGGTATGTTAATGGAAGAAGGCAACCCTCTAAAAGCTTGTGTAGATGAAGCTTTAACAGCCATGATCAATAGCGGTACTTTAGCCTCAATTGAAGCCCAGTGGCTGCAGGATACCACGGGTGTTCCATTGATCAAATAATATGCCAATTCCTGAAGCGGCGGGGATGACCCGCCGCGAACGCTACGAACAAAAACAACGTCTCAAATCACTAATTATAGCAGCTGCGAGCACAATATGTGTCGTCGCGGCTTTAGTAATAATTGTGCCGATGACACCAGGTTGGGAAAAGGTTCAAAAGAGCTTTTTTAATGGAGAAGTTTTGGCTAAAACTTTTCCAAAATTGCTGGACGCATTCATGGTCAATGTAATGATATTTGCATGGTCCGCACCCGCAATCGCAATTCTTGGGCTTCTAATCGCACTTGCCCGTGACGCAAAATCACCCGCCTTATTTCCACTACGTATTTTTGGTGCGGCTTTCACAGATGTGTTTCGTGGGGTGCCCGTCATCCTAACCGTGTATCTAATTGGTTTTGGGATCCCAGGGCTAGGGCTACCCAGGCCATGGAATTCACCGTTTATTTGGGGATCTTTAGCACTAGTTTTAACATATTCAGCTTATGTGGCAGAGATTTTTCGTGCTGGAATTGACAGCGTGCACCCAAGCCAACGAGCGGCCGCCCTATCATTAGGTCTTTCAGAACGGCAGGTGATGCGGGACGTCGTGCTGCCACAAGCCATCCGTAATGTGGTGCCATCTCAAATGAATATGCTAATCGCTCTTCAAAAGGATGTTTCACTCCTAAGCTTTATTGGCCCAGTAGAAATTTTTCGTCAGGCTGGTGTATTTAAATCTCTATTTGCAAATTTTACGCCCTATGTGGGCGCAGCAATCATCTTCTTGATCGTGACCATACCGGCAACGCGTTATGCAGATTACCTCATGGCACGTCAAATGCGGGAAAGAAGCTGATGCATAAGATAGAACTACATAAAGTTGTCAAACGCTTTGGCCAGAACACTGTATGTGATGGGGTCGATCTTACCGTGGAAAAAAATCAAATGGTGTGCCTGATTGGCGCATCTGGCGCTGGTAAATCCACATTGCTGCGCTGCATCAATTTGCTTGAGCCAATTGAGGACGGTGAAATATTCCTGGATGGAGAAGATATCTCCATACCCGGCCTCAATCCACAGCGCGTGCGAGCCAAGATTGGTATGGTTTTTCAAAACTTCAATTTATTTCCTCATATGACCGCCTATGAAAACGCTATACTTGCTCCAAGGAGGGTTCACGGACTATCTAAGCTGCAACTTCAATCCGAAATTGAAGCTCTCTTCGAACGTTTTGAGCTAGCAGATCGGATGCATAATTACCCCGATCAGTTATCCGGAGGACAACAACAGAGGGTAGCAATCGTACGGGCTCTTGCAATGAAGCCTGAAGTGATGTTGTTCGATGAAATTACTTCTGCGCTTGACCCTCAGTTAGTAGGCGATGTTTTGGACGTCCTATTGAAATTAAAAAGCCAAGGAATGACTATGGTTTTGGCCACTCATGAAATGGGATTTGCTCGCCAAGCTGCAGATAAAGTGTGTTTTTTAAAAGATGGTAAGATTATTGAGGAAGGCACCTCAAAACAAGTTTTTGACGCACCTAAAAAATCCGAAACAAAAGCTTTTTTAGCTCGCGCATTTAAATAAGTTAGCAGGTGCTGTCAAACTAATGAGAGCTCACATCAGACTGCTGGCATAGCCTAAATCTATGCGCCCAACAATTGATGCCACTAGGCGAGAGCAGCTGCTAAAATAATTATGCTCTTCACCACTTTCCGCTGCTGACTTTCTTTTTTATTATATATTGTATTTTCTGCTTTATCGTTGATGGCTCAGCTACCCAAATATTGTCGCCAGTTTTTGGGATCACATTCTTAATAGATTTGATATTGCCCAAACGTTTTGCACCTTCAATCGCCACTTGATCATCATCGTAATATTTGAACCAGGACAAACCAGCCTCGGTGTATGCGCGAGATGAACAAGGACTTGTGGGAGGCTCCTCTCCCGTGACCGTCATCCACTGCTCAGCGTTTGCTATTGTTACAAAACATCTTTGAGTTTTTCGCAAATCCCAAACCTCAAAATCATGTGGGTCTTCATAAATTTCTTGGTGCATAGCACCACCAGGCGCTAACCCCATCTCCATTGATGGGGCCTCCATAGAGTAGCAAATCGATGAACGCATTTCGTCGTAACACTCTTCCACGATTAGTTTGTTAATTTTGTCATAATATTCTTTTTTAATTGAGAAAGCTTGAATTTGTAATCCACCAACGTTCGCTTCCCCCGTCAGTTGTTCCTCTACTGTGTATCCTTGGCCTAATGGAGCCGCTACGAACTGCCTTACTATGCCACTATCAACGTTGTATCCATCTATCCAAGGTTGCTCAGGAACCACTAAGTAATCCTGAGGCAACTCTACTGATGAAAGTGGGAACAGTTCCTCTTATAAATCACAAGGCCTTTATCTGGCAATAAAACAAGCCATGGATAATGGAATATTTACCCCAGACTACGGTGCAGGCAACGATGGTTTGCTAATGCAGGAATATACCTATTTGCTGAATTTCAACATATGGGAGTTTGGAAAAGAGTTCTGGGAAAAAGACAGTAACGGCGTAGGTAGCCTAACCGGGGAATGGTCCGACAATGCGAGAACACCAGAGGATATTCAAACCAATAATCCACTAGGCTACCAATTATTTAATACTTATTTTGAGCCCGTATTAAGCAAACCTGATGTCGCACCTCTTAGAGATATTTTTCAAGACAATGATGCGGGTTTATCGGGATATACACCTGATATAATTTAAACCTAACCAAGATAGTTAAATCATATCTAAGTTTTCCAATACTGCGGTCGTGTAATTAAATTTAAAATCAAAATGGGCGCCCACAGCAGAGCAAATGATAAACTTCTTGATGCAAAGGTAACTATTGGCCTGACGGAACCATCCACTTCCGGACTACTAATTACCAAATACAAATAGGCGATCCCAATTGCCATCATTATAGTAGATGAAAGAACCCCATTTACGATTAAGCCAGTAATGGATTCTGTTAAAAATCTGGATAATAAAAATGGGATGACCCAAGCCATTGCCCACATAGCAACTACTGGCAAAATTATTTCGAAAATAAAATTAGTCTCACTCATTCTAAACCCTGATCCGATTTTAATGGCTTAACCGTATTCAATTTTTCTCAAGTAATACGTTAATCAACGGGCTATTAGGATCCTCTAAACCTTCAATGACGTCAAAATGGTGGCGTGACGGCTCTAGCGTCAAAGTTGATTTCCACTTGGTTGCCAAAAATCCAGCCTGTTCAATAAAAACTGGCCGTTCATTCGCACCAACCCAAACATGAAGGTCAATGTTTTTTGGTTTTGGGTGAAGCGCCGGGCTCTCAGCTTTAGCTGTGATGGTTGTCAGTTTTAATGTTTCATTCATCGAGGTTTGCAGCAACGGCCTTAAATCTGACACCGGCGAAACTGGCACTATCTGCGTAATTCTGTCATAAACAACTTCCAGGAGCCCTATGTTGGCCTGACCCATTCGAGCAACTAAATGGCCCCCCGCAGAGTGACCGGTCAATACAATTGGCCCAGCAACACGCGCCGCTGCAGTATTAATCGCACTAACAACTGATTGTGTTATCTCAGGAATAGTTGCTGCTGGAGCCAGGGGGTAACTTGGTAGAGCAACGGCCCAATCATTTAATGTAGCACCTCGTGCCAAATGCGAAAAATCACGACGTCCAAAGCGCATCCAATACCCACCATGAACAAAAACGAGTAAACCCAAGGGTTGGCCTGCTGGAAAAAAGAGATCAAATACTTGTTCAGGATGATTTCCATACGATAGGTTTAGCTGTGCACGGCCCAGAGAATGTTCAGCCTCGCGGTACTCGCGCGCAGCGTCTTCCCAGTGAGTTAGAAAGCCCTCTGCATTTGGAATATAAGCTGCATTTGCATAATCATCATCTAATTTCAAAATTCTTCTCCTCTGGACAAACGGCTGCTCAAATGGTCTCACATCTTATACCAAAGGAGACAAAAATGCTTGATTCATCTACAGATCTAAAATCCATGCTATCAGACCCTAGCCTGCTTCAAACACAGGCTTTCATCAATAACAAATGGGTAGATGCTAGAAATGGGGCAACTTTTAATGTTACCAACCCCGCCCGAGGGGATGTGATTGCTAAGGTTGCGGATCTTTCCCGAGCAGATTTAGCCCACGCAATAGATGGCGCGCAAACTGCACAAAAAAAATGGGCGGCCTTATCGGCCAAAGACCGCTCGAATACATTACGAACTTGGTTCAACCTTATGATGGAGAATCAGACTGATCTCGCAAAAATACTGACAGCAGAAATGGGTAAACCCCTCGCAGAGGCTATGGGTGAAGTAGCCTATGGGGCGTCTTTTGTTGAGTTTTTTGCTGAAGAAGCAAAGCGTAATTACGGGGAAACAATTCCAGGCCATCAGGCTGATAAACGTATCACTGTGATCAAGCAGCCTATAGGCGTGGCGGCTTCTATAACTCCATGGAACTTCCCTAACGCAATGATTACTCGCAAGGCGGCACCTGCGTTGGCTGCTGGATGTGCGTTTGTAGCACGCCCTTCCCAGTTGACACCTTTTTCCGCATTAGCATTGGGCGTCTTAGCAGAGAGAGCCGGTCTGCCATCTGGTATTTTGCAAATTTTACCTTCAAATGACTCATCGGCAGCTGGCAAGGAATTCTGTGAAAATCCTAAAGTAAGTAAAATAACATTCACCGGCTCCACTCCAGTTGGTCGTATTTTACTAAAGCAAGCGGCAGATCAAATTAAAAAATGCTCAATGGAATTGGGTGGCAACGCACCATTTATTGTATTCGATGACGCAGATCTAGATGAAGCCGTAATTGGAGCATTGGCGTCTAAATTTCGGAATAACGGCCAAACCTGTGTCTGCGCCAATCGCTTATATATTCAATCAGGTATTTATGATGCCTTCACTACTAAATTGGTGGCTGCGGTTGAGGCAATGAAAGTAGGCGACGGTTTTGACGGAGCTGATCTTGGGCCATTGATATCAAAGCCTGCACTTTCAAAGGTGGAGGAACATATCACTGATGCGGTTTCAAAAGGCGCTTCAATTGAGACTGGCGGGAAACCGCATGAATTAGGCGGTACCTTTTTTGAGCCCACAGTACTAACCGGCGTCACCCAAGAAATGAAAGTTAGCAAGGAAGAGACCTTTGGCCCAATGGCACCGTTGTTCAAATTTGAAGATGTGGACGACGTTATTGCAATGGCTAATGATACGATTTTTGGTCTAGCTGCCTATTTTTATGCAAAGGATTTAAGCTGCGTCTACAAGGTGGCTGAGGCACTTGAATATGGAATAATTGGTGTAAATACTGGGATCATTTCTACTGAAGTGGCGCCTTTTGGTGGCGTAAAGCAGTCTGGCTTAGGCCGAGAAGGCAGTCACCATGGCATGGACGAATATTTAGAAATGAAATATATTTGCATGTCGGTATAAACGAAAAAACTTAGCTAAATAACAGCCAGAATACTAGGGAACACAATAAGTCTGCTCCCTAGTATATTATTGTTTACCTATAAATTAGTTAGAAGTTGCCGCGACCTGAAGCGGATCCGTACTATTGATTTCAATACGCCGAGGCTTCAAAGCCTCTGGTACTTCACGGACCAGATCTATGTGCAACATCCCATCAACATGACTAGCTGTGGTCGCACGTACGTGGTCAGCCAAGTGGAATTTGCGATCAAAAGAGCGCGTAGCAATACCCCGGTGCAGATAGACTTTCTCATCTGCTACCTCAGGTTTGCGAGCTGAAACGTGGAGTGTATTTTCTTTAACCTCCAATGAGATATCAGTTTCTGCAAATCCAGCAACTGCAATAGAAATACGATATCCATCTTCAGCCACCTTTTCGATATTATAGGGTGGGTAATTGGACTGGCTATCATTATTGCTAGACACACGATCCATTAATTCTGTGATTTGATCAAAGCCAATGGTGGCGCGATGGAGTGGTGCAAAATCAAACGAACGCATAATATAATCCTTTCAAAGCGATTTCTATTTAACCCTCCCAAATAGGGCGAGGTCATTTGCTAAGGATCCCCATATGGGCAATCCTCTCTTTATGTGGGAATGAGTTTTGGAATCTTCAAGAGTTCAGTATTTCAAAACAACCAGCTGTTTTCTATTTTCAAGTTATTTAAATAAAAATTAGAGCAGTTTAGACGAACTATATTCAACTGGACTTTCCAAAAAAAGCTGGTGGCTTGGGACCACCTGTTGCCCAATCCAGTAACTCGACAGTGTGCACTATAGGCAATTCCGTCCCACTGCCAATTTGCATCATGCAACCCAGGTTGCCACCAGCAATTACATCTGGATATTTTGCTTCCAGAGTTTCAACCTTGAGGCTTTTTAATTGACCTGAAATTTTGGGCTGCATCAGATTATAGGTCCCAGCTGACCCACAGCATAAGTGACTATTCTCCGGCTCAAAAACCTTGAAACCAACTTGCCGTAATAGATCTTTAGGGTATGTTTTGATCTGTTGACCATGCTGCAGCGAGCAGGCTGCGTGATAGGCCACACGCATCCCTTGATCTGGCAATTTGGGGAGTTCAAGATCAACAAGTACTTCGCTTACATCCCGAGCCAAAGCAGCCACTTGCAAAGCTTTTTTTTCTAGTAAATCACCGGAAAACATGTGGCCATAGTCTTTGACGGTTGTCCCACATCCTGACGTATTGATCACAACAGCGTCGAGCCCCCGAGCATCATCTTCATCAGCAAAAGCATGGATATTAACTGCTGCAGTTCGATGGCTCTCCATCGATTTCCCCATGTGATGGGTCAAAGCTCCACAGCAACCTTGCTTGAGTACAACAACCTCAGCACCATGCCGTGTCAGAAGGCGAATTGTGGCATCGTTGATATCTGTATTTAAAGCTCGTTGTGCACAGCCAGTCATCAAGGCCACCCGCATCTTCATGCTACCCTTAGCAGGAAATATTTGAGGCTCATCATTAGTGCTGCGTGGTGGAATTTTCTGCGGTGCCATTTCGAACATCGCTTTTATCCTCGGGTCAGGTATAAAGTAACCGAGAAACCTAAAAACCTTTGCGCCTAGCAAAGCTATACGAAACCGGTTTGGAAATGGTAGAATACGAACTAAAATCCAACGTAATAATCGGTCTGATAAACTTCGCCGATAGTTCTGCTCAATGTATTCACGTGCATGATCAACTAAGTGCATGTAATTCACACCCGATGGACAGGTCGACACACAGGCTAAACATGACAGGCAGCGATCTATATGCTGTACCGTTTTGACATCAGGCGTGCGGTTGTTTTCAAGCATATCTTTTATGAGATAAATCCTACCTCGTGGACTATCTAACTCATCACCCAATACATGGTAGGTTGGGCAGGTAGCCGTGCAAAACCCACAATGAATACAGCTACGTAGTATATCATTTGTATGTTTGACCTTTGGATCTTTAAGCTGCTTTTCAGTAAAGTGTGTTTGCATTAACTCATTCTCTGGGGGTTCAAAATACCACGGGGATCAAATTTTTGGCGCAATGTTTTTGTAATTATACTCACAGCACGAGGCAGTGGTTGAAAATGTGTAATATCCAAATTTGATAATATTTTTGACTTTATTAAATTTCCATGCCCACCCAAAGTTGCCACCAGAGCCTGCAGGGATTCATGTACCTGTGTACAGGACGCCACATCATTAGCCTGCTCCACATTAAGACCAATCCAAATAAGGCCACCTCCCCAATCTAACTGACATTGAAATCCCCGATCTTTTTGGAGTAGCCGCATTAACTCAAGAATTTTCAATGCGTCAGTGGGGCGTACCGATATACGCCACACTGTGTTAAGTGGCTTCCAGCTGTTTAAATTTTTGACTTCAAGCCACGGATCTGGAAGCTCAGTAATATTTCCAAATTCAAAAAGCTTAGCCTTCAATTGTTCTATCCGATAAACAACTGATGCCTCAAAACCCTCAACTCGGACTAACACTCCAATTTTTCCGTATTTATCACACTGGGTGGCAGCTCCACTTACATCAAATGGGGTGCGTAAGGCAGCAGACATACAACCCACTGCCTGCTCCCATGATGTAACATGAATTTCTAATGTAGTTTGCGTTTCACTGGCAGGTAAAACCTTTAAAGCAACCTCACTTAAAACTCCCAATGTGCCCCAAGAACCTGCCATCAACTTCACTAGATCATACCCTGTTACATTTTTCATAACCCGGCCACCATTTTTCAATAGTTGGCCATTTCCATCTACAAATGAGAGCCCCAGTGTAAAATCTCTAGCCGCACCAACTTGAATTCTGCGAGGTCCCGAAACGTTAGCAGCAACAACCCCTCCCAAAGTTGGGGCACCATTGGTATCTAATAAACCCCGATAGTCCATTGGCTCAAACGCTAATCGTTGGTTTTCAGCAGCAAGCTCAGTTTGTATCTCCGCAATAGGTGTTCCACTCTTGGCTACCATGGTTAACGCCCCAGGTTCGTAAGTTACTATTCCTTTGAGCATTTCTGTACTTAATTTCTGAGCCTTTATAATTCGGCCAATTGGACGAGTGCCTCCACCCAAAATCTGCAAAGGCCCTATTGCACCAGAAACAGCATCCGAAAGGTCAGACTCATCGATTGGGTAAAGAGTGCCACTCATCCAAGGCGTCTGTTTTCAGAGGCTGATAAGGGGAACACCTTGGCAGGGTTAAGTAACCATTTTGGATCAAAGACATCCTTAACTGACATCTGTACTTCTAAATCATTTAGGCTGTACTGATCTTCCATCAAATCACGTTTTTCAATCCCAACCCCATGTTCGCCTGTAAGACATCCACCAACCTCTACGCACAGTCTAAGTACCTCGGCACCCATTGCCTCGCACAGGGCGAGGTCACCGTCTTTATTTGCGTCATACATAATAAGTGGGTGCATATTTCCATCACCAGCATGAAAAACATTTCCCACTTTTAATCCATATTTTTTTGAAAGCCCTTCTATTCGACGCAATACTTGGGGCAGAGCAGATACTGGGATCGTCCCGTCCAAACACATATAATCAGAAACCTGACCTACCGCACCAAATGCTGATTTTCGGCCTAACCATATAGCTGCACTTTCTGCTTCTGATTGACTTTGACGCAGCTCGATTGGGCTATGCCGTTTTGCTATCGAACTAATGCGGTCCATCTGATCTTGAATTTCTGTTTCAGAACCTTCAACTTCAACTATTAATAGTGCCTCACATTCGGGATAGCCTGCCTTTGCAAATTTTTCACAGATTTCAATAATTGGGCGATCCATGAACTCTATCGCCACGGGCAATACACCAGCTTTGATAATGTCAGCGACACAAGTCCCTGCAACTTCGTTGCTGTTAAAGGCAATCATCACAGGACGCGCCCCTTCAGGTTTCGGCAAAATCCGAAGGGTGGCTTCTGTGACTACTCCAAGTTGGCCTTCAGAACCACAAATAACACCTAAGATGTCCAACCCACTAGAATCAAGGTAACTACCACCAATCTCAACAATCTCACCGTCCATCATAACCATTTTGACACCGAGAAGATTATTGGTTGTGACGCCATATTTTAGGCAATGCGCACCGCCAGAGTTCATCGCTATATTTCCTGCAATCGCACAAGCCAACTGACTCGAAGGATCAGGGGCGTAAAAGAAGTTCTCTTCCTCAACCGCCCCAGACACACTCAAATTTGTTCGTCCACTTTGAACTTTTATCACCCGGTTTTCATAATCTGTTTCTAAGACTTTATTCATCTTAGCTACACCTAATATAACGCTATCCACAGTAGGCAATGCGCCACCAGCCAAAGATGTACCTGAACCTCGAGGCACCACGGGTACTTCGTGATGATAGCAAATTTTCAAAACTTCTGACACTTGCTGTGTTGTGGAGGGCAATACAGCAATCATTGGCGGACAGCGATATGCCGTCAAAGCATCACATTCATAAGCCTTAGTCTCAGCGGGATTATCAATCACAGCCTCACGAGGCAAAACCTCCAGTAACGCAGTCACAATTTCCAATTTTTTCCGCAGAACTTCTAGATTAGGCTGAGGCATTTCCATAATAAATCTCCAGATTGGTCAATAAATATAACCAATTTACATCATTAACAAGCCAGTTGCTGAAAATGGCGAGCTAATTTTATTTTTTAGTCACCATGAACCCCACCAATTCAATTGGCCCGGCCCTCCCTGATCCAGCCAAATACCAAACTAGACAAAGCTAAAAATAGATAAATCCATGGCGAAAGGAGCCGTCGAATTTCAACACCTTGGATGGTATATGCATCACGCTTGAGAAGCCCAATCCAACCTCGCCCATAGGCAGGTCGACCACTGCGGATATTGCGTAGCTTTGGTAGATTAAACGAAATTAGGTTCGTAGTACCACCAGTTTTTGTTAAAATGGTGCCAAAAGGCTCCGCCGAAGCAATAGTCTGAACAAATTCGCGTGGCGCTATCGGGCCCAAAGCGGCAACAACTTCAAGATCATCTGATCGCAAACGATAAACTCCCTGCTGATCACTAGAAACTAAGGCTTCATAACGTCCAGGAGAAGTTTCATCAAAAACAAAAGACATTAAATCTCCATTTGGAGCAGTAACCTCAAGTTCCAGAATACCCTCATTTTTTATACTGCGGCGGGTAACTCTCAAACCAGCTTCAGTAGAAGTTGAAAATAAGGCCTCCTCCTCAAGCTCAGGTTCCTTCATCGACCAATGCGCCAATCTGCGCAGTAACTCAGCTTGCGGACCACCTCCTTCAAAGCCTCGGTCCCACAGCCATGCGTGGTCTGAGGCCAGAAGTGACACACGCCCAGCGCCAACCCGATCAACTAGAAGTAATGGTTGATCAAGTTTTCCAACCATCAAAACGTCACCGGATGTAGCCTCTAATTCAATTTGACGCATCCAACGACCCCAACCCTGCTCAGGTGCAAAATCCTCTAAACCCTGACTTACCGGATGTTTGTGGCCAAGGTCCGTAACGATTGGCAAAATAGGTTCCTCAAAAACACGAGAAGTAGGCCGCCCAGGCAATATAGAACCCAAAGGGGATCGATACAGACTATTAACTCCGGCAAAGTCAGGACCTGCAGCAACCAAAACAGCACCACCGTTACGTACGTAATCTGAAATGCTCTCAAAATAGGTCGCAGGCAAAAGACCTCGGCGCCTGTATCGATCAAAAATGATCAAATCAAATTCATCAATCTTCTCTAAAAACAACTCGCGTGTTGGAAACGCTATTAAAGATAGTTCTGTTACTGGCACGTCATCTTGTTTTCCAGGCGGACGCAAAATAGTAAAATGTACCAGATCGACACTGCTATCAGATTTCAGAAGATTTCTCCAAGTGCGCTCACCCGGATGCGGAACACCTGACACCAATAGAACACGCAGCCGTTCCCTCACCGCATTAATCTGAATAACGGCGAAATTATTTTGCCCTGTAAGTTCACCAGGAATTTCCGGTGTGGAGAATTGCAAAACGTTAATTCCACCGTGACTTAACCGGACCTCAATCTCCACAACTTGGTTTAAGGGAATTTTGTATTGAGTTTTTGGGTTTTCATCAATCGAGAGAGAAATCTCAGCAAATGATCCTTTAGGCGCTGCACCTTGATCTTCTAACATAACTGATAATACCACAGGCTCACCTAAAATAGCAAAGCCTGGGGCATTTTTTACCATTAATTTACGGTCCCAGTCCTCTGGCTCACCAGTTAATAAGAGATGGAGGGGGGCATTAATAATTGGAACTAAATCAGCATCATGGATTTGACCGTCCGAAATAACTATTACCCCTGCCAAACGATCTTGTGGCTCCTCTGCAATAGCATCTGACAAAGCCGACATTAGCAAAGAGCCTTTGTTACCTGTTACATCTGCCACCTCAATTATACGTGTCGCAGTATTAGTCCGGGCTTCGAGCATCGAACCTATATGATCTAAAGCTTTCGCGTTTTGATCAGGACGGTTCTTGAGCTGTTGGCTCGAAGTTTTATCAACTATTATAATTACTACGTCCGGCTCTGACTGACGATCTTCAGTTTTTAAAACTGGATTGACCAATGCTAATAATACACACAACACCGCAAAGCCACGCCACGCCCATCCTGATAGTCGCCGAACAATAGAAATAAATATTAAAATAGCAGCTAATCCTGCAACTAATGCGATAACTGAAGTTGGTATCAAGGGGTCAAAGAAAATTGTACTTTTGATCATTTTCCTAAACGGTCCAATAAAGCGGGGATGTGAACCTGATCAGATTTATAGTTTCCAGTCAGCGCATGCATAATCAGATTAATACCAAAGCGCATTGCTATTTCTCGTTGTCTTTCACCCGAAAATCCAGTGCCAACAGGCAAAAGTGGTTGCCCAGAGCTATCAATAGCCCACGCAGAAGCCCAATCATTTCCACCAATAATGACTGGGGTAACGCCATCATTAGAGTTGCCAAATGGCGTTTCTGTTGTATTGTTTTTTCTTCCACTGCTCGCCTCTAACCAGACTGCCGCACCCACATGCCGCCCTGGAAATTCTTGTAGAAGATAAAAGCTGCGGGTCAGAACATGGTCCTGCGGGATTAAGGAAAGAGGAGGTAAATTCAGGCCAACAGTTATTTTCTGTAGGGTTTGTGCCTCAATTGTACTTTGTCCAAACTGGGAAAAATTAGCGTCTTTGGTATCAAATAAGATTAGACCACCACCCTTCAGATAACGGTTCAGCTTTTGTAACTCATCTGCAGTTAGTGCTTTCTGATCCGAAGTTATTGGCCAGTATAGGAACGGGTAGAATGAGATTTCATCGATTCCAAGGGAAACGCCCACAGGTGCTGCCGGTTCAACTGACGTACGCTGGTTCAGGGCTAAGGAAAGGCCCAGCAACCCAGCAGATGATATTTCATCTTGCCAAACCTCTCCAGTACGCACATAGGCGAGAACTACATCGCGAGTAGCTGTAAGTGAGCGATCACTGGCTAATTCAGCTCTTGCATCACCAGGTGCAAAACTAAGAAATATAAACAGAGCTGCAAACGCAGCCCCCATTCCCCAGAACTTCCCCGAAAGCCACAGAGATGTTAAAATATCAATCCCTAATAAGGCTAAGGCAATAATTAAAAATAAAGCCATTAGCGATTGCAGTTGAGACGCAGACGGACCAACTAAATCTACCGCC
Organism: uncultured Planktomarina sp.; assembly: GCA_905182325.1. GTDB lineage: Bacteria > Pseudomonadota > Alphaproteobacteria > Rhodobacterales > Rhodobacteraceae > Planktomarina. Next base: position 21,842 of record CAJJBD010000032.1, on the reverse strand, counting down.
GACGGCCAGATTGGTAGCTTAAATTCGCTATCTTCTTGAAGAAGGTTCCTTGTCCAACGGAGCTTTTCTCTTTCATAAACCCCCGGTGGGGTCTTGCTTGCAATACCCCCACTCACAAGAACCTGGCCATCAATTCCAACACGGTCAACAACAGATTTAAGATTCCCAAAAGCGTTTAATTCCTGGCTCAGTTTCCAAGTAGTCCCAATGAGGGCAACAGGCTCAAAAGAGGATGAGGTACTGTTACTTACCAGCCTATCTAGCATTGAAACAAATAGTCCTGAAAGTGGTAAATTGGACCATTCTGTATTTGCGGTGACGTGAAACAGCACTACCCGCCCTTGGCCCAGTGGCTTTTGAGTAACTAGCGGCGTACCATCACTCAATCGTGCAATCACATGTGTGGCCAAGTTAGGGCTTGGTTGTGCTAATACTTGAGCCGTAACTTTCACTTCTGTAGGCGTTGGAAGGCCAAAAAACGGAGTGTTTGCCTTGAAAGGCTGTAGTGTTTTTGGCGATCCCCAAGACATTGCTCCACCCAGTGAGCGACCTCCCCTCCGCAACTTGACTGGCATCAAGGCATCAGCTTTCTCTAAATCATGGTTTTTTGCCGCCAAGCTTGGACCAGCAAAGCGTATCAGCGTACCACCCCTCTCAATCCAATCTATCATGGCTACCTTTGCGCCAACTTTGGCGATATCAGCAAGTATTATAGCATCTGGGTTAGCTAATAAAATGTCCTCAATGGTTCCATCAATCAAATCATGGGACGGTTTGAGTGCCTTAGCGAGGTAGTATTCCTGAGATAGTAACTTCAATCCCTCTCGCGCAGCGACATCTCCAGAAATAATCGCAACTTCTGAACGAAGGTTGTTCTCGCCTACTATCCGCACACCAACTGCTGACTGCTGGCCCATAACAATTATCCGGGTAATTCGATTTCGTATCTCTTTGGGTAACTCGATTACCTGAGAAGCCTGAGACATGCCTGCTTTAAAATTTAAGACAGCAATTTGAAGATTTCGTTCTACACCCGAGGGGTCCAGCCCCATAACATTGATAGAAACCTGCTCAGCTGTCTTTGACTTAAGCCTAATCCCATTAACTTCGATACCCTGTTCGGTAAAACTAGTTGGTAATAGCCCAAACAACGCCACTTTAGATTTAGAGACCTTTACGTTGCCTTTATTTAATAAGGCTTCTGTAAACTTACTTTGCATTGGCCACTGAACGGCAGACCCAATCCAATAAGTATCAAAACTATCCAGATTGATTAGTAATCTCTCAAGGCCACTACTTGGGAGCCATGCATTGGGCTCTGCTGTCTGAATTTTTTTCTGGGCATCAGACGCCGCGGAAAAGACCAAACTTTGGTTTGGATCGGTCAATTGTAAAAAAGCTACTTTTTGCCCAGAATTTTTTGCCTTTTCAACAACCTGCAATACTTCTTTTTTTTGGGCATTCCAATTGGGCGCATCAGCCCAACTTCCCTCCATCACAATCAGCAGGTTAGTATTTTTGTTTTCGATAAGTTCAGGGTTTAAAAAAGGTCCCGCAAAGCCAACAATCAAAACACCAATAATTATTGTCCGTAAGGCCAAAAGCCACCATGGAGTCTTATCAGGCTGGATATCATTATCTTTAAGTTCAAGAAGTAGGCTAACACCTGGGAACCGGCGTATTTTTGGAGCAGGCGGTATCGCACGCAAAACAAACCATAAAATTGGCAAGAGAATCAGAGCCAGAAGAAGCCAAGGCCTAGTTATTCCCAAAACCTCAAAAATAATCATCGGCGATGCTCTAAAGCCCGATGAAGCCATATCAATGCATCGGCCGGGGATGAGCCCGTAGTGTCACAGTGAAACTGCCAGCCCACAGACTTTGCAAGGGCACGCAATATTGCTTGCCGGTTTTTTAATATAGTTTGATATTTTGATTTCAAGCCACCCGCTTGTTGACTTTCATGGCGAATTTCCCCTGCCATGCTTTCAAAAACTGTTCGGCCAGAGAAGGGAAACGAAATTTCTTCAGGATCCAAAATCATCAAAAGCACTCCAGATACCCCTAGATTAGCGGCGGCGGTAACTGCTTTTTCAAGAAGTGTGATGTCGCCAAAAAAATCAGAAACAAAAACTGCCAGACTTTGTGACTGAAAATAATCTATTTCTGGACTACCAAAATCGTCTTTCGTTGGGAGACTAAACTGCTTCGCCATCTCTTCAACTTGGATACGACCCTGTTTGGTTGGCAATTTACCGTCAACTGTACCTACCCGCTCACCAGCATTGGTAAGTAAAATTGCAAGGGCCAAAGACACGCAAGCCGCACGATAATGTTTACTTTCTGCAGAACTAAAAAACTGCATGCTGGCGCTTCCATCAACCCAAAATTGTATTGATTGGGCAGCTTGCCATTCATTTTGGCGAACAAATTTATCATCCCCTCGCGCGGTTCTGCGCCAATCAATGTCCCTCAGATTATCACCCTGCTGTGCTGGACGGAATTGCCAAAAGGTATCTCCAACACCTGCCCTACGGCGGCCGTGCCCACCAGCTATGAAGCTATTAGCAAGGCTTTGCGCCTGCGCCAGCAATTGTGGCCAGCCTTCAGCAAGTTCTAGACCTGCATTCAAAAGTTTTTGATGCGTCAAGCGACACCTTTCTTTTGAAGAATTAAGTTTGTCACTTCAGAAATTAATTCCAATTGGGTCATTCCTCGGGATTGGGCCGCGAAGCCCATAGCCATTCGGTGGTTTAAAACTGCTGGCGCCAATGAGGCAACATCTACGGCAGATGGTGCTAAATCACCACGTAGTAATGCTTGCGCTCGCACCGCTAGCATCAAAGCCTGTGACGCACGAGGTCCTGGGCCCCAGCGCATATTTTCCTTTACCAAATCAGGCGCTGAGGGATCCTCAGGACGAAAAGCTCTAACCAAATCTAAAATTAACTCAACTACACTATCACCAACCGGCATACGGCGAATTAAAGTTTGCGCAGCTAAAATCTGGCTGGGATCAAACACTGGGCTCACAGAAATTTCCTTAGTACCCGTGGTTGCTAATAAAATCTCTCGCTCGGAAGAACGATCTGGGTATTGAACTTGAATTTCCAACATAAAACGGTCCAGCTGCGCTTCTGGAAGCGGATAGGTTCCTTCTTGTTCAATCGGATTTTGTGTTGCTAAAACGTGAAATGGAGATCCCAGCTGCCAGTTTTGTCCACTGACTGTAACAGTCCGCTCTTGCATAGCCTGCAAAAGTGCAGACTGTGTTCGTGGGCTGGCACGGTTAATTTCATCAGCCATGAGTAATTGGCAAAAGACTGGGCCTTTTATGAATCTAAATGACTTTGATCCATCCTCTCCTGCTTCCAGCACTTCAGAACCAAGAATATCTGCAGGCATCAAATCAGGGGTGAATTGCACTCGGTTGCCGTGTAAGCCCATCACTATTGAAAGTGTTTCCACCAACTGAGTTTTTCCCAAGCCAGGTAACCCCACCAAAATCGCGTGGCCACCGCTTAAAAGTGTTGTTAAAACCTGATCTATAACCTGATCTTGGCCAATAAAAACCTGGCTAATCATTGCACGCACTTCATCGATTTTTTCACCGAGTTTCTCAATTTGCGTGACAAGCGTATTTGCTTCAGTCATAGTATTGCCTCATATAAATTAACAAAGTTCTACATAAAAATTAACAACGTTCTACATATAGGTTAGCACGACGAAAAGGGGCGGGAAGACATGAGTGAAAAAATTATCAATACCCCATCAGCCGAAAACCTTGTTGCGAGTGTTAACGCAGCCAATAAAGGCAAGGGTTTGCCACCGGTACATCTTTGGAACCCTCCATTTTGTGGAGACCTCGATATTCGGATTGCAAGAGATGGAACTTGGTTTTATCTCGGAACGCCAATTGGAAGGCCAGCATTAGTAAAACTGTTTTCTTCTATTTTAAAAAGGGAGGGTGATAATTATTTTCTTGTCACGCCAGTTGAAAAAGTTGGCATAATAGTGGACGATGCACCTTTTGTTGCAGTGGATTTCAATCAGGTCAATGGAGACCTACATTTCACCACGCAGGTTGGTGACGAAATGGTGGCTGGTCCAAAGAACCCTATCCGTATTGAACGCGACAAAAAAACTGGAGAACCCGCACCCTATGTTTTGGTACGTGATGGACTTGAGGCCCTTATTGATCGAAAAAGCTTTTACCGACTGGTAGACATTGGCATCCATAAGCCTTTAAGGGGCCAAAGCTGGTTTGGACTAAATTCAAAAATGACCTTTTTTCCAATTATCCCATCAAAAGATCTAGAAGGTTAAAAGTTATCGCCTAAGTTGAGCCAAAAGCACCCCGAACGCCACAAAACTAGCTCCAATGGCCTGGGTCCAACTCCAAGCTGAACCTAAAACTAACAGAAACAGCATCACATAAAAAGGCGCAGTATTTATATGAAAAGATGCCAAAGCAATGCCCAAACGCTCTACGCCACGTAGCCAAAAATATTGCGAAATCATGATTGCAGAAAAACTGTAAATGCTAATCATTCCCAAGTCATAGAGAGTGACTGATCGCACTGGGAAAAGTTCATGCCCTAGTAATAATGAGATTGCCGCAGCCAAGACTACTGCAACAAAACCACCAGAAAAGGTAATAGTCATACGGCCCAGTGTGGTGAGTTTTGGGAAACTGCGAACGGTAGCATGAGATCCCCAGGCAAATAAAAATGTTGCAATTACTGCTAATAGAATTCCTAAGCTAAACGAGGCTGCTTGGGCCTGACCTGCCGCAATAACACCTCCAAAAACCGTGAAAACCAATCCCCAAAAAAACCACCATTTTAGTACACGCTCCTTATAGAAAACCTCAATTGTTGTAGCTGCAATAGGCATTGCAGCAGCTATAATTGCTACAAGAACTGGATCCGTTAAATATTGGGCGACAATCAATAGATAGGCCCCAAATCCAAATGAGATGCCGCCCACCCAAAGACCACGTATCCAATCTGCATCTAACACTGCACGGGGTCCATCCACAAAAATCCAAAGTGGTAATAAGACTCCTATTACTAAAATATACCGCATATTGATGATGAGAAGGGAGCCCCAACCATGGTGCAGCAAATAGTCCGCAGCTGGGAAACCTGCGGCCCACGTTATCATGGAGATCATCAACATGAAGTTTCCACGCAAAACGAGGCTTGTAGATGTTGGGATCCTGTAAGGAGACTCTAGGCCAGGCATATGTAGTGCTACCTTTTTTATTTTGACAGCCTTACTTTCCATGAAAAAAATTAGTTTTCTATGCCGTTTTCGACAAAATGTCGTTTTAGTCAGATACAGTTAAAGATGCCTGCAGCTTAAGAAGTTAAATAAATACTAATCATGCAACTATTTAAAATTGGCAGAGCGTTTTTCCAGCCTGGCTACGACTGACTCTATCTGATTTGGCGTGCCTATAATTTTAGACTGCATTTGAGCTTCAACTGCTAAGCCAAGGCCGGGCGATAAATTCCATGTCTTGTCTATAAGGACCTTGCTACCGTTCACAGCTTCAGGACTAAGACCCATAATTTCTTTTGCTAGATCTTTTGCAGCAGATAGGGGATCAGCTACTATTCGAGTAATCAGACCTACCTGCTCAGATGCCGTTGCATCCAGCATCCGTCCAGTCATCATTAACTCTTTTGCTTGATCAGCCCTCATCAGCTGGGGCAAAACTTGTGTGATCCCCATATCAGGGATTAGCCCCCACTTAGACTCCATAATGCTCATGCGTGTGGTAGGGGATGCCAAACGAATATCAGCAGATAAAGCTAATTGTAGGCCAGCACCAATACAAATTCCTTCAATAGCGGCAATCACTGGAACTTGAAGAAGGCGCCAAATGTAACAAGGTCTTTGAAACCAATTTGCATCCTCACCCACCGGTGGATTACACATTTGATCTTGAACTTCTTCCATACGTGGCAAAAGCGTCTGTAAAAAATTCAAATCAATTCCTGCACAAAAATTATTTCCTGCACCAGTTAAAATAACAGCCCGTAGACGCTCTTTTTTCTGCAGTTGGGTGCCCACATCAAAAAGCTCCTCAAATAAAATTTTTGATAGGGCATTTTTTTTATTGGGACGGTTCAAGGTGACAATAGCCAAGCCGTCAATCATTTGAAGATCTAAATGTTGCATAATCCTATTTTAGACAAATTGTAGATTTTGCAAAGGCTTTACGTCACAACGCGGTATTCACCAGGCTGGAGATCACCTAAAGACCAGCCACCAATTGCATTTCTAATCAAACGAAGCGTTGGGTGGCCTATCGCTGCAGTCATTCGTCGAACCTGTCGATTTTTACCCTCTACAATAGTCAATTCAATCCAACTGTCCGTCACAGTTTTGCGTGTTCGAATAGGCGGATCTCGCAGCCAAAGGTTTTTTGGTTCACTCATAAAACATGCTTTTGCAGGAATTGTCATTCCATCTTTCAAAGCTAATCCATCCCGTAATTTAGAAAGTTCATCGACAGTTGGCGTACCTTCCACTTGTACCCAATAAGTTTTGGGCATTTTGTTTTTTGGTTGGGTAATGCTCGCTTGAAGTTTGCCATTATCGGTCAGTAACAACAATCCCTCACTGTCTCTATCCAGCCGACCTGCAGGATATACATGAGGCACTGGAACGTACGCAGATAACGTTTCACGTTGAAGGTTGTGCGTCGCCTCGTCTGTGAACTGTGACAGCACGTTGAAAGGCTTATTAAAAATAATTAACAAATTTTTATGATACCTCAAACATGTCTAAAAAATAAAATTCATGCCAGGGCCTGACCAAGGTCTGCAATCAAATCATCAACATCTTCAATGCCCACAGACAAGCGTAGTAAGTTTTCCGGTATCCCTGTATTTGGCTCAATAGTGTGTCTGTGCTCTACTAGGCTTTCCACTCCACCCATCGAAGTTGCACGGTGGAAAAGGTCCAGCTTACCTACAATACGCAATGCCTTTACCCTATCCCCTTTAATACAAAAGGACAGGAGTGAGCCATATCCGCCCTGCATCTGTAACTTAGCAGTATTGTGTCCCTCAAAATCAGTTAGGCCAGGATAGAAAACCTCTTGAACGTTTGGGTGAGCCTGAACATATTCGGCAACCATCTGGGCATTTTTTGACATCTGCTCAACACGAAGATGCAAAGTCCGTAACGAGCGTATCAACAACCAGGCTTCAAAACTCCCAATTACGGCTCCAGCGTCATGGCGATCCATTAGAATTGCCTTCCAGTGGGGAGATTCTGTTTCGTTAGTGGCCAACACACCTGCCAACACATCTGAATGACCGTTGAGCCCCTTTGTGGCTGAATGCATTACAATGTCAGCACCAAAATCTAAAACTCGGGTCAAAATTGGCGTAGCTGCAGTTGCATCTACCACCAATCGCCCCCCAACATTATGAACTGTTTTCGCGGCATGAGCGATGTCTGTACAACGCAACCAAGGGTTTGAAGGCGTCTCAATAAAAACCATGTTGGGCTCATGGTGCGCACAAAGTTTTTCGATAATGTCCAGTTTACTTAAATCTCCCTCGACCAACACCATTCCACGACGATTGCAAAAATCTCGAACCCATTTAGTCGTACCCCAATAGATTTGGGCTTGAACGAGAACCGTAGCGCCAGTCGGTAAAGCTCGGAAGACTGCAGCTATAGCAGCCATGCCGTTCGGAAACAAAAGGGCTGCCTGCGCAGCATCCAGTTGAGCTAAAATATTTTCTGCTATCTGAACGGTATCACTATCATCACGAGCATAAATGTTCCCACTTGCATGTGGCGCGTAATCGCGGTCACGCACAAATGTTGTACTGGGTTGAATGGGCGGCACCACACCACCACTTGCCTGATCAATATATCCACCAGCCTGGGCCGCTATAGTTGCCGCAGAGAGCCTTCGCTTTGCCATGGGGTTGCCCCTATTGTTAGTGTCAACATTAGTATAAATTTCGCTGTAACTTAAACCCAAGAATGACATAAGATAGTTGCGATAATTAACGGATGATAATGACCTACCTCATGCTGATCTAAAGGACCATAATACCACAAAATTTAATCTAATCAGTCCATCCACCTACCCACAGGGTAGGGCAATTAATTTACAGATATAGTTACATCAAAAACATAAACTAGTGTGCTTCTGCCCAATTTTTTCCAACTCCAGCATCCACAATTAACGGTACATCCAGCTTTATTGTTGGCAGACTAGCCTTTTCCATTATTTCCTTTGCTACCATTTTCAGCTGATCCACTGCTGCATTTTCTACCTCAAACAGTAACTCATCATGGACTTGAAGTAGCATCTTAGCAGGAATGCCTGAAATCGCTTCTGGCATACGAACCATTGCGCGACGAATTACATCTGCCGCAGTCCCCTGAATGGGTGCATTTATCGCAGCCCGTTTTGCGAAGCCAGCATGGGGGCCCTTTGCTCCAATTTCTGGTGTATGAATTTTCCTGCCAAATAATGTTTTTACATATCCGTTTTCTTTTGCAAACATGACAGTGTCATCCATATAGGTACGAATTCCAGGAAAACGCTTGAAGTAAGTATCAATAAAAGCCTGTGCCTCAGCTCGAGGTATCCTTAGGTTTCGTGCTAATCCAAATCCAGAGATCCCATAAATTACTCCAAAATTTATTGCCTTAGCTTTACGCCGAATTTCAGGGGTCATCTCCCCCAGTGGTACATCAAACATCTGGCTGGCAGTCAGTGAATGTATGTCAATTCCATCAGCAAAAGCCTGCTTGAGAGACGCTATGTCAGCTATGTGAGCTAAAATTCGAAGTTCGATTTGCGAATAGTCTAGTGCGACTAAAGACTTGCCAGTGTCTGCCACAAAGGCCTCACGTATTTTTCTTCCATCTTCACTGCGGATTGGAATGTTTTGCAAATTAGGATCTGTCGAAGCTAATCGCCCAGTAATAGTACCAGCAATTGAGTACGAGGTATGAACTCGCCCTGTTTCAGGGTGGATGTGGTCCTGCAGAGCATCCGTATAAGTCGATTTTAATTTGCTAAGTTGCCGCCAATCAAGAACCCGGCCAGGAAGAGTATGTTCCGTTGCCAAGTCTTCCAGAACATCAACACCTGTTGCATATGCTCCTGTTTTACCCTTTTTGCCACCAGGCATACCCATTTCATCAAACAATATTTCACCAAGCTGTTTGGGTGACCCTAAGTTAAAACTGCGGCCGGCCAACTCATGGATTTCAAATTCAAGTGATGCCATTTTTTGTGCAAAGCCATTAGACATGCGGCTAAGTACATCCCGGTCAACTTTAATCCCATGCATCTCCATCTCAACCAAAACAGGGACCAACGGACGCTCCAGGGTTTCATAAACAGCGGTAACTTTTTTAAGATGTAATTTAGGTTTCAAATATTGCCAGAGCCGCAAAGTAATATCTGCATCCTCGGCCGCATATCTTGTTGCCTCATCTATTGGAACACTGTCAAAAGTTATTGCTGTTTTACCTGTGCCCAAAAGAGTTTTTATTGGTATCGGTACATGACCTAAATATCGTTCACTCAAAAAATCCATGCCATGATTGTGCAATCCACCATTTTGCGCGTAGCTCATCAACATGGTATCATCAATAGGGTTAATTTTAATCCCAACTCGAGCCAATATTTTGGCATCGTACTTCATGTTTTGTCCAATTTTGATGATCGCTGTATCTTCCAACATTGGCTTCAACATTCCAAGCGCCTCAGTCTGATCCATCTGGCCTTCAGCAAGCGCGTCAGTCGCAAACAAATCGTCTACTTCACCCACACGGTGCCTTAGTGGTAAATAGGCTGCACGGCCGGCCTCAACACATAGACAAATCCCAACAAGGTCAGCACGCATATCGTTAAGACCTGTGGTTTCAGTATCTATTGCCACATAGCCTCGAGCGTAGACGCTATCTATCCACTCTTGTAGCGCAGACGAGTCTCGGATGGTCTCATACTTTTCAGCATCTATTGGCGGGGCCTCAGGTGCTGTACTGTTTTGCTCCACCTCAGCAGAATTTTCAATTAACGGTGCCTCAGTACCCATTTGTTCGGCTAAACGCTTTGTGAGCGTCCTAAATTCCATTTTAGCCACAAAACTGAGTAGATCTTGAGGTACCGGATCCTCGGCTTCCAAATCATCAAGTGTGAAGTCTAAGTCCATATTACAATCTAATTGCACTAAACGCTTGGACAGCTCAATTTGTGGGCGGTTGTCTAGAAGGCTTTCTCGACGCTTTGGTTGTTTGATTTCACCAGCTCGGTCTAAGAGTTCTTCCAGCGTATTATATTCATTCACTAATAGAGCGGCTGTCTTGATACCAATGCCAGGAGCTCCCGGTACATTATCAGCGCTGTCACCTGCTAGAGCCTGAACGTCAACTACCCGTTCTGGATAGACCCCAAATTTTTCAACCACACCTTCACGATCAATCACCTTGTTCTTCATTGCATCCAGCATAACCACACCATCACCAACCAACTGCATCATGTCTTTATCAGAGCTTATAATTGTACATGAACCTCCCGCAGTTCGGGCCTGAGTAGCCAATGTTGCTATTATGTCGTCTGCCTCAAAACCCTCAACCTCTTTACATGCAATGTTAAAGGCGCGAGTCGCATCCCTCGTAAGTGGGAATTGTGGGATAAGGTCTTCGGGTGTTGGCGGTCTGTTAGCCTTATACTTGTCATACATGTCGTTTCGAAAAGATTTTCCAGAGTGATCAAAAATTACGGCAACGTGAGTTGGTGCATCCGGGCCTTTATTACTCTCTACGTAGCGTTGCAACATATTGCAGAACCCAGCGACAGCGCCGACAGGAAGCCCGTCTGACTTGCGGGTCAAGGGGGGTAGTGCGTGATACGCCCGAAAGATAAAGGCTGAGCCGTCAATCAGATGAAGGTTATGCCCTTTCCCAAATGCCATTATACTGGAGTCCTTGAATTATTAACTATTAGGTTTGTGGCATGAAAGTTTTATAGCTTCCAGCACTGCTTTAAATTACCAGCACTTTATCTATTTTGAGTAGGTCATATGGAATTTAAAAATATGTCTACCAACTACATTGTAGGGAAAGCGGTCTTTTCCTTACACTACATCCCTGAAATCTTTGTGTACCATCTTTGTATCGCAGTAAGGACATTCAACCCAGCCCTGCTCACTCGAAATTTGCAGCCAAACCCGTGGGTGACCTAAAGCACCCTCACCGCCATCACACGCTATACGACGTACATCCACAATCTTAGTCTCAGGTGCTTGAGTTACCATTTTTTTTGCCTTTTGGTTGCTGTCGGGCATTGCCCAGCTTATGTCCACACTTAAGATACCAAAATAGGCACGGCCCACAAGCACTTTGAAAGGCCATACATGTCACAAAATGCAATTGAATTACGAGGGTTAAAAAAAACCTATGCCTCAAGCAAAAAAAATAATTCAAAGGTAGCTCTGTCAGGAATCGATCTAGATATTCCAAGAGGGACAATTTTTGGGCTGTTGGGACCAAATGGGGCTGGGAAATCAACTCTAATTAATATTCTCGCAGGCCTAGTCAAAAAATCTTCAGGTACAGTTAATATCTGGGGTTTTGACCAAGATGAAAATCCAAGGCAATCACGTGCCGCCATCGGAGTAATGCCCCAAGAATTGAACCTTGACCCCTTTTTTACGCCTGGCGCATCACTAGATATGCAAGCTGGGCTTTATGGTATTCCCAGAAGCCAACGCAAAACTCATGAAATTTTGCGCCTGATCGGGTTGGAAGATAAGGCTGATGCTTACTCTCGAAACTTGTCTGGTGGCATGCGGCGAAGGCTTCTTTTGGGTAAAGCTTTAGTACATAGCCCACAGATTTTAGTGCTCGACGAACCGACTGCAGGCGTGGACATTGCTTTGAGACAAATGCTTTGGGATAACATTCGCCAATTAAATTTAGATGGTATGACAGTTATACTAACGACACATTACCTAGAAGAAGCTCAGGAAATGTGTGATCAGATTGCTATTATGCATGAAGGTAAAATACGTGCGTTAGACACAACGGCTAATTTACTGTCTAAGCTTGACACTAAAACGCTAGTAGTTCGAGCCGACACTAGCGCTAAGATTAATTTGCCTGATGGAGTCAGCCTAATTATTCGAGATGATGGAAATATGGCCTTTTCTTATAGCCGCAACGCAACTTCACCTAGTGAAATCCTCGATGCACTTCGAGCCGCAAATATACACATTTTAGATATTCAAACCGAACAGCCAGACCTACAGGACGTATTTCTAGAAATCACAAAGTAGCGGCACTAATACCAATTACGATAGCATCCGTCCGAGTGGACGCCCAGCCACGACATGTACGTGCAGATGAGCTACCTCCTGCACCCCATCCTTACCAGAGTTTGCCATCAACCTATATCCATTACCGCCTGCACCTGGCTCAACCTTGAGCGCGTCAGTTACTTTAGCTATTGCTCGGGTGAAATCAACAATTTCCACCTCACTTGCGACGTTAGCAAAGTGATCAAAACATACGTAAGGGCCTTTTGGAATTATAAGAACATGCTCTGGGGCCTGCGCATTTATGTCTCTAAAGGCTAAACAATGGTCTGTTTCTAATACTGTCGTGTTCGGTATTTCTCCACGTAGGATTTTAGCAAAAATATTCTGGTCATCATAAACATAGGCCATTTTCAAGCTCCTCAAGTTCATTATAGTTAAAGTCACTCCAAAACCTGGTAATGTTGACTGTCAAAAGCCCGTCACAACACCAAGATGCATATAAAAATTATCCCATAATCAGGCACTAATTAATAAAAATGTCATTACTGATCGACCATAATCATAAAATATAATTGTCAGAAGATTCTACGCTATCTCAACAGCAGGTTTGTCAATTCCTTTTAATTTTCAGATACCTTTTTCCTTCAGTATATTAGCAATGGAGGTAGCTGCACGCGGGCCAACGTGACCAATGACTTCACCAGCCGCAATACCACCAATCTTGCCACAGGTTTCAGGATCAAAACCTTTTACTAGTCCATATAAAAAACCAGCCGCAAATTGATCCCCGGCCCCTGTAGCGTCGACAGGTGTTATCGGCACTACCGGAACATCCCAGCGCATGGTCCCCTGGCAAATTGAAACACCATCCGAAGAGCGAGTGCAAACAACCAAGTCACAGTCAGACGCACCCTGGATCAAACCTTCAGTCAGGTCGTCTGTTTGGTAAAGTGATTTTAGTTCTTCTTCATTACACAAAAAATAATTTAAGGAGCCAGAAACCAAGCTACGGAAATCATCCCGATGGCGGTCCACACAGAACGGATCAGATAATGAGATCCCAGCACGCGCTCCAGAACGTTGGGCTTGGTCCGCAGCTTTCCGAAAAGCTGCCTTCCCTTGGTCTTTGTCAAATAAATAGCCTTCAAGGAATAAAAAATCACAATTTGAAACCACATTTTCAGATACATCTGAGGGGCCAACATCAGAAGAAATTCCTAGGTAAGTATTCATCGACCGCTCCCCGTCAGGAGAAATAAATATCATTGACCGTGAAGTGGGCAAATCGGCATTTACAATTGGTGCATTTGGAAAGTCTGTTCCTTCTGCAGCCATGGCATTGGCATAAGAGCGACCTAGATCATCATCTGCAACGCGACCGATAAAGGCTGTACTAACACCCAGAGAGCCAAGTCCCGAAATTGTGTTTGCAACTGATCCACCAGGTGTTTCAGTTCGCTCCCGCATGGCTAAAAACAAAGCAGCTGCTCGCGATTCATCAATAAGCTGCATAATCCCTTTTGTAACGTTATTTTCAGAAAGGAATTCGTCACTTGTCTTAGAAATAACATCAGACACGGCATTTCCAATGCCAACAACTTGGTATTTTTTGGTCACTAAATTTTTTTCCTTAAATTTAAATTAGTCATTAGTTTTGGGCTCCACTAATACGCAAAAGTATCGACCTCATGTTAATAACAATCCTACACCTATACATACTTGGTTTCCATCAATTTAAATTTAACAAAAAACAACTTTTTTAAGTTCGCCAGCATCTTATTAATAGCCATAGCGTCCAATATTTATAGAATAACCATGTTATCAGATCGAATCGAGAAACATCAATCCGCTCAAAACATAATGGACCCAAAGATAATGCAACGATCAAATTTATCCATTAGTTGGACAGCAACGAAATACAAACCCTTCGCGACAAAAAATTCTAAAATTGAAATTTATGAAGCATGGTTTCCAAGCCCTTTCGGTGACGTCATCGCAATGGGCACAGAACAAGGACTAATTGGGCTGGGGTTTTCAAACGAAATTGGGCAGGAGGTAGCACGGCAAGAGTTAGCTAAGAAGTGGCCCCAGAAACGTTTTCGGGTTTGGCCTGAGAGATTGAAAAATTGGGTTGATTCAGTTTTTACAGGTAAAGGTGACATCGAACTGCATTTAGTTGGGACAAAATTTCAAATAAGAGTTTGGGAAGCTCTGATGCTCATACCCCCCACTGAAGTCACAAGTTACTCTAGCATCGCCAACTCCATAAACTATCCTCAGGCAGTACGCGCTGTGGGTACTGCCATCGGACAAAACCCACTCGGTTTTATTATTCCATGCCATAGGGTCATACAAAAATCTGGCGGATTAGGTGGCTATCGTTGGGGCTGTAAATTAAAGCGTGCAATACTAGCTTACGAGGGCTCACACCAAGATATAAAATAATAGCCAGAGCTCGAATTAACAATATGGATTGAGAGACCAAGTATGCAATATTGTTCTCGGCGAGCGTTCTGATTGAAAGTTAGAAAAACGAGGTGGACCAAGCTAGAAGCTTATTATTAACCCAAACATGCAAGAACAAGATCCATTGCCTTTTTACATATTGGTCATATAAAATATCCAATATGTGAGAGATACCATGCCATTTCAAAAAATTGTGTCAACAAAAATATCAGAGTCTGTTGTACGACAAATCGAGCAGCTCATACTGCGTGGAATTTTAAGACCTGGAGAGAGACTGCCGTCTGAGCGCGACTTATCCGAAAAACTAGCTGTATCGCGGCCGTCTCTACGACACGCGTTAGCTGAACTCCAAAATATGGAATTACTTACTACACGTGCCGGCGCTGGAATTTTTGTAGCTGAAGTTTTGGGTCAAACGTTTTCCCCCAGTCTGATAAGACTTTTTTCAACATACGATGAAGCAGTTTATGACTATCTCTTGCTTAGAAAAGACTTGGAGGGTCTAGCTGCAAACCGGGCTGCGAGGTTTGGTTCAGACACAGATCTAAAGGTTATTGATACTTTATATCAAAAGATGGAAGCACTTAAAGCAGGGCGCCCTTCTGATGAGGAAGCTCAACTGGACGCACAGTTCCATATGTCAATTTTTGAAGCTAGTCATAACGTGGTTATGCTGCATATGATGAGGTCAATGTATGATCTTCTCCAAGCCGGTGTATTTTACAATAGGCAAGCAACATTCAAGCAGAGTACTGGGAGGACTGCGCTATTAGATCAACACCGTGAGATTAATGCAGCTGTCCAAGCCAGGGAGCCAGACGCAGCCAGGGCAGCGGTACATGCCCACCTAGATTATGTAACTGAAGTTCTCAGAGATCAAACGCGCGCAGACAATAATGAAGAGACTGCCAAGTTACGCTATAAAAAATTAAAGTTTAGTAAATAAAAAGATAATCAGCACCTAAAAGACTTAATGAAACTTTTTGTCCACTTGCAAAATTGCGTCATCAATTAAGGCGTCGCCGTCTGCGATAGTCATTTGGTTCGAAATAATGTCCCGTGCAGCCCCGATCGCTATTACAATAGCCTGGTCGCGCACCTCTTTCACCGCCGAGGCTTCAGCAGACCTAATCTGTTCCTCTGCAGCCGCTATACGACGTGCCACTGAAGAAACTATATCTGCTTTAGCTTGATCCGCTGCAGCAGCTGCTTCTGTTTTTGCTGCGTTAATAATGCGATCCGCCTGTACCTGAACATCTTTTTGCTTTTTTTCATATGAAGCCAAAAGAGCTTTTGCCTCATCACGAAGAGATTTTGCCTCATTTAGTTCCGCTTTAATAGTGTCGGCGCGCGCATCTAACATGTTAGCCAACATTTTTGGTACACCAAGATACAGTATCACTGCTACGAAACAAATAAAGGCAATCGAAACGACAAAGTTAGTATTGTATAGAGTGAAAAATGAGCCTCCGGCTGCGAACGCTGGGGAAGCTATCAGGCTTAGTAAAAAAACAGATAATCGTGTCATGACTTACCCCTTCATCCGGGCTGTTACGGCAGCCATGACGGTCTTAGCGTCTGCCTTACCACCCATTGCAGATATGATTTCTTTTGCCGTCAATTTGGCAACGTCCTTGACGCTACTTACAGCACTGTCGCGGATCTCTGCTAACGTGGCTCCTGCTTCAGCTGTTCTAGCTGAAATTTCTAAGTCTGCCTTCTCCAGCTCCACATCCAGTTGAAGTTGAATCTCAGCCCGCATTGCAACGTTTATTTGCTGAGCCTCGGCACGTGCGTCAGTCAAGGATTGTTCGTAGGCTTTTTCAGCCTCAGTTGCTCTCTGTTTTAGCTCTTCTGCTTCAGCTAAATCATGCGTAATAGTATCCGCACGTTCAACTAAAGCACCACTGATACGTGGCAGAGCAATACGTGATAAAACAAAATAAATTACCACTAAAGTTAAAACCAGCCAAAATATTTGGTTGGAAAAAGTAGAAAAATCTAGCTGCGGCATGCCAGGTGCCGAAGTTACTGTATCTTGCGTCTGTGTTGCCATCTCAATTCCTCCAATGCCTGAGAGCTGCCCAGGATCCCCAAAGGATCCCAGGACTTAAGGAAAGAATTTATTAAACAGCAAACATCAAAAGCAGCGCAACGAGGAAAGAGAAAATCCCCAAAGCTTCCGCAAACGCGATACCGATAAACATAGTAGCTGTTTGGCCACCGGCCGCAGAAGGATTGCGCAAAGCGCCAGAGAGGAAGTTACCCACAACATGTCCCACACCAACGGCTGCGCCGCCCATGCCAGTACAGGCAAGGCCAGCACCAATGTAAGCTCCCATTTGTACAATATCACCAGTCATTTCAATTTCTCCTTAGTTTAAATTTAATAGGTTATAGTTCAAATCCTAATGATGCGGATGCAGCGCATCACGCAGATACACACACGTTAGAATTGCGAAAACGTAGGCTTGGATGAATGCAACCAAGACCTCCAAAGCATAAATGGCTGTAATTGCGAGGATTGAAAGCGGCGTAACAACGATACCAATTCCTGTTGAAATTAAAACCAAAGGTGCAAAAGCTGCAAAAACTTTGATCACTGCGTGCCCTGCCATCATATTGCCTGCCAAACGAATAGAGTGGCTTACAGGCCGCACAAAATAAGATATGACCTCGATCAAAGCCAAAATTGGGCGAAGGATTAGCGGCGCAGAAGAAATCCAAAAAACAGCTAAAAATCCAAATCCGTTTTTTACAAATCCGATAATAGTCACTGCCAAGAACACTGCCATCGCCATAACTGCGGTCACTGCAATATGACTTGTGGTGGTAAAGGCCATAGGAAGTAAGCCAAGAAAGTTTGCAACTAAAATGAACATGAATAGAGTCATGATGTAGGGAAAGAATACTACTCCATCCTTTCCAGTCACGTCTTCCACCATTTTATAAATGAAACCGTAAGCTAATTCAGCAATTGACTGGCTCCGGGTAGGCACTAAGGCGCGACCTCGAGCACCAAAAACTAGTATTAATACAATAGTAGCGATTGTGAGACCCATCCACAGCGTCACGTTTGTTATTGTAAACCACTCAACTTTATCAGCACCAAAAAGTGGTGTGACCTGGAACTGGTCCATTGGATGAAATACTAAACCTACTTCTGCTTCGCCGGTGGATTCTGTTGCCAAAGTCTTAACTTTCTTTACCTTCAGACGCTTGCGCCGTGCTCATCTTTTGGACCTCCTCGGCCGTTCGCATCATTGTACGAATGCCAGCGGTTAAGCCCAAACCAATAAAAATAATTAGGAAGATTGGCAGCGTGCCAAACAGCCAGTCTAGACCATACCCAACCCCAAAACCGATGGCTATCCCCGCCACAAGCTCAATAACCATACGCCATGCCATATTTGCCATGGTGTGATGGTCTTGTTTTGCCGGACTGGGTGTATGCTTTCCCCGAACGGCTGTAATTCGACTTTCAAGTTCTTCCAGCTTTTTTGCATCTGGCAAAGACACCCTGAACTCCTAACTACAAGTTTAAAGCGTGCCTAATCCTTGCAGCAACGAGAGTCAATTTATGATTTTATGATTTTATGTTTTTAATATACTGTTTTTAAACACTTTAATATGTAAATAAATTTCTGGCTGAGAATGTGTTTGGAAATAAATGATAAGAAGGCTGGTGAGTTAATATTCAACCATTTGGTTGACGATTAAATACAGATCATTATCAATCAAAATATGACTGCTGCCCTGGATCAAATATTTTCGGCCCTTGCCGATCCAACGCGTCGCCAAATACTGGTAATGCTCTTGGAGGACGACATGGCGGTTACAGACGTAGCTGAACCATTTGAGATCTCATTAGCAGCAGTTTCAAAGCACTTAAGTATTTTAACCGCTGCAAAATTAATTCAACAGGAGCGACGCGGTCGGGTTAAGTGGTGCAAGCTTGACCCGCAGGCAATGAATGCAGCATGGACTTGGATGCAGAGTTTGGGTCAATTTGAACATATAGATCTTGATGGACTTGAAGCTTATTTAGAGGAAACCTTTAAATAAGATTAAAAAATTTATTCTTATTTAAACATTAATCTTTAGTAGACCATTAGATAGAAATCTAAAATGTATTTGATCCTACTAGCTTGACTCTGGGACCCTCTCATGTGTATCTAAACAGCATTCCGGAAGCAGAAATCTTCCGGTCCTTAGGCTTATGCCAGGATCGCCACTCGTCAGCGCTGAGCGCCCGCGGGTGCTTTTTTGGTTTGAAACTAAAGAAAAGTGATGAGGCTCTCTGCTTACAGGGAGCTATGAGTAGCAGAAAGTGGTTTGGTCGATGTTTGAAAATCTATCTGAACGCCTCAGTGGTGTCTTTGACAGGCTCACCAAGCAGGGTACTCTTTCAGAAGATGACGTAAAATCAGCTCTGCGTGAAGTTCGAGTGGCGCTTTTGGAGGCTGACGTTAGTCTTCCAGTTGCCCGAGAATTTGTAAAAAAAGTCGAAAGTAAAGCCACAGGCTCTGCAGTAACAAAATCTGTCACACCAGGTCAGCAAGTTATTAAAATTGTCCATGACGCTTTGATTGAAACATTAAAAGGCGAAGGAGAGCCTGGCGACTTAAAAATTGATAACCCTCCAGCCCCAATTTTGATGGTCGGACTTCAAGGATCCGGTAAAACTACAACTACTGGGAAATTAGCAAAGCGTCTTGCTGGCCGAGAAGGCAAAAAAGTTTTAATGGCGTCTCTCGATATTTACCGTCCTGCAGCAATGGAACAACTTGCGATCTTGGGTGGTCAAATTGGTGTAGACACTCTGCCAGTTGTGGCTGGACAAACAGCAGTTCAAATTGCAAAACGCGCCAAACAACAGGCTACACTGGGGGGGTATGACGTATACATACTCGATACCGCTGGCCGGTTGCAAATTAACAAAACCTTAATGCAAGAAGTTCAAGACGTACGGGACGCTGTAACGCCCCGCGAGACTCTTCTAGTAGTAGACGGCCTAACTGGCCAGGTCGCCGTTGAAGTTGCTGAAGAATTTAATAATAAAATTGGCATCAGTGGCGTTGTACTTACGCGAATGGACGGTGATGGTCGAGGTGGTGCAGCTTTATCGATGCGCGCAGTCACTGGCAAACCCATAAAATTTGTGGGCTCTGGCGAAAAAATGGATGCGCTAGAAACCTTTGAGCCGGAACGGGTTGCTGGCCGTATCTTGGGCATGGGTGACATTGTAGCCTTAGTTGAAAAGGCACAAGAGACACTGGAAGCAGAGCAAGCAGAGCGTATGATGAAGCGCTTTCAAAAAGGTATGTTCAACATGAACGATCTGAGAAACCAGCTTGAACAGATGCAGAAAATGGGTGGTATGCAAGGCCTAATGGGAATGATGCCTGGAATGGCAAAAATGAAAAGTAAAATTAAAGACGCTGGGCTGGACGATAGTTTGGTAAAACGACAGGTAGCTCTAATAGGTTCGATGACAAAAAAAGAGCGTGCAAACCCCAGTCTTCTACAAGCCAGCCGCAAAAAGCGGATTGCAGGCGGTGCTGGCTTGGAAGTAAGTGACCTCAACAAACTAATCAAGCAACACAGGCAAATGGCTGACATGATGAAAAAGCTGGGTAAGCGCGGCGGCATGGGTGCTCTAAAAGGGATGTTTGGAAAAGGTGGTCCAAGTCAAGCTGATCTAGCTGCAGCTCAGGAGCAAATAACAGGCGGCGCTATGGGTGGAATGCCTAAAGGAATGAGCCTTCCAAAGGGAATGGGCGGGCTGTCCAGCCTTGGTAATGGAATGCCAGGTGGGCTGAGTGGGCTGGGCAAGAAAAAATGAAAAAATGTAAAGTTATTTTGAAATCCTTCACAAAACCTACTGTCGTCCAGAATTGGAGAAATGACCATGACTGATAACGCAACTGGGGCAGCTGAGATACTTAAAACTCACAGGGCCAGCATTGATCGCTTAGATGCTGTACTAGTCTATACGCTGGGCGAACGATTTGCCCACACTAATGCGGTAGGGAAATTAAAAGCGAATCACGACTTACCGGTCTCTGATCCAAAGCGCGAAGCAGAACAAATTACCCGTCTAAAAAATCTTGCTCAAGACGCTGATTTAGACCCCGAGTTCACCAAGAATTTTCTAAATTTTATAATTCAGGAAGTAATTAACCACCATAAATCTTATCAAGACTAGGGTGTTGTAACCAGCATTCTATCTGCCATTTTCAAGGAGAATAATAATGGCTATGAAAATCCGTTTGGCCCGAGCTGGGTCCAAAAAACGCCCATTCTACCGTGTTGTAGCTGCTGATAGTCGCATGCCACGAGATGGCCGCTTTATTGAGAAGCTAGGTACCTATAATCCTTTGCTAGCTAAGGACAGCGAAGAGCGTGTTAAAATGGACATGGATCGGGTTCAGTATTGGTTAGGCCAGGGCGCTCAGCCAACAGACCGCGTTGCTCGTATGTTAGAAGCGGCGGGAGTTTTACCTGCAAAAGAACGTAATAATCCAAATAAAGCAAAACCGGGTAAGAAAGCAGTGGCGCGCTCAGAAGAAAAAGCTGCAAAATTAGCAGCGCCAGCTGAAGAGGTTGTCGTTGCAGAAGCGCCAGCTGAAGAGGCTGTCGTTGCAGAAGCGCCAGCTGAAAAAAAATAGTTGTCAAAAACATATAAATATAATTAAGAATTTAGCTGTTTGTAAAAAAACAGCGTGTTCAAAAAATAAAAAACCCCATCATAATGGTGGGGTTTTCCATTTTGAGCTTTCCCTTTATAAATAGTGTATGTTGATACGACCCTTTCGTTCTGTAATGCTTATCGGAGTTTGTTTTCTGATTGGGTATTTTTATGCTCGTAATCAAGCTTCAGAAAACTGTGACCGCGACGGTGGCAAAATGCAAAATGGCTATTGTATAGGAGTTAATAACAATTGATTTGTATTCCCGCAGATATACCACAAAGCTTGTGTGATATTGATGATGAACGAAAAGCGATATATCACAGCAAAGACACTGTGTGTATTTGGGTTTTCAAAACAAGAAATGATA
>CAJJBD010000031.1 GCA_905182325.1 uncultured Planktomarina sp. | reverse complement strand
GTGTAGCCATTGGAAACGGCTGCCACTGCCGCTTCTGCAGTCTGGTCAGCACTACTCCAAAAGTCGATTACATCATGGTGTGCAAGAGGGTATATATACGAATAAGCACGAATTCTCTCATTCATTTTGCCCCCTAAAAGGGCCCACACTGGGCGGTCGCGCGCTTTACCTAGAATGTCCCAACAGGCTATTTCCAACCCTGAAAATGCCCCCATTACCGTCAAATCTGGCCTTTGAGTAAAGCCACTGGAATATGCTCTTCGAAACATCAGTTCGACATCCTCTGGGCTTTGTCCCTCCATGTGGCGTTCGAACACATCATGGATCACGTGGGTCATTGTGGTTGGACCAACGCTGCTTGCGTAGCACTCGCCTATACCTGTGATCCCATCATCGGTAGTTACCTTAACAAAAATCCAATACCGACCGCCCCACCCTGGTGCGGGTGGGGATGTAACGATAACTTCGAGATCTTGAAGCTTCATAATCGTCTCCAAATTTTAATGCATGTTAAGTTAGATTTTTTTACAATTACGTTTTTAATTATTTAAATATGATCACATTGCGTTTTGCTGACCCAGTTTTGGTGTCTGCGATTGCCTCGTTGATTTGCGTTAAAGGCCAGCGTCCTGATATGAGTTCATCGAGCTTTAGGCGGCCCTGTTTGTATAGGTCTAACATCCAAGGAATATCGCGCTGAATAACAACATCCCCCATTTTTGAGCCCACCATGCTTTGTGACGCAGCAGCAAAGTTACCTGCCTCATAGGTTGAAACTGCTCCAGTTGCTGGCATGCCAACCATAATTACCTTACCATTTAGGGCAAGGTAATTTGGTGCGGTCGTGTAGGCTGCTGCTGCGCCAACAGTAACAAACACTGCGTCGGCCCCTCGACCAAGAGCAACTTTAGCGTCCACCCAGGGCGTACTACCACTGGCTAGCACAGTATCTGTGGCGCCAAATTCCTTAGCAACGGCTAGTTTTTCGGGAAGTATATCCACAGCTACAATGCGTCGGGCGCCCGCAATACGGGCACCCTGAATTGCGTTTAAGCCAACGCCACCAACCCCAATAATTACCGCATCCTGACCGGGCCTAAATTTTGCGGTATTAACTACGGCGCCGACGCCGGTTATTACGCCGCAAGCAATCAAAGAGGCGACCTCCATTGGAATATCTTCTGAAATGTGGACCACTTGGCTTCTAGCAACTACAACTCGTTCCGCGAACGCCCCACTGGCCATGGCTTGGTGAAGCTTGCTCCCGTCAGTCATTTTTAAAGGGCCATGGTCGCCATCATAAGTGGCTTCGCAGCCCGTAGGTCGACCGGAACTGCATGAAGGGCAGGACCCGCAAGACCTAATCAAAGTCACCACAACTGGATCGCCTATTGAAATGTCTGAAACTTGCTCTCCGATCGCCGAAATGCGCCCAGCGGCCTCGTGCCCATAAACAGCGGGTAGTGATCCACCCCATTCACCATTGAGATAGGTTATATCTGAATGGCAGATGGCGCAGGCTTCTAGCGTTACTTCGACTTCGTTTGCTTTTGGCGCTGCTAAGTTGACTTCCTGAACAGTTAGTGGTTGCCCAAAGGTGTGTGCGACAGCAGCTTTTATTTTGGGCATGAATTTTTTTCCATTTGGCAGTTTTTCTCAAATTAATATATGTCTATCAACGTGCAGTGGGGTTTGCGACATTTAGCGTGTATTTTGTGGCATCCCAATACTGCCTTTTGATCGAGTTATAAAAATAGTTAAAGTAAAACTAATAATTATTGCTGCAAATAGAAAGGGTATACCTGGTAAATAGAAGGCACCATTAGAGCGAGTGCTGGCGTAAAAAATATAGGTTAGTACCATTGGTGCAAAAATAATCGCTAGGGACTCTGTTGAAGCGATAATTCCGTGAACTTCGCCTTGCTGGTTTGGTTTTGCTTTACTGGAAATTATTCCCCTTATAGCGGGGGTTACTATTGAGCCAAGAGCGGAAATAGGTGTTAACAATAAGGCCCAAAAGCCAGACGTAATAAACCCTAATAATATGAATATGAATATGTTGAACAGAAATCCAATTACGACTGTGCGGCGTTCGCCCAGCCAATACAAAATGTACCGAATTAGTATGCCTTCGACTACCGCAACGGAAAAACCAAATGATGCCAGTGAGATTCCAATCATTCCGGGATCCCAATTGAATTGAGCTTTTGCATAATAAACCCAAACTGCTGGATATACAAAAAAAGCAAATTTAAATAGAAAAAAAACTATCAAAAACCGAGCCATTCCAGAAATTTTTTGAATTTGTTTTAAGGCACCCAACGGGTTGGATCGTTTGATGTCAAAAGGTCGACGAATTTTATTGGTAACTGTTTCGGGCAAGACAAAGTAACCAAGTATAAGATTGCACGTTGCGAGGCCGGCAGCAGCAAAGAAAGGGATCCGAAATCCATACTCGCCTAAAAGTCCCCCCATTAGTGGTCCAAGAACAAAGCCAACGCCGAAACTAGCACCCAAGATACCAAAATTTGCAGAGCGGTTTTTAGGTGTTGAAATATCTGAAATGAATGCGGCTGCAGTGGATTGTGTTGCGGCTGCGACGCCGCCGATAATTCTGGTAGCAACCAATAACCAAATAGAATGTGCTAGCCCCATGACGATGAAGTCAACCGCCATGACAAGTAACGATACTAAAAGGACTGGCCTGCGTCCAAAGTGATCGCTGAGCGAGCCTAGTGTCGGCCCAAAAAGAAATTGCATCACTGCAAAAGTGGATGCAAGCAATCCGCCCCAAATTGCGGCGTTTCCTAGATCCCCACCACTAATTTCTTGTAAAAGATCTGGCATTACGGGGATTATCAAGCCTATTCCCATAGCATCGATCGTCAGGGTAGAAATAATAAATACAAAAGCTAGGCGGCTGTTCATAATGATATCCTACTTCGGTCTTTAGAGGTGACCCGTTGACCTCAAAAACTGATTGAGAAGTTCCGCAAATTGCTTTGGCTTCTCAACGCAGGGGAGGTGACCAGCACCCCGAATAAGGTGAAACTCGCTGCCGGGAATCAAATCTAAAGTCTCACGAACTAAATCTGGTGGAGTTGAACTATCATGATCTCCTGCAATGCCTAGAACGGGTAGTCTGAGCGCAGAAGTTGGTGTAATGAAATCAGTAACGGCAATAGCATTTGAGCAGCCGATATAACCTTCGGTGGGGGTATTTTTTACCATATTGCACCACGGCACAATGGCTGAACTATTTTGCATCTTTGGGCTAAACCAACGGGTCATTGTCGCGTCAGCAACTTCATGCATACCGTTGCGCCGGACCCTTTCCATTCTATCCTGCCAAATGGCTGGCGTAGCTATTTTAGCAGCAGTATTTGACAGAACCATCGCTCGGATCAAATCAAGTCTCTTGGTAGCAAGGCCTTGCCCAATCATTCCTCCAATGGACAGGCCAACAAACATACAGTCTTGTACCTTAAGGTAATCTAAAAGTGCTTCAGCATCTGAAATTAATGCCCCCATAGAATAGGGCTCGTTTGGACAATCCGAGAGGCCATGCCCACGCATATCATATCTAATAATCTTAAGTCCTTGAGGTAAAAGCTGTACAATTTGGTCCCAAAGGCGCAAATCTGTTCCCAGTGAATTTGAAAACACCAAGGGCGCTCCATTTGGATCACCGTCTTCACGATAGTGAATGTGGACACCGTTTCTCTCAAAAACTTCCATGGCTCTTTCCCTTTAGTCTTCTGCCGCTACACTTAGGACACACTAGTGGGGGATTCTATGTCTATAACAACCTGTGTTTTTGATGCCTATGGTACCTTGTTTGACGTTGCAGCTGCAGCGCGTACGGCTGCTGCCCTTCCCAAAAATTCAGAGATTGCGGAAAATTGGACCAAACTGGCTAATGACTGGCGGCTCAAGCAACTTCAATACAGTTGGCTGCGTGCAATAACAGATGCTCATACGGATTTCTGGCAGGTAACGCAGGACGGCTTAGACTGGGCAATGGAGGCCAATGGTGTCAGTGGATCGCGGCTGAGGGCTGAGCTGTTGGAGTTATATTGGAACCTTGACGCCTTTCCTGAGGTGCCTAAAATGCTGGTTGAGTTAAAAACAGCCGGTTTACAGACTGCGATACTGTCGAATGGCTCAATAGCTATGTTGGAGGCAGCAGTTTCGTCGGCGGGCATTGGAGAACATCTGGATGCTATTTTATCAGTTGATACCGTCGGTATTTTTAAGCCAGACACTAGGGTCTATAACCTCGTGAGCGAGCATTTTCATTGCGCTGTGGACGAGGTACTTTTTGTATCCTCCAACGGTTGGGATGCGGCAGCCGCAGCGGGATATGGTTTTAAAACTGCATGGGTCAACCGTAGTGGTGAACCGCAAGACCGTCTGCCTTGGGCACCTCAGTACGAATTAAAAAATTTAACAAAAATTCCTATTTTGGCGAAGGCTCGATAAATGGATATTAAGATGATACGCGCCGCGGCGCGACGTCAAGAGGGTCATGTGCGTCGCACACCGCTGCTGAACTCGACATTTGTAGATGAGATTGCGGGCCGCCGGGTGTGGCTGAAGGCGGAGGCCCTTCAGCACACTGGATCTTTTAAATTTCGGGGTGGGTGGTCTGCTATTTCGGCTCTGTCTTTGGAGGCGAAGAAGGCTGGTGTCATTGCCTTTTCATCTGGGAACCATGCCCAGGGTGTAGCACTTGCAGCTCAGATGCATGGCACGTCCGCTGTGATAGTTATGCCATCGAACGCACCAAAGTTGAAGGTAGATAATACTCGGTCTTTGGGGGCTGAGGTAATCCTATATGACCGTGATACTGAGGATCGCCAAGAGATTGGGCAAAGGCTCTCTGAAGCCCGTGGCTTAACGTTGATCAAGCCCTATGACGAACCAGAAGTCATAGCGGGCCAAGGCACCTGTGGTTTGGAGATTGCTGAGCAAGTATCTGAAGTGGGGATCACGGCGGCAGATGTATTGGTTTGCTGTGGTGGTGGAGGTCTAACATCTGGCATTGCATTGGCGCTCGAAGCGGATGCGCCCGAAATGCGCGTGCGTCCAGTCGAACCTGTAGATTTTGATGCCGTCACTCGTTCTTTGGCAAAAGGTATACCGCAGACCAATTCTCGGCTTGGGGGTAGTATTTGTGATGCGTTGCTCCCACCAACTCCTGGTTCGTTGACTTTTCCGATTATGAAACGCCTTTGTGGTGCAGGGATTGTGATGTCAGATGAGGATTGCCTGCGCGCCATGTCTGTCGCTTTTACAAGGTTTAAAATTGTATTAGAGCCCGGCGGTGCCATAGCATTGGCCGCCGCGCTCTATCATGGTGATCATCTATCTGGAAAGGATGTTATTTGCATCGCCTCTGGTGGTAATGTTGATGCAGATATGGTTTCGCAAGCTCTTGCGGATTACCCGTGCACCTAAAGATTTTAAAATAAGCCGCTTGGCAGTTACTGGCCTCAAGTTTAAAAGTTCTCAGGCTGTGGTAGGCCAAGAATATGTAGGCCGCCATCCACCATAATTGTTTCCCCAGTGGTGCATTCGCCATAATCTGAAGCAAGATACACTGCCGTACCACCAATTGATGCTTTAGTCGCATTTGCCCGAAGTGGCGTATTGGCTTCGGTAAATCGAAATGTCTTGCGTGCACCACCAATAGCTGCCCCTGATAGGGTTTTCATCGGCCCTGGCGAAATTGCATTTACCCGAATTTTCTGTGGGCCTAAATCATTGGCAAGGTAAACCACTGCAGATTCTAAAGCCGCCTTAGCAACGCCCATAACATTATACCAGGGCGTAGCTTTTCTACTGCCTTGATACGTTAGAGTGATCAAAGTCCCACCTTCTGTCATCAAAGGCTCAGCTTTCTTAGCCATATCGA
Organism: uncultured Planktomarina sp.; assembly: GCA_905182325.1. Classification (GTDB taxonomy): domain Bacteria; phylum Pseudomonadota; class Alphaproteobacteria; order Rhodobacterales; family Rhodobacteraceae; genus Planktomarina. The sequence goes on along the minus strand of CAJJBD010000031.1, from coordinate 8,348 downwards.
TGAAGGAATAGGCTGAAATCTCAAGTGAGTTTTTGAAGTTTTCACGGCTGGTGTCGATAAAGCGGCCAGTCAGTTCGTTTTTGTCAGAATAAGCGATGGCGTGAACTGCAAAGTCGATGCCACCCCACTCCCGAGCCAGTGTATCAAAAGCGTCCTGGGTACTATTTTCATTTTGGACGTTATAATCCAGAACAAGATCCACGCCCAACTCAGCGGCCAAAGGTTTTACCTTCTCGCCAAAAATATCCATCTGAACACCAAATGCCAACTCAGCGCCTTCGGCTTTCATCGCCTCCGCAATACCCCAAGCTATTGAACGATTGTTTGCGATACCTGTAATCAGCCCGCGTTTACCTTTGAGAAGTTCTGCCATTTTTTATTTACCCGTTAAATTTACTCATAATTAATGTTGCATTAGTTCCACCGAATCCAAAGCTATTCGATAGTATGGTGTCCAGCTCAACGTTATCCCGTCTTTGAGTTACAATTTCTCCAGCATCAAGTGCAGGGTCAAGATCTTGGACGTTAGCTGACGCAGAAATAAAACTATTTTTCATCATTGATAGTGAATAAATCGCCTCGTGCACAGATGTTGCGCCTAGGGAGTGCCCTGTCAAAGATTTTGTTGACGAAATAGGTGGAGTTTCGCCACGGCCAAAAATATTCCGGATTGCTTCCACTTCAGTGACGTCGCCCGCTGGAGTGGAGGTCCCGTGAGCGTTTATATAACCAATTTTACGATCTGGATCTAGCATCGCAATCGCCTGCCTCATTGAACGTTCTCCCCCTTCACCAGATGGGGCTACCATGTCTGCTCCGTCTGATGTAGCTCCATAGCCAGTCAGTTCAGCATGAATTTTGGCTCCACGGGCTTTGGCATGTTCCAGCTCTTCGAGGACCAAAACACCACCACCGCCTGCAATTACAAACCCGTCACGAGTGGCGTCATAGGGTCGTGACGCTGTCTCTGGTGTGTCATTATACTTTGATGACATCGCATTCATAGCATCAAACAAACATGAGAGTGACCAGCTTACTTCTTCGCCACCGCCCGCGAACACCACATCTTGCTTGCCCATCTGAATTTGCTCCATCGCGTTGCCAATACAGTGTGCAGACGTAGCGCAGGCTGATGTGATCGAATAATTTAAGCCTTTGATCTTAAATGGTGTTGCCAGAGTGGCAGAATGGGCTGAGCTCATGCAGCGGGTTACCATAAACGGGCCCATACGTTTAGGGCCACCTTTGTTTTTTACGGCGTCAAAAGCTGTGTATAGATTAGAAGTGGATGGACCGCCCGAACCCATTATAAGGCCTGTGCGCTCATTTGACACTTCGTTTGGCTCCAAGCCTGAATCAGCTATTGCCTGTTCCATTGCTAAGTAGTTATATCCCCCACCCATGCCCATAAATCGCATGTGACGCTTGTCGATATGATCGGCGGGATTGATATTTGGAATGCCAGCGACGCGGGACCGAAAGCCATTTTCAGCATATTCAGGTTCAAATGCGATTCCTGAGCGGCCGACCTTCAGCGCGTCCGTTACTTCGTCAATATTATTTCCAATAGGTGATATTACACCTAAACCTGAGATTACTACGCGGCGCATTTGGCCCCCTTAATTAGTCCGTGAATAAACCGACTTTCATGTTGCTCGTTGTGTAAATTTCTTTTCCGTCAGCGAGTAGACGCCCATCAGACATCCCTAGCTTTAATTTTCGATCAATAACACGCGTGAAGTCAACGTGATATGTAATTACTTTCACTTCTGGAGTTACCATGTCTACAAATTTGACTTCACCAACCCCCAGTGCTCGCCCACGCCCCGGCATGCCGCGCCAGCCAAGATTGAACCCTGTTAACTGCCAAAGTGCATCTAAACCCAAGCACCCGGGCATTACTGGGTCACCTGGAAAATGGCATTTGAAAAACCAAAGATCAGGTACAATATCCAATTCCGCGATTACGTGACCTTTTCCATGCAAGCCACCATCATCACTAATTTCTGTGACACGATCTACCATAAGCATTGGTGGCTCAGGGAGCTGAGCGTTGCCCGGTCCGAAAAGGTCTCCACTGGCACATTTCAAGAGATCTTGTTTGTTAAATGATGTGGGGAAGTCAGATGGCATGCCGCGCTCCTAACGTTTGAAACTGTTGTGTGTGATTTGCTATATACGTCCTATCTGTTGAAGCAAAGGTGGCATATTGCAGCCACTTAATTAAACTTCACGTCAAGTTTAACGATTTGCCATTGAAATTGATTGATAAAAAGGCATATTTCACACATGGCCAATAATAAAAACGCTAACCATAACGGACAAACTGTAGTTAAATGGCTTTCACAAGGCGGGCTGCGTCCGACACGCCAGCGTGTTATCTTGGCAGAGCGACTAATTGGGGATGGCCAAAATAGGCATGTAACAGCGGAAAGTCTTTTCGCTATAAGCAATAAACGTAGCGATAAAGTTTCACTTGCGACTGTTTATAACACACTGCGAGCGTTTTGTTCTGTTGGTCTGCTACGAGAAATTACTGTAGATGGCTCTAAAAGCTATTTTGATACAAATGTTTCCGATCATCCTCACTTTTATTGGGAAGATTCTTCTGATTTAGTTGACGCTCCAGCCAAAGAGTTAAGAATCACATCTCTGCCACAGGTTCCTGCTGGTGCTGAAATTTCTAAAGTAGATGTAGTCATCCGCTTGAGACGAAAACTAACCGAGTAAATTGTTTATCAGGTACTTTACTTTCTCACAAAATCTTAAGCTATGATTTCAGAGATAGTTAACTTTTCAACGAGTAAAAAAATTGAATCAACTTAAATTTATGGTGGTATGTAGAATTGTACGCATTGCAAGCGGTACGAGTGCGGGCTATCACCTAAAAATTGATTTTTGAGAAAAGGACATTGAAGTGGCTGAGGCTAAAAAGCTGTTCATTAAAACTTACGGATGTCAGATGAATGTCTATGACAGCGAACGAATGGTGGAGACGCTTGGGGGTCAGGGTTACGTTCAAACAGAAAAAGCTGAAGATGCTGATATGATTTTGCTCAACACCTGTCATATCCGGGAAAAAGCTGCTGATAAAATTTATTCAGAACTTGGAAAATTTAAAGGCCTTAAAGCTGCCAACCCTAATTTAAAGATAGGAGTGGCGGGTTGTGTTGCCCAGGCTGAAGGGGCTGAGATCATTCGCCGGCAACCTATGGTGGATCTTGTAGTGGGTCCACAGTCTTACCATAAGCTTCCCCAAATGGAGGCACAGATTCAAACTGGAGCGAGGGCACTCGATACTGACTTTCCAGAAGAGGATAAATTTAATCATCTTGCGCCACGACCAAAAGCCAAGCGTGGACCCACCGCTTTTCTGACAGTTCAGGAGGGTTGTGATAAATTTTGCGCCTTTTGTGTTGTGCCTTACACGAGGGGTTCTGAAGTTAGCCGTCCTGCTGGCCAAGTCTTTTCTGAGGCTTCTGATCTGATTGACAGGGGTGTTCGTGAAATCACTCTTCTAGGGCAGAATGTTAATGCGTATAATGGACATACTAACGGCTTGTCCGGTTTGATTTGGCAGTTGTCTGAAATTCAAGGTTTGGAACGTATCCGTTTCACAACTAGCCATCCCAATGATATGAATGCTGAATTGATTGATGCGCATGCTAATTGTACAAAATTGATGCCTTACCTGCACTTACCAGTGCAATCAGGTAGCAACCGTATTCTAAAGATGATGAACCGAAAGCATACGCGGGAAAGTTATTTTTCTATAGTGGACCGTATTCGCAAAGCTCGTCCAGATCTTTTACTTTCAGGTGATTTTATAGTTGGTTTTCCTGGTGAGACTGATCAAGACTTTGCTGATACCTTAGACCTCGTAAGCCGGGTCGGCTATGGTCAGGCTTATTCGTTTAAATATTCTGCGCGCCCTGGGACACCAGCAGCAGAAAAAGGTGGAATTGACCCAGCTCTTGCGAACGGGCGTTTGCAAGAGCTTCAAACTTTGCTTACCAGCCAGCAACATGCTGTGCAGGCTTCCATGGTGGGTCGTCAGGTTAGTGTTTTATTTGAAAAAAAAGGTCGAAGTGATGGTCAGTTAATAGGTAAATCTGAATATCTGCATGCTGTGCATGCCATTGCACCTGAACATATGCTAGGTCAAATAGTGCCCGTGCGAATTACAAAAAATATGACGAATTCTTTGACTGCAGAAATTATATATTGACTATTTGTGGTTGAATTTTAATCTTTTGAAGATACCTTTCGTCACATAACAGTTCGCAGGTTTATTTTATTTTCTTAAAGAACTTCGCACAATGGTCATAAACTTAGTGTATTATTTTTTCTACACCGACCTTAATAGGGGATATAATTGGCAGAAGACGCCTTATCAAGCACCGCCGTTCAAAATGAAAGTCGAATTGAATTCCCAGACAATCGTTTGCTTGCAAAGTTGTGTGGAGAATACGACAGAAACCTGACTACGATTGAAACAGAACTTTTTGTACAAATTATACGTCGTGGAAATCAATTGGTGCTGATAGGCGATGATGAATCGCTTGCAAGTGCAGTTTCCATCTTACAATCTCTTTATAATAGGATTGAGCAGGGTCGGGATGTGCTACCTGTAGATGTAGTTACTGCTTTGCGCATGAACTCTGCAATCGTCAGCGATAAAAGAAATGCAAAACAACTAACAATGTTCAAAGATTCTAATATTGAGATTAAGACCCGCAAAAAAATAATCGAACCGCGTACTGAGGCACAATCGAGCTATGTGAAGTCCTTGTTTAACCATGAGTTGGCTTTTGGGATTGGCCCAGCTGGCACAGGGAAGACTTATTTGGCTGTAGCGGTAGCTGTATCAATGTTTATTTCAGGCCGTGTTGACAAAATTATTTTGTCGCGTCCAGCAGTTGAGGCAGGCGAACGGTTGGGTTTTCTGCCAGGTGATTTGAAAGAGAAAGTGGATCCTTACATGCAGCCACTGTACGATGCTTTAAACGACTTCTTACCTGCAAAGCAGATGGCAAAGCTTATTGAGGACAAGGTGATAGAAATAGCACCTCTTGCTTTCATGCGCGGACGCACTTTGGCTAACGCCTTTGTTGTGTTGGATGAAGCACAGAATGCCACTACAATGCAGATGAAGATGTTTTTGACCCGCTTGGGTGAGGGTAGTAGAATGGCTGTTACTGGAGATCGAACCCAAATAGACCTGCCAAATGGAGTGCGATCCGGGCTGGTAGATGCAGAACGGTTGCTTGCAAAGGTTTCGAAGATCAGTTTTAACTACTTTACCGCCAAAGATGTGGTTCGCCATCCTTTAGTTGCTGAAATTATTGAAGCATATGATGCAGATAAAACATGAGTATAAACTTTCAGTTTGTAGCTGAGTATTCGCGTTGGGATGTCAAAAACTTAGAAAAAATAGCAGGGAGAATCTCGGAGGCCATAAACACGCAGTTGCAGCTACCAAGAAATTCAAGTGCTGTAGTGCTGCTTTGTAACGATGCTAAAATCCATCAACTGAATATGGACTTTCGGGGTAATGATACAACTACTAATATTCTATCATGGCCTAGTGAGGATTTAAAGGTAGCTACAGCAGGACAGCGGCCTAAGTTGGCTGTTAATCCGGAATTAGGTGACATTGCGATGGCCTTTGAAGTATGTTTTTCAGAGGCTAGGGCAGGTCATGTTAAGTTAAGTGATCATCTTGCTCATTTGCTTTTGCATGGAACTTTGCATCTGCTAGGTTATGATCATATTGAACACGCAGACGCAATAATTATGGAGGCCATTGAGATAGATATCCTTGCTAAACTGTGCATTTCTAACCCTTATACAATTAATGATGAGATCCAATGAAACCTGTTAGGCCAAATAGCGTTAGTAAAGCTAGAAGCTTGGAAGCTTCTGAGGATCAATCAAACTTGGAATTAAATAGGATGAGCCCATGGTACTGGTTCAAAAAAATAAGTTTTAGGCGAGAGCAATCCATTAATAATCTGGTATATCCAGAGCAAGGGAGTACTAATGTCCGCCCTGGACTTTGGAACCTTCGGCAACTTCGAGTTGAAGATGTTATGATACCAAAGGCAGATATAAAATCTGTCCCAGTTACGATTTCAAAAGAAGACCTAGTGCTTGTTTTTAGGGAAAGTGGACTGACAAGGCTTCCAGTGTATGATGGCACCTTAGATACGCCAATGGGTTTTGCTCATTTAAAAGATATTGCGCTAAAGCATGGTTTTAACGGATCTGGAGGCCGTCTAGCGCTTAAGACAATGCTCCGGCCATTACTTTTTGTTCCTCCATCGATGCCAATTGGGGTTTTGCTGTCTAAAATGCAGGCGGATCGCATACATATGGCACTGGTAATTGATGAATATGGTGGCGCTGATGGGCTAGTAACGATTGAGGATCTTATAGAGCAAGTAATTGGCGAAATTGAAGATGAACATGATCCTGATGAGGGCGCTTTTTGGGTGGTCGAAAAGCCTGGCTGCTATCTGGCCCAAGCGAAAACTCCGTTGGATGAATTCCAGCAAGAAATTGGGCGGGATCTTTCCGATGTTGCAGAAGTAGATCCAGAAGAGGTTGATACGCTTGGTGGGCTGGTGTTTATGTTGCTGGGGCGCGTGCCAGCAAGGGGTGAGGTAGTTAATCATCCTGCTGGAGTTGAATTTGAAGTGGTCGATGCCGATCCGCGGCGGATTAAAAGGCTGCGAGTATATGTTAAGAATAACGAAGCTAGATAGTTTCTGGGTGCTGGCGCCCAGCTGGTTAAAAATAACAACAATATTTTTGATTGGGGCATTGTCTGGATTAGGCCAAGCGCCGTTTAATATACCTGTCCTCACATTAGTGTGTTTTGGAATAATTATTTGGCTGGATAACAAAGCTGCTCTGATTTCTCATTTCAAGTTAGGCTGGATATTTGGATGTGGGTATTTTGCGACTACTCTAGCCTGGATTACTCAACCATTTTTTGTAGATATCTGGGCAACGGGGTGGATGGCCCCTTTTGCGCTCGCCATTATGTCAATGGGTTTGGCGCTCTTTTGGGGTATTGCCTTTGTTGTAGCTGGAGGACGGCATCCGCTGCTGTTGTGCGTCACGTTTGTCTTGGCTGAAATTGCTCGGACTTACCTTTTCAGTGGGTTTCCTTGGGCTTTACTTGGCTATGCTTGGATCGACACTCCTATATACCAATTAGCCGCTTTTATTGGGCCTCATGGAATGACAATGTTAACTTTATTGCTATCGACTTTCATTGCATACGCCCCAAGATTTTATGGGAGCGCCTTAGTTTTTTGCATTATATTTTTACCTTTTTTTCTAGTAATTGAGGGACCTGCAGCGGATGAAGATGCGGCCAAAGTAAGATTAGTTCACCCTAACGTAGATCAAATTAAGAAGTGGGATCCCAATTTTCAAGAAGAAATCTATCAACGTCATCTTAAGTTAAGCCGATCTGATGATATGATAGATTTGATAGTATGGCCTGAAACGTCTCTATATTTACCGATTGAGGCGGTACAAAATGAAATTTCTGCTGCAGCAAATGGCGCATATGTAATTCTCGGTTATCAGCGTCGGACGGATAATAATAAGATCTATAACACCTTAGGGACTCTATCACCCCTTGGATCTCTCATTTCCGAATACTATAAAAATAGATTAGTTCCTTTTGGTGAATATATACCCTTCAGTGCATTATTCCAAAAAATAGGATTTAAAGGTTTAGCTGGGCAAGGGTTTTCTCGTGGTACTGGACCCGAAGTTTTTTGGGTATCTTCAATAGGAAAGGTCCAGCCATTGATCTGTTATGAGGGTATTTTCCCACAATTTGTGGGCCGTGCTGACGACCGACCGGATCTTTTAATACTTATTACCAATGATGCATGGTTTGGTGCGGGCCAGGGAGCTGCGCAGCATTTTGCGCAGGCACGTGCCCGTACAATTGAGCTGGGCTTGCCAATGGTACGTGTCGCAAATCGTGGAATAACAACGGTGATAGATGCCCGTGGTGCTTTTGGTGAGCTGTTAGGGGTTGACGATAGAGGATCTCTAGATTTGGCGATACCTCCCGCACTTCCTCCTACTTTTTATGCTGTTTATGGTGAAGTGATAATTTCTTTAATTTTACTTTTTGTGAGTTTTATATGGGTGATCATGACCTCACTAAGAATTTTGTTGACCCGCGCCCGGTGATCGTCTAACCGATTTCCACTGCAACGGCTTCCTGGCGCAGATCTAATTCAAACGGAGCACCATTCATGCCACGATTAAACTATATTTTTACTTCTGAGTCTGTATCGGAAGGACACCCTGATAAA
>CAJJBD010000030.1 GCA_905182325.1 uncultured Planktomarina sp. | reverse complement strand
TTTAGACTAGGAGTAACTAATTCTTTTGCTCCCAATCCACAAGGAAGGGTGTTCAGCTAATAATTGGTACTTAAAGACTATTAATTTTACCAGACTAAACTGGAGTACAACTAAATCCTTTTAACGGACATTTCTAATTGAAGATTCAGTGACTGGAAAAACCCGCATTGTCCAATTTCCCAATTGATATTTTTTTAATGCAACGTGTAAAAAAGATGCCATTGAAGCTACATTTGCAATTGGCAATGGCCAGGGCTCTTCTAGCTCACTTTCGTCAGTTCTAAAGGAGAACTTTCCAGCAAATGCTGCAGTATTTTGATGTCTCCTTATGAAGACTTGGGCATCTTGGATATCAGCATAACTAAAATCAGTTAGATTTTGACCCTCATATAGACCCAGGTAGTGGTTGGGACGCGCTGCTGGACGTATGCAAACAACCGGTTTTTGTTCTAAATGACCGACGTGGTATCCTATTAATTCAAACGCATTAATTCCAATAACTGGAATCTTTTTGGCAAAGCCAAGCGCATTAGCAAATGCTACAGTCGTTCGTGTTGCGCCAAGTCCGCCCGGGCCAATATCCACAAATATACAGCCCAAATCAGCAACGGCTTTGTCAGAGTTCAAAAGAGCAGCTTTCACATATAACTCAACATTGCGAGAACCAGCCAGATCAATATCAGACATACTGTCAAAAAGTAATTTTTCACCATGGGCAACGCCTACAGACATTACACCAGAAGAATTTTGTAGTAGGAGCGATACCATGTTCATACTGACTGGCATCTTATTTTTAAGCTCTGCAAAAGTACAGTTGCCCGTGAGCCATGCGCAGTCATAACAAACACTCTCTCATCGATACTTTTTGCATTTAGTTTTATTGAAATTTTAAGAAAATCATCAAAGGCCTCTTGTATGCGTGACCCCCACTCAATCATGCAAATTGAACCCTCAACTTCCAATTCAAGGCCAAGGTTATAAAAATCTTTTTCATTTTCCAAACGGTAGGCGTCTACGTGTAGTACATCAACTGAAGGGCACTTATATATGTTAGCAATTGCGTAAGTGGGACTGGATATTTCATCCTCAGTGCCCAAAGTTTCCACCAATTTCCGCACGAAGAACGTTTTTCCAGAGGCTAAAACACCATCCAAAAGAACAATATCACCCGCCTGAAGTAGGGGTGAAAGTACTGTTGCGACCCAAGCGGTCTCTGCTTCATTCTCAGCAGTCACTTCAAATTGCAATCGGTCACCTTCTAAATCACTTAAATACAAGTTTGACCGATTAGATACTAAAACCACTTTATCTTTCCATCATTCTACAAACCATTTAATTTTGTTTTAGGCTTAGTTGAGCTTAAAATAAAGTGAGTAGTGACGGCACAGCCTATTCAGTCCTGATGCCCATTCATAGGTGCCTGCAGAAGCATTTATAATTTAAAAAAAATAATCGGCAGGTAGTTACGACCAATAAAGGCGCATTGGGTTATCTATAAGTAGTTTTCTTTGCAGTTCAGGTGTTGGTGCAATTCGTGGAATATAGTCAACCAGTAGTCCGTCATCTGGCATATGTGATTTCATGTTTGGATGTGGCCAGTCCGTACCCCAGAGAACCCGATCAGGGAAACCTCGAACAATCTCAGCATAGAATGCTACAACATCATCATAAGGAGGCCCCTGCAGGCTTAGCCTTTCAGGACACGTAACCTTAGACCAAATATTTTCATTCTCAGTCATTAGACGTACAAACCGCTGGAAATCAGAATGGTTTACGCCCTTTGCAACGTCAGGACGGCCCATATGGTCAACTACGACAGTCGTAGGTAATTGCTTGAGAAACGGCTCTAGGCCTTCTAGATCTTGGGCTTCAAAATATACGACAATATGCCAACCAAAATTCTTAATCTTGTCTGCTACGGAAAGAAACACCTCTTTTGGCGTATCGTCCACAAGACGTTTAACAAAGTTAAAGCGCACTCCTCGTACGCCAGCTTCGTGCATTTCAGCTATATCATTTTCTGTGATATCGACCCCAACCGACGCAATACCACGTGCCAAATCACCACTACTGCGACAAGCATCGATCATGGCGCGGTTGTCTTTGCCATGACAAGTCGCCTGGACAATAACGTTGCGGGCAAACCCAAGGTGATCACGCAAGGCGTACAGCTTTTTTTTACTAGCATCGCAGGGCGTATATTTGCGTTCAGGTGCAAAAGGGAACTCGGCTGATGGGCCAAACACGTGGCAATGTGCATCCACTGCGCCCTCAGGCAGCTGAAAATAAGGTTTTTTTGGGTCTGGATGAAATTCAAGCCAATCAGGATCCATGGGTTGCACGTTATTCATGGGAAGACCTTTCCGTCCATAAGTTTGCGAGCCGTCCGCAAGATGGCAGCACGTACAACATCCCCAGTTTCATTGAGAGAGGCGACTACTGTCATTTCACCAGTGGGATGCTCCACTGCCATACTAAGCTGATTGCCCTCACCAGTTTTGGCCAAATCATATGCCGTTGACCCCTTCATCAAGCAAGCCGTCGCAACACTAACTGCTCCAAGTACACCAATCGCCTTGTGACAACGGTGTGGTATAAAAGTACGCGTCGCAATAGCGCCCCCATTTTCTGGCGCTGATACCATTGTCATTTTAGGTACTGATTTTTTAGTTACATCACCTAGGTTCATCATTGGACCACAGGCTAGCCGTATTGCCTCGAGACGCGCCACTAGCCCGGCATTTTGCTCCAGTTCTTCCGGAGCCTCACTACCCGATATGCCCATATCCTCAGCGCGAAGCACGACACACGGCATACCATTGTCCACCATTGTCACTTTTATACCTTCAACAAGGTCCTGAACATTTCCTGTCGGCAGTAGAGCACCACAACTGGACCCAGCTGTATCTTTAAATTCAATTGGAACAGGAGCAGCACTACCAGGCACCCCATCAATTTTTGCATCTCCAGAATAGTTAACCACCCCACCCGGCGTTGACACTAATACCACGGCCGTTTGGCCAGTATTTTCCATGTAAATTGTTACTGGTGTATCTCCATTACGGGCCGGAACTAAATTCCTTTCGATCGCAAAGGGTGCAACACCAGCTAGGATATTTCCACAATTTTGTGCATCAGTCACAATCGGTTGATCCACAAAAACTTGTAAGAAAAGATAGTCGACATCAATACCGTCACGGTCAGACTTTCTGACCAGTGCCACCTTGGAAGTTAGCGGATCAGCACCTCCCATGCCATCGATTTGACGCGTATTAGGGGATCCCATGATATTCATCAGAACAGCGCCACGGGCTGGCTCATCCTGCGGCAAATCATCATATAAAAAGTAACCCCCCTTTGAGGTACCACCCCGCATCCACATCGTGCGAACACCATCAGACATATTTAAGACCTTTTTGTGTAAGCCTCTCACGCATTTTATAAATATCGAGCCCCAGTTCACCCGCCTCAAAACGCGCTCGCTTCTCTGCTTCATTGGTTTCGCGAGTGATGGCTTTCACAAGGACCTCAGCTGCCTCCTCACGGCGTACCACACACACCCCATCATCATCAGCAACGATTACGTCACCTGGATTAATTAACTCATTGGCGCAAACTACAGGCACATTAACTGAGCCCAGTGTCTCTTTAATTGTGCCCTGAGCAAAAATTGCTTTTGACCAAACAGGAAAGTCCATTTCTTTCAGGTCGCGGACATCACGAACGCCAGCATCAATAATTAGCCCCTGGCAACCACGCGCCTGAGCTGAAGTTGCAAGCAGATCACCAAAATAGCCCGCATTACTCGGTGAAGTTGGAGCTAAAACAAGAATATCACCCACCTGCAGCTGTTCAATGGCCACATGCAGCATCCAGTTATCACAGGGCGGTGCTGAAATAGTCACGGCGCTGGCAGCTAGCCGCGCACCTGAATAGATTGGGCGCATATAATCGGCTAGTAAGCCTCTTCGACCCTGAGCTTCATGAACCGTAGCAACGCCACACTTTGCAAGGCCATCAATTACTGATTGCTCTGCACGTTTGATATTTTGAACAACAACGCCCTGAGTACCAGCAGTGTAAGTCATACCAATTCATCCACTGTTTGCGGAAAGATCATTTCAAATCCCTCGGCATATTCTGCCTTTCGGCCGCCAGCCATACCACCCGAGTTACGCCGAAAATGGTTGCCACGGTTCTCCGCCACGTTTGTATAGAAATTCCACAGATGTTCCTGGCCCTGCATACATTCAATGGCTGCACGCTTCTTGTCCCAAACCTCCGTGATGTCCAAGAATACGTTAGGCTTCCAACCCATCTGCTCTGTCTGATGCGGCTCAAACAAATACAACTGAGGCGCACCTAAAACCTTTTGCTCCGGATTATGACCCCAGGCTTGGGCAATCATTCGGCATTCAAGTGCAAATTGTGTCGTGTTCATGTGATCTGTGTTGTAGGGATCCCACTTGGAGTGGCTCATCATCCATTTTGGCTGAACCTCACGAATAATGTCGACCATTTGATCCTGCGCATCCCGATCTAGTCTGAGTGGATAATCTCCAAGATCTAGAAAACGGATATCATTCACACCAAGCGCATTTGCTGCGGCCTGTGCTTCGTCTTTACGCGCTGACTTTACCTGCTCCAGCGTCATGCCTTCCTGCTTCCAAAGCTTGGCACTTTCTCCTCTTTCACCAAAAGAAAGGCACACAACGGTAACTTCGTAATCAAGCTCCTGATGCAGCGCAATTGCACCACCACATCGCCAAACAAAGTCTGCGGCGTGTGCAGAAATCACCAAAGCAGTTTTATTTTCAGCCATGTTAGTCCCTTTCAAAAGCCCTACGGTATCACACTAATGTAAATCCTAAACTGGTACAAAATCCATTTTGAATCATGACAGCAGTATTTGAATTTGTTATACAATGAAAAAATGAGCAATTCTCAAAAATGAATGAACTACCTCATATTCGTTATCTTTACGTGGTTAAAGAGGTCTTCCAGTACGGCCGAATCAGTATTGCTGCAGATATTGTACACATCTCTCAACCAGCGGCGACCCAATCTCTAGCAAGGGTTGAGGAGCTTCTAAAAGTGCGGCTCTTCGAGCGGCTACCCAAGGGAATGGTGCCAACTGAAGTCGGTACAATTTTTGAACGGAGACTTGTGCGCATTCTGGAACACCTTCGGCGCGGCGACAGTCTTGCTTGCAAAAAGGCGATACGCCGTAAAGATGGTAAGCTACCCAGCAGTTTTCATAGGCATTGTTCGCCCGTACAATTAAGGACACTCTTAGCAATAGCAAAAACTGGTAGCATCAATCAGGCAGCCCATGAGCTGAGCGTTAGTCAGCCAGGTGTCCACCGCGCTATGAGGGATCTAGCTGCACTGTCAGGTTTTCCACTTTTTGAACAAACAACAGGTGGCATTAAACTGACGCCTTCTGCGGAAGTCTTTGTCCATCAACTCCGCCTGGCAGTAAACGAATTCCAGCAGGCTTTCTTTGAAATAAATGAACTTTTGGGAGAAACCACCACACGCATCAACGTAGGATCGCTGCCCCTTTCCAGGGTATCTATATTGCCTTCTGCTATCAATGAACTGCTGTCTAATGTGGGTACTGGCGTACAAGTTAATTGCATAGACGCACGATACCCAAACCTCCTTAGGGATCTCAGGTTCGGGGAGTTAGATTTCATAATTGGTGCATTGCGATCGCCAAAACCAGCCTTTGATATAGAACAAGAAGAGTTATTCACTGATGGCCTCGCAGTTGTTGTGGCACCTAACCACCCACTCACCTCACACAAATCCTTAACAATTGAGGATACACTCACCTATCCTTGGGTTGCCCCACCACGCGAGACACCATCTGGGACCTACCTCTTTGAGAAGCTTCGTATTCATGAAATGCCAAATACGCCCGTGTGTACCGTTTCAAGTTCCCTAATTCTTCTTCGGGGCCTCCTTTCACGCGGCAACTATGTGTCCATTGCATCAAAACGCCAGATCGAGGTAGAAAGGCAGCTGGGACAACTGGTTCAGCTGCCTATCGATTTACCAGAGTCGGACAGGCCAATTGGCCTGACATTCAGAACAGGTTGGAAACCAACGCCAGTTCAAAATAAATTTTTAGATATCATCCGACAAATAGCTGTGGTTAAAAGTGAGCCTAATAAATCTCATAACAAATTCAAATAGGGGTGACAGTATTTGAATTTCCGTTTTAAACTACCCCATGGTAGCGACATGTAAGTTAAGTCACGTGTGCCTAACAATGAGTATTGGTAAGTAGGATAATCGTATGGCTGATAAAGAGTATGATGATATACCCGGAACTTTTGTTTTTGATGCTGACCGGTCCCGAGAGGGTTATAATTTAAATCAATTCTGCATTTCGCTCAGACTTCAGGTCAATCGGGATGCATTTAATGCAGATGAAAATGCTTACTTGGACGCATACCCAATGACAGCAGAGCAACGTGAGGCAGTGGTGAAACGCGATTGGAACTTACTGCTCGAGTTAGGTGGTAACATTTACTATACGGCCAAATTTGCTGCTAATGAGGGCATAAATTTTCAGAACCTTGCCGGAAAAATGACAGGTATGGGTGTCGAAGCCTATCGCGAAATGATGTTAAATGGTGGGCGACCAATCGACGGTAACCGCACCAAATCAGAATGGAAGGAAGACTGATGGCAAGAGTTACTGCTGGGGTAGGATGCTCACATGTTCCCGCTATAGGGGCTGCCATGGACACGGGCATTACCCAAGAACCCTACTGGAAGCCAATATTTGAAGGCTTCAAAAAATCTCGTGAGTGGATGAAAGATCAAAAACCAGATGTCATTTTTTTAGTCTACAACGACCATTGCACCGCATTTGACGCATCCTGCATACCTACGTTTGCGTTAGGTTGCGCCGCCGAATTTAAACCAGCAGATGAAGGCTGGGGACCCCGGCCAGTTCCCGTTGTAAAAAACCACCAGAAGCTTGCAAGCCACATTGCGCAATCATTAATCCTGGATGAATTTGACTTGACGATCATGAACGAAATGGAAGTTGACCACGGCCTAACCGTTCCCCTGTCTGTGATGTATGGCGATGTTGGACAAGACGAAGATTGGCCCGCGCTTGTCATTCCACTTTGTGTAAACGTAGTGCAATATCCACCACCCACGGGTAACCGCTGCTATAATCTAGGAAAAGCAGTGCGCCGAGCGATTGACACCTTTGACGAAGATTTAAATGTTATGATTTTTGGTACCGGCGGCATGAGCCACCAACTTCAATATAAACGTGCCGGCCTAATTAATAAGGAGTGGGACACAAAGTTTTTAGACCTGATGACAAAAGATCCAGTTGCAGCAAGTCAAATCACCCATTTAGAGTACCTACGTGAAACTGGTAGTGAAGGCATTGAAATGGTCATGTGGCTTATTATGCGTGGCGCATTGGACGAAGATGTCACTGAGATATACAGGCACTACCATGTACCAGCTTCAAATACGGCAGTTGGCCACATTATTCTTGAAAACAAAGTCTAAGGAAAAATTGATGAGAATCTGCGTTGCTGGCGCCTACGGTGCATTTGGCCTGAAACACCTAGACGCTTTGACTAACATCAAGGACACTGAAGTTACTTCCGTGATGGGTCCAACAAAAAGTAAAATTGACGCTTTAGCCGCTAGCCGCGGTGTTAGCCATGCAGGAACAACGTTAGAGGAATGTATTGCCCGTGATGACGTCGATGCTGTAATCCTATCAACACCGACCCAAATGCATGCTGATCAGGCAATTGCCTGTATGGAAGCAGGAAAACACGTACTAATTGAAATCCCAATGGCTGATAGCCTTGAAGACAGCCAACGGGTTGTGGACAAACAGAAAGAAACCGGACTGACTTGTATGGCCGGTCACGTGCGCCGCTTTAATCCTCCACATCAATGGATTAAAAATAAAGTTGATGCGGGAGAACTAAAGATCCAGCAAATGGACGCCCAAACTTATTTCTTTCGTCGTACGAACACCAATGCAAAAGGCGAACCTCGGTCATGGACTGATCATCTCTTGTGGCACCATGCCTGTCACACGGTTGACTTGTTTCAGTACCAAACCGGTGGGAAAGCTGTTCAAGCCTTTGGTTTACAGGGGCCCCCCCATCCAGATTTAGGTATATCCATGGATATGTCTATCGGAATGAAATCAGAAAGTGGCGCCATCTGCACCTTGTCACTAAGCTTCAATAACGATGGACCACTTGGAACTTTTTTCCGCTACATCTGTGACACCGGCACATATATTGTCCGTTACGATGACCTATTTGACGGTAATAATAACCAGATAGACTTGACCGGGACAACTGTCTCAAACAACGGTATTGAATTAATCGACCGCGAATTTATTTCAGCTATCAGGGAAGGTCGTACTCCAAACTCCTGCGTGACTAGTGCAGTTTCCGCTATGGAGACACTGGACAGTATAGAACGGTCAATGGACTAATTTAGTTAAAAACATGCAAGGCTGTCAGAAATGATATGTGAATTTATTGGATCATCAGTATCACGTAAAAACAGAACTTCTTGAGAATTTGAGCTTTGCTTTGGTGAATAAGGATTGGCCCAAGGCTTTAGTTCCTCTAAGTCTAGTTCTGACAACCCTTGTGAGAACCCTATGCGCCAGCAAAGGGCACCCTCTAGATTTTTTTTCATATCGTGACTAGTGAATTGTCCATCCGTTTGGACCTCAGATAAAAACAAAGTGGCGGACCCATTTGTATTACGTTTAACTTTTCCTAAAGATCGAGATTCTAGATCCCCAGTGGGAAAGCCAACACCACGTAAAAATGCAGGCTCAGCAAGACGAAGCGTCGTTGGGATTTTGTCTTTTTTTGTCTTTAGTGGATCATTCCAATTCCACCTTGCCTGCCCTGACAAAGAAGCTGTCTGACCAGATAGTCGAATTGTTGCGGAAAGCCAGTCAATTTGACCGCCGTGTGCGGGATCAAGGTGAAGCGGAACTGGCTCTGTCTCGGCAAGGTCAGGAATGTCCATCATAGGCGCTACACGCATCAAAATCCAAGCGGATGCAAATCCATGGCGGTCGAGCATATGACCAAGCGACACATTGAGCGGAAAATATCCATCAATGAAATCCTCAAACAGCTCACCTTCAATGGGAACAACCCCCACTAGACAGACGCATCCCAGGGGCAGCCTGCACGTCTTTCCAAATCGGCCTGATGGCTAACACCAGACCAATTACTTGTAGGCGCTACGGCATCATTGGACAGTGGACCAATAATAGCTTTGGCTTTTGTTCCATCCTGCATCGGCAGCGCAGCTCGATTGCCCGCCTCTAATGACTTGATCGCCTCACGCAAGATTCGGCGATACCGAATTATTGCCTTGTCCGACCGGCCAAGATGCTCGCGTGTACGGTTTTGAATAGTTCCCATTCCCTCAACTGCCCATTGGTCGTGCACGTTTATGTCCATACCCATGCCAGTGTAGGTCTCTGTCGCTTGTTCCTGGTGGTCATACCCATAAAAGTTTTTGCGATTCTTCAGAGGTGCATAGGTCGGGAGTTCATGTTCTTTAAGCCGCTGCTCTCGCATGAGGTCTTTGTTCACTGGATCTTTGAAACTTGTGAACATCGTAAACCAATAACAATTCTCATCATCAATAGGAACGTGCCACTGGGTAATCGTCATCTCACGAGACATCGGAATGCAGATCGCTTCAGGAAATATTTGGTTAGTAACGCGTACATGGGTATCTCCATGGTCCATGTGGCGAAGTGCCGTAATTTTTAATCCATAGTCAGTCTCTTCCACGTCTATCTCCGGACGTGGGTATTCGCGAAGAACCTGTGTAATCGGCATGCTAGTTTGCGCCACTTTGTCCCGAAACTGTTTGCCATAGTTATTATCTTGATCGTCGTCCTTGAGAAATCGATGCAGGAATGAAGCATGTGCTGGATCGATACCGATTTCCAAGGCCTGAAGCCAATTACACTCCCATAGACCCTTAAACGCAAAAACATGGGTGTCATCCGCGCGAAAGCAGTCAAAGTTTGGAAATTCTGGCGGGTTGCCAGAACCTAGATAGGCAAAGGCAATACCCTTTTTGAGTATGACGGGATATGTTGGACCTGTGGCATCAGTTTTTATTTCAGATGCCGCAGGGTAGAAGACTGCGGGTTCATTTATAGAAGACACACGTGTCACTAATTGAAAATCTCCTGTACCGTCTTTGACCAAAGCCAAACGCTCACCCAATAAGTTCACTGGTACAGGCAACTGAGTATTCAGCTCCTCGATCAAAACCGCAGGATGCCAATAACACCTAAGAACAGCGCCTGCCTCAGTCTTTGGGCCAATTCTGGTAATCGTATCATTTAGTTTTTGACTAATCATGGCGCCTCTCTATCGTTCAGAAAGGCCCATATCGCGCCATCACGTTCCTCAACCGGGGTCATTGGTGCCTTAATGGCTTTATACATCTGGGAATCCTCAGGTTCAGCGGGTTGTTCTATGCATTGTCCAGTCCGATCAAAGTGCCAACCATGAAAAGGGCAACGCAAGCCATTGTTCTCCAGTCTACCGTAACATAAATCAGCACCCCTATGGGGGCAATGTCGTCCAATCAAACCAAGCTCACCCTCGTCATCCCGAAACAATACCAGCCGTTCTCCGTTCAGTATAATAGGGATCAGTGGTCTTGTAATATCTAAAGCCTGACGGTCCATTATCCGCACCCAGCCGGCAGGGCCGTCTATGGATTTCTCTGCTGGGATGGGGCTGTGCTGGGTCATTAGATGCCTCTAAGCTGAGCGTTAAGTTGCAAAATTTTAAATATTACTCCCATGAGATGAGTTTAACCGGATCAAATAAAAATATGCAATGTATGAAACCAGCCTAATTATATGTTGCAACCATATATAAACAGAAACTTACTTGTACTGTTTGCAGGACTGAAATCAGGGATTTTAAAAAAGAAAAGCCCTGCGTTAACAGGGCCTTAATTTTACTTGGTTGCGGGAGTAGGATTTGAACCTACGACCTTCAGGTTATGAGCCTGACGAGCTACCGGACTGCTCCATCCCGCGCCAAGTTCGGTCTTGCTAGTCCTTCATCCCAGAAACCACAAGAGTTAAAATAAAAATACTATACCATTCCTAGTTTATTATTGGGCCTCGTATCGCCTTGGTCGATCTACCTAATCAACTTTTGTCTTGACCAACTTTTAAGGTTACCACCCTTCAGATTACAAATACTTTAATTTTGTTCGTCGACATTTATCAAGCTTTGGCACACCATTACTGTTGTAGGTCTTATTGTGGAAAAAAATAATGTCAGAGCACGGCTACGCCGGTGGGCGATTAAATTTACCATTTGTTGGAATTTCAACCTTTGGAAAGCGTCCTTATATTGAAGATTGGAACACAATAGATGCAGATGTTGCAGTCATGGGAGCCCCATATGATTTTGGGACCCAGTGGCGCTCCGGCGCAAGATTTGGCCCACGAGCCGTTCGGGAAGCCTCGACACTTTTTTCATTTGGGCATGCTGGCGCTTATGATCATGAGGACGATGCAACATACCTCGCAGGAAATGTACGGATTGTAGATATTGGTGATGCAGATATCATTCATACCAAAACAGAAGAAAGCCATGCAAATATTGAATTTGGGGTACGTAAAATCTTGGCCGCAGGTGCATTACCTGTAGTTATAGGTGGTGACCACTCAATCAATATTCCTTGTGTCAATGCCTTCTCTGAACAAGCCCCAATTCACATCGTCCAGATTGATGCACATTTAGATTTTGTAGACGAGCGACACGGAGTAACTCTGGGTCATGGAAACCCCATGCGACGTGCAATTGAAAAGCCTTGGGTCAGTGGGATGACACAGTTAGGCATAAGAAACGTCAGTTCTACAGCTAAGGAAGGCTACGATGACGCCCGCAAACGCGGGTCTGATATTTTGTCAGTTCGCCAAGTCCGACAATTAGGAGTTAATGCAGTCCTTGAACGCATACCGAAAGGCGCCCGATATTATGTTACCATAGATATTGATGCCTTCTGTCCTTCCATTGCACCCGGTACTGGCACGCCCAGCCATGGTGGATTTCTTTATTACGATGTGATCGAAATTTTGCAGGGCTTGGCGCAACGCGGACAAGTAGCTGGTATTGATTTGGTAGAAGTCGCACCGGCCTATGATCCGACCGATAGTACCCAAATTCTTGCAGCTCAAGTATTATTAAATTTTATAGGATTTATTTTCCATTTCAATAAATGACCCTACACTAGCGTCAGAGCGAAATCAGGCCTACACTAATAAGCATAGTTTCAATTATCTCCGCCAAGGTCGTCCCAAATGCTTTGGACCCAAGATCGGATCTGGAGTGCCTCCTCCCAGCGGTTTGACATTTCTTTACCGTCTGGACCAGTCATTGCGTACTCAGGTGGGCCAAGCTCACATAAAAAAATACAATCTCCAGAACTTCTTTTTCTCCAATCTTGCAGACCTTCACGCCACCAACCTTTAAATAATTCCACCCATTTTTGATGTTGAGGAAAATCAAGTTGAAGTTGAATTTGTTGTCGGCTGGCTACACGCCCCTGGAAGCTGTCAGAACGTTGCAACACTCGACTCATCAACCCCAGGTCACGCTCAGACATTGGAAACCAAAATTCTCGATCTACTACATAGTGACTTAAATCAGCACACATACGCATCTCAGGAATAGCATCAAGAAGGCATAGCGTGGAATATAAGTCGTTAGTGATGCAGTTTCGGTGACTCTCAAATTGTACTGGGACCCCAATTTGATCTGCCATTTCGATCCATTGGCGTACAACGGGGATCATACCATCCACTGAAATCGGCATCACTTGTCCAATTACATCAACAAATGGGCTACCAAAATCTTTTGCCATTACCAATGTTTTGCGGAGACCTTCAACGGTCTTAGGAAATGCGACAATTAGTGGCGTCAGGCCATGACGCTCCATATGTGGACGCACCTCATGTGCCTGCGCCACATCACCCGCGCCAAGGTCAATTGCCATACCATCATAACCCGCACCAGATACCATACGACAAACTTCGTCATAAGGTAACTTAACGCCCGTTTGGTCATGTGGCTGCATCGCCCAAAGGCTAGTATAGGTTTTGAGGCTCTGAGACATACAATAATCCTTCGGCAGATATACTAAAAAAGCTAGTTCACGAAGCCTGTCGTCAAGTTCTAAAAAATCTGACAAAACTTAAAAGACTGATGCCCACAATAACTTAATCTGCATGTACCCGCCGGCATCCACTAGCAGTCGGAACCACCCAAACCTCATTCTGTGGCCATTTGCTTTCATCTTTCTGAGCAAGGCACTTTATTACCTCTACCTGAAACTCAATCCAGCCCATTCGATGTACGGGCCCGGTCTGTGCTTCAATTTTTGCGTTCAATTTGTGAAGTTTCCAAAACGGAACCGAGGGAAACACATGATGGGCCGTGTGGTATGGCATCTGCCAGCAAAGCCAGCGCATAAGTGCATTCGTTTTTGTGGAGCGGGTGTTGTCTAAAATATCATCATTATGACTGAGGCCAAGGTGCTCAATAGTATTTTGTAATTGGTGTATAGGTTTTGTGGCAATCATAGGTAAAATCCAAAAACTCAGCGCTACCCAGCTCTGCATCGCCACTGAAGCTAGTACAATCAAAAGGTAAAGAGCTAGATGAATGCGACTTTCACGAATGATCTTAGCTTCTTCTTCCTTTCGAATATATGGCTCAATGATTATGCCTCTTGCACGCCGGATCACCCCAAAAAATCTATTTCGCCAATAAGTAATCCCGGACATCCACAAAAGATATGTGGCTAATGTGTAAGGCTCACGCACCAACTCACCGTCCTTTTCCCAACTCTGAGTGTAGGTGTGGTGAGCAAAATGCATTACTTGATCGTAGTCCCTTGGAAAAATCATCAAAATGCCAATTAGACGTCCAAATATTTCGTTGGTTTTACGCGTTGCAAATACTGTTGCGTGGCTAAGTTCGTGCTGCCCCGCATACAAAAAATTCAATAAAACTCCAAGAAAAAATCCAGTTGGCAACACCCAGGCTGTTCCCATCGCTAGGCTATGGAAATAACTAATTGTTAGGATTGCGAGTAGATGACTAGCCAATTGCCCAGTACCCCAGAGGTCAGAGCGCGCATTCAGAGCTTTCAACTCCACAGGTGTAACCAGCTTTCTACGAGAAAACGCAGCTTCCATCAGCACTCCCAATCTAACTTTACCCAAGTTTCAAAACCTGAAATAAGCAAACTATTCATTAAATACGTAAGTTGTTTAACACAGGCTTTTAGTGAAATTTATAAACGGTCAAGCAATTCTATCCCAAGGCCTAGTGAAGCTACCGAGCACTTCCGTTATAGCTGAATCATTTGCGTCGCCAGACACTTGAGCCACTAACCCGCGTTGCTTGTCGTCAATTACTGATTGGACTTGGGCGTCAACGCCTGCGCTCTCAAGAGATTCATTGTAAATTCTAGTAATAGCAGATTTTCGCAAAGCTGGTTTAAACACTTTACCTACTGCTGTTTTTGGCAACTCCGGTACAATCTCAATATACGTTGCTCGCGCGGCTCGCTCACTCACTCGCGCATTAACAAATTCAATTAACTCTTCCGGGGTAGCAGAACCACCACTAACTAACTCTACGTACGCACATGGTATTTCACCCGCATGCGCATCAGGTTGACCAATTGCGCCAGCAAACCCAACTGCTTCATGCCCAGCTAAAGCCTCCTCTATCTCAGCCGGATCAATATTGTGGCCACCACGAATTATGAGGTCCTTGGCACGACCTGTAATCCACAGGTAACCATCCTTGTCCATTCTTCCCAAATCACCCGTACGCAGATAAGTTTCATAGTGATAAAGATTATCATTTTTAGCTAGCTCAGTATACGTGTTGCCAGCATATACCCCTGGGTTCTCGATGCAGATCTCACCGATCTCGTCACGGTTACATTCCTTTGGACCGTCAGCCGTATCTAATAAGATTTTTACATTTGTATGCGGCAGGGGTAGGCCTACAGAGCCAACTTTTTTTAGACCTTGGTCTGGGTTACAAGATACAAGGCAAGTTGCCTCTGTGAGGCCATAGCCCTCAACGATTTCAACACCAGTGGCCTTTTCAAACTTTTTGAACAACTCTACTGGTAATGGCGCCGAACCTGAGAAGGCAGTTCTGAGCGATGACACATCTGCATCAATTGGCCTCTGCATTAGAGCTGATATTGCTGTGGGAACAGTAATCATAAACGATACATTCCAGCGCTCTATCAGTTTCCAAAAATTATCAAATACCCCATCACCACGATATCCCTGCGGGGTAGGAAATACCACATGAGCGCCAGAGCTAATCATAGCCATTAAAATCACGTGACACGCAAACACATGAAATAAAGGCAGGGGACAAATTATCGTATCCTCCGGTTTAAACAGCATCCGATCTCCCAGCCATCCGTTATAGACCATGCCAGAATATTTATGCTGCGCTACCTTAGGCATACCAGTGGTCCCGCCAGTATGGAAATATGCAGCGACCCGGTCATCGGTGGCATCATCAAAATCAAGGCCGAGGTTTTGCTTATCAATTTCTAAATTAAAATCCAAAAATTTAGCCGAATGAGCCACATTAACCTTTGGACGGATTAATGGGACTATCCATGACTTTGGAGGCGAAAGGTATCTATTGAGGTCAACCTCTAAAACAGTTTTGACATTTGGCGCCTCAGCGACAGCATCCGCAGCAAGTTGAGCCAAATCTGTTTTTGGAAAGCCTCTCAGTGTAACTAAAACCTTCGCATTACTTTCACGTAAAATCGCAGCAATCTGCTCTGGTTCGAGAAGTGGATTAATCGGATTGGCGATACCTGCAATGCTACCACCAATTAATGTCAGAGCGGCCTCATTACAGATTGGCAAAAGATACGCAACGACATCATTTTCACCAATTCCCAGATTTCGAAACAGGTTCGCAGTTTGAACAGATTTATCCCGAAACTCTTGCCAACTGAGAGTTTCCGCTTTGTCTTTTGGACCAGAGGTTAGTTGAAAACTGATGCCAGGGCGTTTCCCATGCCGCTCAGCCACAGAGTTAACAAATTCATACATCGTCTTGGAAACAGCACGCTCCACCCATGGCATTTCATTTCCAACTGCATCCACATCTGCCTTTGTCGCAAAGCTCATCTTATTCTCCCATCACCAAACCAAATTCCACTTTCAGTGGCGTTTTTAATACGATGGGCAGTTTTGACGAGTTTCGCAAGCTTTATGCTCAAACGTTTGTCTTGAATTGTTTCTCAGAATTGAAGCCATCAGAAAATTGAAGTTGAGCCAACCGAGAATAGAGGCCCCCCTGGGACACCAACTCTGAGTGTGTGCCCTGTGCTACTATTTGGCCCTGCTCCATTACCAAGATACGGTCAGCTTTCTTCACGGTCGCCAGACGATGCGCCACTACTAGCGTTGTTCGATCCTTGGAAAGGCGTTCGAAAGCTTGCTGCACCAAAGCCTCACTCTCACTGTCGAGTGCCGATGTGGCTTCATCGAGCAAAAGGACAGGAGCATCTCGTAAGATTGCGCGGGCGATAGCAATGCGTTGTTTTTGCCCTCCAGACAACATGACCCCTCGCTCACCAACGAAGCTGTCATATCCATCTGGTAGTTCCGATATGAAAACATGTGCAGCCGCAGATTTTGCAGCTTGAAAGACCTCATTGCGCTCCGCTTCTGGTCGACCAAACAAAATATTATCATATGCAGAGCTGGCAAATATAACAGGGTCTTGTGGTACTATGGACATAAATTTTCGAAATGCACTTCGATCCATTTCTGACAAATCCACCCCACCAAAACTAATCCTACCAAATTGTGGATCAAAAAATCTCTGCAGCATTTGAATAATAGTTGATTTACCAGCCCCCGATGGGCCTACCAAAGCAACTGTCTCTCCTGGGTTAATAATAAAACTAACCTGATTAAGAGCTGAAAATTCCGGACGACTTGGAAAAGAGAAACTCACATTCTCAAACTTGATAGAGCCAACTACGGGCGCTTTGGGTGCCACAGGATCCACGACTGTATCTTTTGCATTCAGTAACTCAACCAAACGCTCTGTTGCGCCGGCAGCGCGTTGAAGTTCTGCCCATAACTCTGAAAGTGCCGCTGTAGAACTTGCAACAATTGTTGCATAAATTACAAATTGGACTAACTCACCCGCTGAGGTGGTCCCACTGCGTACGTCGATAGCACCCACCCACAACACAGCCATTACGCCAGAAAATACAACAAAAATTATAATCATCGTGATTAATGCACGAACTTTGATCCTTGCCTTTGCACTATCAAAAGCTTTTTCGGTAACCTCAGAAAATTCGAACGCCGTGCGAGCTTCATGAGTAAATGCCTGAACGGTTTGGACCGATAAAAGGCCCTCAGATGCTTTGCCTGAAGAAGCCGCAATCCAGTCTTGGTTTTCGCGCGAAAGGCCACGCAAGCGTCGGCCCAATATTAAAATAGGCCCAAGAATTAATGGAACAATTAGAAGCACAAGGCCCGTGAGCTTTGGTGAAGTCCAGAGCATCATTGCCAGACCACCGGACATCATTAGCATATTTCGCAACAGCCAACTCGCGGACGATCCTATCACAGACAAGATTAAAGTGGTATCGGTGGTGATCCTACTCAACACTTCACCAGTCATTAATTTCTCATAATAAGCTGGCGACATGCCTATCATACGACTAAAAATCGCTTTTCGAAGATCTGCAACCACACGCTCACCCAGTCGTGTCACGATGTAATAACGAAACCCCGTGCCCAACGCAAAAATCGCCGCCATCCCCACAGCAGCTAAAAAATATTGATTTAGCAAGGCAGAGTTACCCGCGCTAAACCCATCGATGACCCTACGTGCGGCTACAGGTAAGGCAAGGGAAATGGCTGCAGTAGTAACAAGTGCTAAGAGAGCAAGAATGACTAAAAGCTTGTAGGGCACGAAATAGGGCGCCAATGCTTTTAAAACACCTACTTTTTTTGATGACGCTCGATCTTCTGAAATATCTACCATTAGATTTGGTGTGGCTCCCATGCCCGCGCATTCCTAGCAAATAAGCTTTACAGCGGTGCCACTTCGTCAACAAGAGGACAAAGCTATTATTGTGACTGATTAACCCAGCGCGCTAATTTGACACATCTTGGTATTAAAGACACAGCATCTACAAGAAGCAGAAAGTTTTCAAATTTTGAAGACTACACACACCTATAAATAAAGTTTACCATCAAGGGAGTTTTCTCCCAAAGCGAGGATAGATTAGGAGTAAAAGATTAAAATGAAACTTGAATTTCACCATATAAATTTTGTGTCTGAGGATGTTGACCGGCTTCACGACTTCTATATTAACACCCTAGGGCTATCCGATATCCCAATCACATCCTTTCCGAGACCAGACGAGACCAAAGAAACTGGCTACAGTGGAAAGATAAGGTTTGCTACTGATGGTAAAATGCAGATGCATCTCGCTGAAAAGAACTTGGATGTCGCCTTCAAGCACGGTGAAATAATTAATCCTGTAGAGCGTGGCCACATAGCTTTCAGGACCGACGACATAGCAGCCTTTATGGCAATGTTAGATGGTAAGGGTATACACTATTCAAACTACGGCACTGCCTTTGCTAAAGAGTGGCATCAGGTATTCTTTCATGATCCTGAGGGAAACATTGTAGAAGTGCATCAAGAGGTGACATCTAAACAAACGATTAATGAGACTACCACACAAGAAATAGAGGATAGTAAAATAATAACGGACCGAAGTGTTTGGAGTGGTTTGTTTGGAGAAAGCTGAATAATGTGTGACTAAGATTTATTGGAGCGGGTAGCGGGAATCGAACCCGCGCCTTAAGCTTGGAAGGCTCTTATGATACCATTTCACCATACCCGCACCGTGCTCGTTGGGTATGTCAGCCAAAAATTAAGGTCAAGGCCGGAAGCACAAAATACAAAAGATGATATGGCTACGTTGTATACAAACCACAACATATAGTAGACGCTACTTGATATTGCCTTAATTCAGTTATATAAAGTAAGAAAAATCTCCCCAACTGGCTGCTATTTATAGTGGCTTTTTCTTTTTGATAGGTCATTTTTTAAATAAATGAACCAAGCTAGCCCTACTAACCCATTGATAAAATTTTATAATTGTAAATTTAGTTAACATTAATTCACACATACCTTCCATCAAAATAAAACCGTCCCCAAAGGGGACGGTTAGTAACCAGTACTCAGTAAACTAAGCATAAGTTGTTACTTACAAGTTATTTTTGGGCAATGCGGCCATCAAGGTAAGGCACATAAGACCCTTGTGACGCCATATAGTCAGCCAACACAACTTCTAGACCCGGTCCATAGTCATAGGCATTTTGAGCTGATCTGAACATCTTATAACCATCCCCACCAGTGCGAACATAATTGTTAGACACAACCATATAATTGGCGGCAGGATCAATAGGCACAAATCCGTTACCCTTGGCTACTAATACCTCGACAATGCGGCCCTCATTGGGAGCAATAGACGGGTCCCAAATAAACCGGAGCCCAGCAACTTGTGGGAACCGACCTTTAACGTCCTCAACCTGGCTTACACCATTTTCAAGGGCATCGATAACCACTTGGCCAGAAATCTCAAATGTTGCTAAAGTATTCGAGAAGGGTAACACTGTTAGTACTTCTCCCATTGTAACCTCTCCAGCGTCAATGCTTGCACGCAATCCACCAGAGTTTGCGATGGCAATCGTGACACCTTGATCCGCCACATTATCAAGCATAGCGTCTGCAACTAGATTACCCATCTCACATTCCTGAATACGACACACGTCACGTTCACCCTGAATAATAGCTGATGAATTTGCTACCACTTTGGCCCGAATATTTCCCAGAGGAATAGCCGCTTCGGCAATTCGGGATTTTGTAGCAGCATCTTCGTTGACAGTATTATCCATAACCAGTGGCTCACCCACTGCCTGCATGATGTTACCATCGTCATCGAATGTAACGTTGAGCTCGCCTAAGAATTTTCCATAGGCATAAGCCTGAACAATTGCCGTATTCTTAACCATTGTTGGATAAGGTCCCTCAGCACGTTCGTTTGTATTCGAAAGCAATGTGTTGGAATGCCCCCCTACAATCACATCAACCCCTGTTGTCTTCGCAGCAATAGCTTGATCAACCTGATAGGTTGAGTGTGAAAGTACTATAATCTTATTTACGCCCATAGCAGTTAATTTATCAACCTCACCTTGCACCGCAGCAATGGGATCTGAAAATAAAACGTTTGGGCCTGGGCTGGCCAATTCATCTGTATCTGTGGGCGTTAGGCCAATCAGGCCAATTCTTTCGCCATTCTGCTCAATTACCACTGACTTTTTTATTATATTTTTCAACAAATTTTCACGGGTTAAATCTGCGTTTGACATCAGGACAGGGAAGTTTACCGCATCAGCAAAACCTTTTAATACCTCTGGCCCATCATCAAATTCATGGTTACCAACGGTCATTGCCGTGTAACCCATTTTATTCATCATTTCAGCTGCAAGTTTACCTTTATAGTAGGTATAAAACAGGCTCCCCTGAAACTGGTCCCCACCGTCTACCAAGATTGAATTTCCGGACCTAGCTCGGGCATCATTAATCGCCGTGGCTAATCTTGCGGAACCACCAAAACATTTGCCTTCAGCGTTATCTTCCTCACCACAAGAACTGTCATACTTTGAGATAGGCTCAAATCGGGCGTGGAAATCATTTGTGTGTAAAATTGTCAGGTTATAATCAGCGACGGCAGCGGTAGTGCTGATTGCCAATATGGCTGCACTGGTCAAAAGGCGCGTAAACATCTGGTTCCTCCCAAGGTTTAAGATACCACATCGACCCATATCTTCTGAGTCGAGTCAATTCAGTTACTGAATTCAGTTGGTCAAAACATTTTCAAACAATTCGACAGTTGACGATTTTGCCTGAGCAATGCACATCATAGATATGCTTATTTATAAAATTTTTCGCTCCGAAGAATGGGAGCTGCTTCAAACCGCAGGCAGGACCGCAGGCGCACCAATTGATCTAGCTGATGGATACATCCACTTCTCCACAGCATCTCAGGCACAGGAAACTGCTGACAAACACTTTACTGGTGTGGAAGGTCTTCACGTTGCTGCAATTGAGACAGAGGGATTGGGAACGAATTTGAAATGGGAAGTGTCCAGGGGAGGAGCAAAATTTCCACATCTTTATGATCAGTTAAAAGTCGACGATGTCAAATGGTGCCTCCCACTGCCACTCACCCAAGGACGCCATAAGTTTCCAGATCCAATGAAATGAGTTTGATTGAACGACTTGGGCTTAGACTGCTTCACAATCTGGACCCAGAGCGCGCACATGCCGTATCTATTCAGGCGCTCAAACTGGGATTAGCGCCCCTTCATGGGCGACCAATGACTAGCCCCCAACTAACAACAGAAATTGGTGGAATACCCTTACTTAATCCTATAGGGTTAGCAGCTGGCTATGATAAAAATGCCGAGGCTTTGAGCCCTCTGTCTAGGGCAGGCTTTGGTTTCTTAGAAGTTGGAGCCGCCACGCCACGCCCACAAGAAGGTAGCGGAAAGCCCCGTCTCTACCGCCTCCCAGAGGATAATGCTGTCATAAACAGATTTGGGTTTAACAACCAGGGGATTGACGCAATTACAAAGCGTCTATGTCGTACTACCACCAACATTCCAAGGGGCCTAAATTTAGGTGCGAATAAAGATAGTCAACAGCGGGCTGATGATTTTGGCCACGTCCTAACAACAGCCTCAGCGCATATTGATTTTGCGACAGTTAATGTATCATCCCCAAACACAAAAAGCCTGCGAGATTTACAGAGTAAGGATGCATTAGAAGACTTACTTGGCAGGGTAAATTCAGCCAATGAGACACTAAATAAAAAGGTCCCAATTTTTTTAAAAATTTCACCTGACCTTAACGAAACAGAAATTCAGGATATTGCTGATATTGCCTTGGACGTGGGCCTGTCCGCCATCATTTGTACAAACACAACTGTAGACCGAGACAACCTCTCATCCCCTCATCGAAATCAATCTGGGGGCTTGTCTGGTCGCCCCTTGTTTGAAAAGTCGACAAGGATTTTAGCCCAGATGCAGAGCGCCACCAAAGGCCAAATTGATTTGATAGGCGTTGGTGGCGTAAGTTCTGGCGCGGATGCATATGAAAAAATTCGAGCAGGGGCCAGCGCGGTGCAACTCTATTCTGCACTTATCTATGGAGGTCTGTCGCTCATACCTAAAATAACGAATGACTTACACCAAATTCTAGTCGCAGATGGCTTTGCAAAGCTCAATGAAGCTGTGGGTGTCAGCGCTGAGAAGTGGTTATAACTTTAAGTATGTATTTGTTACTGAACGCTCCAATGCTGGATACCTAAAAGCCAAGGTCAGGCCACGCAAAATAAAAAATCCATTCATTGCCATCCAGAGCCCGTTGTTACCAAATAGAGGCAATAGCAGCAGTATAAAAATGCAGTAACCTACAAATGATATAATCATCATGTTACGCATATCTGCTGTCCGAGTAGCGCCTATAAACACCCCATCCAGAATCCAGGCCATTGCGCCCAAGATTGGTACCAATGCAACGTGCGAAATATAAAGTCTTGCGGCAGCCTGCACATTTTCATCTTTAGCCATTAGGTCGATAAAAAATGGTCCAAAAAACCAAACCGCCAATGCAATTATGACACCTGCACTAAATGTCCACACAGCCGTAATTGATGCTGCCCGTCGAAGATCTGCCAAAGCTCTTGCTCCCACTGCCTGACCAACCAGTGCCTCAGCCGCAAAAACAAACCCATCCATTCCGTGAGACGCCATATATACAAATTGGAGTAGAACTTGGTTTGCTGCAAGAGTTACGTCACCCAAATCTGCACCAAAAAATAAAAAACTTAGAAACCCAATTTGCAATAAAACTGAACGGATTAAAATATCTGCGTTGACCTGCGTCATCCGGACGAGACGACTTTGATCTATAATTTGTGGCCACAGTGTCCAAACAAAGCCAATAAAAACTGAGCGGCAAAGATATAATCCCAGCGCGAGCCCAAACCATTCTGCAATTAAAGTGGCTATGGCTACACCTTCGACACCAAGACCAAGACCGAGCACAAACCAAACATCTAAAATTATATTGCCTAAATTCATTAATAATTGAATGGCTAATACGGCGCCAGTGCGTTCCTGCGCTATTAGCCAGCCACTAAGTCCATAAATAGCAATTGCAGCTGGTGCTGACCAAACACGGATGCTCATGTATTCACGCGCAAGTGTTTCAACTTCACCAGATGCTGGAGAAACCCAAAAGGCAGCAGCAAAAAGTGGCCACTGAAGCACAATAAAACCAACACCAGCTATCAATCCAATACCAGTCACACGAAAAAATAGAGCTGCCACTTCGCTGTGATCTTTGGCACCTAGAGCCTGGCTAGTAAGGCCCACAGTTCCCATCCGCAAAAATCCAAAAATCCAATACAGTGCTCCGAGAATAATAGCTCCAATGCCAACTGCACCGATTGGAGCGGCCAGTCCCAGCTGACCAATAACGCCAGTATCCACGGCACCTAGAATAGGCACAGACGCATTAGATATTACAATTGGGAATGCAATAGTCAGAACCCTGCGGTGTGTTATCACATGGGTTTGCTCAGCCATCACGTTGTGGCATCAGAAAATGGCCAGACGCCTGTGCAAATAGCCGGTCTCGATTGTCCTGCCAGCCCTCCACATGGACCGAGGCATACCGCCGCCCTGAACGATTAACTCTGGCGCGAGCGTACGCATCACGTGGAAGACCTGACCGAAGGTAATCCACTGTAAAGTCAATAGTTTTAGGTAGAGCTAATTCACCAGTCTGTACTGATGCAACATTTAAGTGCTCCGTTTCGGTTTCATCCCAAAGTGATGCCCATGCCAATCCAACAATTGCGGTAATTTCTAAGAAGGCTGCTGTTGCTCCACCATGCAGTGCAGGCAGTTCAGGATTTCCAATTAAGTTTTCATGGAACCTCATAGTTGCAGTTAGCTCATCGCCATGCCTGTCAAAGGTTACACCAAGAAAATCGATGTATGGGACTTGATTGACGATGACACTCAGAGCCAGGTCTCGTCTACGTTTTACCTGAGTAACTGGTTCAGGCTTTTTCATTTTGTCGCCTTGGGAACAGTAAAAGTTCCAGTGGCAGTCGCAACTGGACGCTCCGTATCTGCATCACAGGCGGTGGCACGCACAAACGCGACTGTCCGGGTAACATGATAGCATTCAGCTGTAGCAGTTATTGCCTGCCCAGGAGTGGCTGGACGCATATAGTCAATTCTAAGGCCAAGGGTGGCTGTGCCCACCCCTGCTGAGGGATGCGAAACAACAGAGGCACCACTTGCGGTATCCATAAGCGCAGACACAGCGCCGCCGTGGAGAACCTTTGTGACAGGATCACCTATTAAGACGGGATCGTAGGGCATTTCAATAACCGCTGTACCATCGCCAATTTCCACAATTCGCATACCCATCCTACGCGAGTGCGGGATTGCCTCAATAAATTGGCGGGCTTGGCTCAAAACTTGTTCATTCATAGTCTTGGTTATTGGGCCTATGCTTTAGGATTCCAAGTGATTTATTTTTCTTACAAACTATTCTTAATTGTCGAAGCGATCTGGAGTTAAAAAGGAACCACCATCCTCAGTCTAAATTGTCCTAAATATGCGGCGCCATTACAGTAGCTTGTATCAATCTGACGATTTCCATACCCACTGCTGGGTATCAGATTGACTATATTATACCAAAATTCCCACAGTGAGACCTTGACCCTCACGCCAAGAGTAATACTATTTTAATTGGGGGATACATGGATAAAAAACAATTATCTTTTAAACAAATGTGTGCGCACTTTGACGTAACTCCTAGGACCTTGCGATACTATGAATACATAGAACTATTGCAACCACAGCGTGAAGGTCGGTCAAGGTTTTATAGTTCGCGAGATGTTGCGCGGATGACCTTAATCATGCGCGGCAGACGGTTCGGCTTTAGCCTCGAAGAATTGCGACAGTGGCTAATGATATACGATAAGGAGGGGAACGAAGCTCAGATGCAAGCTTGGATTCCAATCGCTCAAGGGAAACTTGTGGGGCTTCAAAAGCAGCAAAAAGAAATCTCTGAGGCAGTTGTAGAGCTGTCTGAAATGATTAATTCGGTATCTTCAGAATTAAATAAAAGTTAAAATTTACAACCTAAAGTTACTTTTATAGCTCACCGCCATAAATCAAAAAATCTCGAATTTAAACAAAAATAGGCTCTAAACTACCTTTGCTTGCCTTTGGGTTACTTCATCTTAAATCAACATTGACGTTAACGTCAAGCACTGTTTAAAATAACAACAGTATTAATTAGAGCCCAGCGCTTGGAATCAGCAAATGACTGAAGTGACAAAATCTATTAGAGAAATGTGTGAGATCTTTGAGGTCACTGCCCGCACTTTGCGCTTTTATGAAGCTAAAGAACTTTTGTTTCCAGAACGGCAGGGAACACGTCGCCTGTTCACTCGCCGAGATTCTGCACGCTTAAAACTGATTTTACGTGGTAAAAAATTTGGGTTTAGCCTCGAAGAAATTCGTCAGCTTCTTAACATGTACGATCTAGACGATGCTCAGGCGACACAGCTACAGGAAACTTATCGGATAGGTTGCGAGCGCTTAACTGACATGAAGCACCAGCAGGGTGAGTTAAGTGATGCGATCGGCGACCTTCAATCTCAGTTAAAACAAATCCAAATTACTTTAACAAAAACGATATCTGATCATTCCATCATTTAGAACCAAAGGAAGTATTAATGCCCACCTATTTTGCGCCCGTTAAAGACCAGCAGTTTATCCTACACGATGTTCTGAAATTAAGTACTTCCAATATTCCTGGATACTCAGATCTAGACCAAGAAGTCACAGGGGCGATTTTAGAGGAGTCTGGGAAGCTAGCATGTGAAGTTATGGCACCGCTAAATATGATCGGCGATACGGAGGGCTGTCATCTCGAAAATGGCGTTGTGCGTACTCCAACCGGCTTCAAAGAAGCCTTTGAGCAGTTCAAAGCCGGTGGATGGGCCGGCATTGATATGCCTGAAAAGTACGGTGGGCAGTATATGCCAGCCGTATTAGCTTCAGCTGTTAATGAGCATTTTTTAGCTTCTAACCAATCATTCTCCATGTTCCACGGCCTTACGCACGGGGCAGCCTCAGCCATTTTAACCCATGGAACAGAAGATCAAAAAGACATGTACTTGCCTAAAATGGCTTCCTGCAACTGGACTGGGACTATGAATTTGACGGAACCTCAGTGTGGCACAGATCTGGGTTTGATGCGCACAAAAGCGGAACCAAATAAAGACGGCACCTTCTCCATTACTGGACAGAAAATTTTTATTTCTGCAGGTGAGCATGACATGGCTGAAAATATTATTCACCTTGTACTGGCTAAAATTCCTGGTGGTCCAGATGGAATAAAAGGTGTTTCTTTGTTCATTGTACCCAAATTTATGGTCAAAGCTGATGGGGCCCTGGGTGACCGAAACAGTTTATCATGCGGCGCAATTGAGCACAAAATGGGCATTCATGGTAATCCAACTTGTGTCATGAATTATGATGGAGCAACTGGCTTTCTATTAGGCAAGGCACACAAGGGCATGCGCGCGATGTTCACTATGATGAACGAAGCGAGATTAGGTGTAGGAATGCAGGGCCTTGGTCAAGCTAGCATCGCATACCAAAACGCCGCTATTTATGCCAAAGACCGTCTACAAGGCCGCGACGTGACTGGTACCAAAAATCCAGACGGCCCAGCCGATCCTCTTATCGTACACCCAGACATACGCCGCAGCCTGATGGATCAGAAAAGTTTCGTTGAGGGCGCCCGCGCATTAGTCTTATGGGGCTCGACCTGGATTGACCAAGCCCATCGGGAGAATGACGCTGATGCAGATGGAATAATTTCACTGATAACTCCAGTAATTAAAGGTTTCCTAACAGATCAGGGATACGCAATGACCATACAGGCCCAACAAATTTATGGTGGGCATGGCTATATAGAGGAATGGGGAATGTCGCAGTTCACTCGAGACGCCAGAATTGCGATGATCTACGAAGGCGCAAATGGAGTTCAGGCTCTTGATTTAGTTGGCCGCAAATTGGGACATAATGCAGGCCAGCACGCCATGGCCTTTTTTGACTTAGTTAAGACATTCTGCAAGGAAAATGCTGATATCGAGGGTATGGACGCCTTTGTAACGCCACTGAAAAAAGCTTCAAAAGATTTACAGGCCGCAGCCATGTATTTTATGCAAAGCGGAATGAAAAACCCAAATGATGCGTTGGCTGGTTCTAACGATTTTATGCATATGTTTGGGCATGTTTGCCTTGGTTTGATGTGGGCCAAAATGGCTAAGGCAGCACTGTTTGCTCTAGACAATAAAGCCACAGATACCGAATTTTATCTAACTAAATTAACAACAGGGCGCTATTACATGGCGCGGCAATTACCAGCTACGGGACTGCACCTTCAGCGCATCACGTCAGGTTCAGACACCGTCATGGGATTAGAAGCCAGTGCGTTTTAAATCCAATACTTTAAGATCAGTAGAGGCTATTGGCTTTTTTATGTTGTTGAGCAGAAAACTTTTACTACCTGCGCTGTAAAATAATATTGGAGACTAGAATGACTGTTAAGCTTTATTGTTTTGGGGAAAGTGGGAATTCTTATAAAGCCGCTTTGAGCCTTGAGCTCGCCGGCATTCAATGGAAACCTGTTTTTGTGGATTTTTTTGGTGGTCAGTCACGCAGCACTGATTACCGTGATCTGAATGTTATGGCCGAGGCTCCCGTTTTGGTAGACGGAGATTTTACACTTTCACAATCAGGTGCAATTCAACAATGGGCTGTCGACAAAAGTGGAAAGTTGGGCGGCGCACCAGAAGATAAATATGAAGTTCTTCGATGGGTTTTATTTGATA
Source organism: uncultured Planktomarina sp. (assembly GCA_905182325.1). Taxonomy (GTDB): domain Bacteria; phylum Pseudomonadota; class Alphaproteobacteria; order Rhodobacterales; family Rhodobacteraceae; genus Planktomarina. Next base: position 26,684 of record CAJJBD010000030.1, on the reverse strand, counting down.
ATCACAAAATATCTTCGCAAGCGGGGGTTGCTCGGTTTCTGTTAAACTTTCTTCCAGAAGAAAAACGTCCAATGGAGGCAATCAAATTTATACAAGGCCGACTTATAGGCGCACTTAAGGTTTTAGATATGCACTTGGAGGGGCGGACATGGATCGCCGGCAAAACAATGACAATAGCAGACACGGCAAATTGTGGTTATCTTTTTTATCCAGAGCCATTTGGCTTTGTTCGAGCAGATTGGCCCAATATTGATGCTTGGTTGAGCCAGATTGAATCAGTACCAGGCTGGAAACACCCCTACGATTTAATGCCAGGCAAACCCTCAGATAGGGAATGAAGGAGTACACTATGAACGACGCATACATCTATGACTCAGTCCGCACACCAAGAGGCAAGGGTCGAAAGGACGGCAGCTTGCACGAGGTAACTGCATCTCACCTGTCTGCAACAATTCTCAACGCCTTAAAGAATCGTAACAACCTAGAGGGTCACGCTGTTGAAGATGTTATCTGGGGCAATGCAACTCAGGTGATGGAGCAAGGCGGTTGCCTTGCCAGAACTGCTGTACTGGCGTCCGAACTTGACCAAAGCATACCAGGGTTATCTATAAATCGATTTTGTGCAAGTGGAATGGAGGCAGTAAATCTTGCTGCTAATCAAGTGAATGGAGGCGCAGGTTCAGCATATGTTGCTGGTGGCGTAGAGATGATGAGCAGAATTGCAATGGGCAGTGATGGTGCAGCAATTGCAGTGGACCCCTCGATTACAATGGAGCAGCATTTTGTTCCTCAAGGGATATCTGCAGATATCATTGCAACCGAGTACGGGTTTTCTCGTGATGATGTAGACAGCCTTGCTGTAGAAAGTCAAAAGCGCGCTGCCATTGCCTGGAGTGATCATCGTTTCGATGGCTCTGTAATATCAGTAAATGACTTAAACGGTTTGTCTATTTTGAAACGCGATGAATACCTACGACCAGACACTAACATGCAAACACTAGGTGAATTAAAACCAGCTTTCAAAGATATGGGGGAGACAATGCCAGGCTTTGATAAAATTGCTTTGATGAAATATCCACATTTAGAAAAAATTAACCATGTGCATCATGCTGGTAATTCGTCCGGTATTGTTGATGGCGCAGCTGGTTTATTAATCGGCACAAAAGAATATGGGCAACTTAATGGGTTAAAGCCTCGAGCAGTCATACGAGCAACTGCAAAGATAGGTACAGATCCTACAATTATGCTAACTGGTCCAGTTCCAGTGACTGAGAAAATTTTAGCCGATAGTGGCATGTCAATTTCTGATATTGATCTCTTTGAGGTAAATGAAGCGTTTGCAGCAGTTGTGCTTCGTTTTATGCAGGCATTTAATTTGACCGATGACAGGGTCAATGTGAATGGAGGCTCAATAGCTATGGGTCATCCATTGGGTGCAACTGGAGCCATTATTATAGGCACTCTACTGGACGAGTTGGAGCGTAGCGGAAAAGGGACAGGGCTGGCGACACTTTGCGTTGCATCAGGTATGGGTGCCGCTACGATAATTGAACGTATTTAAACATGAAAACCCGTTCTCCAAATCTAAAATAATGCAAATATATACAGACAATTTATTGAACAGTACGGCAAAGATAGAATTTGAAGGGACCTAAGATGTCTGATTTTACAAAAGTTCAAGATGGTGACGGCATAGCTACTCTTACCTGGAATTGTGTCGACCGACCTATGAATGTCATGAGCGAACAGGGCTTTATTGATCTCAATAGCTTAATCGATGACTGCATTTCTGACGATACAGTTTTAGGCGTTATTATTACCTCAGCCAAGAAGGATTTTGCAGCAGGAATGGACTTGGGGGTAATAGCCAAAACTAAAGAAAAAAATCCAGACAATCCCGCTCAAGGCTGCTTTGACATGGTGATGCAAATTCATCAAATTCTTCGAAAGATTGAACTCGCTGGGATGGACTTCAAGTCCAAAAAGGGTGGCAAACCTTTTGTGGCAGTCCTTCCAGGTACGGCACTTGGTATTGGTTTGGAAATACCACTCGCCTGCCACTACATTATTGCTGCAGATAACGCCAAAGCCAAGATAGGTCTTCCTGAAATTAAAGTTGGAATTTTCCCTGGAGCTGGTGGCACTACCCGATTAGTCCGAAAAATGGGGGCAATGGCTGCAAGTCCGTTTCTATTGGAAGGCAAGCTGAGTAATCCTTTGGCGGCAAAAGCTGCCGGTTTGATTGATGCCGTTAGTGACCAGCCTTTAGCAGATGCTAAGTCATGGATATTGGCTGCGACAGACGCAGACCTGGTTAAAGTTTGGGATGCAAAAGGCTATAAAATGCCCGGTGGTACACCATACCATCCTACAGGTTTTATGACATTTGTTGGTGCCTCTGCCATGGTAAACGGCAACACTTTTGGCGTTTACCCCGCTGCGAAGGCTCTATTGAGCGCGGTCTATGAAGGTGCCTTAGTACCATTTGATACCGCTCTAAAAATTGAGGCGCGTCATTTCACTTCAGTGTTAGTGAACCCATCTTCTTCCAATATGATACGCAGCTTATTTCTAAACAAAGGCGCATTAGAAAAAGGAGCTGTCCGCCCAGACGGCGTACCTGATCAATCAGTAAAGAAAATTGGAATTATGGGTGCCGGGATGATGGGTGCTGGTATCGCTTTAGTTACTGCACAGGCTGGAATTGACGTTGTGATGATCGATCAAGCCCAGGACAGTGCCGATAAAGGTAAAGCCTATGTCGCATCATATTGTGACAAAGGCATCAAACGCAAAAAAACAACTTTAGAACAAAAAGCAGCACTACTTGATCGTATAAACGCGACTACAGATTATGCGGATTTGGCAGATTGCGATTTAATTATTGAAGCCGTATTTGAAGATCTGGGCGTTAAAGCAGAAGTAACAAAAAATGTAGAGGCTGTAATCAATTCAGATTGTATCTTCGCCACAAACACTTCCACCCTTCCAATATCAGATTTAGCCAAGGCTAGCACACGCCCAGATCAGTTTATCGGTATTCACTTCTTCAGCCCAGTAGAAAAAATGTTGTTGGTAGAAATTATCAAAGGCCATAGTACCGGTGATCGCGCTGTAGCAAAAGCTTTGGACTACGTCCGACAAATCAGAAAAACACCAATTGTAGTGAACGATGCACGCTTTTTTTATGCGAATCGATGCATAATCCCATACATCAACGAGGGTATCCGTATGGTCAAAGAGGGTATTGAACCAGCCTTGATCGAAAATGCCGCCAAGCTTATGGGTATGCCGTTAGGTCCATTGCAGCTCAATGACGAAACCTCTATTGATCTCGGGGTAAAAATTGCAAAAGCCACCAAGGCAGCCATGGGCGACGCCTATGATAATGAAGACGCCGACGAAGTAATGTTCTGGCTATTTAACCAAGGCAGGCTAGGACGTAAGTCAGCAGCTGGATTTTATGAATACGACGATCGGGGCAAAAGGATTGGCATTTGGCAAGGCCTTCGAGATCGGTATAAGAACGAAGAAACTGACCTTGATCTACTTGAAGTCCAACATCGACTAATGTTTGCTCAGGCTTTAGAGGCAGTTCGCGCTTTAGAAGAGGGCGTTTTGATGGATGTCCGAGAGGGCGATGTAGGCGCTATTTTAGGTTGGGGTTTTGCTCCTTGGTCAGGTGGGCCATTGTCGTGGTTTGATATGCTAGGCTCCGAATATGCCGCCGCGAGATGCGACGAATTGGAGGCAGCTTATGGCGCCAGGTTTGCGGTTCCTAATCTTTTGCAAAAAATGGCCAAAGACGGCAAAGCTTTTTATGATTAAGCGTCATGATGGTATAATTTCGTCGGCACGGGTTGTCTTTCGTTAGGCTATAAATATCGTCAGGGCTCCTTAGAACGAATTGAGACTACGGCACCAGTGACAATTATTAAACCGATACCTAAAATTCCTAAAGGCCCTACTGTGTCACCGAATACAAACCAAGCTGTTAGCGTAGCGAAAATTAACATTGAGTATTCAAAAATCGACACATAAGTAACTTCGCCAATTAAATAAGCCTTCATAATAAAACCAATACCAATAAGCGAAAAAACTGCTTGGACCCATAGCCAGAACCAGACCTGAAGGGATGGCCATACCCAACCCCTAGAGAGATAATTTGTTGGATCACCTGGATCAAAGTATAAATATATAACTCCCAAGCCACCAAAAATTAACATCAAAGATTTATACGACCATAGTAGCGCAACGGCACTTTCGCCCTCACACCATTTTCTAGTAGCGACATTGCCAAATGCATACATAAGCCCAGCTAAAACTGGAATTAAATTGACCCAACTAAACCCACCTACATCAGGCTTAAGAACTAAAATAGTTCCGATAAACCCAAGTAATGCTGTTATAATTCTTACAGGCCCTATACGGCGTCGAGACCAAATTGCATCTATTGCAAGCACCAAAACAGGAGCTGTAAACAAACCAGCAGCAACAGCGGCAATTGGGAAAAACCCCAGACATCCAAAATAGATAAACATTGCCCCAGATAAAAATATATTTCGTCCAAGAACAGGCCAAAGCCGTTTTGGCTTCAGATCCCAGCCTACTAGCAACGCAAAAATCACAATAATAGGTACAGCAATCAAGCTGCGTAAAAAGTGAAACTGCCAGAGACTGATTTCGATGGCTATAAATTTTATAAAATTATCAATAATGCCAACAATAGCCATGCCCGTTATCATAAAAATTATTGACATTGCAGTATTTGAGTTTTGATCCATCACAATTGCATGACCTCTTGAAATCACCTGCGCAAGCACGATACTGCGCATTAAAAGGGAGGATTACGACATGGGATGGATGACTAACGAGACTGGATTAGATAAATGTCAGGCTAATTATGTACCCCTGACACCACTTTCACACTTGCAGCGCGCTGCCGGCGTATTTGCTGATCAAACAGCCGTAGTCTACGGCGCTCACCGCGCAAGTTATCGACAATATCATGCTAGAGTTAGTCAGTTAGCCAGTGCACTTGCAAACATTGGAGTTGAACCTGGTCAAGTGGTAGCAACACTCATCCCAAACATTACTGCACAAATTGAGTCCAGTTTTGGAGTGCCTGCTTGCGGGGCCGTCCTCAACACTATCAATACCCGCCTCGACCCAGATACCATTGCATATATTTTTGACCATGGAGAGGCAAAGGTAGCTTTAGTCGACACACAGTTCCTTCCCGCTGTCGAAGCCGCATTAGGCATAATGAAAGGAACAAATCCACTGATCATTGAAGTGTGTGACCCTGAAGTTGATTTCAGCGCAAGTGATCGTTATCCAGAATATGAAGACTTCATCGCTACTGGCGACCCTAATTATCAATGGCTTATGCCCCATGATGAATGGGAAAGTCTGGCACTTAACTACACATCAGGCACCACTGGAAGACCCAAGGGTGTAGTGTATCATCATCGCGGCGCATATTTGATGACAATGGGAACGCCAGTGAGTTGGCGGATGACTATGAAGCCAGTATTCATGGCAGTTGTTCCATTATTTCACTGTAATGGCTGGAACCATACCTGGATGATGCCTTTATTAGGGGGCACTGTAGTGGGGTGCCGTGATATTTCAGCCAAGGATATTTACGATAGCATTGCTGTTGAGGGCGTCAGTCATTTCGGTGGTGCACCTATCGTACTAAATATGATCATAAACGCAAAAGATACAGATCGTCGCCATTTTGATCACGTTGTTGAAGTCTTCACGGCGGGCGCACCGCCGGCACCTGCGACATTAGCTGGGATTGGCAAGCTGGGGTTCAATGTAACCCAAGTTTACGGATTAACAGAAACCTATGGACACGTTGTTGAATGTTTGTGGAATAGTGAATGGGATAACATTACAAAAGAGGAACAGTCGAGTATTAAAGCCCGGCAAGGCGTAGCAATGCCAATGATGGAAACTACCACGGTGGTGGATAAAAATTGCAAACAAATCCCAATGGATGGAACCACACAGGGTGAAATTGTCATGCGTGGTAATTCAGTCATGAAAGGCTATTTTAAAAACCCTGAAGCGACGGCGAAAGCTTTTGAAAACGGATACTTTCACTCAGAAGATATAGCGGTACAGCATGCAGATGGAATGATGCAAATAGCGGATCGCATGAAGGATATTATTATCTCAGGTGGCGAAAATATTTCAAGCATAGAAGTTGAGGGAGCCATTATGGGCCACCCAGCTGTATCACTCTGTGCCGTTGTAGCTCAGCCCGACGAAAAATGGGGAGAGGTACCCTGCGCATTTGTCGAACTCTTACCCGGCCAATCAACCAATGAGACTGATTTAATATCATTCGTGCGTGGTAAGTTGGCTGGATTTAAAACTCCTAAGCGGGTAATTTTTCAAGAGCTCCCAAAAACATCAACTGGTAAAATTCAAAAATTTGAATTGCGGGTTATCGCCAAAACAGCCTGACATATGCAAATTACAGTTAAGAGTGGCTTAGAAATGATTGCGTAGGTTTGGCAATCACCCTAGCTTAATGTAAACAAGCAGAGTGATCCAAGATGACAGCACTCAAGAAATACGATCGCCTTGAGTGTACAGGGCTCTGGCGCAGTGACCTAACTGCCCAAAAACGTGAAGTGATTTTATCATTTGGCAAAGCCACCCTCGTGCTTACTGACACCCAAAATCGTGCACTATCGCATTGGTCATTGGCGGCAGTTGAAGTGCAAAAAGGTAAAATGGGTCAAGCCACTTTGCGGCCAGGTCTTGATGCCGAGGAATCCATTGAAATTTCCGATAAAGTAATGCTTGAAGCACTACTAAAGGTTAAAAAAGAAATTAGCCAAACTCGCCCCCACCCAGGCAAATTACGCCTAATAATTGCGATTGTAATATTAGCAACCATAAGCTTGGGTACAATATTTTTAGGTCCCCAAGCATTTGTAAGTTATGCAAGTAAAGTTTTGCCAGATGCCAAGCTATTACAACTAACAGAAGCTTTAGGAGAACGCATTGGCCAATTGGCGGGCCCTTATTGTAAAAATCCCGAGGGCACCAATGCAGCACAAAAGTTAACAAAACGGCTAAAATCTAAAAACCTAAGACAGATATCAGTACTACCAGGCCGTCGTGATAAAGCGATAGTACTACCTGGAGGTATGGTCATCCTGTTTGAGAATATGATTAATACTACTAACAACCCCGAAGTAACTGCCGGGTATATTTTGTCAGCACTGGCAGATTATGAATACGAAGAACCCGTACAGTTACATTTATCAAAAGTTGGTTTTCCCGTATCGCTAAGCCTAATTATGTCGAATCAACTCTCAAAACCACAAATTGATAAACTTGCCAAAAATGCTTTAGCCCTCTCGCCTAATCCAGCTTCCAATAAAACAATCCTGAATAGCTTTCGTACTGCCAAAGTCAGCAGTACCCCATTCGCACGCATATTAAACAACGAAGCTTCTGAGTATTTAATTAGTAATGATCCATTCCCAAAAAAGTCACCAAACCTAATTCTACCAGATGGCGCGTGGTTGGGCATCCAATCTATATGTCAAAAAGTGTAGAAATCATACTCAGTATCCAGATATATTAGTCTGAAAATAGCCCTAGAGCACAATGTCATTCATGAAGCTTACTAAATCTTTTTATTTAGTGCCAAACATGCGGTCACCTGCATCACCTAAGCCCGGCAGTATATAGCCAATTTCGCTAAGCTTTTCATCGATAGCAGCCGTCACAATATCAACGTCAGGATGAGCCTCTTGCATTCTAGCTATCCCCTCAGGAGCAGCAAGTAAGCATAAAAATTTAATATCACGAGCTCCCGCATTTTTTAAAAGGTCTATTGCAGCTACGCTAGAATTTCCCGTCGCAAGCATTGGGTCAACAGCAATTACCACACGATCCTCCATCCCATCAGGAACTTTAAAATAGTACTGAACAGGCTGTAATGTTTTCTCATCACGGTACAGGCCAACAAATCCCACCCTCGCAGATGGAATTAGGTCCAGCACCCCATCCAACAGACCGTTACCGGCCCTTAAGATTGATACAAGAGCAAGCTTCTTTCCAGCCAAAACTGGCGCCTGCATCGAAGTCATCGGTGTTTCAATAGATTTATTTTCAATGGGTAAGTCCCTAGTTACCTCGTAGGCTATTAAATGACTTATCTCACGCAGTAACTGTCTAAACTGATTAGTTGGGGTCGACTTTCTTCTCATTAAAGTCAGCTTGTGCTGTACGAGCGGATGGTCGACAACGGTGAGGGTCATAGGGCTTCCAATCTTTTTGTAATAACATCTTTTGTAGCCAAATCACAGAACGCGACTTCAAGTGCAGTCTCATTTAGTAGCTTAAAATCTTCGATACCCCAGCCATAGGCAGATTCCAACTCTTCAAATTCACGGGTCATTGTGGTGCCAAAAAATGGAGGGTCATCTGTACTTACAGTTACTTTCACACCAACATCCCTCAATCTTTTCATAGGATGATCTATCCAACTTGGATACACCCCAAGTGCCACATTTGAACCTGGGTTAATCTCAAGAGCCACTCCTGTTTCAGCCAAATGTTCTACTAATTTAGGATCATTTATCGAATGAACTCCATGGCCTATACGTTCCACCCGAAGTTCTTTTAAAGTCTCCCAAACAGATGAGGCACCGCACCATTCACCAGCGTGACTAGTCAACCGCAACCCCGCCTCTCGAGCCATATCAAATGAATAAGAGAAATCTCTAGCACGCCCAAAATTTTCTGCACCAGCCATCCCAAAACCTACCACCCAATCTCCAGCAGTTTCGACAGCACAAAGTGCTGCTTCACGAGCCTTTTCAGGACCAAAGTGGCGAATGCAAGTTACTATTCCTTTCAGGGTAACCCCTTCAACATGAGCTTCTCGCATAGCGGCCAAGTACTCACGCCAAGCTCCCAAATCACGATCGCCACAAAAATCAGGAGATATAAATGCTTCAGCATAAATCACATTATTCTCTGCCAGATTTTCCAAAACTGATTGCGTTAAACGTTTAAAATCTTCAGGGCTTTGCAAAGCCTGCGTTGCATTTTCATAAACAGTCAAAAACTCACTAAAACCATCAAATTTATAATTCCCGTTTTTGTCAAAAATTCTACTTATATCTAATGATTTTTCAGCAGCTAAAGTACGAATGAAGGCTGGGTCGGCAGCGCCCTCAAGATGCAAATGCAATTCGATTTTTGGAAATGATTTCCAGCTCATAAAAAACTCCTACCATTGCCCCGTGCCGGTATGCTTAAATGCGCGGCAACGCTCGCAGCTACATCTTGAAATTGTATATCACCAATCGCACCAATCTCTTTGTTCGTATTTTCATGATGGATTAAAACAGGTACTTGCTCACGTGTATGATCAGTTCCAGGCCAAGTCGGATCATTGCCATGATCCGCAGTAAATACGACTAAATCATCCGGCCGAGTCTTTGCTAGGACAGCACCAACCTCATAATCAAACCACTCTAGAGCTTTTGCATAGCCCTCTGGATCACGTCGGTGCCCATACAAACTATCAAACTCGACAAAATTAGCAAAAGTCAGACTACCTTCAAGCGCATTTTCCATCCGATCGTTAAGATGTTTCATTAGTTGTCGATCACTACCTTTCTGGCAGGAAGTAATACCACGCATCGAAAAAATATCACCAATTTTTCCAATACCATAAACACTTCTACCAGCTTCACTAACCCAGTCACATAGTGTTGGGGATGGTGGGTCAATAGAAAAATCTTTACGATTTAACGTGCGTTGGAAACCCTGCTCAGCGCTGCCCTCAAATGGTCGTGCGATAACGCGCCCCACCTTCATCGCATGCAGCATCGGTGCCATTTTAGAACATAAGTCATAAAGCCTCTGTAAACCGAACGTATTTTCATGAGCGGCAATCTGAAAAACACTGTCCACAGATGTATAGCAAATTGGAAATCCAGTTCTCAAATGTTCATCCACAAATGCGTCAATCACTGCAAGACCAGAGGCGTGACAATTAGCCAAACTACCACCCGCGAATTCAGCTACAGATCTTATAATTTTGACTGGAAAAGCTGGGGTCTCATTTTGAAAGTAATGCCAATCCCAAGGGACTGGAACACCCGCGAGCTCCCAGTGGCCTGATGGCGTATCCTTACCTTTAGAGATTTCACGTGCCACAGCCCACCCACCGTTTCTCGGTTTAGGCCATGGGGAGGGTGAGCCACTGGAATGATTCAAAGCCTCACCCAAACCGAGCCCAGCTAGGTTTGGCATATTAAGAATTCCGTTCCGTACTTTTAAAATATGACCCAGAGTATTTGCGCCAGTATCTCCAAAAGCCTCTGCGTCCGGGGCCCCCCCACATCCGAGAGAGTCTAACACTATTAAAAAGGCACGGCTCAACCTGATATCCATTCGATAATTAATGGTGGGGGCTGGGGGGGGGCAGGGCCAATTAAAATTGCTTTTTGGACTAATTTTGTAACTTGAGCAGCTACCGTGGCATCGTGGCAATGCACCAGAGCCATACATTGACCTTGGTGAAGTTTTTTTCCAATTGGTGAGATTTCAGAAAGTCCAACAGAGTAATCAATTTGATCATCTTCCCGTTGCCGCCCACCACCAATACCCACCACTATTTCACCCAATGCCGTACCATCCATCGACTGTACATATCCATCAATTGGTGCCAAAATTTCAAAAGCAGGCGCAATATTAAGGTAATCCTCCCACCGATCAGCAAAGTTTTTAGGACCACCTTGCGCTAAAATCATCTGACCAAATTTTTCCTTAGCGCGACCATCCTCAAGACATTTCATCAACTCATCACGCGCACCTTGCTCAGTATAAAATACTTTGGCCTGTTCCAAAAGCTTAACGCCCAGTTCAATCACAACATCTAAAATCGGTCCACTTTTACTGTCAAATGATCGCATCACATCGGCAAGCTCGACCGCATTACCAATGCTTGGTAATAACGGCTGGCTCATATCTGTGATGACTGCACTTGTCGGACATCCCGCACCGTTTGCAGTAGTGACCAAGGCCTTTGCCAACGCACGAGCCTCATCAATATCTTGCGTAACCGCCCCCGAGCCTGTTTTTACGTCAAGGACCAAGGCCTCCAGACCAGCAGCTAGCTTTTTTGCTAAAATAGAGGACGTAATTAAATCTAAGGAGCGCACTGTGCCCGTTACGTCACGGACCGCATAGAGCCGTTGGTCCGCTGGCGCTATGTCAGAGCTCGGTGCTACAATAGCACAACCAACATCAGCAACTATTTTACGAAACTGTTCTTCTGAAAACTGGGTTCGGACACCCGGAATTGATTCTAGTTTATCCAAAGTACCACCAGTGTGGCCAAGCCCTCTTCCCGAAATCATCGGTACAAATACACCAACACTGGCGAGCAAAGGTGCCAATATAAGTGAAACTGCATCACCAACGCCACCAGTCGAGTGTTTATCAACTACCTTACCTGGAAGATCCCATGAAAGCACTTTACCGCTGTCGCGCATCCCTAAAGTTAGAGCCACTCGTCCGTCATCATCCAAACCTTGCAGGCAGACAGCCATAGCAAAAGCACCAGCTTGCGCGTCACTCACGGTATCGTTGCCAAGGCCACTGCCAAACACATTTATAGCCTTTGGTGATACTGTTTTGCCTTCACGCAAGCATAGGATTAAATCACGAGTATTCATTCAGAACCATTAGCTGTTATACCAGCATTTAGGCGCTCTAAATCAAAAGCACCCGGCAAAAGATCCCCTACTTTAACAGTTTTCTTTCTGCCACTAGCCGCTACCATAGTCACCAAGACATTCCCTTTGGCAAATTCTGAAATTTTTTGTCGGCAGCCCCCACAAGGTGAGGAAGGTTCGTCACCACCGGCTACTACTGCTACTTCTGCTATCTCATATTCACCCGCTAAACACATCGCCGCAATTGCCCCCGCTTCAGCACATGTACCCTCTGGATAAGCCACATTTTCTACATTACAGCCCGCGAATATTGCACCACTTGGTGTACGTATTGCTGCGCCAACGTGAAATTTGGAATATGGGGCATGAGCGTTTTGACGTGCTGACCTTGCAGCTTCAATTAAATCTTCGTTCATTGTAATACCTCTAGGTGTTTGGTTAAAAAGTGTAAAAAACGCTAAAGAGAATTTTTTTAAACTGGGGCTTCATTTTAAATTTTCTTAATATTAACCCTAATCCACTTGAGTTTTAAAATCACCAGGCAAACTCACCTCGAGCAATTCGAGATCATCGGATGGGTGTGCATATCGCACCTTCATTTTGGGAGGAATGACAAAAGCATCCCCTGATTTTAATTCTTGGGCAGGTTGGCCAACACCCTCTAATGTAAACCCTCCTTCCAAAACAAAATTGAAGTGGATGTCACTTGTGTGCGATGTCCACAAAGGAATGCCATCACCACGCTTGATCAGATGAACTGAAGCAACACCCTGTGTATTTTTACAAATTGTTGTATCTCGTGACATGAACCCTGGCAGCCTCGATTGAGCCCAATCAGCATCTAAGACCTCTGAGTGTACAAATTTCTGTCCACTAAATTTTCGTTCCGGCATAAAATTTGGAGTTGGAAGCTCCATATCATGATCAATTGTTGTAACGTGCTCAGCGGGAACTCCTATCTCTATTACTTCAATATTATCACTAGCAAAAAGGACCCTATGTCTAATTTCTGGGGGCTGTATTACACAGTTTCCAGCATGCAGCCTAAACGGTGGCCCTTGGTCTTCGTATACAAGGTCTACCCAACCCTTATAACAATAAATCAGTTGAAACCCAACAGAATGGAAGTGTACCATGTCGGGTACAGGGCCACCATCTGGGATCCGGATATGACTTGCGATTATTGAGCCACCAAGGCGGCTAGGAATTAAATCACGATAATGCATTCCCGCTCGGCCAATCACCCAAGATGCTTGGTCAGTCATTTTACGTACGACAAACTCATGTAACGTTGGTGGCATCACCACGGGCGCTGCCAGTGGCAAAATTTCGATGCGGGTACCATTTGGGGCCAACAGGCTAGTTTCTCCACCTGCTATCAAAATGGGGTCATCACACATAATACGCAAGACAACAGGCGCTACATCTGCTCCGTTTTGAACTCGTACTCTGAGGCCAAATCCAGAGAACACAGCAACTTTAGGATCGTCAGCTGGGAATATTTCATCCATTCGCATACCTAACACTTTGGTAAAAAAAGGAATGTCATCCTTTAATTCCTTGGTAGACAAAAGCACTTCAGCACGGATATTCTGCATAGGTAGGCTCGCCTTTTCATATGTAACTAAAATATACGATCTATGAGTTTCACATCAGATATGATAGCATATCAGGTAATTAAATAAACCCGTTGCCATAACTCGCTCGGATCAAGCCAAACCACTTATCGCGTCACAACTCGCACCAGATTAAGCCTGCGAAGAAATATATGAAAACTGAGGGGACCGATTAAGTGTCATTTAAAGATATTTACCAAGGCTGGAAGTCAGACCCCGAAGGTTTTTGGATGAAAGCCGCAGAGGACATAGATTGGGTAAAGCCCCCCTCAAAGGCGCTGTGGGATGATGATGCTCCTATCTATGAGTGGTTCAAAGATGCACAGGTTAACACTTGCTACAACGCTGTGGATCGCCATGTCGTATCCGGATATGGGGACCAAACAGCCATCATTTATGATAGCCCCGTCACCAATAAAAAAAGCAAAACTTCATATTTAGAGTTACAAACCCAAGTAGCGGCATTCGCTGGGGGCTTGGCCGCCAAAGGTATCACCGTAGGAGACCGAGTAATAATATATATGCCTATGGTACCAGAGGCTTTAGTCGCTATGCTTGCCTGTGCTCGAATTGGCGCAATTCATTCTGTTGTATTTGGTGGCTTTGCCGCCAATGAACTCGCCGTCCGAATTGACGACGCAACACCCAAAGCAATAATCTCAGGATCTTGTGGGGTCGAACCCAGCCGTATCGTTGAATATAAACCACTTCTAGACAGCGCTATCAAAATAGCCCGCCACAAACCTGAATTTAATGTAATTTTTCAACGACCAGAATGTATAGCTGATCTTGGATCAATTGATGTAGAATGGAATGCACTGCAAGAAGGTACAAAACCTGCACCATGCGTGCCCGTGTCCGGCGATCATCCTGTTTATATTTTGTACACATCAGGTACAACAGGAGCGCCAAAGGGTGTAGTACGTCCAACGGCTGGGCATTTAGTGGCCCTGCACTGGACAATGAAAAATATTTATAATGTTGATCCTGGTGAAGTTTTTTGGGCAGCTTCCGACGTGGGTTGGGTCGTAGGTCACTCCTATATTTGTTACGCACCCCTAATTCATAGAAATACAACTGTTGTATTTGAAGGAAAGCCAGTGGGTACACCAGATGCTAGTACATTTTGGCGCGTTATTCAGGAGCATAATGTGCGGAGTTTTTTCACAGCGCCGACAGCGTTCCGAGCGATCAAGCGCGATGATCCAACCGGTGCGATGATTAAAAGCTTTGACATGTCAGGTCTTCGGGCACTTTACCTTGCCGGTGAAAGGGCAGATCCCGACACTATCACTTGGGCTCAGAACGTCATGGGTGTGCCAGTCTACGACCATTGGTGGCAAACGGAAACTGGTTATACAATTGCGGGCAACCCAGCTGGAATAGAAAAAATGCCCGTTAAGATTGGGTCTGCAACTGTCGCTATGCCAGGGTATGATGTACAAATCCTAGATGAAGGTGGCCAGCAAGTTAAGCCAGGTAAATTGGGTTCAATAGCTATAAAGCTTCCACTCCCGCCTGGTACTTTGCCCACACTTTGGAATGCACCTGACCGAATGGTGCAATCATACCTAACGACCTTCCCTGGCTATTACGAAACCGGGGATGCGGGTAGCATAGATAATGATGGATATCTTTACATAATGGCTCGCACCGATGATGTCATTAATGTTGCCGGGCACCGTTTATCTACCGGCGCCATGGAAGAAGTTCTAGCGGATCACCCTGACGTGGCAGAATGTGCAGTAATTGGCGTTGCAGATGAATTGAAAGGGCAAGTGCCTCTGGGTTTTTTGTGCCTCAACAATGGCTGCAATCGTTCCCACTCTGACATAGTCTCAGAAGTTATAGGCCTTGTTCGGGAAAAGGTTGGTCCCGTTGCTGCATTTAAACTGGCCTGTGTTGTCGATCGGCTTCCCAAAACACGTTCAGGGAAGATACTTCGCGCGACTATGGTAAGCATTGCGGATAGCAAACCCTTTAAGGCACCCGCAACTATAGACGATCCAATAATTTTGGATGAAATACGAAGTAAACTACTATCTTTAGGTTTTGCTAAAGAAGTTTAAGCCTTAAATATTTTTCAACTTAACCAATAAAATATACTAAGAAATTACTTAAGCAAACTGCTCCTGGATGAGTCTTTCTTCCAATCCATGTCCAGGATCAAACAAAAGCCGATGCTCAACATCTCCAGCACTCTCAATCTCAACAGTGACTACGTCCTGAACAGATCTATTATCCGCATCTGCCATTACGGGTCTCTTCTGAGGTTCAACCACTTCAAATCGTACTTTTGCATTTTTTGGCAAGAGGGCACCTCGCCACCTTCGAGGCCTAAATGCAGCCATCGCCGTGATGGCTAAAACTTCAGAACCAATCGGTAAGATCGGCCCATGCGCCGAATAATTGTAGGCGGTTGAACCTGCGGGCGTTGCAACTAACGCCCCATCACAAGCCAACTCACTGAGCCGCAGTCGATTATCAACAAAAATTTTTAATTTTGCAGCCTGTGGGCCCTGCCTTAGGAGCGAGACCTCGTTGATGGCAAGCTCAGTGTGTGTTGTGCCATCAGCACAAGTGGCACGCATACGGAGAGGGTTAATTACAGCCTCTTCCGCTTCAACCAGTCGGTTTGTCAGGTGCTCCAGTGAGAATTCATTCATCAGAAATCCAACTGTACCTCGGTTCATCCCATAAACTGGGACATTTAGGCGCTGAGTTGAATTTAATGTCTCCAACATAAAACCATCACCACCCAAGGCAACAATTACATCAGCTTTGCCTAACTCACAGTCACCAAATTGGTTTACAAATGTATTCCTTGCTGACTGAGCGACTTTTGTACTACTGGCTAAAAAAGAAATTCGTTTACGTTCTGGTGCAGGCATTTTGGAAACTCCATTTCTGCACCCTATGCCAGGGCACCATTGAAACGCAAGTCAGGCTCATGCGCAACAAATTTAGGTCAATAGGTCGCGCTACTAGTCTTTGACATTTCCTATCGGAAACAAGCATAAGCAATCAAAAATGTTAGGGAATCAATAAAATGACAGTCAGTAATCACAACTTTTTTAACGCCGATTTGGCAAATACTGATGCAGCTCTGGCAAAGGCGATTGACCAAGAGCTTGGACGTCAGCGCGATGAAATCGAGCTTATAGCTTCCGAAAACATTGTATCCAAAGCCGTTTTGCAGGCGCAGGGCTCAGTGCTGACTAACAAATACGCTGAAGGATATGCTGGGCGGCGTTATTACGGCGGTTGTGAATATGTGGATATTGCAGAAAATCTTGCAATTGAGCGCGCCTGTCAGCTTTTCAATTGTGGGTTTGCTAACGTCCAACCCAACTCCGGCAGCCAGGCCAATCAAGGAGTTTTCCAAGCACTTTTACAACCAGGCGATACAATTTTGGGAATGTCACTTGATGCTGGTGGCCATCTAAGTCATGGGGCCGCACCCAACCAATCAGGCAAATGGTTTAAAGCTGTCCAATACGGTGTGCGCAGAGAAGATAATCTCCTCGATTACGATCAAGCCCAAGCGTTGGCGACAGAACACAAACCCAAATTGATTATCGCGGGTGGCTCTGCAGTTCCACGTCAAATTGACTTGAAGCGCATGCGCGAAATTGCTGACAGTGTGGGTGCCTACCTACATGTTGACATGGCACATTTTGCGGGTCTTGTTGCCGGTGGTGAGCATCCAAGTCCATTCCCTCACGCCCATGTGGCAACTACCACAACACACAAAACGCTACGCGGACCACGAGGTGGTATGATTTTGACTGATGATGAAAAATTGGCAAAGAAGTTTAATTCTGCCATTTTTCCAGGCATACAGGGTGGGCCATTAATGCACGTGATTGCGGCAAAGGCCGTAGCCTTTGGTGAGGCATTACAGCCTGAGTTTAGAATCTACGTCCAGAATGTGATTAAAAATGCACAAGCCCTATCCGATCAGCTGATAAAGGGCGGCTTAGATACAGTCACTCATGGTACAGACACACACATTGTCCTTGTAGATTTGCGTCCCAAAGGTGTTAAGGGGAATGCAACTGAGAAAGCTCTTGGCCGCGCCCGTATTACTTGCAACAAAAATGGCGTTCCGTTTGATCCAGAAAAACCAATGGTCACAAGTGGTATACGCTTAGGCAGTCCAGCCGGAACAACTCGTGGTTTTGGTGAATCCGAATTTCGCCAAATCGCTGATTGGATTACTGAAGTTGTCGATGGGCTGGCAAAAAATGGTGAAGATGCAAATCATGCTGTGGAAGCAAAGGTTAAGGCTGAAGTTGGTATTTTATGTGCAAAGTACCCACTATACTAAATAAAACTTAAATTGATGGGTTAATTTTAAAATAATTAATTCGTCTATAAACGTCCCTATTCAGCATCAAAATCTGACAGGCTTGGTACGTCTCGATGTGCTAGTAGAGCTAGCGCTTGAGCAACATGAATGTCAGAAATAGACAAATCGCCTGCCACCACGCGAAGGCGATGCGCTTCGAATAAAACTCGAGCGCGACTGACGCCATTTGGAGGTGTAAATTTGTATGCAGCAAGTTCAATTAATAGCCCCAAAGGTTCTCGAAAATAAATGGAAGTCATAAAACCTCTATCCTTCAAACCTGAATGCGCAACGCCAAGGCTATCGAGCTTTTCTGGTAAGTGAATTGAGACGGCCTGGCTCACCTCGAATGCCAAGTGGTGAACTGCACCAGGCACAATTGGTGTATTTCCAATCTGAGGCTCCCTCGATTCATCACAGAAAACAGTGATCAAACGATCATCGCCCGGATCAAAGTAAAGATGGCTTTCCTTTGGGTTATCCAGATTGGGCTGCTCAAATATAAAGGGCATGCCCAGCACGCCTTCCCAAAAGTCTAAAGTGATCTGCCTTCCAGCACCAGTGAGTGT
The DNA here is from genome assembly GCA_905182325.1 of uncultured Planktomarina sp. GTDB lineage: Bacteria > Pseudomonadota > Alphaproteobacteria > Rhodobacterales > Rhodobacteraceae > Planktomarina. The sequence continues at coordinate 8,419 of CAJJBD010000030.1, read as the reverse complement.
TATATGGTGAACGCCCTGGGTGGGGATGGTGTGTTCATGAAGCGTCATGGATATTACCTTATTAGTGTTTTCACTTTAATAACTGGGCTAGCCAGTCATTAAAAGCCATCATAGATTATGAACTATGTTAAATATGATATCGCACGGAAACTATTCAAGTACGCCACTTGTAATTGCACATGGCTTATTTGGCTCAGGACGAAATTGGGGCGTAATTGCGAGGCGCCTATCCGACACACGGCGAGTTATTGCCCTCGACTTGCGCAATCATGGCGAAAGCCCATGGCTACCAGATCAAAGTTACGCTGCAATGGCCTCAGACCTCTCTGAAGTTATCACTAAGATAGGCGGACCCATTGACCTACTTGGGCACTCAATGGGAGGGAAAGCTTCAATGGTGGCCGCCCTGACGGATGCACCAATTCGGAGATTAATTATCGCTGATATTGCACCTGTAGCATATGCGCATACCCAACAGCATTTGATTGACGCAATGCAGGCATTACCATTAGGTGACTTCACTTCACGCCTGGACGCGGACGCAGCTCTCAAAAAGACTGTTGAAAATTCAAATGTCCGCAGCTTCTTATTACAAAGTTTGAACTTAAGAGAAAGCAAATGGAGATTAAATCTTGACGTTTTGTCAGAATTTATGGCTGAAATTATTGGGTTTCCAGAAATTTCCAGACAATTCAGTGAGCCGACATTGTTTCTGGCTGGTGGAAATTCTGATTATGTCCAGAGAGACCACCGCACAAAAATAAAAACCTTGTTTCCAAACGCTCGTTTTGCGAAAATACCCAATGCGGGGCACTGGCTACACGCCGAGCGGCCGAAGGCATTTGAAGCTGCAGTTAGGGTGTTCTTGGGGGAATAGCACTAACCTTACAAATTTTTATGCAGTGGTTAATCAGTTTTGAACCTGCTCTCTTAGAAAAATGTAGTAAGTTGACGCTATAATAATAGAAGTACCAATCAGAAATTTTACGGTAATAATTTCACCAAACAATAATATACCCACACATACTGCAAACGGAATGGATAAGTAATGAAGAGGTGCAAGGACTGAAGCCTCAGCGTACATATGGCTCTGAGCCAGAAAGAATTGCTGAAAACTCGCTAATACGCCCAAGGTAATAAAAACGTAAATAGCCTGGAGACCCTCCGGGTTTGTAAGTGGCGTAAAACCAGCAAAAATGTAGGTTAAAATACCGGCTAAAACTACACCTACTGAGTTGTACCAAATTGCTGTGGAAACTGACGGGTCACTTCGCCCCAGTATTCTTAAATAGACAAACATTAAGGCGGCAAACAGCGCGCCAAGTAGAGCAAATACGGCACCCCAAATATTAAGCTCGGGAGTGATGGGTAGCAATAACACAATAACACCAAAAAATCCCAGGATAACAGAACCCAAACGCCTGACTCCTACCTGCTCTTTAGCAATCACAACTGAGAGACCAGTAATGAAAATTGGCATGGTCATTAATAAGGCCGTGGCAAGACTAATATCAATTTTTGTGATTGCTAAAAACCAAGTTATTAGACCTAGGAAACCAAAGCACGACCTCAGAACTAGCCCCTTGATATTCTTAATTTTTAGGAACGCAGATCCTCTGGTATAAATTCCATACGCCACAAGAAGTGGCAGACAAAATAAGTACCTAAAAAACAAAATTAAAAATACTGAAAAGTCAGGCTGAAGAATTTTTACTATACTGGCCAGCACGAATGTGACAGCAATTTCTCCAATTAGATAAAGCCCACCCACCTTATTATTTTTTTGAGTTGAACTGGGCATCAACAAAAGTATTCCCACTTTTAATTTAACCAAGTGACCTCGCAACTGATTTCACATTATCAATATCATGCTAAGCCGAAGAAAATTCTAAAATTCAAGTACATACGATCACAAGAACCCACCACATACAATGTTTTGCTCCGTTCACGGCATGCCACAATGCGTGGCGATGGGCCAGGCAACTAGTACTGCAGCCGCACAAACCCTGAGAGATGGGCTCACAGTACAAGACATAATTGGTGAAGGCTTAGTTGAGGATCTTATAGCGCAGGGAGTAAACGGTCTTGGCGGCAATCCATTAGTTGACCGCTAACTCTTTAATCAGATTATTTGTACTCTTCTTAAAAGCAAAGAAGCCTTTTGTAGCGTGGGGCCAAAAGGTTTGATCATATTGCTTGCGAGAAAATGACAATTCAATTCCAGCATTTTTCAATAAAGGCTTAATACTCTGCAGCTTGGAATTGACAGGGCCAATTGGAGTGTAGGCAGTAACAATATTTGTCACATTGTTTGAGCGCGCCAAGTCAATTAGCGGCTCCAGCCAATCTTCACAAATCAAAACTTCGCCAGCGCTACTGATGCGCTCCACCCCATCAACCACCGCACCATGAGAAAATTCAAACACAGCGGGACTATTTTCAAACACTTCGGATTTTTCTGAAAGCATTAATCCAAGGGCACTCACTGGCAGATCTTTAGCTAAGTCCACGCTATTGCAATCCTCCTTTGTCACTAGCAATAGAAAGTCATCATTTGGTAGGTTTTCTAAACTCGTTAGTGATTGGAATGGGTGCTCAGTCAGCTCATTCAACGGACTAGCCACTTCATCTAAAAGTGCATCCATTTTAAATCTACCCAATGTGAATTTCTTAATATTACTCGAGGTTGCAAGATAATTTTTACCTTTTGTATGCAAGCCCGACACCCATCGCCAGCTCAAGGTATTCGAGGCAGGATCTCCATCCAGCAAGTGTCTCATAAAAAAATTAGCACCAAGCTCCCATGGCAATTTGAGGGTGAAAACCCAAATAGAAGCGAACCACAATCTGGCGTGATTGTGTAGGTATGAATGTTCCATCAGATCAACAGTCCAGCTATCAAAACAGTCTATGCCAGTTTGGCCTGTAATTGCTTTTTCATACAAACGTGTCTTATTTTTGTCATGTGAAACTTCATTAAGCCCACTCCAAATTCCTTTTTGGTATGAGTCCCAGACCGACGGATGCTGCTCTAGCCAGCCTTTGAAATAGGTTCGCCACACAACTTGCTGTATGTATTTCTCAGCATCCCTATGAGAATGAATGTTAAGTAACTTTTCAATTATTTCCTGTTCAGAAATTAACCGGTGCCTGACCCAGGGCGACAATAAAGAAATATTGGATCGATCGGATGGCCCGTAGTCATAATTGCGCTGATCCGAGTATGATTTGAGCCCAGTTACTGCAAAGCTGCTAAGCCTTTCCAATCCTTCAGCCCGAGTTGGGACAGCTTTTTTTTGCCAAAAATACCCAGTTTCATTTGAGGTCACTTGTCTTTTACTCATCTTGAGCGGCCACATTTTTTAGAACAGTATAAAACTTCGTCCCAAACATTGGCCCATTTTTTTCTCCACGTAAAAGGCCGAGCACAAGTTAAACAAATCTTAGTCGGCAAATTGGATTTCTTAACATTCTTCACTTGTAGAATTCCCGCCGGGTACCAAACTCATGCACTCTCTTTCGCCAAGCTCGATAGCTCCCTGTCTTTAAGTTGGAGCGCATCAGACGCACAACCTGACTTTCTTTCAAGCCATAAAGCTTCTCGATATTGGCGAATGAGACGTGGTCTGACAGCGCCATCTGAATGATGTCGCTCACTTCCTCAGGTTTTAAATCTACAGTTGTCTTCTTCATTTACCTAAGCCTGTTTAAGTGGATATAGATTGAACTAGCGGGCTAGAGCCAAACTGAAAGCCTAATCCTCAAGTTTATTTTTTAATATGCAGCCATGCAACGACTAGATCCTTGAATTATTCAACCTGTGGTCTAACTGCAAGGGGTCATAGAAGTGGCGAGGGAGAACTTTATTGCCTGCATTACGTATAATCCTAGGCGATCAACTCAGCAATGAAATCTCGAGTCTAAGCGGCATCAACGCTGAAGAGGATATCGTATTAATTTGCGAAGTTTTTGCTGAAGCAACATACGTAAAGCATCACAAGAAAAAAATTGTCTTCTTGTTTTCAGCGATGCGTCACTTTGCTGAGGAGTTGCGAGTAGAGAAAAATTACCAAGTTAAGTATCTAAAGCTTAATGACCCAGAGCCCATGCAATCTTTCACTCAGGCAGTAGAAAAAACCCTGGCAAAACACAAAATTGACGAAATAATTGTAACTTCACCCGGAGAGTATCGGGTTCTGACCGAAATCAACATTTGGCAAGAGTTATTTGGTATCCCAGTGGATATTAGAGAAGACGCTCGCTTTTTATGTAATCAAGTTGAATTTAAAAATTGGAGTAAGGATCGGAAAAATCTCCGAATGGAGTACTTTTACCGTGAGATGCGCAAGAAGTATTCAATATTGATGGATGGCGATCAGCCTATTGGCGGTAAGTGGAACTTTGATCTTGAAAATAGAAAGCCACCCAATCCAAACTTTGATATACCCGAAACTTTTTCATCAGAGCCAGACGAAGTAACCTTAGATGTTATGAAATTGGTTGAAGATAAATTTTCAGATCATATGGGTGTGCTCTCAGACTTTCATTTCGCCATTAATGCAGTCCAAGCGAAGCTAGCGTTGAGGCAATTTATAGACGAGCGACTTAAGTATTTTGGTGACTTTCAAGACGCAATGATCCAGGGCAAGCCGTGGATGTATCACTCACATGTTGGGTTGTATTTAAATTGTGGATTGCTCTCACCACTGGAGTGTATCCAGGCGGCAGAGCAGGCCTACCACGACAATCACGCCCCCCTAAATGCCGTTGAGGGTTTCATCCGTCAAATTCTGGGCTGGAGGGAGTTTATCCGTGGAATTTATTGGAGTGAGATGCCAGAATATGCGGCACTTAACTTCTTTGAGGCCAACCGTGAATTGCCTGCGTTTTATTGGGACGCAAACACAAAAATGAATTGCCTACATCAGTCAGTTAAAGAGACATCACAAAACGCCTACGCACATCACATTCAACGCCTGATGGTTCTAGGAAATTTTGCTCTATTGACGGGAATTAATCCAGCGCAGGTGAGCTCTTGGTTCTTATCCGTTTATGTAGATGCATTTGAGTGGGTGGAATTGCCGAATGTGTCTGGAATGGCCCTATTCGCAGATGGTGGATATTTGGCAAGCAAGCCTTACGCCGCCGGTGGTGGCTACATTAATAAAATGTCAAACTACTGCAAAGGCTGTAGCTATAGCGTCACTAAAAAGAGTGGGCCAGATGCCTGTCCCTTTAATTACCTCTACTGGGACTTCCTGAAACGCAACCGTGACAAATTAGGTAACAACCACCGAGTAGGTATGATGTACAAAGTTTATGATCGTATGACTGACGAAAAAAAAGAAATGATCACGGAAGATAGCCAAAAATTTCTGGCAAGCCTAGACGACAATACTAATTCGAGATTAATTTGAACAAAGCTATTCCCAATGCTCCCCTTTTATTAGGCTTGGCGGGACTGGCGCCATTTTTTTGGGGAGCGCTCACCCTAGCAAATACCGGCTTAATGGAGTGGGGTAAAATATGGCTCGGAAACAACTTTGTTGGAGCTCAAGTTCAGATAAGTTATGGCGCTGTTATAATGAGTTTTATGTCTGGCGTTCTTTGGGGCTTCTCTACAAAAACGACACAGCTAAAAGCTGCAATTTGTTATGCCCTGTCGGTACTGCCGGCACTCGCGGTATTCTTTTTAATCTCAACTAATTCTGACAATAAAATAGAATTTCTTATGGCAGGATTTTGTTCATTGCTGGTTTTAGATCTTATATTTTTTAAACTTGATCTAACCCCAACCTGGTGGCTCCGTATGAGAGCAGGTATAACATGCCTAGTCCTTTTGTGCCTATCAGTGCAGTTTGCCTTACCCTAAGTTGTAGCCATTGAGGCATGCCAACGATATTCTACTGAAACGATCTGACTGCTGATCTTAGGCGGCTCTGTGACTTTCCGTAACAACTGGACAACAGCGCGCGCCATAACTACCTATTAACTAGCCCAAACTTACGCTTACTGTGAAATTGCGAAGATAAAACTACGTAAGGAAATATATGTATTTAGGTTTAGACCTAGGAACGTCTGGGCTCCGCGGACTTCTCGTTCAAGAAGATGGGAGCATTGTTGGGTCTGCACAGGAAACCTATGATGTAGATCATCCTCAGGCCTCCTGGAGCGAGCAAGATCCTACCGACTGGACCACGGCATGTGAGGGCGTCATAAATTCACTGCGAGCAGGATATGCTGATAAGTTTTCTGACCTAAAGGGCATCGGCGTATCAGGTCATATGCATGGAGCCACACTGCTGGACAGTAGTGGAAGCGTGCTGCGACCCTGCATGCTTTGGAATGATACCCGCGCCCATTTAGAGGCACAAAAGCTAGACGAACTTGAATGTTTTCAGGAAGTATCAGGTAATATAGTTTTTCCAGGATTTACTGCACCAAAAGTTTTATGGGTAGCCAATAATGAACCCGAAATTTTTTCTAAGATTGCCAAAATCTTGCTGCCAAAGGATTACATGAATTTCTGGCTTACCGGGAATTACGTGTCAGATATGTCTGACGCAGCTGGAACTTCATGGCTCGACTGCGGCGCCAGAGATTGGTCGCATGATCTCTTGTCAAAGTCAGGGGTGCGGCAAGACCAAGTTCCTGACTTATTTGAGGGATCGGCTCCCATTGGAAACTTGCGATCAGAATTGGCTGAACGTTGGGGAGTTGGGCGAAACGTAATGGTAGTCGGCGGTGGCGGCGATAATGCAGCCGCAGCCTGCGGGGTCGGCGCCTTGAAGGAAGGAGACGCCTTTGTCTCACTCGGAACGTCTGGGGTCCTACTGGCAGCAAAAGATAGTTTTGCACCAATGCCCACCTCAGCAGTGCACACTTTTTGCCACGCCGTGCCAAATCGGTGGTATCAAATGGGCGTCATCTTAGCTGCAACCGACAGCCTGAATTGGCTGTCACAGATCTTTGATGCAGACGCAGCTGACCTCGCTGGTATTGTTGGCACAAGTATAAGTGGCCCGAATAATATGCAGTTTCTGCCATACCTGTCGGGTGAGCGTACGCCCCACAACGACAGCGCTATTAGAGGGGCGATGCTAAATATCGATATCGCATCAACTCGCAGCGATATGGTTCAGGCGGTCATGGAGGGCGTAAGCTTTGCATTGCGCGATAATCTCGAGGCATTAAAATCAACAGGGACCAATCTCTCGCGAGCGCTCGGGATCGGCGGCGGGGCCCAGTCAGAATTTTGGGTGGAGTTGGTTGCAACCGTATTGGACATGCCGATTGACTTGCCCGAAAAAGGCGAATTTGGTGCGGCACTTGGCGCTGCACGCCTGGCAATTGTTGGCAAAACTGGACTAGACCCTCAAACTGTAATGACACCACCAAAAGTGGCAAAGACAATTTTACCACGCAGTGAGTTGACGAAAAAATATCAATTGGCGTACGAACGCTACAAGATGACATATCCAGCATTAAAGGCTCTCGTATGACACAATTCTTTCAAGGTATTGATAAGGCATCTTTTGAGGGGCCAGACAGCAATAACCCAATGGCCTTCCGCCACTATAATCCTGATGAGGTTGTCATGGGTAAAAGAATGGAAGAGCACCTACGTTTCGCAGTGGCTTACTGGCACTCCTTCGCCTGGGAGGGCGGTGATCCCTTCGGTGGCCAGACTTTTGAACGGCCATGGCACCCACAAGACAACATGGAGCGTGCTCGCATCAAAGCAGACGTGGCCTTTGAAATGTTTGAGCTGCTGGGCGTGCCTTACTTCTGCTGGCACGATGCAGATATACGCCCTGAGACGGAACATTTTGACACCAACCGCAGCACGCTGGATGAAATTACCGATTACTTTGGTGAAAAAATGCAATCCACGGGAACTAAGCTCCTTTGGGGAACTGCTAATATGTTTACCCATCGCCGCTGGATGAGTGGGGCATCAACCAACCCGGATCCCGATGTTTTTGCGTTTGCCGCAGCCACTGTTAAAAGTTGCCTCGACGCTACCCATAAGCTTAGTGGCGAAAATTATGTCCTCTGGGGAGGACGCGAGGGATATGAGACATTACTCAACACCAACATGGGGCTTGAGTTAGATCACATGGGCCGCTTCCTATCGATGGTGGTCGATTACAAACATAAAATTGGCTTCAAGGGACAGATATTAGTTGAGCCAAAGCCACAGGAACCCTCAAAACACCAATACGACTATGATGCGGCGACTTGCTTTGGCTTCCTACAGAAATACGGTCTAGAAAAAGATATAAAATTAAATCTTGAGCAGGGCCACGCCATTTTAGCCGGCCACTCATTTGAGCATGAGATAGCGACGGCAGCCTCATTGGGCGTCCTCGGTTCAATCGATATGAACCGCAATGACTACCAAACTGGTTGGGACACT